>NZ_JAVDVJ010000012.1:0-104820 GCF_031456825.1 Luteimonas sp. 3794 | reverse complement strand
GCTGGGTTACAAATCGCCTGATCAATACGAAAAGCAGTTCAATCGCCTAGGGTATGTGCCCTAGGTTCCTTGTCCGAGAAACCCGGGGCACTCCACGCTGACCCCAATTTTATTCAACGATCGACTCCTGCCCGTTGACAGCACACTGTCCGGTTGGCGGCGTCTGGGCCGTGACCTCCTCCCCGCGTTAGGCCCGGCCGGAACTGGAAAATTCGGCCTTGGGTTGGGGAATGAAAGTAGCCGCGAATTCTGCCGGCGGGACATCTCCGATCGACGAGTGGGTCCGGAAATGATTGTAATCGACCCTCCAGCTCTCGATCTTCTGGCGAGCGTCGCCCAACGACAGAAACCAGTGGGTGTTGAGGCACTCGTCTCTGAAGCTGCCGTTGAATGATTCGATGAACGGGTTGTCGGTGGGCTTGCCGGGACGGGAGTAGTCCATGGTCACGCCGTGGTCGTAAGCCCAGCGATCCATCACGATCGAGATGAACTCGCTGCCGTTGTCGGTCTGGATGCGCTGCGGCAGGTCACGCTGGTGGCGTAGCCGCTCCATCACTGCCACCACGTCCTCGCCCTTGAGTTGCTGGTCGACCTCGATGGCCAGACTCTCCTTCGTGAAATTGTCCACGACCGTCAGGGCCCGGAAGCGACGCCCGTCGAACAAGGCGTCAGCGACGAAGTCCATGCTCCAGACCTGGTTGGGAGCCGTCAGCACGGTGCGCTCAAGACGATGTGCCGCAGCCTTGCGGCGCCGTGGCCGCTTGCGCCGCAGGTTGAGCCCGGCCTGGCAGTACAACCGGTATACGCGCTTGTGGTTGACCTTCCAGCCTTCCCGACGCAACAGCACGAAGATCCTCCAGAAGCCATAGCGGACCCGCACAGCGGCGATCTCCTCGATCCTGCGAAGCAGCGCGTCATCGTTCTCCCGGGGCTGGTAGTACCACGCCGAACGGCTCTGCTTGACCACCGCGCAAGCTCGGCGCACGCCGATGCGGTAACGGTCGATTAAATGGCCCACGAGCGTCTTGCGCTGCGTGGGCCTTAGAGCTTTTTTGACAAGACGTCCTGCAGCATGACCTTGTCCAGGCTCAGATCCGCGACCAACTGCTTGAGCCTTCGATTCTCTTCCTCGAGCTGACGGAGGCGACGCAATTCGGCTACGCCAAGCCCGCCGAACTTCTTACGCCACGCGTAGAACGTGGCCTGGCTGATGCCCATCTTGCGGCAGATCTCTCTACGGTCGTGCCGCTCTCGGCCTGCTTCAGGGCGAACGCGATCTGCTTTTCGGTGAACTTGGACTTCTTCATGGCGACTGGCCCTCCTTAGGGCGGAGTGTCGCCGAATCCTCTACTTCTGGCTGGTCCGAATTACAGGGAGGAGGTCAAGGAGGAGGTCACCTCCAGTAGAGGCCTTCTTTTTTGCGTAACTGACCCTTCGCTTGTACTCGTAACACCTTCAGCCAGCGCCTCGCGTTCCTCTGACTGACTTTTTTGGGGTTGCGATAGGGTTGCAACGAAAAAGCGGCCTGCAGTGGAAGCTGCAAGCCGCTGATTTCAAACCTTAAATTGGTCGGGGTAGCCGGATTTGAACCGACGACCACTTGTCCCCCAGACAAGTGCGCTACCAGGCTGCGCTATACCCCGGAATCTCGAAATTATACCGTCTGGCGGACGTTTCGCCCATCTATGTTGTGCGGCGCACTCAGCGCTTCAGCAATTGCAGCACGTCCTCGAGCTCCATACGCACTTGGCGCACGATCTGATTGCTGAGCGCCGATTCCTGCTTCGCGCCTTCACCTTCCAGACGCAGACGCGCACCGCCGATGGTGTAGCCCTGTTCGTAGAGCAACCCGCGGATCTGTCGCACCATCAGCACGTCATGGCGCTGGTAGTAGCGCCGATTGCCGCGACGCTTGACCGGCTCGAGGCTCGGGAACTCGGTTTCCCAGTAACGCAGCACATGCGGCTTGACGTCGCACAGCTCGCTGACCTCACCGATGGTGAAGTAACGCTTCGCCGGAATCGGCGGCAGTTCGCGGTTGCTGCCCGGGTCAAGCATGGGCCGCGCCCACCGAGCCGGTATAGGCCTCGACACGTTCCTTGAGCTTCTGTCCCGGGCGGAAGGTCACCACGGTACGCGCGGAGATCGGGATCTCCTCGCCGGTCTTGGGATTGCGACCGGGGCGCTCGTTCTTGCGGCGCAGGTCGAAGTTGCCGAAACCCGACAGCTTGACCTGACGGCCTTGCTGCAAGGCATCGCGCAGCACGTCGAAGAAGGCATCGACGAATTCCTTCGCCTCGCGCTTGTTCAAGCCGACTTCCTCGTAGAGCTTCTCGGCCATGTCCGCCTTCGTCAGTGCCACGCAGCAATCCCCCTGTGAGGCCTCAGCCCCGGATCTTGGCGTCGTGTTCGCGCGCGAGCGCGGCCACAACATCCGCAACGACGGCATCGACATCGCGATCGGTCAGAGTGCGCGAATTTTCCTGCAGAATCAAGCCCATGGCGAGACTCCTGCACCCGGTTTCGACCCCCTGACCGGCATAACGGTCGAACAGGCGCACATCGGCCAGCAGCGGACCTGCGGCTGCCCGCACGGTGGTCTCCAGCGCGGCCCAGTCGACCGACTCCGGCGCGACGATTGCCAGATCGCGACGCACCGACGGGAACTTCGACAAGCCGGTCACGCGCGGCAGCGGACGTGCCTGCAGCGCAGCGGCGTCAAGTTCGAACGCCACCACCGGCACGTCGATGTCGAGCGTGCGCAGCAGCCGCGGATGCAGTTCGCCGATCCAGCCGACGCGCGCGCCGTCACGCAGCACATCGGCCGAGCGGCCGGGATGGCCGTGCGGCGCGGTCGAACGCGCGAACGTCAGCTGCGCGCCAGCGACTGCGGCCAGCGCTTCCAGATCACCTTTGAGATCGAAGTAATCGACCGGGCGCGTTGCATCGCCCCACTGCTCGGCGCCGGCATCGCCGGCAATCGCGGCGGCCAAGCGCAAGGTCTCGACGGGCGCGGCACCGGCGGCGTCCGCCTGCACGAACACCTTGCCGAGTTCGAACAGGCGCACGCGCTCCTGCTGGCGCGCAAGGTTGCGCGCGAGCGTGGACACCAGTCCCGGCAACAGCGCAGTGCGCATGACGCCGAGTTCGGCGCTCAGCGGATTCGCAAGCGGCACGCTACCGGCATCCGCCTGCCAGGTCGCGAGCAGCGACGCATCGATGAAGGCGAAGTTGACCGTCTCCAGGCAATCGCGCGCGACCATCTGCCGGCGCAGCTCGGACTCGGCCACACGGGTTTCACTGGGCGCGGCGATGCGCGTCGCGCCACCGGGCAGCGTGGTCGGCACGCGGTCGTATCCGTGGATGCGCACCACCTCTTCGATCAGATCTTCTTCGATCGCGAGATCGAAGCGGCGCGTCGGCGCGGTGACCTGCCAGCCTTCGCCATCGGCGGCGACCTCCAGTCCAAGCGCGCGCAGGATGCGTTCGATCTCCGCGTCCTCGACCGTCAGGCCGAGCACACGCGTCAGCCGCGCGCGACGCAGCGCGATCGTGCGCGGCTGCGCGAGATGCGCGTCCAGTTCCGCGGCAGTCACCGGACCGGCCGCGCCGCCGGCGACGTCGAGAATCAGACGCGTCGCGTATTCGATCGCGGTGCGCGGCAGCTCCGGATCCACGCCGCGCTCGAATCGGTGCGCGGCATCGGTGTGCAGGCCGAGACGGCGGCTGCGGCCGATGATCGCGTCCGGCGCGAAATGCGCGGACTCGAGGAACACGTTACGGGTGCCGTCGGTCACCCGCGTGTCGAAACCGCCCATCACGCCGGCCAGCGCGACGACGCGGTCCGCATCGGTGATCGCGAGGAACTGCTCATCCAGCGTCACGTCACGCCCGTCGAGCAGCTTGAGCGTCTCACCCTTGCGCGCACGGCGCACGCCGACCGGGCCTTTGAGTAGGTCACGGTCGAAGGCATGCATCGGCTGGCCGAGCTCGAGCATCACGTACTGGGTGACGTCGACGAGGAAGCTGAGCGGCCGGATGCCACTGCGGCGCAGGCGTTCGGCCATCCACGACGGCGTCGGACACGTCGCGTCGATACCTTCGATCACACGGCCGAGATAGCGTGGCGCATCGGCGCCCGCGTCGAGCACGACCTGCAGCGATGCCTCCGATGTCGCCGGCACCGCGGGTGCATCGAGCGAGACGACTTCGCTGCCGCAGGCCGCGGCGACGTCGAACGCGATGCCGCGGATGCCGAAGCAGTCGGCGCGGTTCGGCGTGAGCTTGAGTTCGATGGTGGCGTCGGGCAATCCGAGGTACTCGGCCAGCGGCGCACCGATCGGCGCGTCGTCGGGCAGTTCGAGCAGGCCGGAGGCGTCGGCGTCGATGCCGAGTTCCCTGGCCGAGCACAGCATGCCGTTGGAATCGACGCCGCGCAGCTGCGCGGCCTGGATCGTCAGCGTGCCGACTTTGGTGCCGATCGTCGCCAGTGGTGCGACAAGACCCGGGCGCGCATTCGGCGCACCGCAGACGATCTGCAACGTCTGGCCGCCCGCATCGACCTGGCAGACCTGCAAGCGGTCGGCTTCGGGATGCTTTTCGGCCGAGACGATGCGCGCGACGACGACGCCGTCGAGCGTCTCGCCCAGCGGCGTGATCTCTTCGACCTCGAGTCCGATCGCGGTCAGCGTCGCCGCCAGCTGGTCACGACTGGCATCGGTCTTGACGTGCTGGCGTAGCCAGTTCTCGGAAAATTTCATGGCGATCTCTTCGAATCGTCATCCCGGCGCATGGCGCCGGTCTGTCAGGAATGGGGCGGGCGCGTCGCGGATCAGGCGAACTGGCGCAGGAAGCGCACGTCGTTGTCGAAGAACGCGCGCAGGTCGTCGACGCCGTAGCGCAGCATCGCAAAGCGCTCGACGCCGAGGCCGAAGGCGAAGCCGGTATAGCGCTCGGGATCGATGCCGACGGCCTTCAGCACGTTCGGATGGACCATGCCGCAGCCCAGCACCTCAAGCCAGCGCGTGCTGCCGTCGGCCTGCTGCCAGGCGATGTCGACTTCGGCGCCGGGTTCGACGAACGGGAAATAGCTGGGGCGGAAACGCATTTCGAAATCGCGCTCGAAGAACGCACGCACGAACTCGCTCAGCGTGCCCTTGAGGTCGGCGAACGTCGCGTGCTCGTCGACCAGCAACCCTTCGACCTGGTGGAACATCGGCGAATGGGTCTGGTCGCTGTCGGAGCGGTAGACCTTGCCGGCGGCGATCATGCGCAGCGGCGGCGCGTGCTCGCCCATGTAGCGCACCTGCACACCCGAGGTGTGCGTGCGCAGCAGCCGGCCGTCGCCGAAGTAGAACGTGTCGTGCATCGCCCGCGCAGGATGGTGCGGCGGGAAGTTCAGTGCTTCGAAGTTGTGCCAGTCGTCCTCGATCTCGGGACCGTCGGCGAGCTCGTAACCCAGGCGGCCGAAGATGTCGGCGATGCGCTCGAGCGTGCGGCTGATCGGATGCACGCCGCCGCGCACACCGTCGCGGCCCGGCAGGGTCACGTCGATGGTCTGCGACGACAGCTTCGCATCGAGTGCGATGTCGTCGAGGGCGATCTTGCGTGTCGACAGCGCGGTACCGATGACATCGCGCGCGCGGTTGATCGCCTCGCCGGCGGCCTTGCGCTGGTCGCCCGGCAATGCGCCCAGCGCCTTGAGCTGCGCGGTGATGCTGCCGCTCTTGCCGAGCAGTCCGACACGCAGCGCTTCGAGCGCCTCCGGCGTGGCGGCCGCCTCGATATCGGCAAGCGCCTGGTTCGAAAGGGAGTCGATTTCGCTCATCGCACTGCTGGCCCGTCACTGATAGGGAATGTCACGCCCGGAAAGTCCGGCGCCACAAACAACAATGGGGAAGGACTTGCGCCCTTCCCCACGTGACCGCCGGACGGATCCGGCGGCAGTACCGCTTTACGGTGGAGACGACGGCCTCAGGCCGCCAGCGCGCCCTTCGCCTTCTCGGCGAGCGCAGCAAAGCCGGTTGCATCGTTGACCGCGAGGTCAGCCAGGATCTTGCGATCCAGGGTGATGCCGGCCTTGAGCAGACCGTTCATGAAGCGGCTGTAGCTGATGCCGTTCAGACGTGCGGCCGCGTTGATACGCGTGATCCACAGCGAGCGGAAATCGCGCTTCTTGAGCTTGCGACCGATGTACGCGTACTGGCCGGCCTTGATGACGGCCTGCTTGGCGACGCGGAAGACCTTGCGGCGGGCGTTGTAATAGCCCTTCGCGCGGCCGAGAACCTTCTTGTGACGGCGGCGTGCCTGCACACCACGTTTGACTCGTGCCATTGTTCAGTCCTCAGAGATACGGAAGCATGCGATCGAGACGACCGCTGTCTGACGCGCAGATGATGTTCGTCTGCCGGAGACCGCGTTTCCGCTTGGTCGTCTTCTTCGTGAGGATGTGGCTACGGTTTGCGTGGCCGGCCTTGTACTTGCCGGACGCCGTCTTCCGGAACCGCTTGGCGGCGCCCCGGTGCGTCTTGATCTTGGGCATTGCGAGAGTCCTTGTGGGATACGAGTACTGACTGGGCGGTGGCTGGCGCCACGCTTTCCGTCCTGCCCATGCCGGTTTTAAGCCTTTGATCCCACGAGGGAATCCAGGCGGGTCCTGGATGAATCTGCCACCCCAGTGGACCGGGGAGCCGCGCATTATGCCGCGCGGGGATTGCGCTTGCAAATCATCGGCTTGGCGAAGCAGCGCCGCGCCACCCATCCCCAGCCAGCGATGGAGCACTTCGAGCACCGTCCGACAGCAGAAGGCTGGATTCGCTTGCCGCCAAGACCTGAAACTGAAAGAGGCGCCTTTCGGCGCCCCTTCATCCGCCCTCCCCCATCAGGCGAGAGGAACGGTCTGCCCACGCGCAAAGCGCGTGGTTACTTCTTCTTGGGCGCGATCATCATCACCATCTGCCGGCCTTCAAGGCGCGGACGCGATTCGATGACGATGTCTTCGCCCAGGTCAGCCTCGATGCGCGATGCCATCTCGCGACCCAGCTCCTGATGGCTCATCTCGCGGCCACGGAAACGGATGTTGACCTTGATCTTGTCGCCGTCCTCGAGGAACCCGCGCATCTTGCGCAGCTTGATCTGGTAGTCGCCTTCATCGGTGACCGGCCGGAACTTGAGTTCCTTGATTTCCTGCTGCTTGGTCTTCTTCTTGGCTTCGTTCGCCTTCTTCTGCAGGTCGAACTTGAACTTGCCGAAGTCCATGATCTTGCAGACCGGCGGATCCGCGTTCGGCTGGATTTCCACCAGATCCAGAGCTTCATCCTCAGCCGCCTTCAGCGCTTCTTCGCGCGTCAGGATGCCGAGCATTTCTCCGTCCGAACCAATCACGCGCACCCGCGGTACGCGGATGTCCTGGTTGCGCCGATTCTGCTTGTTGTCAGGGGTGCTAATACTGCGATCTCCGATGTGGAACATACCGCCGGTTCGTCAACCAACGGGGCGACCGGCGTGATCCATGATGGACCCGCGCCGGTGAAGGACTCATGCTGCCGCGTGTTCGGCGCGAAGGCGTGAAACGAAGTCGTCGATCGGCATGGTACCCAGATCTTCCCCGGAGCGCGTCCGAACGGCAATGGCGCCGGTTTCCTTCTCGCGGTCCCCGACCACGATCAGATACGGCACCCGCTGCAGCGTGTGCTCGCGGATCTTATAGCCGATCTTCTCGTTCCGCAAATCGGCCTCGATGCGGACCCCTTGATTTGCAAGGGATTTCCGAACTTCCTCGACAAAATCCGCCTGGGCGTCGGTGATATTCATCACCACCGCCTGCACCGGCGACAGCCAGGCCGGGAATGCACCGGCGTGGTGTTCGATCAGGATGCCGATGAAACGCTCCATCGAACCGACGATCGCGCGGTGCAGCATCACCGGCACCTGCTTCTGGCTGTGCTCGTCCACGTACTCGGCGCCTAGGCGCCCGGGCATCATGAAATCGACCTGCATCGTGCCGAGCTGCCAGGTGCGGCCGATCGCGTCCTTGAGGTGGTACTCGATCTTCGGGCCGTAGAACGCGCCCTCGCCCGGGAGTTCTTCCCACGCGACGCCGCAGGCCGACAGCGCATTGCGCAGCGCGGCTTCGGCCTTGTCCCAGGTCGCGTCATCGCCGAGACGCGACTCGGGACGCAACGCGATCTTGATGTTGATGTCCTCGAAACCGAAGTGCGTATACACCGCCAGCGCCTGCTGATGGAACGCGGTGACTTCGGATTCGATCTGCGATTCGGTGCAGAACACATGGCCGTCGTCCTGGGTGAAGCCGCGCACGCGCAGGATGCCGTGCAGCGCGCCCGAGGGCTCGTTGCGATGGCAGCTGCCGAACTCGCCGTAGCGGATCGGCAGATCGCGGTAGCTGTGCAGGCCCTGATTGAAGATCTGCACGTGGCCCGGGCAGTTCATCGGCTTGACCGCGTACGTGCGCTTCTCCGACTCGGTGAAGAACATGTTGTCCTTGTAGTTGTCCCAGTGGCCGGACTTCTGCCACAGCGACACGTCGAGGATCTGCGGGCAACGCACTTCGCCGTAGCCGCTGTCGCGGTAGACGCCGCGCATGTGCTGCTCGACGACCTGCCACAGCGCCCAGCCCTTCGGGTGCCAGAACACCAGGCCCGGCGCTTCCTCCTGCAGGTGGAAAAGTTCCTGCTGCTTGCCGATGCGGCGGTGGTCGCGCTTCTCGGCTTCCTCGATGCGCTGGATATAGGCCTTGAGCTGCTTGGCATCCGCCCACGCGGTGCCGTAGATGCGCTGCAGCTGTTCGTTCTTGGAATCGCCGCGCCAGTACGCGCCGGAGATGCGCGTGAGCTTGAACGCCTTGAGGAAACGCGTGTTCGGCACGTGCGGGCCCCGGCACATATCGACGTATTCCTGGTGGTGGTACAAGCCCATCTGAGTGATGTCGGCGGACATGTCCTCGATCAGACGCAGCTTGTAGTCCTCGCCGCGGGCCTTGAAGGTTTCGATGACCTCGGCGCGCGGCGTCATCTTCTTGATGACGTCGTACTCGGTATCGATCAACTCGGCCATGCGCGTCTCGATCGCGGCCATGTCCTCGGGCGTGAACGGGCGCTCGCTGTAGATGTCGTAATAGAAGCCGTCGTCGATCACCGGACCGATGACCATCTTCGCGTCCGGGTACAGCTGCTTGACCGCATGGCCGACCAGGTGGGCGCAGGAGTGGCGGATGATCTCGACGCCCTCGGCGTCCTTCGGCGTGAGGATCTGCAGCGTGGCGTCATGGTCGATGACGTCGGACACGTCGACCTGGCGGCCATCGACCTTGCCGGCGACGGTGGCCTTGGCCAGGCCCGGGCCGATCGACTGGGCGACCTCAAGGACGGAAACGGGCTGTTCGAATTCGCGGCGGCTGCCGTCGGGGAGCGTGATCGTGATCATGGCGAGAACCGGGATTGGAAATGAGGGGTTCGGGATCCGGAATGGCGGCAATTCGGTACGTTCAATCCGCACCCCCACTCCAGAAATCCGCATGGCCGCTTGGCGGCCACAAAAAAAGCGCCGCGAGGGCGCCTGGTGGCACGCCTCGGAACGGTCAGCAATGGGCGGTGGTAGTGCTCATGTCGCACGCTCGGCCGGCGGGGTCGCGGGCCACCTGTTCCTGATGGAGCGGAGCGGCCGATTCTAGCCGAGAACCGCGGCCTGCGGGCCCGGCGCGCCGGAGTCGCCCGATGGACGGCCGGATTACGGATCCCGAGGTTACGCGCTGCAGCCGACAGGGGGCCAGCCGCCGCGTGGCATCATCGATCGAGTTCCCGCCGCCCCGCGCAGGCCCGATGACGATCAAAGGCAAACCGACCTCCCTGGATATCGCCCACATCGCCGGGGTGTCCCAGCCCACGGTGTCGCGGGCGCTGCGCGGGCATCCGTCGGTCAATCGCGAAACCCGCGAGCGCATTCTCGCGATCGCCAGCGAGCTCAACTACAAGGTCGACAAAAACGCCTCGAACCTGCGCCGCCAGCAATCGGGCACGCTGGCGCTGCTGCTGTTCGAGGACCCGACCAGCGACCAGTCGCACATCAATCCGTTCTTCCTGCCGATGCTCGGCTCGATCACCCGCGCCTGCGCGCGCCATGGGCAGGATCTGCTCATCTCGTTCCAGCAGCTTTCCAACGACTGGCATGCCGACTACGGCGACAGCCACAAGGCCGACGGCCTGATCCTGCTCGGCTACGGCGACTACCTCGCCTACCAGGGCAAGCTGCGCACGCTGGTCGAACAGGGCACGCAGTTCGTGCGCTGGGGCGCGGTGCTGCCCGACCAGCCCGGCATCTCGATCGGCTGCGACAACGCAGGCGGCGGCGCGCTGGTCGGCGCGCATTTGGCGGATCTGGGCCATCGCCGCATCGCATTTCTCGGCGATGCGTCCAGCCGCTATCCGGAATTTCTCGACCGCTGGCTCGGCTGCGAGTCGGCATTGCAGGCACGCGGACTGCCATTGGAACGTGCGCTGCAGGTCGATGCCGAGAGTGCCGAAGAGTCCGGCCATGCGGCGGCGACCGAACTGCTGCGGCGCGGGCAGCCGTTCGATGCGGTATTCGCGGCCAGCGACCTGATCGCGATCGGCGCGATGCGCGCATTCGCCGAGCACGGCCTGCGGATGCCGGGCGACCTCGCCATCGCCGGCTTCGACGACATCCCCGCAGCGCGCATGACGACGCCGGCGCTGACGACCGTGGTGCAGGACACGCTGACCGCCGGCGAGCTGCTGGTCGATACGTTGATGCGGCTGGTCGTCGGCGAGCCGGCGGAGAGCCTGCGGCTGCCGACGTCGCTCGTCGTGCGCGATTCCACGGGCAGACAACCCCTGTAGGAGCGCGCTCGCGCGCGAACAGGCACTACCGGGCAAGCAACATCTCGCGCGCGAGCGCGCTCCTACAGATACAAGGGCGAGCCTGTCGTTGGCTGACAGATCTTGTAGGAGCGCGCTCGCGCGCGAAGGCCTTACCGGATAGCAAAACGCTTCAGTGCACCAGCAGCACGATCACCGCGCGTCCGGACCACCATGCCGGCCGGCCATCAGCGTCTGCAACCGCGCGCGCAATGCGTCAGGCACCGCCACGTCATCGCGCAGCAGCACGCGGACCCCATGGGCAGGCACATCGATGCGCAGCCCGGCATCGACAGCGACCGGAACAGCACCGAACGCATCCCGCCAGCTCCCCGCCGAAATCTCGTCGCCGGTCAGTGTCGCCCGCCACAGTGCATCGCCCTTGTTGAGCAGCACCAGCGCGGTCTGGCGCGCGTCGCCATCGCCGAGCACGCGGTAGAACGCGGCATGTTCGCCGTTGAGCTCGAGCACCAGCTGCAGGCCGCGCTGCAGCGCGGGCGTATCGCGGCGCAGGTTCGCAATACGGGTCAGCGCAGCGTGGATCGGACTCTGCGCGCCCGCGTCGACACGGGCCTGTCCGTAGTACGCGCGATTGCCGGCGTGCTCGCCGCGACCGCGCATGAAGCCGGTTTCCGAGCCGTAGTAGACGACCGGGATGCCGCGCGCGGTGAACAGCCAGTTGTGGGCGTCGATGAAACCTGAATCGCTGGCCGCCATGCGCGGCATGTCGTGGTTGTCGTAGAACGTCGCCAGATCGTAGGGATTGGCGTAGGGCCCGCGCTCAAGGTGCAGCGCGGGCGCTAGGCGCTCGAAGCCCGCATCGCCGGCGAAGACCTCGTCCATCGCCTGCTTCATCGGGAAATCGAGCACGCTCATGCCGCCATTGCCGGCCCAGGTGTGCTCGGCGATCTTGTCGGCGTTGTAGTCGAAGGCCTCGCCGAACATGAAGAATCCGGGGTTCTGCGCGCGAATGCGGTCTGCGAAGCGCTTCCAGAACGCGTGCGGCATCCAGGCAATGGTGTCGATGCGGAACGCGTCGGCGCCCTGCCCGATCCACTGTTCATAGGCGCCGGCGAGGTAGTCGAACACGGCCGGATTGGCGGCGTCGAAATCCGACAGCTGGGCGAGATTGCCGTCGAAGATCGAACCGGTCTTGGCATCGACGACCCCGGTCGGGTTGTAGAACGCGTGCAGCGGATTGCCCTTGGGGTCGAGCTGCTGCGGCGGCAGGTTCTGGTGATCGGCGATCAGCTGTCCCTCGGCATCGAAGATCTGGCCGAAGCCGGGCTGCGCCTGCGGCATCGTCCACGACGGCGCGCCATGGTTGCCGACGATGTCGAGCACGGTCTTGAGCCCGGCGGCGCGCATGCCATCGGTAAAGCCGCGGAAATCGAGGTCGGCGCTCGGCAGGTGTTCGTCGACGCGGTAGAAGTTCGTGCCCCAGTAACCGTGGTAACCGGTCTTGCCGCGATCGGTCAGCGAGCTGCCGCACTCGACCGAATCGCCGCCGGTGAAGGCCTCGTCCGGGTTGTCGACGATCGGCGTGATCCACACCGCGCCGAAGCCCATGTCGCGGATGTAGCCGGCGTTGTCGAGCACGCCGCGGAAGTCGCCGCCGAGATACCCGATGTTGCCGTCGATGCCATCCGGGCAGCGCACCGGGATGTCGAAGGTGCGATGCGCCCCCCCCTGCTCGCGCTGGTCGTTCGATGTGTCGCCGTTGACGAAACGATCGGTCACGACGAAGTACACCGCGTGCGCGGCGAAGGGCTCGCGGGTCCCGTACACGCTGCCCTCTTCGGCTGCGTGACCCGCCCGGACACCGCCCGCGGAACTGCAGCCCGCGCACAGCAGCGCGGCAATGGCGACGGTCAAGGTTCGGGTCATGCAGAAACTCCTGTGGTGGATGTCATCGCGTGATCTGTTCCGACAGCGGCCGTGACACACGCAGTGCGAACAATCCGGCAATCGCCAGGCTCGCGCCGCCGAGCATCAGCACGCGCATCGGCGCGCCGCCGAACACGTGGCCGAGCAGGAAGCCCAGCGTGCTGACCGCGACCAGCTGCGGGATGACGATGAAGAAATTGAAGATGCCCATGTACACGCCCATCTTGTGCGCGGGCAGGCTGTCGGACAGCAGCGCGTACGGCAGCGACAGGATCGAGGCCCAGGCGAAGCCCACGCCGGCCATCGACAGCAGCAGCCACTGCGGATCGCGGATGAAGGCGATCGACACCAGGCCCGCACCGCCCAGCCACAGGTTCACCAGATGGGTCATGCGCAGACCGAGCACGCGCGCCATCCACGGAATCGCGACTGCCGCGAGTGCGGCGAAGCCGTTGTAGGCGGCGAACAGCACACCCACCCAGTTCGCACCCTCGTTGTAGGCGGCCGATTGCGGATCGGTGGTGCCGTAGTGGGTCTGCGCGACGGCGGCGGTGGTGTAGATCCACATCGCGAACAGGCCGAACCACGAGAAGAACTGCACGACCGCGAGCTGACGCATGGTGGTCGGCATCGCATGCAGGTCGCCGGCGATCGCAGCGATCATGCCGCGACCGCGCAGCGCCGCGATCTGCCGTAGCAGCCCGTAGGCCAGCGGCAATGCAGCCAGCACGTACAGCATGCGGTCCCAGCCCATCGCCCAGACCAGCGAGACGCCGGCGACGCCGACCAGCAGCCAGGGCAGTCCGCCGATCGCTGTAGGCACGGGCACATCGCCGCCCGCGACCGTGCCGGGCGGATGCGCATCATCGAACGCGGCCAGCGCCTCGGGCGGATGCTCGCGCGTGCGCAGCACCGTCCACAGCACCGCGCCCAGCAGCACCGCGCCGCCGAAGTAGAACGCGTAGCGCACGGTGTCGGGCACTTCGCCAGGGCCGGCGGTATTGGCGACGCCGAACTTCGCCAGCACGAACGGCAGCGCACTGGCGACAACTGAGCCCACACCAATGAAGAAGCTCTGCATTGCGTAACCGCTTGGCCGCTGCTTCGGTGCCAGTTGGTCGCCGACGAAGGCGCGGAACGGTTCCATCGAGACGTTGAGCGACGCGTCGAGCACCCACAGCGTGCCGGCGGCGATCCACAGTTCCGGCGAATTCGGCATCACCAGCAACGCGCCCGTGGAAAAGATCGCGCCCCACAGGAAATACGGACGACGACGACCGAGACGTGTCCACGTGCGGTCGGAGAAATAACCGATCACCGGCTGCACCAGCAGGCCGGTCAGGGGCGCGGCGATCCACAGGCCGGGCACCTGCTCCATGTCCGCGCCGAGCGTCTGAAAGATGCGACTGACATTGGCGTTCTGCAGGGCGAATCCGAACTGGATGCCCAGAAAGCCGAAACACATGTTCCAGATCTGCCAGAACGACAGCTGCGGTTTTGCGTTGCGCATGTGCTGCGACTCCCCTCCCAAGGACCGCTGCCCGCACCAACGCCGGTGCGTGCATGGCTGCATGGTAGCGAGCGTCTCGCCGCGCGCCGCGACCTGCATACGTATTCACTGCCGGCAGGGGCACCGCGTGCTTTCGCAGGCGAGGTGCGATGCACTACTTTCGCTGCGCGCCCCGTCCGGCGCGAGACGAGAGTTCCGATGAGCGAAAGTCCCTGGTGGCGCGGCGCGGTGATCTACCAGATCTACCCGCGCAGCTTCATGGACAGCGATGGCGATGGCGTGGGCGACCTGCCCGGCATCATCGCGCGGCTGGATCATGTCGCTTCGCTCGGCGTCGATGCGATCTGGGTGTCGCCGTTCTTCCGTTCGCCGATGGCGGACTTCGGCTACGACATCGCTGACCAGTGCGACGTGGATCCGATGTTCGGCACCCTGGCCGACTTCGATGCGCTGCTCGCCAAGGCGCATGCGCTCGGCCTGAAGGTGATGATCGACCAGGTCTTCAGCCACACCTCGAACGCCCACGACTGGTTCCGCGAGAGCCGCGAATCGCGCGACAACGCCAAGGCCGACTGGTACGTGTGGGCCGATGCGAAGCCCGACGGCACGCCACCCAACAACTGGCTCTCGATCTTCGGCGGTCCGGCCTGGAAGTGGGAGCCGCGACGCCGGCAGTACTACCTGCACAATTTTCTGTCGAGCCAGCCCGACCTCAACTTCCACAATCCGGAGGTGCAGCAGGCGACGCTCGATTACGTGCGCTTCTGGCTCGACCGCGGCGTCGACGGCTTTCGCCTGGATTCGATCAATTTCTGCTTCCACGACGCGCAGCTGCGCGACAACCCGGCAAAGCCCGAAGCGCTGCGCATCGGCCGTGGTTTTTCGCCCGACAATCCCTATGCGTTCCAGTACCACCACTACAACAACACGCAGCCGGAGAACATCGCATTCATCGAAGCGCTACGGGCGTTGATGGACCGCTATACCGACGTCGCCGCGCTCGGCGAAATCTCGTCGGAGGATTCGCTGGCGACGACGGCCGAATACACCCGGCCCGGTCGCCTGCACATGGGCTACAGCTTCGAGCTGCTGGTCGACGATTTCAGCGCAGGCTACATCCGCGGCACCGTGGAGACGCTGGAGGCCGCGATGGACGGCTGGCCGTGCTGGGCGATCTCCAACCACGACGTGCAGCGCGCGGTCACGCGCTGGGGTGGGCCCGAGGCCAGCGCCGATTTCGCCCGGCAGATGGTCGGCCTGGTCTGCAGCCTGCGCGGCTCGGTGTGCCTGTACCAGGGCGAAGAGCTCGGCCTGCCCGAGGCCGAGGTGCCGTTCGAACAATTGCGCGATCCCTACGGCATCACCTTCTGGCCGAACTTCAAGGGACGCGACGGCTGCCGCACGCCGATGCCCTGGACCGATGCCGACGATGCCGGCTTCAGCAGCGGCACGCCATGGCTGCCGATTCCGGATGCGCATCGCCAGCGCAGCGTGGCGGTGCAGCAGGCGGATCCGCAGTCGGTGCTCGCCAGTACGCAGCGCTTCCTGCATTGGCGACGTGGTCACGCGGCGCTGATTGCCGGCGCGCAGCGATTCATCGATGCACCCGAGCCGCTGCTGGTCTTCGAGCGCGGCGAGGCCGGTTCGCGGATGCTCGCGGTCTTCAACCTGTCTGCAACGGACGTGGCATGGCCATTGCCAAGACATCTCGGCGCGGCGCGCGCACGCGGCGGTCATGGTCTGGTGGCCGGCACCATCGAAGATGGGGTGGTGCGCCTACCTGCACATGCGGCGTTGTTCGCGGCGCTCGATTGAACGAGGCGAAAGAGAACGAAGGCCGTCGCGATAGAGCGAAGCGGGTTCAGCCGCGCGCGACATCGTCCTCGCGCAGTTGCACGCCCGTCCAGCTGCGAAGGATCGTGCTCGGCACCTGCAGGCGCCGGCATGCGCGCGGCGCGATCCCGTCCGGCAATGCGGCCCGGAACAGCGGCGCGGCGGTCCGCAGCACGCGCGCACAGGTCCGGTCACGCATGCGCTGCGCCGGCGTCGTGCCCAGCATCGCGCTCGCCCAGCCCGGCAACAGCGCAGCGCCGGCGCCGAGGAAGATCTCGCGCGATGGCGTGGCGCCGGGGACTGGAAGCCGTACACGCCGCAGCACATCGAGCACCTCGCGCGATCGTGCATCGAAGCGCAATTCGGGCCGCACGCTGTCGAAATAGGCGGACACCGCCGCAGCGCTCGCTGGCACCTCGCGTGCACCGAGCGCCTCGGCGACGCGACGCGATTCGTCGTAGTAGCGATCCTCGGCGCCCGGCGGCAAGGCCATGCCGGCATACGCGCGAAATCCCTGCATGAAGGCGTAGGCCTCGGACACATGCACCCAGGTCAGAAAATCGGGATCGTCGGCGGCATACGGCATGCCGTCGGCGGTTGCGCCGCGCACATGGGTATGGATGGCCGCGACGCGGTCGATCAACCGCTGCGCTTCCGCGGTCCCGGCATAGGTGGTGCCGGCGACAAAAGCCGTGGTGCGACGCAGCCGCCCGACCAGATCGGCGCGGAAATCCGAATGGTCCCAGACACCAGCCAGCGCGCGCGGATGCAGCGCCTGCAGCAGCAGTGCGCCCAGCCCACCCGCGAGCATGCCGGGGAAATCGGCATGTACGCGCCAGGTCACGGTCTGCGGACCGAACTGGCCCGGGTCACCGGCCGGCGTGTCGTAATCGATCATGCTCTGCCCGCGCGGGAACACGCTGAGCACCCAACGCCGGATCGCGGCCTGCATCAGCGCCGCGGGTCTGAGCTGCAATCCTGTCATGCGGAAAAGGGTACCGGGCGACCGCTGCACCCGGCGCGAACGCGCCACGGCGTCGCCTTGCACACCCCTGCGCGACAGCAGATCGACGGCGTCGCCATGAATACGTATGCAGCGCGCGCCGCGGCAGGAACCGCGTGATTACCATGGCCGCGACCCGTCCAGCCCCGCCCTTCGGCGCCGCGCCACGACGGCACAACTCGAAGACACACAGCTGTCCGCTGGACACCCTTGGGAGGGGAGATGTCGAAGCTCGATCGCAACCTGCTCAGTGCCGCACTGTCGTCGGCGCTGCTGATGCTCGCCGCCGGCGCGCACGCACAGACCACCACCAATCCGTCGAACCCACCTGCCGCGGACGAGGCCACCGAGCTCGACGCGGTCAAGGTCACCGGCATCCGCCGCGGCATCGAAAGCGCGATCTCGGTCAAGCGCGATGCGACATCGATCGTCGAGGCGATCTCGGCCGAAGACATCGGCAAGTTGCCCGACGTGAGCATCGCCGAATCGATTGCGCGCCTGCCGGGCGTCTCCGCGCAGCGCGTCGCCGGCCGCGCGCAGGTGATCAGCGTGCGCGGCCTGTCGCCGGACTTCGCCACCACGCTGCTCAACGGCCGCGAGATGGTCAGCACCGGCGACAACCGCAGCGTCGAGTTCGACCAGTACCCGTCGGAACTCGTCAGCGGCGTCACCGTCTACAAGACACCTGACGCCGGCCTGTTCGGCCAGGGCCTGTCGGGCACGCTGGACATGCAGACGGTGCGGCCACTGAACTTCAACGAGTCGGTGATCACGCTCAACGGCCGCTACCAGCGCAATTCGCTGGGCGAAGCGGCCAAGACCGATCCCTACGGCAACCGCATCAGCGGCAGCTGGATCGGCCAGTCCGCCGATCGCCGCTTCGGCTTCTCGATCGGCTACTCGCACAGCGACACGCCGATCCAGGAAAACCAGGTCGGCCTCTACGAGCCCTGGAAGACCGACGCGCGGCCCGGCCTGGCCGAAGGCACCTGGGCGACCGATGGCATGAAGGCGCTGCGCCGCACCGGCTACACCAAGCGCGACGGCGTCATGGCGACGCTGCAGTTCCGGCCCTCGAACGCGTGGACCAGCACGCTGGACCTGTTCCACTCGCGCGCCGAGCAGGAAGACACCGCGAACCAGTTCGAGGTCAACACGCAGTACAACGGGTCGTTCCCCTGCAATCCTGAGTGCGTCTACAGCAACGTGCGCACCAGCGAGAACGGCAGCTTCGCCGGCGGCACGCTGACCGGCGTCTATCCGCTGGTCCGCGGCATGTACAACTTCCGCGAAGACCGGATCTCGGCCGTGGGCTGGAGCAACGAGTTCAATTTCGAGTCCGCGCGTCTTTTCACCGACGTCAGCTGGTCGAAGGCCAGGCGCTCGGAGATCAGCCTGGAGAACAACGCCCAGCGGCTGCCGAATCCATCGCTCGATACGATCACGCTCGACATCCGCCGCAATGGTTTTACCCAGCTGGCCCCAGGCCTGGACTACTCCGATCCCAGCCAGCTGTTTCTGACCAACACGATCTACGGCTCCGGCTATGGCAAGACGCCGCAGGTCGAGGACGAGCTCAAGGCCGCGCGGATCGGCCTCACCCTGCCCGCGCCCGGCTCGATCACGTGGCTGGCGGATTTCGATTTCGGCCTGAACCACACCGACCGCGAGAAGTCGAAGCGCCAGCCCGAGGGCAATATCAACCTCGGCGCACAGGGCGACACCGCCATCGCCAGCGACCTGCAGTACGGGCTTGTCGATCTGGGCTTCGCCGGCGTCGGCTACGTCCCGGCCTGGAACGTCCCCGCGGCCGTCGCGCGCTACATGAGTTTCGAGCCGACCGAGGATCTGGATTACCTGATCCCCAAAGCCTGGACGGTCAGCGAAAAGATCACCAGTGCGTTCGCGCGCGCCAATCTCAGCACCGAGTGGGGCGCGGCCACGGTCACCGGCAATATCGGCGTGCAGATCCAGCGGGTCGACCAGTCGTCGGCGTCGCGTTATTTCGATTCGACCCAGCCGGCCGGCAGCAACGTGCGGCCGTTCGAGGCGGGCAAGACCTACACCGATGTGCTGCCCAGCATGAACCTCGCCTTCCAGCTGCCCAGCGAGCACACGGTACGCGTGGGTCTGGCCGAGCAGGTGGCGCGTCCGCGCGTCGACCAGTTGCGCTCGTCGTTGGAGTTCGGCGTCGACGAAGGCACCGGACGGCCTGGCGGCAGCGGCGGCAATCCGCTTTTGGATCCGTGGCGCGCGTACGCGTTCGACGTGTCGTGGGAGAAGTATTTCGGCAACCGCGCCTACGTGGCCGCGGCGTTCTTCTACAAGGACCTGCGCACCTACATCTATACGCAGACGGTCGACGACTACGACTTCTCCGACTTCGTCGCCAGCTACGTGCCGCGGCCGGGTACGCCGCCGGTGCAGACCATCGGCAACTTCACCGCGCCGCAGAACGGCGAAGGCGGCACGTTGCGCGGCCTGGAACTCACCGCCTCGCTGCCGTTCGACCTGTGGACCGAGTCGTTGCGCGGTTTCGGCGTCGTGGCCAGCGCCAGCTTCAACGACAGCAGCATCCAGATCTTCGATCCGGAAAGCGCGAGCAGCGTGGGCGACGGCCCGATCGATCTTCCGGGTCTGTCGAAGCGCGTGTACAACCTGACGGCGTACTACGAGCGCGACGGTTTCGAGGCGCGCGTCAGCCAGCGCCGCCGTTCCGACTTCATCGGCGAGATCGGCAACTTCGACGGTGCACGCACGCTGCGCTACGTCGTCGGCGAGAACATCACCGATGCGCAGATCAGCTACAGCTTCGGCGACGGCTCCTCGCTCGACGGCCTGACCCTGCTGCTGCAGGCCAACAACATCACCAACGAGGCCTACCGCACCTACGCCGGCACGCGCGACCGACCGCTCGAGAACCTCGAGTGGGGCCGGACGTATCTGCTGGGTCTGAACTACCGGTTCTGAGACAAGACGAAACGACACGACGAGGGCGGCCTGATGGCCGCCCTTTTTCTTCAGCGCCGCGCGGGGCGCACGCAACCCGCCGCGGCCAGCAGCGCGTCGAGTCGCGCTCGCACTGCGGCCCGTTCGCGGGTATCGCCTGCCCGGGCGAGGATCTGCGCCGACAGCGCATCGAACTGTGGCCAGAACGCGTCCGGCTCACGCAACTTCTCGCGCCAGACGGGAATCATGGCGGCCAGTGCGTCGAGCGCGCTTTCCAGTTCGATGCGCAGCGCCATCACCCGGCCCCACTGTCCGCGCGCCGCGGCCACTGCAACACCACCTCGTGTACCGCATCCGCGGTATGCAGGGCGATCTGCAGATCGGCCTGCACCACGCCGTCGAGCGTGAGCTGCGGCGCATCGGCGTCGCTGCGCGTGACTTCGATGCGATAGACCGCTGCGCCATGGCGCAGCTGCATCCGATAGCCGGGCCAGGCATCGGGGATGCAGGGCTCGATGCGCAAGGTGTCGCCGCGGCGCTGCAGGCCCAGCAGCGATTCGCTGAGCAGGCGATACATCCAGCCGGCCGACCCGGTGTACCAGGTCCAGCCGCCACGCCCGACATGCGGCGCAACGCCATAGACATCGGCCGCCATCACATAGGGCTCGACCTTGTAGACCGCGGTGCCGGCCGCGTCCTCGGCGTGGTGCACGGGATTGATCATCCGCGCGAGTTCCCAGGCGCGCTCGCCGTCATCCAGTGCGGCAAAGGCCATCGCCGTCCAGACGGCCGCGTGGGTGTACTGCCCGCCGTTCTCGCGCACGCCGGGCACGTAACCGCGGATGTAGCCGGGATCGTGCGCGGTCCTGTCGAACGGCGGATCGAGCAGCTGGATCAGCCCCGCCTCGCGCTTGACCAGATGCGTGTCCAGCGCGTCCATCGCCTGGCGCGCGCGCGCGGGTTCCGCTGCACCCGACAGCACCGACCAGCTTTGCGAGATCGAGTCGATCCGGCATTCGTCGCTGGACTGCGACCCGATCGGTGTGCCGTCGTCGAACCAGGCACGCCGGTACCAGCCGCCGTCCCAGGCTTCGGCTTCGAGGTTCGCCTGCAACCGCTCTGCAGCCGCGACACAGGTCGTCGCAAACGCGGCGTCGCCCCGCGCCGTGGCCACGGGAATGAAGCGCTGCAGCACGTCGTAGAGGAAGAAGCCCAACCACACGCTTTCGCCACGGCCAGCCTCGCCCACCCGGTTCATGCCGTCGTTCCAGTCGCCGGTGCCGATCAGCGGCAGGCCGCGTTCGCCGAGCAGCGCCATGCCGCGTTCCAGCGCGAGCACGCAGTGGTCGTAGAAGGACTGCACGCGCCCCGAGGGCACCGGGAGATCGTAATAGGACTCCTCGTCGGCATTGACCAGCCGGCCTTCGATGAAACCGACGCGCTCGTCGAGCACGCTGTCGTCGCCGGTGACCTCCAGATAGCGGCAGGCCGCGAGCGGCAGCCACAAATAGTCGTCGGAGCAGCGCGTGCGCACGCCGCGGTCGGCCGGCGGATGCCACCAGTGCATCACGTCGCCCTGCGGGAACTGGTGCTCGGCGCTGAGCAGCAGATGCGCGCGGGTCAGCGCCGGCACCGCGTGCACGGTCGCCATCGTGTCCTGCAACTGATCACGGAAGCCGAACGCGCCGCCGGACTGGTAGTAACCGCTGCGGGCCACGTACCGGCAGGCCAGCGTCTGGTACAGCAGCCAACCGTTGACCAGCAGATCGGTCGCCGGTTCCGGCGTTTCCACCCGCACGGCGCCGAGCGTCTGCAACCAATGCAGACGTACGCCGTCGAGCGCGTCGTGCGCCGGCATCGATCCACGCAGGGATTTCGCCAGCTGCAGCGCGGCATGCATGTCGTCGCCGATGCCGAGCCGGAACACGGTTTCGGTCGCCTGCTCCGGGGCCAGGTCGACCTGCACCTGGATCGCGGTGCAGGGATCGAGCCCCGCGCCGAGCCGGCCCGACAGCCGCTCGCGACGCATCGCATCGGGTGCCCGAAGGCTGCCGTTGCGGCCCAGGAACTCGGTGCGGTCGGCGGTGAACGTGCGGCGGTCGCCGTCGACATCGAAGAACGCCACCCGCCCGCCGAACTCGGTGTTGTAGGGATTGCGCGCCGTCAGCACGCCGCTGCCGGCGTCCTGCTCGATGACCACGTGCATCTGCGACTTCACCCGGATGTCGCCAAGCACCCATTCGACATAGCCGGTGGCTGACAGCTTGCGCGCCCGCCCCGACAGGTTGCGCAGCTTGAGCACCGAGAACTTCACCGCATCACGCAGACCGACGTAGATCCACAGCTCGCTGGCGATGCCGTCCTCGACATGTTCGTAGACGCTGTAGCCGAAGCCGTGGCGTGTGCGGTATGCCCCGCGTCCGCGCATCGGCAGCGGCATCGGCGACCACACGTGGCCGCTCTCCTCGTCGCGCAGGTAGAACGCCTCACCGCCGGTGTCGGACACCGGATCGTTGTGCCACGGCGTGAGCCGGAACTCGTGGGCGTTCTCGAACCAGGTGTAGCCCGCCCCGCTCTCGCTGACCACGGTGCCCAGCTGCGGGTTCGCCATCACGTTCGACCAGGGCGCGGGCGTCGTCTCGGCGTCGTCGAGCACGATCAGG
Source organism: Luteimonas sp. 3794 (assembly GCF_031456825.1). Classification (NCBI taxonomy): domain Bacteria; kingdom Pseudomonadati; phylum Pseudomonadota; class Gammaproteobacteria; order Lysobacterales; family Lysobacteraceae; genus Luteimonas; species Luteimonas sp. 3794. The sequence continues at coordinate 82,080 of NZ_JAVDVJ010000012.1, read as the reverse complement.
TACTCGCGGCCGTCGGCGGCGAATGCCCCCAGCCCGTTGTCGAACAGCACTGCGTCGGCGACCGCTTCGAACGGCCACGGATCCTCATCGAGTGCGTCGGCCCGGGCTGGCGGCAGCAGTCCGTAGAGTCCGGCGGGCGCGGCACCCGTCACGCCGCCGTCGTCGGCCTGCGCGCGCGTGGCGCCCTCGCTCGCCACCAGCAGCGGCACGACGCGATCCGGCGTCGCGTGACGGGCGACCTGCGCGACCAGCGTGCCGTACTGGTCGCCGACGATCACACGGGCCACGGACTGGATCAGGATGCGGTCTTCCTGCGAAATCTGCTGGGCCGGGCGCACGAAGATGCCGCCGGGCCGGTCGAGGACGTTGCCCTCCGGGCCCGCCGAGACGAGACCGAGAATCTGCTCCTGCAATTCCTGCCGGTAGCCCACCTGGTCCTCATTCCAGATCACCAGATCGACCTGCAGGCCCTTGAGACGCCAGTACGCATGCGCCTGGACCATCTGCCGGACCAGTTCGATGTTCTCGGCATGGGCGATCTGCACCAGCACGATCGGCAGGTCTCCGGAGATCGAATGCCCCCACAGGCCCGACTGCCCGCGCCGGTTCTGCATCAGTACGGCGCTGTCGGCGCGCAGGAACGGGTGCGCGAACGTCAGCAGGCCGGCGATACGCTCATAGAGTTGCGCGTCGCCCTGGGTGGCATTGATCTGCCGGCGCACGACCTGGCTGTGGGTCCACGCGAGATCGAAGACGCGATCGGCAAGGCGCCGATCACGGTACTTGTCGACCAGCGAGGCACAGGCATCGCGATCGTCACCGACGCCGCTGACCAGATCGAGGATTGCGGTCTGCTCGGGGGCCAACGTCATCCGTACGCGGATCGCGACGACCGGATCGAGCACCGAACCCGCGGTATCCGACAGCGCGCCACTGTGGCGCATCGCCTGTGGCTCGCGTGGCGTCAGGCCTCGACCGATGAAGCGTGCGCGGTCGGTCTCGTAGGAAATCGCCTCGATGTCGGCCTCATGCGCGGCGACGAGATGGAACATCCATGGCGGTATCTCGTCGTGCGCGCGCGGACGCCGCGTGCACAGCAGCGCTTGCTTGTCGCGCACGATTTCCGTCTGCACGAACAGATTACTGAAGGCCGGATGCAGCTCGTCTGCGATCGCCGGTGCCAGCACCACTTCGGTATAGGTCGTGATCTCGATCGTGCGCGGACGCCGCGAGCGGTTGCTCAGGCGCAAACGGCGCAGTTCGATATCGTCTTCGGCCGAGATCGCGATTTCCAGATGCGTCTCGATGCCGCGCCGGCGGCCGCGGAACTCGGCCTTGGCATCGGAGAAGATCGCTTCGTACTGCTCGACCGGCACGCAGGTCGGCTGGTGCGCGGCCGACCAGACATCGTTGCTTTCGACATCCTGCAGATAGCAGAAGCTGCCCCAGTGATCGCGCGTGCCGTCCTCACGCCAGCGCACCACGGCCATGTCGTGCTGGCGCAGATAGCCACCGCCGGCGCTGGTGAGCAGCGCATGCATGCGTCCGTTGGACAGCATCTGCACCGCCGGCCGCGCGGTATCGGGCGTGCCGAAGACCCGCAACTCGGTTTCGTCGCCGCCACTGGTGGCGCGCACGCCCACCGACTCCACGTCGTGCGGGCGGAACACGCCGGTGCGCGGCACGCGTTCCTGCAGCAGCAGCAGGGTCGCCTGGAACTCGGCATCGGCGGTGAAGCGCTTCTGCATCGGCTGCTCATGCAACAGATGGTCGAGCGCGAGAAAGCCCATGCCCTGGTGATGCGCCATGAACGAGCGGACCACCGCATGCGTCTGCCCGCGCGGCAGACGCGAGGGGGTGTAGTCGATCGCTTCGAACAGGCCGAAGCGCCCCGAGAAACCAGCGGCGTCGAGGCGTTGCAGGTTCTGCGTCGCGGCCTCCGGCGCGACCATCAAGGCCATCATCGTGGCGTAGGGCGCGATCACCAGATCCTCGCCGAGTCCCCGCTTGAGTCCGAGGCCCGGCACGCCGAACGCGCGGTACTGGTAGTTCATCCGCGTATCGACGGTGTTGTAACCGGACTCCGAAACCCCCCAGGGCACATCGTGCTGGCGGCCATAGGCGATCTGCGCCTGTACCGCGTGACGCGCCGTCTGATCGAGCAGCGTGTCCGGATAGCTCGGCATCACCAGCTGCGGCATCAGGTACTCGAACATCGAACCGCTCCACGACAGCAGCGTCGCGTCGCCGTCCACTTCGGTCAGCAACCGGCCCAGGGCGAACCAGGTGTCCTGCGGCAATTGTCCCTGTGCGACCGCGACGAAACTGCACAGCCGCGCTTCGGACGCGAGCAGATCGTAGTGGCCCTGGTCGAGACGCCGGTTGTCGACGTCGTAGCCGATCGACAGCAGGTGCCGCGCACGGTCGTAGAGGAAGGCGTATTCCATCAGCGAGAACTGGCCGGCGACGTGGGCCAGCCGTTCCAGCTCATGCACCTGCGCGCAGGCCCGGGCGCGCACGTCAGCCGCAATGCCGGGCGCGCACAGTGCGCGCAGCGTGGGCACGCCATCCTCGGCGCTCCGGCCGCCGACCGTGGCCGTCGATACAGGCGGGCACGCGGCCAGGGCCTGGCGCGCCTGTTCGCAGGCATCGATCACGCGCGCGGCCCAGTGCGCCGGCGCATCTTCCAGCGGATCGTAGGTATCGACCGGGGGCGACAGCGCGGCGAGCGGCAATGCGAGCGCCGCCAGGGCCTCGACCGTGGCCAGCGCGTCGCCTAGCGTGGCCGGCGGCGTGGCGATTGCGGTCGCGAGACGCGACGCGAATGCCTCGATCGCCGCAGTCCAGGCCGCATCCGCCGGGGGGTGCTGCGCATGCAGCTCACGGAGCACACCCAGGGTGTGGGCCAGCCCCGTGAAGGTCTGCGGTGCCAGCACCGGGGCGTCGATCAGGCCGAGCAGGCCCTGCCGCAACGTCAGCAGATGACCGGCGAGATTGCCGCTGTCGACGGTGGAGACATAGCGCGGCGGCAGCGGTGCCAGAGTCTCGGTGTCGTACCAGTTGTAGAAATGCCCGCGGTGCCGCTCCATGCGGTCGAGCGTGGCGAACACGCGCTGGGTCCGCTGCATCACCGTGCCGGTCTGCAGATATCCGAAATCCCAGGCGCCCAGATTCGCCAGCAGCGACAGGCCAATATTGGTTGGCGACGTGCGACGCGCGACCACGAGCGTCGGGTGCTCCTGGATATTGTCCGGCGGCAACCAGTGGTCCTCTTCGCGGATGTTGACCTCGAAGAACGCCCAGGTCCGCCGCGCCAGCCGACCGAGGAAATCGGTCTGCACCGTCGACAGCTGCGCGCTGCGCTGCGGCGGTGCGCGTCCCAGCCACGCCATCAACAGCGGCGAGGTCGCCCACAGTGCCAGCACGGGCGCGGCCACCCACAGCGCGGCCGGGTTTGTCCGCCACACCAGCAGGCCGACCAGCACAGCCAATACGGGTGCGCTCCACATCGCACGCAGTTCCGCGGCCACGCCACTGCCGAGCGTGCGCTCGACTTCGCTCGACGGGTTCCATTGCAGCAGATGCCGGCGGCTTACGAGCGTGCGCCACAGCGTGAGAGCGATCGCCGACAGGCTGAACATCGCTTCGTAGGGCAGACAGGCGAAGTTGACCACCGCACGCACCACGCCACGGCCGGTCGCATCGCCGACCTGCAGCAGATGCGTGTCCAGGCGCATGTCGGCCGGCTTCGACAGCAGATCACGCAACGCCGGAATCAGCACCGGGGCAAAGAACACCGTGAGCAGCCAGAACGTCCACGCGGCCGGTGCGGCGAGCGCCACCCAGCCGAACACCAGCAGCGCCAGCACCGATGCGGGCACCAGACTGCGACGCAGGTTGTCGATCAGCTTGCCGCGCGACAACCATGACAGCGGATTGCGCACCCGGCCTTCGCGTGCGGTCGGCACCCACGGCAGCAACCACGGCAACAGTTGCCAATCGCCGCGGATCCAGCGGTGGCGCCGTTTGACGTCGGCGGCGTAGCGCGCGGGGTAGTCCTCGTACAGGCGGACATCGCTGACCAGACCCGCGCGCGCATAGCAGCCCTCGAGCAGGTCATGGCTGAGGATGCGGTTGTCGGGGAACTTGCCATGCAGCGCCTGCTCGAACGCATCGACATCGTAGATGCCTTTGCCGACGAAGGAGCCTTCGCCGAACAGATCCTGGTACACATCCGACACGGTGCGGGTATACGGATCGATGCCCGGCTCGCTGCCGTACATGCGCGCGTAACGACTGATGCGGCGGCCACTGAAACTGCTGCCGACGCTGGGCTGCAGGATGCCGTAGCCACGGGTCACGCGATCGCGCCTGGGATCGAACACCGCGCGGTTGAGCGGATGCGCCAGTGTGCCGACGAATGCGCGCGCGGCGTCACGCGGCAGGCGCGTGTCGGTGTCGAGGGTGATCACATACCGCACGTTGGCCAGCACCTCGGTGCGGCCGACGATCTGCTGGAACGCACCCGTGCCGGCACCGCGCAGGAAGCCGTTCAATGCAGCCAGCTTGCCGCGCTTGCGCTCCTCGCCGATCCAGCGCCCCTCGCCCGCATTCCAGGTGCGCGGGCGATGGAACAGGAAGAAGCGGTCGCCGCCCGGCGCCGGGCTGTCGGCGAGATAGCGCTGATTGAGGCCTGCGATCAACGCCGACGCATGCGCCAGCACGGCCGCATCGCCAGGCAGCGTCTGCTGGTCGGCATCGAGATCGTCGCTGAGCAGGGCGAAGTGCAGATGCGGATCGCGGTTGGCGAGGAAACGCACCTCGAGGCCTTCGACCAGAGCATCGACCGTGGCGATGTCGCCGAACATGCAGGGCACGACGACCAGCGTCCGTTCGGCGGCGGGCAGACCGTGCGAGAAATCCAGCCGCGGCAGCGGCTTGGGCGCCACGATCACCGTGGCCAGCCAGTTGGTCAGCGCGATGCCGAGCTCGCTGAAGACCAACAGGCCGAGCAGAACCACCGCCCACGCCGGCGCCCAGGGCACGAGATGCGCACCCGACTGCCCCAACAGTCCCGTTGTTGCGAGCGCAACGACAACCGCGATCATCGCCAGATAGACCGGCAGCGGCACGGTGCGCGGCGCCATGCGCGCCTTGCGGCGGCCATGCGCCGCTGCGAGCGCGGAGAGCGTGTGGTCGATGCCGTCGTCGACAAGGTAATAACCGACATGCCCCTCGATGCTGTCGGCCGGCTGCGCCTGCGCGAGCTGCACCGTCGTTTGTGCGACCTGCACTTCGCTGACACCGGCCCGCCTGGCGATCGTCTCCACCGCGTGCCGGTAATGGTCGCGCGTGGCGAAATCCATCAGACCGTAGGTCGAGCCGGGATCCTCGCGGAGCGTCGCATCGACGAGGCTCATCGTCTCCACGTACTCGCGCCAGTCCATGTTGGCGAGAAATCGCAGGCTGCCGATGCTGTTGCCGATCGACACCTGGTCGGCGGCCTGCTGCTGGCTTTCGGCGTGCACCAGTGCCTCGATGCGCAAGCCCGCGTCGGTCAGCCACTGCTCGATCCAGGTCAGCGGCAATGACAGCAGCGCGCCCCGGCCGTGCAGGCCACGGGTGAGCTCGGCGACGAACGCGCCGGTGGCCGGCGGGCGGCTGCGCGCCATGTCGGCGACGACCAGCACCACATCCTTCGGTGCCGATGTGGCGGTGGCATTGAGTTGCTCGGCCCATCGCCGCGCCCGACGATGATCGCGCCCGTCGCGGATCACGCCGGCGGCCATGCGCCGCAGGTTCTCCAGCACCGCGAGGCGCAGCATGATCGGAATCGCCCACAACTCGCCGAGCGTCAACGGCGTCACCGCCTGGTAGGCCGCGACGAAACGGCTGAGCGTCACCGCATCCACCTGCCCGTCGCCATGCGCGACCGCCTCCATCGCCAGGTCGTAGACCCGTGGCAGCCCCGCTGACGCGCCATGCGACAGCGCCGGCAGCTCGCGGCTGTAGCCCTTGGGCAGATGCCGACGCGCGAGGCGCACCTGTTCTTCGATCAGGTGATAGTTGTCGAGCAGCCACTCGCCGGCCGGGGTGATGCGGATCTCGTCGCGCACCATCAGCGTCAGGAACGTGCGCGCATCCTCGAGCAACGCTGCGTTCTCGCTCAGCCGCGCGAGCAGCCGGTCGGGCACGCGGCCGGCGTGGATGCGATGGGTCAGCGCGAGCGCCTTGCCGTGCAGTTCCATCTGCTCGGCGCTGAAAAGCTGCGCGCGCAGCGGGGCCTCGGACTCGAGGTCGACGGAAACAACCGGGGGGGACAATTGGCCGGACCTGGCGCGCAAGCGCGACCAGCGGCGGAACATCCTCGAAGCAGCGTGCATGGAGGATCCTGTCAGACCGACGGCCTGCTTGCCGCCACGGTGCGCCATCACCACCCGCGCGAGCGTGACGACCGCGCGCCAGTCCATGCCGACGCGCTCGCACACGTGTTGGACCATTTCAGACAACAGCTGAAACCCGCCGTGCCGATCACCGGACACGCGAACGCGACCAATGGCGGCCGTCAGGATTTCAATCAAGAGACAAAACGCGCGCTGTCCAGCGCCTGCGTCACATCGGCACGGGGCGAATTCCACCCGTGCCGGACCTTCGTGACCACCCCGCCCTGCTGCATCCAGGTGCCGAGGTGGTGGGCGGTACAGGGTTCGAACCTGTGACCCCTACCATGTCAAGGTAGTGCTCTACCGCTGAGCTAACCGCCCGAAGGGTGCGAATCATACACCGGATTCGCGCGTTGTCGAATACCCGCGCGCAAATTTCTACCGGACCAGGCTGGCGTCCTTGATCTGGCGGATCTGGTCGCGGATCCGGCCCGCGGCTTCGAACTCCAGATCGCGGGCGTGCTGGTACATCTGCTGCTCCAGCGTCTTCAGCCGCGATGCGAGCTTCTCCGACGACAGCGCCGCGTAATCCTCGGCCGGCTCGGCGACCTTGCGACTCTTGCCGCGACCCTTCTTCTCGAGCTCAGGCTCGGCGCGCGCGCCTTCCATGATGTCGACGATCGCGCGCGCCACCGACTTGGGCGTAATGCCGTGTTCGGTGTTGTATTCGACCTGCTTGGCCCGGCGACGATCGGTCTCGTCGAGTGCCATCTGCATGGAGTTAGTCACGCGGTCCGCGTAGAGGATCGCCTTGCCACGCAGGTTGCGCGCCGCCCGGCCAATCGTCTGGATCAGCGAACCGCCCGAGCGCAGGAAGCCTTCCTTGTCGGCGTCGAGGATCGCCACCAGCGACACCTCGGGCATGTCCAGGCCTTCGCGCAGCAGGTTGATGCCCACCAGCACGTCGAACTTGCCCAGGCGCAGGTCGCGGATGATCTCGACGCGCTCGACAGTGTCGATATCCGAATGCAGATAGCGCACTTTGACGTCGTGCTCGCCGAGATATTCGGTCAGGTTCTCGGCCATGCGCTTGGTCAGCACGGTGATCAGCACGCGATCACCCATCGCCACCCGCTCGCGGATTTCCCCGAGCACATCGTCGACCTGGCTCGCGACCGGGCGGATCTCGACCTGCGGATCGATCAGGCCGGTCGGGCGCACCACCAGCTCGGTGATCTGCCCTTCGGATTTCTCCAGTTCGTACTTGCCGGGCGTCGCCGACACGAAGATCGCGCGCGGCGCGCGGCCTTCCCACTCTTCGAACTTCAGCGGCCGGTTGTCCATCGCCGACGGCAGGCGGAAACCGAAGTTCACCAGCGTTTCCTTGCGCGCGCGGTCGCCCTTGTACATCGCACCGATCTGCGGAACGGTCACGTGCGACTCGTCGACGACCAGCAGCGCGTCCGGCGGCAGGTAGTCGAACAGGCACGGCGGCGCCTCGCCGGGCATGCGCCCGGTCAGATGCCGCGAATAGTTCTCCACGCCGTTGCAGTAACCCACCTCGGCCATCATTTCGAGATCGAACTGGGTGCGCTGCTGCAGCCGCTGGGCTTCGAGCAACTTGCCCTCGGCATAGAACTGCTCCAGCCGCGGGGGCAGCTCGGCCTTGATCGCGTTGATCGCCTCGTTGGTGGTGCGGCGCGTGGTGACGTAGTGCGACTTCGGATAGATGGTGTAGCGCGGCAGGGTGCGCTTGGTTTCGCCGGTGAGCGGATCGAACTGGGTGATGCGCTCGATCTCGCTGTCGAACAACTCGATGCGCAGTGCATCCATCTCCGATTCCGCCGGGTGGATGTCGATGACCTCGCCGCGGACGCGATACGTACCGCGGCGCAGTTCGGTGTCGTTGCGGCTGTACTGCATCTCGGTCAAACGGCGGATCAGCTCGCGCTGGTCGATGCGCTCGCCGCGCACCATGTGCAGCACCATCCGGAAATACTCGTTCGGATCGCCCAGGCCGTAGATTGCCGACACAGAGCACACCACGATCGCATCACGCCGCTCGAGCAGCGCCTTGGTCGCCGACAGCCGCATCTGCTCGATGTGCTCGTTCACCGAGCTGTCCTTCTCGATGTAGGTATCCGACGACGGCACGTAGGCCTCGGGCTGGTAGTAGTCGTAGTAGCTGACGAAGTACTCGACCGCGTTGTGCGGAAAGAACGACTTGAACTCGCCGTAGAGCTGCGCCGCCAGCGTCTTGTTCGGGGCCATCACCAGCGTCGGCTTCTGCACCCGCTGGATCACGTTGGCGATCGTATAGGTCTTGCCCGAACCCGTAACGCCGAGCAGCGTCTGGTGCGCCAGGCCGGCGTCGAAGCCGTTGACCAGCTTTTCGATCGCCTGCGGCTGGTCGCCCGCTGGCTTGTAGGGCGAGACGAGCTGGAACGCGGCGGGGTGGATGACGTCGTTCATGGCAAGAGGCGATCCGGGGAAGCAAGACAGATGGGGACTGCATGGCAGCACGGCAACTGCCGGACAGGCGTGTCAAACGCCCTGCGGTCATCGACCGGACATCCACACGGCACAGCCGCCCACGACCGCGCCGGGCGTTTTCCGACCGGCACTGCGGGATTCCACCGGCTGTCGAGAGGCATGAGCAAAGAGGACGCTGGACGCCCTGCAGGATCGCAGGGCGCAGGTGCAGGAGACGAGACGGCGGTCGCGAGCATCGGCACAGAGCCCGCTCGCAATCGCACGTCCCGCCGCCTGCCGTGACAGGACAAGGACGTCCTTCCATGCTTCAGTGCCACCTCCATCCGGTTGAGCGGCAGTTCGCGCGGGCGCGCAGGTTCAACGGCGCCACGCTGATAGAACTCACGGTGATGCTTGCGATCGTGGTGACGCTCGCCGCCGTCACCTTCCCCCCACTCTCGGAACTGGCGCACCAGCGTCGGGCCGACGCGACGGTGAGTGCGCTCAGGGCGGACATCACGCTGGCCAGAACGGCGGCCGTGATGCTAGGCCGATCCACGACCGTGTGCGGACGGGCGCCCGACAACACCTGCACCTCCGGCGTGGACTGGAGCCGGGGTTGGCTGGTCGTTTCAGGCCCGCCTGCGAAGGCGGGGCCGGATGACATCCTTCGCATCGGAGAGCTGTCGGGCAGCGGCGTGCTACTGCGATCGAATCGCAAGGCCTTGCGCTATCGAAGCGACGGCACCAGCGCCGGCAGCAACCAGACGATCAGGATCTGTGTCTCGGAGCGCCAGCGGGCCACGCTGGTCATCAGCAACGCCGGTCGACCCCGAAGCACGCGTACCGTTCCCCACATCGCCTGTTGAAGCCCACCGTCTCACTGCCCGCAAGGAGTGCTTGACGTAGACCCCGCAGCCATTAGAATGGCGCCCTCGCCCGAATAGCTCAGCTGGTTAGAGCACTTGACTGTTAATCAGGGGGTCGTTGGTTCGAGTCCAACTTCGGGCGCCAAGTACAAGAAAAGGCCGCGACGCAAGTCGCGGCTTTTTTCTTTTGATCTGCGCATGGCAGGCACCCTTGACAGGCCTACCAGCAGCCGGCCGTCGTTGGCGTTTTGGCGCCCTGATGGTTGATTGTCAACGCGCCGCAGGAATCATTGGCCTGTGCGCCTTGAGGCGCTGCCCGGAGTGTGTAGGTTCTAGCAGTAACCACTGTCCGGGTCACTGTGTAGTGCGGCGTAGTTGAACTGTCGCACGCGAACGCAGCTGGAGAGCCGACATAGGTGAGCCGAGTCGTGTAGAAGCGCTCCATCTGCTGCGCCGCCTGCATCAGGCAGGCCGTGCCGCCCGCCCGGCGCCCCTTGCGCACATGCTCCTGGTAACTCGGAAACGCGATCGCCGCGATGATGCCGATGATGGCCACGACCACCATCAGCTCAATCAGGGAAAAGCCGGCCTGTCCGCGCGTACTACGAGGCAGAAACGTCGAGCCTGTGTCCATTCTGTTGATCATCCTCAATCCCTCCGGACTTCACGCCAGGAGACTCGCTCCCACCGCGGACTGACCGTTCCCACCGAACCGAGGTTCGAACCAGCGCTGCCGCCGGCCGCCAACAGGCCTCGCAACAGATTCGGTAGTGTCGGCATGCCAACGCCCAGATTCACCGATCCGACCGGCAAGCCATTGTTCGCCGGATTGTCCGGGTCGACGATGGGACCAAGATTGAAATACGACCCCGAGCCGCTGGTCCCGGTAAACGCGCTGAGCGCGTTGATGTAACCCGTGCCACCTGCATCGCAGGCGTTGCCGCTGGGCAGCATGCTCGCGGTGACCAGCACACTCGACACCACCTGGGCATCCTGCACGATGCGCTCGCCCTGCGGCAGGTTGATGAACCAGCCTTTCTTGTCGGCGGGAATCGGGGCACTGACCTCGAACGCACGGGATGGATACCCGTCCACGGTGGCGCTGGTCACAGCGATCGTGCGCTGAACCAGATCCGCGCTGGTCAACGTGGCCGCTTCCTCGGCGAAACCATACATGCCCTGGGTCGCCTGGCTGCCGACACTGTCGGGATCCGCGTCAGACACGGTGAGGTAACGCCCCGTGCCGAAGAACACCCAGCGCTTGCGCGTCGTGGGATCAACGGCGATCGCAACCCGCCCGCTGATTGGACGGCTCGTGCCGGCCGCGAACAGCTTGCTCACCGTCCATCCGGTCGGAGATGCGTTGCTGAGGTCGAACTTCCACACATTGCCGAGCATGTCGCCTGCATAGACGTAGGACAATGTCCTGCCGTCAGCACCGAAGACGCCAGTTGGCGCGGAGAGGCCGTTCGGTTGTGCAGCCGAGCCTGCGCCGGTATCGATCTCTCGGATGACGGCGCCGGTTTCCGCGTTCAGCACGATCAAGGCAGCCCGGTTGTTGGCACTGTTCACGCCGTTTGAGACCACAACGGCTGGCTTCACGGTGGTCGCCGAATCCCGTACTCGCGCGATGATGGGCTGCGACATCACCAGCCCCATGTTTGCGGAATTGCGTTCCCACAGCACATTGCTGGATGAAAACGAAGCCGGCTCGGTGACGTCGAGCGCATACATGCCACGGCCACCCTTGCCCAGGCTGCCGAACAAGAGGTTCTTGCCGGGCGTGATCTGACGGTTGCTGACGGTCACTGGACCGTCCACCAGAAACTTGTGCACGTAGTCACCGCGACTCAGCGTGGCCATGTTGCCGATGTTGACGATACCCGGCACGAAAGCGAACAGTTCCCGCCCGTTCGCAGCGTTGAAGGCATGCAACATGCCATCGTTCGCGGCCACATACAGTGTGTCGGTATCGCGCACATAAGCCGGCGAGGAGCCGACGATGTCGCCCAGCAAGCCTTCGCGCACCCGCAATTGTCCGACGTTCGGCCCTTCCCTGCTTCTGTCGCCTTTCAGATAACTGGCGTTGTCTGCTCCCGACACGGGGTAATTGGCGATGCCACCAGTCCGCTCCAGTGCCGTTTCCTGGGCAGAGGTGGGGAAGGTCGCGCCTTGCGTGCCGTCGAAAGTGAAGACTTTGCGCTGCGCCAATGCGGGGATAGATGACGTCCAGATGGTATCGGTGGACACTCCAGTGCTGGTCACCGCTTTGGCAGTGACCTGGCCGGTCCATACGCCCGACACATAGCTGGCATTGAACACCCGTGTACCTGCTTCGAGGGAAACCGAATTGGCTGCGACATTGCTGAAGGAACTGCTGCGCTCGGAGATGGCCGCAAGCGTCGAGCGCAGGCCTGCTGTGAACTGCTCGGGATTGGAAGCAGAGACGAAGCCGCCGCGGCCGTTGACCGCCGCATGCAGCAGATCGTCGATCTTCGCAGCATCACTCGCGCCCGGGTCGGGCCACACGGCATCCGCAGGCACATCGGACACCGCCGACCAGCCGGTACTGCCCGACAGCCCGATCGAAATGCCGAATGTCACCATGTGTTGCCAGAACGCCGGATTCGCCGAGGTCGTCGCGACATTGTTGACCATCCAGGTTTCCGGTCGCAGGTCGCGCTTCCAGTAATACATGGCCACGTCAGCCAAGGTATTGGAGTGGTCATCGCTGTATGGCGAGACGGCTGCATAGCGATAACTCTGACCGTTCGGACCAGTGATCGTGGTGCCCGCAGTGCCGTCCGCGTTGGAACGGGATGGGCTCGGTCGCGTGGTCCAGTAACCATCGGTCGTCAGGATCGCGAAGTTCTGGCGACAAGTGAATTGTTCTGCGCCACTTTCCGGGCCATACGGACCACCGCTGCCGGTTTGGCTGAAATACTCACCGGCCGTGTTCAGCGCAGTGCCTAGCGGGGTGCCGCTAGTGCGGGCGGTCGCATCGTGGAGACGCTGAAACCAGGTAGTGCGGGAAGTGGTCGCTGGACTGACGTTGTCCACAAAACGGCCGTCGTTGCCGTCGCCCACGGGAATATTGAAGTTGCTGAGACCGTTGATCGAGTGATAGCCGACACGCACGCGGCTATCGAGGGTGGTAAACGCATCGCTTGCGCCAGCCTTCGCCGCCTTTGCGCGGGTGCGGTGATAGGAATACCAAGTGGCGAAGTTTCTCAACTCCTCCGCTTGGCTCCGCCCAGTTGGAGTGGCCACTGTCACTGCGGAAGAATAGGTAATCACGGTCATCGAGGCGTTCGGAACATTGCTCGACCCTTCATTGCTAAGACGGAACCGCCAAGCGCCAGTTGACGGGTTATTAATAGTGATAGTTTCCGTACTCCCCTGCCCGATGCTTCGCTCCGTGTAGTTCTCGTAGTCCACTACGTTGTTGTTACCTTGCCGGGCATAGACATCCAGATTTCCTCCGGCTACTGGCTGGCCCGACACATGCACCTCAAGGCGCACTGTTCCCGCGGGGACAGTGAAGTCACGTCTCGTCCCCCAGCTGCCAGCATTCACCGTTTGGCTCCAACTGTTCCCGCCGTTCACCTCACTGGTCACGACCTGCGTGGTGCCGGAATTCGTCCGAATCCAGTATCGGTTGAAATTCGCGAATGCGGTCGTGGTCGCAGCGCCAGCCTTGGGCACGTAGAACACCGACTCCTCGTTGTTGCGCAAATCACGCGTGCCGCGGTCATCATTGGCGAACTCCCAGTCGAACCACGCTGCGCTGGGATCCTGCCCGCCGGTCATGCGCGCGCCGTTGGCCTGCATCCACGGCTCGTAGGTCACGTTCGGGTTGTAGTAGATGGTGTTGTGGCGGAACGAGCGATCCGCCGGCCGGTCCAGCATCTTGGTGGTATCGCAACCCGTGGTGCCATCATTGTTGTTGCCGGCAACGAAGGCACGATCGCTCGCGCATGCCGGCATGATCGTCGAGGCCATCGAGCCGGACGTATCGAGAATGAAAAGAATATTCGGCGCAACCCGGGCTTCGGTGGTCAGGGGGGCGTCTGGAATGGGAAACGCGGCATTGACGGGCTGAGCCAGCAGCACCACGAGGCATGCCACCGGCGCGGCCCACCAGGACCGGTGCGGAACTGACCCCAAGTCACGCCCGCGCAAAGACGTCATCGTGTTCTTCATAGTCTTAGATTCCCAAGTCCGGGATACGGCTCATGACGCTGGCCTGGATGACGACATCCGCGCGGCCTTCAGAACGGCTGCGTGCAGTGATGCGATAGATCGGATTGACGCAGTTGATGTTCCGCACCTCGTCCGGCCCCACAACATCGCAGCCGCCGGGTATGGACGGTCCGGTGCCGATGTACTCGATCCAGTATTCGGGCGCGGATTCCAGCCCTGCGTCCGAGAAGTTGTACGACCCGACAGGAACTTGCCTCCACACCGCAGCAGCACCGGTGGGACACACGCCGCTCGCGGTACACGTGGCCCCTGCTGCAGGCGGGGTGATATCCCAAGTAGCTGCGTCCAGCACATCCTCCTGCGCGTAACGCAGCGCCGCCTCCGCTGCCTGGAAGGCAAGGCTGCGGTCGCGGACATTGGCACTCATGCGTTCCTGCATCATTGCGCTACGCAGGATGGCGATGCCAAGCAAGGCTGTGATGACGAGCAGGATCATCACAACCACTAGGGAGATACCGCGCTGTCGTCGAGTAGGCGCAGCGTGAGATTCGGAGGCGTTAGTCATAGCGTCCTCGCACGTACGTTGACAGCACTGGAAGCGGTGCGGGACACAGCCTGTCCATCTACAGGCGCTCCGGCCAGGGTGAGCTGCACGTGCACCGCATCGATATTCCCCGCCGCCGGTGTCGCTGCGTAGACACCGCCCACGGAGCGGTACTGGAAGGCAATTGAGTTGACGCCATCGACCACTCTCTCGCTGCTGCCGCCCTCGCGGGACACCCACAGAGAGTTGTCTGCAACAAACCATCGGGCATTCCGGAACCGCGCCACCGCGACCGTCGCAAGGCCCGCGAACTCGTCGGCGCCGATGTCGTAGCCCTCTGGCAACGCATCGTGGGTAATGACAAGACCACTGACCGCGGTCGCATCGACGATGAAACTCTTGCGGGCATTGCACAGCAGCAATGTGTCGCCGACGGCGAAAGCATTGGTGGCGTCATCGCCATCGACCTGTCCCGCCTCGAGCGTGAGGGATGTGGCCGAGGCGCTGGCAATTCGGTAGGCGCTGTCCTCTGCGGACGTTACGTTGAGCGAGACCGCGTCGCCGGCCACTGGCGTGTCGCGAAACGCCTGCGCGTCGCTACCTGCACCGGTCAATTCCGACGCATTAGAGCAGGCACTGCCGCCAGCAGCACGGATGTCGCGAGCGATGAGCTCCAGTCCGACGCGCGCGCCTTCCTGTATGCGGTTGAGTCCTTCGTTCGCGGTGTAGCTCTGCTGATTGGAGAGGAACACCGCAAAGGCAGCGCCCACCACGATCAGCCCAAGCACCATTGCGATCATGACTTCGACCAGCGACATGCCGCGCTGCAGCTCGGCACGCGGCAGGACCATACGCCTACCAACCTTCATATCCGCGTCCTCGTCACAACAGATCGACTTTCAGGTCCACCGGCACGCTGGTCGTCCCACTCCACTGTGATCGTGCAATCAAGCGGACAATTGTCGATCGTCCCGCAGGTTGTCGTGTCTGCCGCCGGGCCGCCGCCGATCGAGGTCTTGAGGTCAGTCATCCACTGGCCGATATCGCGTTCTGCGCGCGTTCCTGTAGCGGCCGGCACGGCGCAAAGCCGACCCACGTTGTAGCTCTCGGCTTCGCCCGCGTTCGCCCGGATGGATTCCAGAATCGAATTCGTCTGCGCGACCGCCATGCTGCTTTCAAAGGAGCTCTGTCCGCCGCGAAGTGCCGTGGCCTGCAGCGCGGCGGTTCCAAGCAGACCGACGCCAAGCACGACAACCGCCACCAGCACTTCGATGAGGCTTACACCCCGTTGCCGCCGCGCGGCATCGAGATGCTTGCCCCGCCGTGAGTTGTTTCGCATCGCACCCTCCTTCATGGACACGTCCCCGCGCCATTGGCTCGCGTCGTGACCGGACTCCCGCTTAAACCGACTGTGACAATCCGCCGGTTGTTTTCCGGATTGGTGGTCGGCACGCACGCTGTGAGCTGGGCTTGGCTGACCACCAGCCCAGAGGGCCTGAACACGATCCTGCCTGCCGGTCCGCTGACCTGGGCGTTGCCGGGCGCAACGCCATCGAGCACGACATCCGTACCGCCCGACGTGTTGTCAGGTGCCAACACGATCCATCGCGACCAGTCTGCAGCGTTCGAACAGGCTAAGCCGTCCGCGCTGGCGCACAGCGTCACACGCGCATTCCGACGTACCGCCTCGCTGCGGGCGAACTGGACGGCCGAGACGACTTCGCCGCTCAGGCCCGAAAGTCTCGAATTGTTGATCAGGCCGGTCATCGCAGGCACCGCAACGACGGCAAGGATCCCGATGATCGCCACCGTGACCATGAGCTCGACCATAGTGAACCCCGCCGCGGCGCCGCAGCCACCCGGCTCGCGCACGTTCCCCTTCATGCACCCCATATCACCACCCCGGATTTGCAGATCGCACCATAGACATCGGCGGAACGGGAGCCAAGCCCGCCCCGACCGGCGGCATGGCGGAGCGGACCAGCGGTGGGCGCGGTATCGAGGCCGACTGGTGCACGATAGCGACCTGTCTCATTGGAGCCGCACATGTCCGCAACCGCCCAGCGCGAGCACCCCGTCGAGGCATTGCTCCGCCCCAAGGCGCTCGTGGTGACCGTGCTGGCAAGCGAGGCACTCGCCGTGGTCCTGAGCCTGACCCACCCGCTGGATGCGGACTGGCCCGTCCGCCTCGGACTGTTGTCGCTGTCCCTGCTGTGGATCACCATCACCGCGCTCTGCGGGCTGGCGCTGTGTCGCCCGCTGCTGCGTCGCCTGCCGACGACTGCATTCCCATGGCTTGCGCTCACCCTGCTCGTGCTCGCCACCGGCGCAGTCGCCCATACGGGATGGACGCTCACGCGGAGCGCTTCGGTATCGGGCGATGGCTACAGCATGTTCATGCTGCGCGCCATCGCCACCGCGCTCGTGGTGGGCATGTTGGCGCTGCTGATTTACCAGAACTACCTACAGGGTCGCGAGGCCGCGATCGGCCACAAGGAGGCAGAACTTGCCGTCCTGCGGGCTCGCGTCCAGCCCCACTTCCTGTTCAACACGCTCAACACTGGCATCGCGTTGCTGCACAGCCAGCCCGAACGTGCGGAACGGCTACTGCTGGATCTCTCGGACCTGTTCCGGGCCGCTTTCAGTGGGCCGGCAGTCGGACCCTTGCGCGCGGAGATCGCATTGGCACAACAGTATCTGGCGATTGAATCGCTGCGCTTCGCCGAGCGGCTGGACGTGCAGTGGGTGCTACCCGACGAGGACAGCCCATTGCTGGACACACAACTGCCCGCGCTGTCGCTCCAGCCGCTGGTCGAGAACGCGATCAAGCACGGCATCGAACCCAGTCTGCTCGGTGGGCGTCTCGAGATCTCCATCGAGCCGCAGGGCGCCCAGGTCCTCGTACGTGTACGCAACACGATGCCCAGCCCGCCCTCAGCGTCGTCGCGCGGACACGGCATCGGGCTGGATGCCGTGCGTGCACGGACCGAATCGTTCGGCGATGGCAGTGGCCGGCTGCAGGCCGGGCCCGACGCCGACGGCAACTTCGTCGCCGTCCTCACGCTGCCGCGCTGAACGCCGCCGCAGACCGATCAAAAGACCACGCGTCGAACTCTGCGACTCAGGCCACCACTTCGTAACAAGGCCTGTAATCCCCCGCGATCTTCATCCGCCGCTGCTGGACGAACGCGCGCAGCAGGGCGTCGAGCGACTGCATGATGTCGCGGTCGCCGTTGATGCGGAACGGCCCGAACTCTTCGACGCGGCGCAAGCCATCTTCCTTGACGTTGCCGGCAACGATACCGGAGAACGCGCGGCGCAGGTCGGCGGCAAGTTCGTGCGGGCGGCGACCGTGGTGCAGGTCGAGTGCGGCCATGGCTTCGTGCGTCGGCACGAACGGCAGTTGGAGATCGAGCGGGATCGACAGCGACCAGTTGAAATAGAACGAATCCTTGTGCCCGACCCGGTACTCCTTGACCTTGCGGATGCCCGCGGCCATACGGCGCGCCACTTGCTCGGGATCGGCGACGATGATCTCGTAGCGCGACGCGGCCTCGTCGCCAAGCGTCAGACGGATGAACTGGTCGATCTGCTCGAAGTACGGCGCGGATGCAGTCGGGCCGGTCAGGATGAAGGGGAACGGGATGTCGCGGTTCTCCTCCTGCAGCAGCAGGCCCAGCAGATAGAGGATTTCCTCCGCCGTGCCCACGCCGCCCGGGAACACGATGATGCCGTGGCCGAGGCGCACGAACGATTCGAGACGCTTCTCGATGTCCGGCATGATCACCAGCTGGTTGACGATCGGGTTCGGCGATTCGGCCGCGATGATGCCCGGCTCGGTGATGCCGATGTAGCGCGCCGGGTACTGGCGCTGCTTGGCGTGGGCGACGTTGGCACCCTTCATCGGCCCCTTCATCGCGCCCGGTCCGCAGCCGGTGCAGATGTCCATGCCGCGCAGGCCCAATTCGTAACCGACCAGCTTGGTGTAGTCGTACTCGACACGGTTGATCGAGTGACCGCCCCAGCAGACCACCATGTTCGGGTCGCCCGGCTGCAGCAGGCGCGCATTGCGCAGCAGGCCGAACACCGCATTGGTGATGCCGGCCGAGGATTCGAGGTCCGTCGCGTATTCGGGACCCAACTCGATCGCGGTGTACGCGAGATCGCGCACGACTGCGAACAGCAGTTCGGCGACGCCGCGGATGATCTGGCCGTCGACGAAGGCCATCGCCGGCGCGTTGACCAGCTCGATACGGATGCCGCGGTCCTGCTGCAGCACCTGGATGTCGAAATCCGGATACAGCTCCTGCGCCGCGCGCGGATCGTCGGACGCGCTACCACTGGTCAGCACTGCGAGCGCGCAGCGACGCAGCAGGTCGTGCATGCCGCCGAGCGACGCGTCCTTCAGACGGGCGACTTCGTCGCGAGACAGCACATCCAGGCCACCACGCGGATAGACGTAGGCATTCACTGTGGGCAGCGCCGTCGCCGTCCCGATCTCGTTGCTCATTCTTTTTCGCTTTTCGTATGGGTGCGGCACTGTAGCGCAGGACCCCGCACATAAGAAAACGGCCGGGTTTCCCCGGCCGTTTTCGACTTCATGACAGCTGATCGCGATCAGAAGTCGTAACGCAGACCCACTTGGACCGACCACTGCGAAATGCCGTTGGTGTTGCTGTCGGCGTCGGTCGGCACGGCCAGGTTGCCCGGCTGGCCGAACGACGTGCCGCTGCGGTAGCCGTACACATACTTGCCGGTGGCGCGGTCGATACCGACCAGCGTGGCGGCCGCCTGGTTGGCGTTGAAGCCCCAGTCGAGGATGTGGCCCCAGTCGTTGTTGATCAGGTTGCCGACGTTCTGCACGTCGATCCAGACCTTCGACTTGTGACCCTTCATGAAGCCCGGCAGTTCCTGGCTGATGCGCACGTCGAAGGTGTTGACCCAGCCGGCACGGAAGCCGTTCTCCGGCGCGTACGTGCCCTTGTACTTGGACAGGTCTTCCTGCGTGGCAAGCCAGTCGAAGAACGCACGCTCCATCGCCGGGTTGGCGGTGAACACGCCCGCGTTGTTGACCGTACCGAACAGCACGTCACCCGGGCCCGACGGCACGTAGAACAGGTCGTTGAAGGTACGACCGTCGCCGTTGGCGTCGCCGGAGAAGATGTAGCTGTACGGACGGCCGCTGCGGCCTTCGTAGAACAGGCCGATCTGGGTCTTGTAGCCGCCGAAGAACGCGTGTTCCCAGTTGATCGCACCGGAGAACCGGTCGCGGATCTCGTAACGCGCGCGGTGCAGCGCTTCTTCGTTGGTGGTGAAGTTGTACTGGCTGCCGAAGCCCGAACCGGCGGTCGAGCTGGTCAGCGCGCCCACTTCCTTGGTGTCGGTGTAGGTGTAGCCCAGGCTCCAGGACCAGTCGCTGTCCGGCATCCACGGCTTGGCCAGCGACAGGGTCATCTGGCGGCTGCGGCCCTTGTCGGTGTTGCGCAGCAGGAAGACGTCACCGAAGTAGGCGTTGCGACCGAAGCGGGCATTGGCCGTGCTGCTGAAGTTGTAGACGCTCGGGTTCCAGAACAGCTGACGGCCGTCGTAGCCCTCGAAACCCGGACCGATGTTGAGACTGTTGTAGAACAGGCCGTTGCGGGTCTCGGTGACCAGCAGCTCCGCCGACGCGACGACGCCCCACCACGGCGTTTCCTTGTCGAACGCCACGTTCGCCTTCCACACCGACGGGAGCTCGAAGTCCTTGTCGATGACGTTGACGTTGCGCACCGCGGCGCCCGGCGCATTGGGCACGTTCTGGTTGAAGCCGTCCGGGCTGTAGGGCACGCCCTGCCAGTCGGTGATGTCGCGGTAGGAGGTGTAGTTCAGACCGGTGCTCTGGTAGGCGTTGCTCACCCAGACGGTCGGCGCATCACCCTGGAACATGCCCACGCCACCGCGCAGCTGCGTCTGCAGGTCGGTGTCGAAGGTGTAGTTGAAGCCGAAGCGCGGCTGGATAACGAACTTGTTCGAGAACGTGTAGGAGTTGTCCAGACCGAAGCCGCCGGTGTGGCCGGCGCCGCACTGGGCGACGTTGGGCGCATTCGCGGCCGCCGCGAAGCACGCGTTGAACTCCGGGTCGTTGCCGGTGCTCGGGCGATCACCGCGCACGCCGAGCGTCAGCGTCAGGTTCGGCGTCGCGTACCAGGTGTCCTGGACAAAGAAGCCCAGGTTCTTGTTGCTGAAGATCGCCGGGATGGCGTTCGGGTTGGCGACGTTCGTATTGAGGTCGTAGTCGAAGTACTGGCGACGCTCGAGATTGCCAAAGTCGTTGACGCCGTTCACGCGCGGCACGTAGAAGCTGTAATTGCCCCACGCGTCCTGCAGGAACTGGTTGTAAATGTCGTTGTCCGAATACTCGAAGCCGAACTTGATGTCGTGGTCGCCGACGGTCCAGGTGGCCGAACCGAAGTAGTTCCAGGTCTCGGTCGTCAGCACGTTGCCCATCGAGCTGCGCTCGGTGCCGAAGCGGATGTAGTCGCCCGAGGTGAGCTGGTTGCCGGCGATGCCATCATCGAAGTAGACGGTAACCAGCGGCGCGTTGGTCGGGGTCTGCCGGATCGACGAATAGTCGCGGTACGACACCTTGAACTCGGTCGAGAAATTATCGGACCAGTCACTGAAGACCTGACCGACATAGCTTTCGACCGTCTTGGCGTGGTTGAACCACGACGAACTCAGCACAAGCGCTGACGCGCTGTTGCCATCGGCGCGCAGGCGGTTCTGCTCCAGCTTGCTGTAACGCACGTTGGCGCGGTGGTTGTCGTTGATGTTCCAGTCGATCTTGACCGCGTATTCCTCGAGGTCCGTATTGCCCGTCGCACCCTCATACCAGCCCGGATCGAAACCGAGATTGCTGCGAGCGAGATCGACGACGCGGCGCACATCAGCTTCATTGAAGTCGGCACCGGCGTTGAACAGCGGTGTGCTGCTCAGGTCCGGACCCGGCTTGGAGCGCTCGAATTTCTCATAGTTGGCGAAGAAGAACAGGCGGTCCTTGATGATCGGGCCACCCACCGTGAAGCCGTAGGTCTCTTCCTTGTCGTACTCGGAGAACGGGGCGCGGGTCAGCGGGTGCGAACCGAACCAGTCGCCGTCACGCATGTAGCCGTAGACCGATCCGTGGACTTCGTTGGTACCCGATTTGGTGACCGCGTTGATGTTCGCACCGGCGGCACCGGCGATGGTCACGTCGTAGCTGGACAGGTCGATGTCGAGCGCTTCGATGGCCTCCATCGAGACCGGCTGGCGCTGGGTCGGCATGTTGTTGCCTTCCAGACCGAAGGTGTCGCTGGCCGACACACCGTCAATGGTGATCTTGTTGAATCGCGGATTCTGGCCGCCGGCGCTGATGCTGCCCGAGGCGCGATCGGTGAAGGCCACGCGCGGATCGAGGCGCATGTAGTCTTGGATGTTGCCGCCCATCGACGGCAACGATTCGATCGTTCGCTGATTGACTGCGGTGCCCGAACCCATCTTGGTCGTGCTGAAGACCTCGGAGCCGCCGCCGATCGCCGTCGCGGTAACCGTGGCCAAGGTCGTCATGTCGCCGGTCAGCGCCGCATTGACCGTGCTGATCTGATTCAGGGTCAGATAGACATTGTCCTCCGTGCGCGTGCCCTCGCCCGGCTTGGTCACCGTGATCGTGTACGGACCACCCACGCGCAGACCGCGTGCGTTATAGCGTCCGCTCGCATCCGTCGTGGCGCGGCTGACGGTGCCGGACTCGGTGTGCACGATGGTCACTTCCGCGCCGGTCACCGGGGCGCCGCCTGCGCCTGTCACCTGGCCGCCGACGCCGGCGGAGGTGCTCTGCGCGAATGCGGGAGCGGCTGCAAGGGCAACGATCAGGCCGAGCGACAGCTTGGAGAGTCGGGCGCGATGCGAGTGGTTCATGGGTTTTATAGCCTCGATACGTAGAGTGCGGCGCGCGCCGGATGGCGGGCGACGATCAGGTCTTGGAACAAGAGTGGGGGCCCCACCACGGCGTGTGGGCGAAGCGCCGTGGTTAACAACAGGTTAACACGGTAACCAAGGCGCATGACAGTGCCATGACAGTTCCCGCGTCATGCAACTCACTGACCACATTGATATTTATGACCAGCGCGAGCAATCGGACGTAAGTCCTTGTCGCGCCGTGGTCACGCCGCACTCACATCGGCGCGAGGCCTGCTCTGAGGTAGCTGACAAGACCGTCGAGCAGCATCTGCACCGAGATCGCGACGAGCAACATGCCCATCAGGCGCTCGATGGCGGTCAGGGCACGCGCACCGAGCAGCTTGTAGAGATAGGTGGCCGAGAACAGGATCGCGGCCGTCGCGCCCCAGGCGATCAGCAGCGCCAGGCTCCACTCGCCGAGCCGGTCGGGCTCGTTGCTGCCCATCAGCATCACCGCGGCCATGCCGGATGGGCCAGCGACCAGCGGGATCGCCATCGGCACGATGAAGGGCTCGCCGTCCGGAATCTCGCCCATCAGGCCTTCCGGCGGCGGGAAGATCATGCGGATGCCGATCAGGAACAGCACGATGCCGCCGGCGATCGCCACCGACTCCTGGCGCAGGTGCATGACTTCGAGCGCGTACTTGCCGGCCCATAGGAACAGCATCAGCACGACCAGCGCGATCAGCAGTTCACGGGCCAGCACGATGCGCTGCCGCTGCGGGGTGAGCCGCCGCAGCATGCTCAGAAACACCGGGATGTTGCCCAGCGGATCCAGGATCAGGAACAGCAGCAGTGCGGCCGAGGCGATGGTCATGCGGGCAGCACCTCGCCAGGCGACCAGAGCTGGCCGCGATGCGGCGCGCCGGCGGGCGACAACAAGGCAACGCAATGGGCCGCGACCTCGAGCGGCGACCGAGCGACGTGGTCTTCGGCCTCGACGTGTGCCTTGGCCCGGAGCGGCGTCCGCATCGGCGGCGGCAGCAGCCCACTGACGCGGACCGGCGCATCGCCGAGTTCGGCCTGCAGCATGCCGACCAGAGCCGACAAGCCGGCCTGGGCCAACCCGTAGCCGCCCCAATAGGCACCGGTCGTGCGGGCGGGATCGTCGATCGCGAACACGACCGAACCGTCGCCCGAGCGACGCAACAAGGGCAGGCAGGCCTGGGTCAGCCACCAGCGCGCAGTGAGATTGACGTGCAGCGCGCGGGCGAAGGTGGCCGGGTCGGTCAGCTCGAGCGGGGTGAGTCCCTCGAAGGCGGCCGCCACATGCAGGATGCCGTCGAGCCGGCCCAATTCCGCCTCGATGCGCGCCGCGAGTTCCGCATGGTCATCCGGCGTCGCGCCTTCGAGATCCAGCGGATACAGCGCGGGCGCCGCGCCCGCCTTCTGCAACCGATCGTGCAAGCGGTTGAGCTTCGGCACGCGGCGACCGAGCAGCACCAGCGATGCCCCGGCAGCCGCGCAGGCCAGCGAGGCCGCTTCACCCAGGCCACCCGCGGCGCCCACGACCAGTACGACGCGCCCGCCCAGACAGCCCGGCGCGACTGCGGAAGCAGCCGTTTTCACGCCTCCAGCACCTCGGCCACCATGCGCGCCAGTTCACCGGATTCGTGCAGTTCGAGGGTGATGTCGCAACCGCCGATCAGTTCGCCATGGATAAACAGCTGCGGGAACGTAGGCCAGTTCGAGAACCGCGGCAGGTTGGCGCGGATCTCCGGCATCTCGAGCACATTGATCGTCCGGTAGTCGCTGGCGCCGGCGTCGCGAAGCGCGGCGACCGTGCGGCTGGAGAATCCGCACATCGGAAACTGCGGCGTGCCCTTCATGAACAACACGATGGCATGGCCGTCGATTTCGGCCTGGATGTGTTCGAGGATCGACACGCTGACGCTCCATGTGACCACGCCGCGGCTCTGGGGCCGTCGGGGATCGGGTTTCGGAATTGGTGCATTCTATCGCGTCGCTGCCACCGACCACCGGACCATCGTCCATGCCACTCGAACTCGCCGCCCTGCCCTACGACCGCACCGCGCTGGAGCCGCATCTGTCGGGCGACACGCTCGACCAGCACCACGGTCATCTGCAGCGTGGCCACATCGAGCGGCTCAATGCCCTGCTGGCAGGCAGCGACCTGGCCGACGCGCCGCTGGAAACCATCGTCCGTACCGCGCAGGGCGCGACGTTCGATCATGCCGCGCAAGCCTGGAACAACACCTTCTACTGGCATTCACTCAAACCGGCCGCGGCCGGAGGTGGCGGCGAGCCGAAGGGCCGCCTGGCCGAGGCCATCGCGCGCCAGTTCGGCGATTTCGCCGCTTTCCGCACGCGCTTCGATGCTCTGGCGCTGTCGACATTCGGCGCAGGCTGGGTCTGGCTGCTACAGCGACCGGACGGACGTCTCGCCCTGGCGGCTACGGCGAACGCGGCCACACCGATCACCGGTCAGGACATCCCGTTGCTGGCGATCTCACTATGGGAACACGCCTGGTATCTCGACTACCGAGACAACCGGCAGAAGTATCTGGACGCGTTCTGGCATCTGGTGAACTGGGACGCGGTGACCGCGCGCCTGCGCTAGTCAGCCGGTCAATCCGCCAGCACGCCTGACCCCGTCCTCTACCCGTGCCGACGAATGGGGCCACCCTGCGCGAAGGTCTCGCGGGCGATGTCCTCGGCAGCCGCCGGATGGCGGATCAGCTCGCTCTGCAGGCAAGTGCACTGCACATCGCGCAGCAGTAGCGCGTGGGTGCGTCCTCGATGCCTTGGGCAGTGACTGCGAGATCGAGGGCCGGCACCGATTCGAGGATGTTGGCCACCCTCCGCCGCGTCCGCGCATCGCCCGCTACGTCGCACACGGAGGCAGCACACGAAACTGCAGTCGAGCCCGATCGCGTTGATCGGCAAGGCGCCGCACACCGGCAGCAACGAGTCGCCGGCACCGAAGTCGTGGTGTGCAATGCCGTTGCCGGCGCGCAGCCGGCCCAGCAGGTGCCACAAAGAACGAACCCGGGGATGCGTGCGTCCGGGGGAAACCGAAGGCCGGCGCATCACCGGACACCCGCCACAGGCGCAGCGGGCCGGGCGCCCGGTCGACAAAGCCCGGCCGTGGCAGGCGCCGACCGCCAGATCAAGACGCGCATCGCCTGGCGAAGCTGTCACAGGCCGCCAGCGCGTCACGCGCGTGACGGGCGCGCACTCGCCATTCCTTGAAGGGAGAACCCCCTATGATCGAAGGCCGACCCGATGCAGGAATGTCCGCCATGTCGTCCCGTCGTCGCTTCCTCAGCGCAGCCTCGCTCGCCGCCGCCGGGCTCGCGCTCGCACCGCTTGCCGCCTGCAGTCGCGATGCGCCTGCGCCCCAGGCGTCGACGCCCGCGTCCACGGCGCCCCGACCCACGACAGCAGCGGGCGGCCTGACGACACGCGCCATTCCAGCCACCGGGGAGACCGTGCCGGTGATCGGCGCGGGCACGTCCGGCAGCTACGAGATCGCGCTGGATTCCCCGGACTTCGCACGCCTGCAGGACACCATCCGGGTGTTCTTCGAGGGCGGCGCGACCCTCTTCGACACCTCGCCCAACTACACCAATGCGGACGAGGTGCTCGGCGCACTGCTCGCTGCGGGCGGGTGGCGCGACCGCTGCTTCCTGGCGACCAAGATCGCCGCCGATGACCGTCCCACGATGGAAGCGCAGTGGACTGAGAGCCAGCGTCGCCTGCAGACCGATCACGTCGAACTGCTGCAGATCCATAATCTGCGCGCGCTCGACATCGCCTGGCCGTACGCGCAGCAGCTGAAAGAAGCCGGCGCGACGAAGTACATCGGCCTCACCCACTATCTGGAAAGCGGCCACGCCGCGCTGGTCGAGGCGATGCGCAGGCTGCGCCCCGACTTCGTGCAGGTGAACTACTCGGTGAATGCACCGCAGGCCGCACGCACGGTGCTGCCTGTCGCCCAGGAACTCGGGATCGCGGTGCTGATCAACCGCGCATTCGACGACGGCAAACTTTTCGCGCGCGTCAGCGATACCGTGCTGCCGGACTGGGCCGAGGCTGTCGGCGTGACCTCTTGGTCGCAGATGTTCCTGAAGTTCGCGATCAGCCATCCGGCCGTGACCGCAGTGATTCCGGCCACCGGCCGCCCCGACCGCCAGGCCGACCAACTGCGCGCTGGCACGGGCCCATTGCTGAGCGAGGCGCAGCAGGCCGAGCTCGTCGCGCAGTTCGCCTGACGGCCGGCCACGATGACCGCCGACAAGATCGCAGACCTGTTCAACCTGCGCCGCGGCGAGGCCGCGCCGGTGCTCGTTGCCGGCCTGTTCTTCTTCTGCATCCTGACCGCGCTGATGATGCTGCGACCGGCGCGCGACGCGTTGGGCATGGAGCGCGGTCTCGACAGCGTGCGCTGGCTGTTCATCGGTACGGCGGTGGTCACGCTGCTGGTCAATCCGGTGTTCGGCTGGCTGGTCGCGCGGCTGCGGCGACTGCAGTTCATCGCGGCGACCTACGCGTTCTTCGCGCTGAGCCTGGTCGGCTTCTGGGCGTTTCTGATGTTCGCGCCCGGCGCGGTCGGCGCGCGCAGCGGCCAGGTGTTCTACGTCTGGTTCAGCGTCTTCAACCTGTTCGTAACGATGGTGTTCTGGGCCCTGCTGGCCGATCGCTTCAGCAGTGACCAGGCCAAGCGCCTGTTCGCACTGATCGCGGTCGGCGGCACGCTCGGGGCGATCTTCGGCCCCTGGCTGGCAGCGCGATTGGCCGAGCCGCTGGGCACGCCGGCGTTGCTGCTGGTCGCGGCCGCGTTTCTGGGCGCAGCGATCGTGCTCGCCTGGTGGCTGGTGCAGCTGCGCAGCGACGGACCGCGCGACGCGCGGGCACGACCCCAGGGCGACATCCGCATCGGCGGTAGCGCGCTGGCTGGCATTCGCGCGGTGTTCGCCTCGCGCTATCTGATGGGCATCGCCGGCTACGTGATGATCATGACGATCGTCGCGACCTTCCTGTATTTCACCCGGCTGCAGATGGTGGCCGCGGCCGAGACCGACCTCGATGCGCGCACCGGCCTGCTCGGCAACATCGACATGTGGACCCAGATCGCGGTGCTGGCACTGCAGGTCACGCTGACCGGGCACATCATCCGCCGGCTCGGGCTGGCATTCGCGCTGGCGTTGTTGCCGATCGCGATGGCGATCGGCTTCATCGGGCTGGCGATTTACGGTTCCTTCCTGGTGCTGATCCTGCTCGAAGCGATGAACAAGGCGATCCAGCGCGGCCTGACCCGACCCGCGCGCGAGACCCTGTTCACCGTGGTCCCCCGCGAGGACAAGTACAAAGCCAAGGCCTTCATCGACACCTTCGTCTATCGCGTCGGCGACGTGGTCGGCGCGCAGACCGAGGGTGTGCTCGGGCGTCTGGGGATGGCGCTCGGGGGACTGGTCAGCGTGGTCGTGCCGCTGGCACTGGTGTGGGCCGCGCTGGGCATCTGGCTGGGCCGGGCGCAGCAACGGCAGGCGGACCTGGAATCGTCCCCCTCGGACACGGAGCGGACCGCCACACCACGCTGACCGGCGCCCGCCCGCAGCGGGCACCGGCGATGGATAATGCGCGCCCTTGCCGGCGCCCTCTCCGATGCAGCCCACGACGAAAGCCCACTGGCAGATCCACTTCTGCGTCCTGCTGTGGGGCTTCACCGCCATCCTCGGCAAGCTGATCACCCTGCCCGCGTTGCCGCTGGTGTGGTGGCGGATGCTGCTGGTCGCCGGCACGCTGATGCTGCTGCCGCGCGTCTGGCGCGGCGTGCGCGCCTTGCCACCGCGCCTGCTATTGGCTTACGCCGGCGTCGGCGCGCTGGTCGCGCTGCACTGGCTCACCTTTTACGGCGCGGTGAAGCTCGCCAATGCATCGGTCGCGGCGACCTGCATGGCGCTGGCGACGGTGTTCATCGCGCTGATCGAGCCGCTGGTCGCGCGCAGCCGGTTTTCCTGGCGCGAACTCGCGCTCGGCGTCGCCGTGCTGCCGGGCGTGGCGCTGGTGGTCGGCGGCATTCCGGACGGCATGCGCATCGGGGTGGCGGTCGGCGCCCTGTCGGCGCTGTTCGTCGCCTGCTTCGGTTCGTTGAACAAGCGCCTGGTCGAGCGCGCCGATCCGCTGACCGTCACCGCACTCGAACTCGGCGCCGGCACGCTGACGCTGACCCTGCTCGCGCCGCTGATGCCGCTGCTGTTTCCGGCTTTCGCCGGCAGCCTGCTGACCCTGCCGAGCCCGCACGACGGCGCGTATCTGCTGCTGCTCGCCTTCGCCTGCACCTTGCTGCCGTTCGCGCTGTCGTTGGTGGCGCTGCGGTACATGAGCGCGTTCGCCGCGCAGCTGGCGGTGAATCTTGAACCCGTCTACGCGATCGCACTCGCCATCGTGCTGCTCGGCGAGCAACACGAGCTCACCCCGCGCTTCTACGCGGGCGTGGCGATCATCCTGGCCGCGGTGCTGGTCTATCCACTGCTGTCGCGGCCGCGACGCATCGCCCACCCAGAGAACCTTGCAGGCGAATCGAAGCAGATCGCGGACTGACCTCCGGCTGCGGGATGGGGCGCGGTGAGAGGCGCCAAACTCCATGGTGTAGCCGCGTGCAATAGGCCGTCGCGCCTGCGTGTATCGATGGCCGACAACGACGGGGCGAAACGCCACGCCGGCACGCTCTGGCGATGCGCACACGCCACCGACTCAGGGCAGCGCGCAGACGCGATCCCGCCCCTCGTGCTTGGCCTTGTACAGCGCCTGGTCGGCGCGCGCGAGCAGCGAGGATGCGTCCTCGGCGGGCTGCAGCGTCGCCACGCCGATGCTGATCGTCACCGGCAGCCCGGTCGGCATCGCCGCCACCGCTTCGCGCAGGTATTCCGACTCGCGCGCGGCGTCTGTCAGGCTGCGAT
This sequence comes from Luteimonas sp. 3794, assembly GCF_031456825.1. Taxonomy (NCBI): domain Bacteria; kingdom Pseudomonadati; phylum Pseudomonadota; class Gammaproteobacteria; order Lysobacterales; family Lysobacteraceae; genus Luteimonas; species Luteimonas sp. 3794. The sequence continues at coordinate 52,706 of NZ_JAVDVJ010000012.1, read as the reverse complement.
CCGGCAATAAACGCACGAACTCCTCACCGCCGAACCGCGCCACCCGGCCACGCGCCGCCTCGCCGGTGAGCAACATGGCGCCCAGCGCCTGCAGCACGCGGTCGCCTTCGGCGTGGCCGTGGAGATCGTTGATCGACTTGAAGTGATCAATGTCGACGATCGCCACCGACAAGGGCTCACCTGCCGTATGTGCCCGCGTGATCGCCGCCTCGAGCGTGCGCGAGAACGCGCGCCGGTTGGCCAGACCGGTCAGCGGATCGGTCGAGGACTGTTCTTCGAGATCCGCATTCTGGTGTTCGAGTTCGCGCTGGTAATGCAGCAGTTGCTGCTCGTACCAGCCGCGTTCTTCCAGCTGCAGACGCAAGGCCCGGCTCACACTGTGCAGTTCCATCAGGCGCGAAGCCTGCCGCGACAGGGCCTCCAGCGCGATGCGCTGGGGTGGTTCGAGCTGGCGCGGCCGGTCGTCGAGCACGCATACCGTGCCCATCGGCTGACCATTGGACGCACGCATCGGCGCGCCGGCGTAGAAGCGGACCCGCGGACCGCCGACCACCAGCGGATTGCCGCTGAAGCGCGGATCCTCGCGGGCATCGTTGACCACCATGGTCTCGCTCGGATCGAGGATGGCGTAGGCGCAGAACGCCATCTCACGCGAAGTTCCGCTGCCGTCGATGCCTCGCGCCGCCTTGAACCACTGGCGATCGCGGTCGACCAGCGAGATCACCGCGATCGGCACGTTGCAGATGGAGGCGGCGATCGCGACGAGATCGTCGTAGGCCTCCTCACGCTGGGTGTCGAGGATCCGATAGGCATCGAGCGTGGCCTGTCGGACATCTTCGTCGGCCGGCATCGGCGGGCGGATCATGGACGCAGGTCGCCTGATCGGGTTCGGCTTGCAGCCATCGCTGTGCTCCTCAATGGTCAGCGCTTACGTTAGCGCACCCCACCTGACCGCGCCCGCCACGGGATACACCGCTGACTCAAGGGCGCGTCGCCGATGCACGCAGTCCGGAACTCACGATCGCGGATAATGCCGGTCCGTATCACGAGACAGACCGATGCCCGCGCCAATCGATTTCCCGCTGGAACGCGACCACGTCGAACTCAACCAGTTGCTCAAGCTCGCCGGTCTCTGCGACAGCGGCGGCGCCGGCAAGGCGATCGTCGCCAGTGGTGCGGTGTTCGTCGACGGCGTCGTCGAGCTGCGCAAGACCTGCAAGATCCGCGCGGACCAGACCGTCGAACTCGACGGACAGGTGATCCGTGTCGTCGCGGCAGGCTGATTCAACGACGTAGACACACGAACGGCGCCCGAAGGCGCCGTCGGCAGTCCGATGCGGCGCCCGGCTCAGCGGACGCTGTAGCCCGATACGCGCCAGGTGCGGTCGTCGTCGAGGCGGAACGACACCAGCTCGCGCACCGGCTCGGGCTGGCTGGCGAACGTGGTGGGTGAGGCGACATTGATGTAGATGCCCGCGGGCACCGCTTCACCGGCCTGGAACTGCGAGCGGCTGACCACGGGCGAATCGCGTCTGGTCGGCGCGCCGAGGCGGTTGCGGTCGATGTTGAGCTGGCGTACGAACTCGTCGCGGGTCACCGCGCTCTTCATCGTCGCCGAAGCGCCGTCCCAGACTTCACCGGCGCGGTTGCTGTCGATCATCTGCATGATCTGCAGCGCCGCTGCGCCCATCTCGGCATCCTGGCGCGCGACCTGCGCCTGCTGCTCCGGCGTAAGCGTCGGCTGGGCGGCGGCCGGAGGCTGCGGGGCGGGCGACGGCGCAGGCTGCTGCGCATTCGCGGCGGACGCAAACGCGACCAGCAGAGCGGTCGACATCGACAGGCGTAGCGCGTTCATCATCATGACGTTCCTCGCAGAACTGCTTGAAGTGGACCGAGTGTACGCATTGCATCGTGCCCGGCAAGCGCCCTCGGGGGCGGCCGCGGCGCCCATGGCCATGTCGCGCGGTGGGGGTATCCTCAGTCGTTTCACTGCCTGCGTGGGCTGCATGGATCGAACCCCTGACTCTGCAGACCGCCGTCAATGACGTCTCTGTTCATTGCCGCGCTGCTCATGGCCGTGCTGCTCGTGTGGGCAGTGCGCGTGTTCAATCGTCTGGTGCGCTTGCGCAACCAAGTGCGCACGGCCTGGGCCGATATCGACGTCCAACTGGTGCGCCGCCACGACCTGGTGCCACAACTGGTCAGCGCGGTGCAGGCCTACGCTGCGCATGAGCGCGCCACGCTCGATGCGGTGACTGCTCTTCGCGCGCGCGCGATGGCCACCGCGGACGCGGCGACGCTGTCGGATCTCGAACAGCGCCTCGGCGCAGGTATCCAGCGCCTGATCGCGCTGCAGGAGGCGTATCCGGTCCTCGCGGCGAGCGACAACTTCGCGCAGTTGCAGGCCGACCTCGTCGAGGTCGAAACCCAGTTGCAATACGCGCGTCGCTTCTACAACGGCGCGGTGCGCGACCTCAACGATGCAGTGCAACGCGTGCCCGACACGCTCATCGCGCGGCTGACGGGCGTCGGCCAGGCCGGGTACTTCCAGGCCGCCGATGACAGCCGGCGACCCGCAGCCGTGGAGCTGAAGCGCTGATGCGGGGCGCGCTCCTGCTGCTCCTCGTCTGTATCGCGCTGCCCGCGTGGACGCAGGAGCGGATCCTCCGCCACGACGTCGATGTGCGGGTGCTGGCCGACGGCCGACTCGACGTGACCGAGCGCATTGAGGTGCGTGCCGAAGGCCGTACGTTCCGCCACGGCCTCGTCCGGGATTTCCCGGTCCGCTACCGCGATCCACAGGGCGATGTCGTGGTCACCGAACTGCAGGTGCAGGACGTGCGGCGCGATGGCCGTGTCGAACCCTGGCGCATCGAGCGTGCCGGGGGCGTGCTGAGGCTGTCCACCGGCGACGCCGGACATCTGAAGACGCCCTCGCAACCGGTCTACATGCTGCACTACCGCACCACGCGGCAACCCCTGTTCGGCGAGATGCAGGATGTGCTGTCGCTGGATGCCATCGGCGCCGATCAGGCAGTTCCCGTCGAACAGGGCTCGGTCACGGTCACCCTGCCGCGCGCGGTCGCCGTCGACACCCTGCACGCCCACGGCGTGACCGGCGCAGCCGGTCGCGACTTCCATGTTGCCCTGTCGGCTGCGGGGACCGCCCGCTGGACACTGGCGCGACCGCTGCAGCCGCACGAAGGCCTGCATGTGAGACTGGCGTTTCCCAAAGGCGTGATCGCGCCACCGACGCTGCGCCAGCGCAGCCTTTGGTGGATGCACGATCACGCCGGCCTGCTGGTCGCGCTGACCGGGCTGTTGTTGCTGGCGGGGTACTGCGTCGTGCGCTGGCGGCGTGTCCGGCAACCGCAGGTGCTGGGCGCCGTGCCGGATCTGCACGAACCACCGCCTGGCTTCTCACCAGCTGGCCTGCGCTACCTGCGGCGCATGCGCTACGACGCGCGCTGTTTCGCGGCGGACCTGCTCGCCAGCGCGGTCGACGATCACCTGTGCATCCTTCGCCAGCCACAGGGTACGCGTACCGGCTGGCGGATCCAGCGGACACACGAGGGCGCCCACACCCTGCCGACGATGGAGCAACGCGCGCAGTTGTCCGCGTTGCTGCCCGAGCCTCACGATGCGGTGGACCTGCGCAGTCGCGAGCACACGCGCATCGCACGTGCCTGCAAGGCGCACGAGACTGCCCTGCGCAGACGCTTCGTGCCCGCACTGTTCCGCACACACGGCGGCAGCATTCTCGGCGCTCTGGCCATCGCGATTCCAAGCGCGGCCGTGGCGCTGCGGCTGGCCTGGCATTCGCCTGCGTTGATGGCGACGCTCCTGGCTGTCGTGCTGATGGTGCCGATGCTGCTCGCCTTCGCACTGCTGGTACGCGCGCCGACGGCGGAAGGCCGGCAACTGCTGGCACACGCGGAAGCCCTGCGCCGGTATCTGGTTGGCGCTGCGCGCACCGGGCACCGCCACCAGGACATCCCTGATGTCCCGCCGCTCGACGCCACGCGCTACCTGCGCCTGTTGCCGTACGCGGTGGCCCTCGACGCGGAAGATGCGTGGACCAAAGGTTTCGCAGCGCGGGTCGGCACCCAGCGCGCGGTCGAAGCCGTCGCCGGCACTCCCTGGTACCGCGGACTTGTCGTCACCGACCTGGCGCGTTTCAGCCGCTCGATGGGCGACAGCCTGACCGCGCGCATTGCCGCAACGGCGCGCCCGAAGAAGAAGCGGCTCGCGGCGAAGTCCGCCCAGTCCTGAGCGTGTACGCGCGCGCCGGGTGAAGCGCTTGCGCAGCGCCTCGCGCACAGCCGAGGCCTGCCAGCGTCAGCCTTCGAGATACAGCGCGCCGGGTCCGCGTGCGCCGGCGACGTCGTCCGGGTTGCGCAGCGGACAGGCCTTCAGGGAAAGACAGCCGCAACCGATGCAGCCGTCGAGCTGGTCGCGCAGCCGCGTGAGCTGGTCGATGCGTGCGTCGAGTTCGGCGCGCCAACGGCGTGACAGGCGCGTCCAGTCGGCGGTCGTCGGCGTACGGCCATCAGGCAGCGTATCCAGTGCCTCGCGTATCGAGGCCAGCGGAATGCCGGCGCGCTGCGCGACCTTGATGATCGCTACCCGCCGCAACACCTCGCGGCCATAGCGTCGCTGGTTGCCGGCGTTGCGACCGCCGTGGATCAGCCCCTGACGCTCATAGAAATGCAGCGCCGAGACCGCCACGCCACTGCGCGCCGCCAGTTCGCCGACCGACAGTATTTCATCCCCGCGCCGTGCACGCGTCGCCATGGCTTGACCTCAACATTGGTTGAGGTCATAGCCTGCGCGCCAATCTTCCTGCTGTCCACGGCCGCCCGATGACCTTCGACGATCCCACACTTCACCCCGCCCCCGGTTCCGAAGACTTCAGCGTGACCGGGGCGGCGCTGGACGAGACCATGCTCGCCCTCGCCTTCGAGCGCTTCGGGGGGCCCGAGGTGCTGTCCCTGGTCGAACGACCGATTCCGCTGCCCGGCGCGGGGCAAGTGCTTGTACGCGTGCTGTCGGCGGGCTTCGGTCCCTGGGATGTGCTGGAGCGCGAAGGCGCGCTGGCGCCATTCGCCAGCAGCGCGCCGGTGTTCCCCTACGTGCCCGGTGCCGAAGGTGCGGGCACGGTGGTGGACGTGGGCGCTGGCGTGCAGCGTCTGCGCGAGGGCGACCGGGTGTGCGGCCTGCTGCCGCTGCGCAGCCCAAAGCAGGGCTTCCACGCACAGTTCGTCGTCGTCGACGCGGACCATCTGTGGCCGGTGCCGCCGCGCCTCACGTTGCCGCAGGCGGCCGCACTGCCGGTCGACGGCGGCCTGGCGATGCACGCGGTCGCGGTCGCATTGGCGCTGGGTCCGGGGGATACCGCGCTGGTGTTCGGCGCCAGCGGCGGCATCGGCCACATGGCACTGCAGTTCGCGCGGCAGCGTGGCGCACGCGTGCTGGCGGTGGCGTCGGGCGCAGACGGCGTGGCACTGGCCGAACGGCTCGGCGCGGACATGGCCATCGACGGCCGACGCCACGCACTGGCACCGGCCCTGCGGATCTTCGCGCCGGATGGTCTCGACGCTGCACTGCTGACCGCGAGCACGCCGGACGCCGGCACCATCGTCGATGCGCTTCGCCCCGGCGGTCGCATTGCCTGGCCGCGTGGCGTCTCGGCGCCGCCGGCGCGCGACGACATTGCCGCCTCGGCATTCGGCGCCGGCGCCGGCGCGCGCCAGGTCCATGCAGCCTGCCGCGCTGCAGCGCGCGGGCCGTTCCATCTGCACATCGAAGCGCGCTTCCCGCTGGCCGACGCCGCCGCGGCCGCAGCCGCGATCGGGCGCCATCACCTAGGCCGCATCGTGCTCGACGTGCCCTGATCGCACGCAGCGTTCGACGCGCATCGCGTCAACGGCGACCGCCATCGCCGACAATAGACAGTCTGTTCCCGCGCGCCTGCCGCGCCGCCACTGGATTCCCCATGCTTCGCTGGTTCGAAAACCGCATCGATCCCTTCCCGCCGTCGATCCCGACCCAGCCGCCAACCACGCTGTTCGCGTTCTGCATGCACTACGTGCGTGGCAGCGGCCGCTGGCTGCTGCTGATGGCCGCGTTCACCGCATTGATCGCGGTCGCCGAGGTCGTGCTCTACGCCTACGTCGGTTCACTCGTCGACCGGCTGACCTCGCATACGCCTGAGACCTTCATGGCGGCCGAGGGCGGGCGACTGGTCCTGATGGCCGTGCTGGTGCTGATCGGCCTGCCCCTGCTGACCTGGTTCAACACCATGGTCATCCACCAGACCCTACTCGGGAACTTCCCGATGCGGATCCGCTGGAACGTGCATCGCTATCTGCTGCGGCAGTCGATGAGCTACTTCCAGGAAGAGTTCGCCGGCCGCATCGCCACCAAGCTGATGCAGACCTCGCTGGCCGTGCGCGAAACGGTGATCAAACTGCTGGATGTCGGCAACTACGTCATCGTCTACTTCACCGGCGCGATCATCGTCGCCGCCGCGGCCGACTGGCGGATGATGCTGCCGTTCATTGGTTGGTTGCTGCTCTACGGCGCGCTGATGTGGCGCTTCGTGCCGCAGCTGAGCCGCATCTCGGAGAAGCAGGCCGACGCGCGCTCGGTGATGACCGGACGCATCGTCGACAGCTACACCAACATCGCAACCGTCAAGCTGTTCTCGCATTCGCAGCGCGAGCAGGCCTACGCACGCGAGGCGATGGACGGTTTCCTGCAGACCGTGCACCGGCAGATGCGCCTGGTGACGATCGTCAACGTCTGCAACTACGTGCTGAACATGTTGCTGGTCGCCTCCGTCGCAGGCCTGGGCCTGTGGCTGTGGCTCGGTGGTGCGATCAGCACCGGCTCGATCGCCGTGGGTCTGGCGCTGGCGCTGCGCATGCTCGGCATGTCGCAATGGATCATGTGGGAGCTGTCGTCGCTGTTCGAGAACATCGGCACGGTGCGCGACGGCATCAATTCGATCTCGCTGGCGCCGACCGTCGAGGACACACCCGATGCACCGCCGCTGGCGAAGATCGCCGGGGATATCCGCTTCGAACATGTCGACTTCCACTACGGCCAGAACGACCGCAGCGTCATCGAAGATCTCGACCTGCACGTGCGGCCCGGCGAGAAGATCGGCCTGGTCGGGCGTTCGGGCGCCGGCAAGTCCACTCTGGTGAATCTGCTGCTGCGCTTCTACGACCGCGAAGCCGGCAGCATCCGCATCGACGGCACCGACATCGCGACGATCGAACAGGATTCACTGCGCGCGCAGATCGGCATGGTCACCCAGGACACCTCGCTGCTGCACCGCTCGGTACGCGAGAACATCCTCTACGGCCGCCCGGATGCGAGCGAGGCGGAGATGATCGAGGCGGCCAGGCGCGCCGAGGCCCACGAGTTCATCCAGACGTTGAGCGATGCCAAAGGCCGCACCGGCTACGACGCCCACGTGGGCGAGCGCGGCGTCAAACTCTCCGGCGGCCAGCGCCAGCGCATCGCCATCGCTCGCGTACTGCTGAAAAACGCGCCGATCCTGGTGCTCGACGAAGCCACGTCGGCACTGGACTCGGAAGCCGAAGCCGCGATCCAGGAAAACCTCTATCGCCTGATGCAGGGCAAGACGGTCATCGCGATCGCGCATCGCCTGTCGACGATCGCGGCCATGGACCGGTTGATCGTCATGGACCGCGGCCGCATCGTCGAACAGGGCACGCATGAGGCGCTGGTCGCTGGTGACGGCGTGTATGCGCAGCTGTGGAAGCGGCAGTCGGGTGGGTTTCTGGCGGAGGGGTGACGCGTCGCAAATCGCGCTTATCGGCATACAGCGCGAACGTTTCCGAGTACGGGGCCCGAGCCTAGAATCCGAGCCAAAGATTAGAGCCCCTCTCCCTCTGGGGTGAGATGGCGCGCTTGCGAGCCACTGGCTCGCGTGCCGACGAACGCCATCGCGGCAACGCGGGGGCCGGGGCGCGGCGCGGGGGCTGGGGTGAGGGAGACGGGACGCGGAAATCTTCGAGCGCCAGCGCTTTGAGCCCCTCTCCCTCTGGGGTGAGGCGGCACGCATGCGAGCCACTGGCTCGCGTGCCGACGCACGCCATCGCGGCAACGCGAGGGCCGGGGCGCGGAGCGGGGGTTGGGGTGAGGGAAGCAGGTCGTGGATCACCGAAGGCGGCCCTAGGCCTTTTCACGGATGACTGGTCTAACCTCGCCCTCACCCGACGCGCTCCGCGCGTCGCCCCCGGATCAAGTCCGGGGCAGGCTCTTTCCCAAAGGGAGAGGTGCTCAGTTCATGGCGGCCGGTTCGCCCCTGAGCCTGCAGTCTTCAAGCAGTTCTTCGCGGTAGATACCGTTCCCACGGCGTGACTCCACAGCCACGCCTGGATCAGCGCGAACCCCGCGCGCCAATTACGGAACCGGCGCCTCCGCCTCCTCATCCGCCGCCGAATCACCCTCGTCCGCAGGCTCGCTCGCCGCCCCAGCCCGCGACTCGGCAGAGACCGCCGCAGGTGCCGGCGTCGGCGTCGCACGCGTCGGCGTTGCAGGACGTGCAGCAGGCCGCGGTTCGCCCACGGGCACGCCGAGAATGCGCAAGCGGCTGGCATTGCCGGCTGCAGCGGTCAGCGCGCCGACCAGATCGAACTCCGATAGCGGACTCTCGGTCGGGCACTGCTCGTCGGGGAAACCGAACTTGCCGCGCAGCTCGAGGCCACAATTCGCCATCTGTTCGACATCACGATCCGGCGCGTTGCAGGTAGTGTCGAAGGCGCGCGAGTACGCATCGCGGCGGGCGACGAAGTCCTGGCCGCATTTGCGCATCAGACGCAGGCGGTCCAGGTCGTCCTGGGCCGGATTCACGCCGTCGAGGCCATAGAGCTTGAGCTCGTCCGGGGTAAGGATGCGCAGGCTGCGATTGGGCACGGCCATCATCAGATCGGCAACCGCGACCGCTGCGCCATTGCGCTCCAGGTAATCGCGCACCCGGCCGTAGACCGCGCGCAGTTCGCGATTGAGCTCGGCGCGGGTCGAGGCGCTGGAACTCATGCGGATGATGCGGTGGATGCCGACGCGCCCGCCGATCAGACGGGTGTCGCCGCCGGCCAGCAGGAACACGCAGGAGCTGTGACACACCGCGCCTTCGCGCACCCAGATCGTCCAACGCGTTTCGGCGATCACGTCGCCGGCGCGGATGGCCTCCTCAACCATGCCGCCGCTGGAATCGATGTCGAGCACGCGCTTGTTGATCGACAGTTCCTCGGCCACCACGGCCAGCCGCTTCATCAGGCGGGTGAAGTCTTCCGTCACCCGGCCCTTGAAGCGCAGCCGGAACACGCCACGTTCGGCGCAGTCGTCCATCGCCTCGCGCAGCGCGTCCTGATCGAACGCGGTCAGCGGAGCGCCATCACCGGCATTGGCGTAATCGAGTTCGCAGCTGATCGAAGCGGTGGCTCCGGCCAACGTCATCGGCGACCAGTCCACCGCGCCGGTGTCGGGCTCGGCAACGGGCACGGCGGGTACGGCGTCCACATCCACCGGCGCGCTGCTCACCGCACCCCCTTCCTCGGGGCTTGCAACCTCCACCGTCTCGACCGGCGGCGTGGTGTCTTCCACGGTGCGCTGGCAGGCCGCCAATCCCAGACAGGCGATCAGCAACACGGGCAGTGGCAGGCGCCGGATCAGCATCGGAAAACAGGTCCTGTTGGGCGGAGCGCACGACGCGCGGTGTAGTGACCAGTCTAGGGGCTGCGCCCTGCCCCGGACGAATGCGGAATGAATGTCGAATCGGCCATGGCTGCAAGGGTCGGGTGTCGTCAGCGAGGCACGAGTCCGCGCAGCAGGGCCGCATGGAATTCGTGCGGCGCCTCGACCTGCGGGGAATGGCCCAGCGCCGGAAACTCGATCAACTGTGCATCGGGAATGGACTCGGCGGCCTTGCGGCCCAGTGCCGGGTAATCGCCCAGCCGCGCGGCCACCGCTTCGGGCGCGCGATTCGCGCCGGGCGCGGTGCGGTCCTTGCCCCCGATCATCAGCAGCGTGGGCACGCGCAGCGCCGGAAATTCGTGGACGACCGGCTGGGTGAACACCATCTCCGAGGTCTGCGACTGGTTCCAGGCGACGATCCCGCGATCCGGCCCGGCGTACATGCCGGCCAGCATGTCGACCCAGCGGTCGTAGCGCGGCGCCCACTGGCCGTCGTAGTAGAACTTCAGCTGGTAGGCCTTGATGCTGTCGAACGTGGTCTTGCGCTCACCCTCGGCCATCGTGTCGATACTCGCGTACGGCACGCCCTCGGCCTGCCAATCCTCCAGGCCGATCGGATTGACCAGCACCAGTTGCTCGACCGCGTCGGGATACTGCAGCGCGTAGCGCGTGGCCAGCATGCCGCCCATCGAATGCCCGATCAGCACCGCACGCTCGATGCCAAGCGTTTCGAGCAGCCCCTGCGTGTTCGACGCCAACTGGGCGAAGGAGAACTGGTAGCCGCGCGGCTTGGTGGACCCGCAGAAGCCGATCTGGTCCGGCACGATCACCCGCCAGCCGGCTTCGACCAGCACGGTGATCGTGTTGCCCCAGGTCGGCCCGCAGAAGTTCTTGCCGTGCAGCAGTACCGCCGTGCGTCCATTGCCCGCGTCCTCGGGTCGCACGTCCATGTAGGCCATCGACAGTGCCTGCCCCTGCGAATAGAACGCGTGTGCCTGACGCGGGTGCGGATAGTCGAAGCCCTGCAGCTCGCCGCCATAGGGCGATGCGGACACGGATGTGGCCGACAGGGTGGCGAGCGACAGGAGATACGGCGCAATGCGGCTCATCAGGGCGGTCTCTTGCAGGGGGCAGCGATCATGGCATTGCGCCGCCGGCGGACGACCGGCGGCGCGCGCCAGCAGGCAAGCGCAGCAGAACGTTGCGCAGGTGCTCAGCGCTCGGGCACGGTCCACAGGTAGATGCGGGTGCCGTCGATTTCCTGGGTCTGCTCGGGTTTCCACTGGTCGGCCATGTCGAAGGCGTGGCTGACGATACGCGTGCCGGGCTTGAGCTCGGCCAGCAGCTTGGGCCGCAGCTTCACGTTGAGGCTCTGCAGCAGATACAGCGTGACCACGCTGGCCTCGCTGATGTCTTCCTCGAACAGGTCGGCTTCCTTGAACGTGACCAGATCGGTGACACCTGCCGTTTCCGCGTTCGCGTTCGCCTCGCGCACGCGCACCGGATTGATGTCGATGCCGACGCCGCGCACGCCGAAGCGCTGGGCCGCGGCGATCGGGATGCGGCCATCGCCAGAGCCCAGGTCGTAGAGCACATCACCTTCTTTGACGCCGGCGAGGTTGAGCATCGCGTCGACGACAGGTTCGGGCGTCGGCACGTAGATCACATCGGGTTCGCGCGACGGCCTAGGCGCACCCTCGGCATACGGCGAATCGGGACCGATGGCGGCGGTGACGGTGTGCGTGGTGTTCATCGCCGCGTCGTCGTCCACCGCGGCTGGAGTCGTGGCGCTGCCGTCGACCGGTTCATAGGCGTTGACCGCCTGGTCGGCGCAGGCCAGCAGGAACGGGGCACAGATGGCGAGTGCGAGCAGGGTCTTCTTCGACTTCATGACGGTGTCTCCTCGGAAAGCGGGATCGGTTTGAACAGCAACAGCAGCAGGCCGCCCACCGCGAGCACGGCAACGCCGACGAGCGCCCCGCGACCGGTGTAGGCCAGACTGGAATACAGCAGATAGGCGCTGGTCGCGCAGAACAGCAGCGGCAGCAGCGGATACAACGGCACGCGGAACGGCCGCGGCAGATCGGGATCGCGCCGGCGCAGCACGAACAGCGAAATGCCGACCAGCAGGAAGAACAGCCAGAACACCGGCGCGGTGTACTCCACCGCCACCTCGAAGCCGTCGCGCGCGAACGCGCCGAGCGTGACCAGTGCAAGCGCCAGCACCCCCTGCGTCATGATCGCCGCGCGCGGCGTGCCACTGCGCGCGTCCCAGCGCCCGATGAAACCGAGCGCGGGGAAGTCGCGGCCGACGGCGTACACGCTGCGCGCGCCGGTGATCATCGTCGCGTTCGCCGACGTCAGCGCGGCAGCCACGACGATGGCGCTCATCAACACCGCGCCGGTCGGCCCGAACACGCGCCCCATGACCTCGGCCGCAACCGCGTTGTGCTCGGCCATGCCGCCCAGGCCCAGCACCCGCAGGTACGCCAGGTTCACCAGCACGTACAGCGCGGCGATCGCGATCAGGCTCAGGATCAGCACGCGCGGCATCCACTTCTTTGCATCACGCACTTCGGAGGTCACATAGACCGCCTCGTTCCAGCCGCCGTAGGTCAGCAGCACGAACACCAGAATCAGACCGATCGCGCTGTCACCGCCGCTGCCCGGAATCGGCGCGATGTCGGTCGGCGCGAACCACAGTCCGGCTACGATGATCACCAGCACGCCGACAATTTCGGTGATCGTCAGCCATGTCTGCACGGTGGCGCCCTGGCGTGTGCCGATCCAGTTGATCGCAGTCAGGCCGATCACCGCGGCGGCGGCGTAGAGCGCCGACGACCACGGCCCCAGGTCGAACAGCTGCGCCATGTAGTCGCCGACGATAAAGCACAGCAGTGCGATCGAACCGGTCTGGATCACCGACACGCGCGCCCAGGCGAACAGGAACGCGGGGCGCGGCCCATAGGCGCGTCTCAAGTAGTTGTAATCGCCGCCGGCCTGCGGATACGTCGTTGCAAGTTCGGCGTAGCACAGCGCGCCGATGATCGACAGGATGCCGCCGACGACCCAGGCCGCGAGCATGACGAATTCACTTCCGGACGCACCGGCGATCAACGAAGGCGTACGGAAAATGCCGGCACCGACAACGACGCCGATGGTGATCGCGAACGCGTCGCGCGCACGGAGTGTGGCGCGCGGTGGCACTTGGTCGGCCGTCGCAGGCCGGCGTTCGCGTATATCCATGGGGCTCCAGAGTGGCGCGGCACATCACTGCCGGTCGGCGAGCGATTCGGAACTGCTGGGCCTGCCGATTCAAGCATCCTTGCGATGCGGAGCACGTGAACGCGAGATGCGTGGACCCTGTAGGAGCGCGCTTGCGCGCGAAGAGGCATTCCCGGCCAGGCCCTTCGCGCGCAAGCGCGCTCCTACAGGCGCAGATCTGTGCGCCGGCAATCTGTCGCGCGGGTCGACTCAGTCGAAGGCCCAATCCGTCACCGGAGCGTCCACCGCGTCCGGCACGACCACCGTATCGACCGCCGCCTCGTCGCGCATCGCCTCCAGCACGCCGAACAGGCTGCGCAGATCCTGTGCGTTGTGCAGCCCCACGCGGCGCAGCTTGTCCGCGCTGCCGCCGCGCAGATAGTCCAGCCACGCCGCGGGCGCTTCGCTGCCCGGCAGGTCGTCCTCGCGCAGCACGCCGAGCAGTTCGCGTTCGACCGTCGCCAGCTTGCAGTTGGCCCACACGCCGCGATAGCGGCGCCGCACCGGATGCAGCAGGTCGACATGGCGCAGCTCGATCAGCGGATCGCGCAGGCGCGCGAGCCGATAGCGCGTCGTCAGCAAGGGCCGGTCGTAACTGCGGCCGTTGTAGCTGACCAGCACGGTTTCAGGGCGCAGCCATTTCGAGAACGTCTTCAGCATCTCGCGCTCGGCGCCCAGCGTGGTGATGCACAGCTGGCGGATGCGCAACCGCCCCTCGACGAAATCGGCGGCGCCGATCATGAAGGCCCGCGTGCCGGTGCCGCCGGCGAGGCCGGTGGTCTCGGTGTCGAAGGCCAGCAGATCGGTTCGCCGTGCCGGTTCGTGACGGATGTCGTAGAGCGCGAGTTCGCCATCGTCGTGCGGCCACGGCGCGCTCTGCTCGAGATAGCGCAGACCGGGGGCGACTTCCTCGCCGGGCAGCGCGCGATCGACCGGACCGGACGGGCGCTTCGCCGGCGTGGGCACGCGCAGCTTCATCAGTTTGCGCAATTGCGCGACGACCTCCTCCGGTGAACGTGCACCGTCGGCGCGTGGCCACTGCGCGCGTGTTGCAGTCGTCGGCATCGGCGGCGTCGGGGTCACCGACGGCAAGGCCGTCCCGGCCTGGCTGCGCAACAGGCCGAGGCGTTTGGCCAACGCGCTCATGCGGGCAGCTGCGGCGCGTGCGCCAGCAATTCGATCACCCGCGCAGCGAGCTGGCGCGGCGTGCGTTCGGCATCCTCCTCCGACGCGAGAATGGGACCGACGCAGGCCGGACAGCCGGCGCGGCAGCTGCAGGACGCGACCAGCGCCGCGGCCTGGACGAGCAGTTCGTCACGACGTTCGTACAGCGGCGACGACAGGCCCACACCGCCGGGGTAGTTGTCGTAGAGATACAGCGTAGGGGTGAACCGGGCGATGCCCTCGAAATCCAGCGCGGCGCCATCGCCATCGCGCAACTGGCCGCGGCCACGCTGGTCGGCGGTCGCGAACCAGGTGCCGTCGCCACTGCCGACGGCTTTCTGCAGATCGCGGCTCTCGGCCATCACCGCGACCTGCGCAACCAGATGCAGCGCATACGAAGCGCCGAGAAAACCATCGAGCGCCTCGTGGCGCGCATCGAAGGCGCGATCCAGCGCGGCTTGCGGCAACTGCCACCACACCGCACTCGTATGCAGTTCCTGGTCCGGCAGGTTCACCGGCCCGTAGCCGATGTTCTCGTGGGTGTGGAAGCGGATCTTCTTGTAGCCCGACACCCGCCGCACCACATGCACCTCGCCCAGGTGCGCACTACCCTGCCCCGCGTCGGCCTGCTCTTCGTCGTCGAGCACTTTCAGCTTGGTGTAGTCGATCGCGTCGGTGTAGTAGTCGACCTGGGTGCGGGTGACGTAGGCCTTGCGGCCTTCCCAGTCGAGGCGCTCCACCTGGAACGGCTCGGACTGGACCATGTGGATCGCGCCTTCGTACAGCGTGAGCGCGGCGGCGGAGTAATCGACCTCGGCAATGATCGTCTGGCGGCCGTCGGTGCGGTCGACGACGACGAAGTTGCCGTCGGCGACCGAGCGCAGGTTCACCGCCTGCGCCGGATAGCTGTCGGCGATCCACTCCCAGCGGTCGCCCTCGTGATGCAGCACACCGGATTCGGCGAGCACTTCCAGCCACGGCAATGGTGCGACCGGGCCGAAGCCGTCGCCGTCGACGAACGGCAGCTCGAACGCGGCGCAGCGAATGTGGTCGAGCAGGATCAGCGGCTGGTCGGGCTCGATGCGCGCGTGCTCGGGATTGGCGTCGGCGAAGAATTCCGGATGCCGCACGACGTACTGGTCCATCGGCTCGGAGCTGGCCACCAGCACGCCGACCGAGGGTTGCTGCCGGCGACCCGCCCGACCGAAGCGCTGCCAGGTCGCCGAGATGCTGCCCGGATAGCCGTTGAGCACGACGACATCGAGGCTGCCGATGTCGACGCCGAGCTCCAGCGCCGAGGTGCTGACGATGCCGTCGATGTTGCCCGCGCGCATCTCGCGCTCGGCCGCGCGGCGTTCGGTCGGCAGATAGCCACCGCGGTAG
Source organism: Luteimonas sp. 3794 (assembly GCF_031456825.1). NCBI lineage: Bacteria > Pseudomonadati > Pseudomonadota > Gammaproteobacteria > Lysobacterales > Lysobacteraceae > Luteimonas > Luteimonas sp. 3794. The sequence continues at coordinate 37,163 of NZ_JAVDVJ010000012.1, read as the reverse complement.
GCGCGAATGCGCTTGGGCTTGCGCGGGTCGTGGTCGAAGACTTCCTTCAGATACTTCGTCAGCACTTCGACCATCAGCCGCGTCTGACAGAACACCAGGGTCTTGAGCCCCGCGCGGATCGCCATGCGCGCGATGCGGTTGGACTGCGACCGCGCCGAGGCGCGCAGGCCGAGATCCGGATTGACCACCGGCGGGTTCCACAGCAGCACGTGCTTGTCGCCGCGCGGCGCGCCCGATTCGAGGATGGCGTCGAGCGCATCGTCGTCCACTTCCACCAGCGCCCGGCCGTGCTCGCGGGCATTGCCGATCGTCGCCGAGCACAGGATGAACTGCGGCGTGACGCCGTAGAACGCACACACGCGCTTGAGCCGGCGGATCACGTTGGCGACGTGCGAGCCGAATACACCGCGGTAGGTGTGGATCTCGTCGATCACCACGTAACGCAGGTTCTCGAAGAACTGCGCCCACTTGGTGTGATGCGGCAGGATCGCCTGGTGCAGCATGTCGGGATTGCTGACCACGATGTCGCCGTTGATGCGGATAGCCTGGCGCGCATCCCCGGGCGTGTCACCGTCGAAGGTCGCCGCGCGCAGGCCCAGCTCGCCGGCCTTGTTGAGTTCCAGCAGTTCGGCCACCTGGTCCTGCGCCAGTGCCTTGGTCGGAAACAGGTACAGCGCCTTGCTGCGCGCGGTGATCGCCGCCGACAGCACCGGCAGCGTGTAGCACAAGGATTTTCCCGAAGCGGTCGGGGTCGCGACGACGAGATGGCGACCGGCCTGCGTCGCGGCCCAGGCCTCCGCCTGATGGCGATACAGCCGGTCGATGCCGCGGCTGCGTAGCGCGCGCGCCAGCGCCTCGGGCACGTCGTCGGGCAAGGGCGCGTAGTCGCCGGCCTGGCCGGGCAGCAGCAAGGTGCCGGTCACGCGCCCCGGGTATTTCGCCGCGAGCTTCGTCGCCAGGGCGCTGCCGGACACGGCGTCGCCAGTGGTCGCCAGTGCCTGCACAGGCTTGAGAATCGCGTTCAAGGGCCTGCTCCGGCGCTTTCGATATCGGGGCGCAAGCGTGGCCGCGGCGCGTCTCACCAGACGAGACTGAAGACTCACACGCGGCGAACGGCCGCTTCACGGCAGGGGGACTCGGCCTCGCCCAGCATCGTCGCTCCATTCCCCCGGAGACACCCGATGCAGAACCTCGACGGCAAGAAGATCGCCATCCTCGCCACCGACGGCTTCGAACAGTCCGAACTCGAGCAGCCGCTCAAGGCGCTCAAGGAGGCCGGCGCACATGTCGATGTCATCTCGCCCGGCGATGCCAGCTCGATCAAGGGCTGGGACCAGAAGAACTGGGGCCGCAGCGTCGACGTCGATGTCGCCCTCTCCAAGGCCGACTCCGGCAGCTACGACGCACTGGTGCTGCCCGGCGGCCAGATGAATCCGGATGTGCTGCGCGCCGACACCGACGCCGTGGCATTCGTGCGTGCATTCGGCGATGCCGGCAAGCCGGTCGCGGCGATCTGCCATGGCCCGTGGCTGCTGGTCGAAAGCGGCCTGGCAAAGGGCCGCAAGGTGACATCGTGGCCATCGGTGAAGACCGATCTGGTCAATGCAGGCGCACACTGGGAAGATTCGGAAGTCGTCGTCGATGGCAACCTGATCACCAGCCGCAAGCCGGACGACATCCCGGCGTTCAACGCTGCGATCGCCAAGGCGGTCGCAGGCTGACACCCACCGAAACGGAGCAATGACGATGACGATCGAACTACAGATGCTGGGTTGGGCGATCGTCCTCGGCTTCGTCCACATCGGCATCGCCGCCGCGTTCGCCACCGCGCAACGCGGCGTGCGATGGAATGCGAGCAATCGGGACAGCGCGGACATCCCGCCGCTGACAGGCGCCGCAGTCCGCACTGCGGCAGCGAGCCGCAATTTCCTCGAAACGTTTCCCCTGTTCGCTGCCGCGGTGCTTGCGGTGGTGGTGGCCGGCCGCGCCGATGCCGGCACCGCACTCGGCGCGCAGGTGTACTTCTGGGCCCGCGTCGCTTACCTGCCGATCTACGCTATCGGCATTCCCTATCTGCGCAGCGCGGTGTGGGTGGTGTCGTTGTGGGGCACGATCCAGGTCATCAAGCCGCTGTTCTGAGTGCACTGCAACATTTCGGCCGTCTGAATTGGCGCATGCCGTCCTGTGAGAAGGGTTGCATTTCGCGCAGTGCATCGCGCAATGCAGCGACCCACAGCGCCCGCTGCTGAACACGCACGCCAGATATGTGCGTTGTCATCGAAATCGACAATGTGGTTCACGGGAACGAGACGAAACAGGTCTTAGCCTGCGCGCTCCTAACCGGCAGCATCTCCCCATGAAGCACGACTCGGACCGCACCCTGGTGATCTCGCTCGGCCGCAACGGCCGCGCGTCATATCCGGAACGCCCGTGGGAGGACATCGAGCCGGTGCTGCGTCGCATGTGGGAGTTCGATGGCCGCCTGCGTGCATGGCAGGACGTCCGCGCCGCCGTGCAGGCCGCCTGGCGCGCCAGTGACGATGTTGTGCCTCCGCGCGAGCGGCGGGCGCTCGAGCGCAGCCGCGCTGCCTGAAGCGTTGCGCTTGCGGGATTCCTGTTCACAGTTCGGCTTGCGATGACGGCTGTCAGCGCTGCGAATTCGATTTTTATTCGCGTGACATCGGCCGCACTGTAGACCTCGCAACGATCCACGTAGTGGCGGAGGCCTGCCGTCACCGGACATCGCACAAGGCTCACACCGCTTTGGCGCCGGCATGACGCAAGCGGGTGCAGCCTGCAGTGCCGCCCGAGGAGACCACATATGAGCAAGGCGAACCCCACCCGACCGGCCGCGCCGGAAGACGAAAAGGCGTTGCGCGATCACGAGGACCTGCCTCAGACCGATGGTCCCGCATTGCGCGATCCGCGATCGCAGTCTGCGATCGACAACATCGGACTTGATGATCAGGCCGACCTGCTGGATCCGGAGCTCGACGATCAGCCGGGCGATCGTGACGCAAGTGGCCGGTCATTCGCCGACGATGTCCGCAGCGATACCGGCGTGGAGAACGGCGAGCCCAAGTAAGGCCCCGCCGACCCATACATGCAGAAACGGGCCGGCATTGCCGGCCCGCGCTGTGTCAGCGGCGATACACCGCCGCGTTGATGCAGGCGAAGATGCTGACCACGAACCAGCCGAACGGCAGCAGCGACACCGTGAGCAGCCAGGTGATCACGAACGCGATGCACGCGGCGGCGAACCAGAGGATGGCCGAGAGAATGCGGCCCTGCACCAACTGGCCAAGGCCGGGAACGAAGAAACTGCAGATGGCGGCAATGACGTTGCCAGCCGAACCCTGTGCGCTCATGGCGGTGCTCCGGAGAATCGATGAAGGCGGCGATCCTCTCGCACCTATCTGAATGGGCACGTGAAGGCGTCGCGTACCCGCCGCAACCCCACCTGCAGCGCACGCCCGTTGACGACACCACTCCCCAAGGATGTCGCCATGCCCCGTCTCCGCTCATGCCTGTGCGCCCTGCTCTGCCTGGCTGTCCTGCTGCCGACGATGACGACGGCCCAACGCCTGCCCGATCTCGTCGCGCCGGCGCTGATCGTCGCCGATGCAGGCGAATCTCCAGTGCGGCTCGAGTCCGCTTCGATGCGCGTGGACGCCGGCGCGGGTGTCGCGCGCACGACGATCGATCTGGTCTTACGCAATCCTACGCAACGCGTGCTCGAAGGCAATCTGCAGTTTCCGCTCGCGCCGGGCCAGCAGATCGTCGGCTTCTCGCTGGATATCGACGGCGCGCTGCGCGACGCGGTGCCGGTGCCGAAGGACCGGGGCCGCGAGGTCTTCGAGACCATTGTCCGCGAGGGTGTGGATCCGGGCCTGCTCGAGCACACCGCAGGCGATGCGTTCCGGCTGCGCGTCTATCCGTTCGCCCCCGGCGGCACGCGACATGTGCGACTGGTGTTGATGGCGCCGCTGCAGCGCGAGGGACGCACCGACATGGTGGACCTGCCTCTCGCGTTCGCACGCGGACTCGATCGCATCGAGCTGACGCTCAAGACCACCGGTCGCCCGTCGCTGTCCGGGCTGGTCGGTACACCCCCGATCACGCGGTCCGGCGAAGTGCACCGCGTCACGCTGCACGCTGGCGATGTGGCGGATGCGGGCATTGCGACGCTGCGGGTGCCGTCAGAACGGCGTCCTTTCGTGCAATTGCAACGACGCGACGGCGCGACCTGGTTCGTGGCCGATGTGCCGGTGGACGCGGCCGACGCGCCGCGTGCGCTGCCGCAGCGCATCGGACTGCTGTGGGACAGTTCGATGTCCGGGCGAGAACGCGCGCATGCGCTGGAGTTCGCGCTGCTGGATGCGTATTTCCGCGCCGCCGGCGATATCGAGGTCGAACTGTTGCGCTTGCGGGACGTCGCGGACGCGCCGATGAGATTCCAGGTGCGCGACGGCGACTGGCGGACGCTGCGGCGCGAACTGGAATCGACGGTCTACGACGGCGCGAGTGCAGCCGGTGGCTGGACGCCGTCAGCGGACACCCGCGAATTCCTGCTGTTCGGCGACGGCCTGTTCAACCACGGCGCCCAATCGTTCCCGGCCTTCGACGACGGCCAGCGTCTGTACGCGGTGCAGTCCGCGAACGGTGACGCGACACGACTGGCAGCGCTCGCGCAGGCCCGTGGCGGGCGTGCGATCCCGTTGCGCACTGTCGCTGCATTGCCCGCTGCAACCCGCGCACTGCTACGTGATGCACCCAGGCTCGAAGCGATCGACGGCACCGGTGCGCGCGACCTGGTCGCCGAATCGAACGTGGCGGAGAACGGCATCCTGCGCATCGCCGGCCGACTGGATGCGCCGCATGCCGATCTGACGCTTGTCGTGCATGCAGGAGGCCGCACGCAGCGGATTCCGCTGCCGATCGACGCCGCGCGCACGCCGCAGGGCGAACTGGCCGCGCTGCAATGGGCGCGCTTCCAGTTGGCGGCGCTGCAGGCCGAACCCGAGCGCAACCGCCAGCGCATCGCCGCGCTCGGTCAGCGCTTCGGTCTGGTGACGCCGGGCACCTCGTTGCTGGTGCTCGAACGCATCGAGGACTACGTGCGCTTCGACATCGAAGCGCCGGCTTCGATCGCCGAAGCGGTGGCCTCCGCGCGTGCGCAGGCCGAGAGCACGCAGGAGGATGAGCGGCAGACACGACGCGATGCGGTCGCGCGCGGATGGGCCGAACGGATCGCGTGGTGGGCGCGCGTGTTTCCAAAGGACGCCCCACCGAAACAGATCGCCGCACCGCAGGGCGTGGACGATTCGAGGCGCCCGGCGCCACCCGCACCGGCGCCCATGGCTGCGGCCGCGCCGATGGTGATGGCCGAAGCAGCATCGTCTCCGATGGCGCTCGATCGCACGCAGACGACTGCTTCACGCGCGCGCGCCGGCAATGTGGCCGATGCATCCAGCGACGCGCAGGCGCCCGCCGCAACGATCCGCCTGAACCCCTGGCAGTCCGACGCCCCGCTCGCCCGGCGTCTGCGTGAAGCACCGGATGGCGAAGTCTATGCGCGCTATCTCGATGCACGCGATGCCGAAGTCCAGGGCACCGCGTTCTATCTCGATGCCGCCGATGTGTTGCAACGTCGCGGCGAAACCGCGCTTGCCTTGCGCGTGCTGTCGAACCTCGCGGAGCTGGATCTCGACAATCCGCATGTGCTGCGTGTACTCGCCTATCGCCTGCGCGAACTGCAGCGCGATGATCTCGCGGTACCGGTGCTCGAACGCGTCCTCGCGATGCGGCCGGAGGAGCCGCAGAGCCTGCGTGATCTCGCGCTTGCCTATGCGGCGACCGGCGAACGCCAGCGCGCGGTCAATCTGCTCGCAGACGTCGTGGATGGCGACTGGAACGGCCGCTTCGCCGAGATCGAACTGACTGCGCTGGCCGAGCTCAACGCGCTGGTTGCAACCGCAGCGACGCCGCTCGATACGTCTGCGATCGATCCGAGACTGCTGCGCAATCTGCCGCTGGATCTGCGTGCGGTGCTGAGCTGGGACAGCGACGACAGCGACATGGACCTGTGGGTCACCGATCCGGATGGCGAGAAGGCGTACTACGGCAACCGCCTGACCCGTCAGGGCGCGCGCATGTCGCCGGATTTCACCCGCGGCTACGGCCCGGAGGAATTCGCACTGCGCGATGCCAAGCCGGGCACGTACCGCGTGGAAGCGAACTTCTTCGGCCAGCGCCAGCAAGTGGTGACCGGGGCGACCACACTCACGCTGTGGCTCAGTACCGGCTTCGGCACTGCGGCACAAACCGACCAGCGCGTCACGCTGCGGCTCTCCGATGCACGCGAGACGGTGTTCGTCGGCGCGTTCGAGGTCGAATGACGCGCAGGTCCGCACACGTCCTACATTCCCACGTGCAGGCCCGGCCACAGCGCGGGCGCCAGCAGCATCCAGACCGCCATCGCGACCATCATCAGGTTCTCGGTCAGCGACACGAACCCCAGCGGCACGTTGCTGCCGCCACCAACGCAGGCGCACTTGAGCGTGCGCTTCTCGAGGTAGACCGCCTTGAATACCGAGACCGCGCCGATGCCGCCTATGACCAGCGCCAGTGGCGCGGAGAACCAGGTCAGCGCGCCGGCGACCATGAGCACGCCGGCCAGCCCTTCGGCGAATGGATACAGCGTCGCGTACGGCACCCAGCGCTTCGCCAGCAGGTCGTAGTTGAGGAACATGCTGGAGAAGGTCTGCACGTCCTGCAGTTTCAGCAGCGCCAGCACGCACATGCTCAGGGCGACGAACCACTCCGCTGCGTGCACCGTCAGTACGGACCCGTGCACCGCGTAAGACAGTGCGAGCGCCATCAGCGCGGTCATCGCGAACAGCGCGGCGACCGGTCGATACGTCGTCGCCTTCGGATCGCGCACCTTCAGGCCGAGGAACCTGCGCAGATCGTCATGGCCGCCGATCCGCGCGCCGTCGATGAACACCTGCGGCGTGGTCTTGACGTCGTGGGCGGCCTTGAACGCATCGGTCGCCTCACGTGTTTCCAGCCAGTGGTCCTCGACCTCGTACCCATGGCTGCGCAGCAGATGTCGCGCCTTCAGGCCGAACGGACAGACATGGCCGGTCATCACCATGCGATGGAGCACCGCGCGCGGTCGGGTGGTGGACGTCGTCATCGCAATCTCCTCGGGTGGACGCCTTGCCGGCATCGGATGCCGTCCTGTATACCGGCCGTACCATGGTACGGAGTCAAGCGTGGACACCATGACCATCTCCGCATTGGCGGATGCAGGCGGTGTCGGGGTCGAGACCGTGCGCTTCTACCAGCGCCGGGGCCTGCTGGACACGCCGGCGCGCGGGGCGGGCATCCGTCGCTACGGCGCAGCTGATCTGCGCCGGCTGCGTTTCATTCGCAGCGCGCAGGCGGCCGGCTTCACGCTCGAGGGCATCGCCGAACTGCTGGCCCTCGATGCCACGCATGACCGCGCGCGCGTGCGCAGTCTGGCCACCGAACGCATTGCCGCGCTCGATGCGCGCATCGCCGAACTGCAACAGGCACGCGACGCGCTGGCCACCCTCGCACAGCGCTGCGGCCACGGTGGCCGGGGCCCCTGCCCGATCCTGGGCGCGTTCGATACGCAGATGGGTGACGCCTGAGGGCTTCCGGGCGCAGGAACGACTGAATACGCGGCGGCCGCATGTCGAAACGCGCTGCCCTGCGGCGTCGTTCTCCAGGAAAACTGCAGCACGGTGCTGTAGTGCACCCGCGCATTCGCGCCCCGACAGGAGTTCCGCCATGTCCTACATCGATGGTTTCGTCATCGCCGTGCCGACGGCCAACAAGCAGAAGTTCGTCGACCACGCCGCCAGCGGCGATGCATTCTTCATGGAGCTGGGCGCCACGCGTGTGCTCGAGTGCTGGGCCGACGATGTCCCCGACGGCACGCTCACCGACTTCCGCAAGGCCGTGCAGGCCAAGGACGACGAGACGGCCGTGTTCTCGTGGATCGAATGGCCGGACAAGGCCACGCGCGATGCCGCGTTCGCGAAGATGATGGACGGCAGCGATCCGCGCATGGATCCCGAGAAGAACCCGATGCCCTTCGACGGCAAACGGATGATCTACGGTGGCTTCAAGCCCGTGGTCGAGCTCGGCGGCAAGGGCTGAGGCGCAGCATGCGCACGCATGCCGACATCGCGCGCGCTTGCTTCCAGGCCTATGCAGACGGTGACCGCGCCGCGCTCGACGCGGTACTGGCAGCAGACCTGCACTTCACCAGTCCGCTGGACAACGGGGTCGATCTGAACACCTGTCTCGAGATCGGCTGGCCCAAGCAGGCCAATATCGTCCGCTTCCGCTTCGTGCGCGTCGTCGAGCACGGCGCCACGGTGCTGCTGACTGACGCGCAGACGCGCAGCGACGGCAGCGTGGGCCGGAGCACCGAAGTGCTGACGATCCGCGACGGACGTATACACGCGGTCGAGGTGTATTTCGGTTGGCTGGTGCCCATCCGGCGGCGCCGGGCATGCATCTCGCGGCGGGATGACCAGACCGCACGATGTAGACCCATGCTGCGTTTCCCCAAAGAAAAAGGGCGCGCCAACGGCGCGCCCTCGTCTGCTCTGAAACGAAGCCAACTTCAGCCGACGCGGAACTTGTCCGTATCGTCGCGGCCGCTGTTCTCGCGGATGTAACTGCCGCCGCTGTACCGATCGTGCGAGACGTACGCATCCTGCACGGCCGCCTTCGCGCGGTCCCAGTCCAGCGGCGAATCGCCACGGCGGTTCGCCCAGTCGCTTTCCAACTCGGCCGCCAGGCTGTCGTCCCATGCGCGGTCCGCATGACGCGTACGTGCGTAGGCGCCGTAGCGATAGGCCGGTTGATACTGGGTGTAGTCGGCGTCGGCATCACGGTAGGGCGCGCTTTCGAAGGCGTCGGCGTAGTACGCGTCGCTGCGCTCGTAGAGATCGTAGGTCCGGTCCGTGCGGTCCCAGGCGTCACGCACCGCTGGTTGCGCATCTTCCCAGGCCAGACGTGACTCGCCACGCGCCGACTCCCACTCCTTGCGCAGCGATGCCTCGGATTCGCCCCAGTCGCGGGTGCGATCGGCTTCGCGTGCCTGCAGCCCGAAGCCATAGGCGGGTGCGTAATCGCGATCGTAATCGTGGTCGGTCTTCACGTAATCGCGTTCGCGATGCGCGTCGCGCCAGTATTCGGTTTCACCTGTGGGGTCGATCCGCTCGGCGACGCCCTTGCCGACAGCCGCACCCGCGATCACGCCGATTGCTGCGCCGATCAGTGTGCCAACCGGTCCGAACACGGTGCCTGCCGCAGCGCCTGCCGCCACGCCGCCCGCAGTACCGCCGACGCCGACGCCGACCGGGTGGGCACCGGGCGTCTTGCTGATGGGATCGCGGTTGAGGTCGCGGCCGCCGTCCTGAATGTCGTCTTTCCTGCTCATCTGGAGAATCTCCACGTGCGTTGGGTTCGAACCCACACCGTGCGGGGCATCAGATGAAACCGCCGTCGTTAAAACCCGAATACGCGCCGAAATCATTCAGTCCCGCGCGCACGCCGGCATCACTCATCGGGCTTCATGTCATCAGAGGCGGACAGATCCTTGCGCTGCAGTCTCGGCACTGCGCCGACGACGAGCAGGGCCATCACGGTGGTCGCGAGCGCGACCATCTCCTGACCCATGCCAGCTGCCATGCCGATCGCCGCGGTCATCCAGACACCCGCCGCCGTGGTGAGGCCCTGCACACGTTCGCCCTTGTCGAGCTTGAGGATGGCGCCCGCGCCGAGGAAACCGATGCCGGACACGATGCCCTGCATCACACGCGTTACATCGCCGCCGTCGATGCCGCTGAGCAACGGCGCGAGCACGAACAGTGCCGAACCGATCGACACCAGGATGTGCGTCTTCAGTCCTGCCGCGCGACGCTTGTGCTCGCGCTCCCATCCGACTATTCCGCCCAGGAGCGCGGCGACCAGTACGCGCACCACGATGGTCGTCGTCGTCTCCACGTCCGGCAGGGCGAGCTCCCGCATGACCGCGGCGCCGATCTGGTCGCGCACGCTCATCGCGGTGCCACCGCGGCGCGGCGCAGGGAAACACGGGTGATCGATTGCAGCATCACGGGCCCTCGCAGACAGGTGGCGGGACGCTAACGCCTGCGTGGTTGGGTCACGGTGATGACGGGCAGATGACAGTCCGCACGCATTCGCAACGAAGCATCCCGTGCTCCTTACCGCCGCCGCGCTTGAAAAGCGGACCCGCACCCAGCAGGTCAGGCGCTCACCGATTGGAACCTCCCCCTGATGCCCACCCTGTTCGATCCCCTGACCGCCGGCGCGCTGTCGCTCGCCAATCGCGTCGTGATGGCGCCGCTGACCCGCAACCGCTCGCCCAACGCAATTCCGCCGCCGCGCACCGCGCTCTATTACGCGCAGCGCGCGACGGCCGGCCTGCTGGTCACCGAAGCTACCGCCATCACCCATCAGGGCCAGGGCTACGCCGATGTGCCTGGCCTGTATGCGCCCGAGCAGCTCGAGGGTTGGCGCCGCGTCACCGACGCCGTCCATGCCGAAGGCGGCCGCATCGTGGTGCAGCTGTGGCATGTCGGCCGTATCTCGCACACGTCGCTGCAGCCGGATGGCCAGGCGCCGGTCGCGCCCTCGGCGATTGCCGCCAAGGGCAAGACCTTCATCCATGACGCCGACGGCAACGGCGCCTTCGTCGACACGTCCACGCCGCGCGCGCTCGAACTCAACGAACTGCCCGGCATCGTCGAGGACTATCGACGCGCCGCGCGCGCGGCGATCGATGCCGGTTTCGACGGCGTCGAGGTACATGCCGCGAATGGCTACCTGATCGACCAGTTCCTGCGTAGCGGCAGCAACATGCGCAGCGACGCCTACGGTGGGAGCATCGAAAATCGCGCACGTCTCCTCGGTGATGTCATGCGCGCGGTGGTCGAAGAGATCGGTGGCGATCGCACCGGCATCCGGATCTCACCGGTCACGCCGGCCAACGACGCGCACGACCCGGATCCGCAGCCGCTGTTCTCACACGTGGCCGAGGTGCTGGCACCACTGGGTCTCGCGTTCGTGCACGTCATCGAAGGCGCGACGGGTGGCGAGCGCGACTACACCCAGGGCGATGCACCGTTCGATTACGCCGCGCTGAAGGCGGCGTATGCCGGGGCCGGCGGCCGTGGCGCGTGGATCGTCAACAACGATTACAACAAGGCCGACGCCGAAGCGGCGATCGCGTCGGGTCATGCCGATGCGGTGGCATTCGGCCGCCCCTTCATCGCCAATCCGGATCTGGTGCGACGCCTGCGCGAGGACGCGCCGCTCAACACGCCGGATCAGGCGACGTTCTATGGCGGCGGTGACGCCGGTTATACGGACTACCCGACGCTGGACTGAAGTGCGCATACGCGCCGCCGTTTGCCGGCGGCGCGTCGGACGGACTTAGAGCGGACGCGGTGTCGGCGTCGTCTGGAACTCCTGACCGGTCACCGGATCGCGTGCGCGGCCGGGGACCACTTCCTGCGCGCCCGGCACGATGCGGCCTTGGGCGTCCCGAACCTGGGTCGGCATTGCCCGCGGCGTGACCGGCGCGGTCGCCGGCGTCGCCGGTTCTGGTCGCATCTGCGGTGCGGGGCCGGTGGACGGAATCGTCCCCGGCGGCTGGCCGCGCTGCGAAGGCGTCGCCGGCACTGCGGGGCTGGCAGGCATCGCGGCGGGTTGCGTGGCGGGACGCGCAGGCGTCGTCGGCTGCTGCAGCTGCTGTGCGAACACGGGCGCCGAGGCGAGCGCGAGCAGCATCGGTACACCGAGCTTGAAGATTGGACGGGTCATGACGCCTCCGGGGCGCGAGTGAAGCCCGACCCTATGCCCCGCCTTATGCAGGGCCCATGAAGGTCCCGCGGTCATCGCCCGGCGTCGCGCCGGGCGATGCGCGTCGTTCAGTCGACGCAGATCGTCGAGGCGACGCCGTCACGCACACGCTGCTGGCAGCCGAAGGGATTGGTATCGACGCTGCAGGTGCCGCCGACCTGGGTCCCGTCCACACTGCCTTCGGGGGCAAGACACTGGCCTTCGCACTGCTCCGATTCGGTGCACGCCTTGCCTGCATCTGCGGTCTGGCGCAGGCACTGCTTGACCGGCGCGCGGCCAAGCTGCATCCACTGTCCGCCCACCCTGGTGCACTCGGCTTCGTTGGTGACGGTGGCCCTGTCGGGGCCGCCGGTCGGCATGACAGTGTCAGCGCGCTCGACAGGGGCACTGCAGGCGGCGAGCAGGCCGACGAGAAGAACGGAAGCGAAGCGCTTGATCATGGCGAGAGGTCCGCGGATGGAGTGGCGGCGAGTCTAGCCACGCCGATGTGAACCCATGCGCATGGCCCCGTCGTTGCCCATACCCCCGTGCTGCGCGCGCATACGTCGCAGCGTCGCACATGCGACATGTCGATTTCGAGGAGACGTGGGCGTCGTCATGATGAAAGCGCCGCGCGGCGGCGGCTACGCAACCGGAGACACGCATGCGCAAACTCATTGTGGCCGCGTTCGTCAGCCTCGACGGCGTGATGCAGGCGCCAGGCGGGCCCGAGGAAGACACCACCGGCGGGTTCATCCACGGCGGCTGGACCGTGCCCTTCGCCGACGCGGTCTTCGGCGAGGCGATGGCCGCGCTGTTCGCGCAGCCCTTCGAGCTGCTGCTCGGCCGCCGCACCTACGACATCTTTGCCGCGCACTGGCCGCGCGTGCCTGACAACAATGGCGATGCCGACCTCGCGACGCTGTTCAACGGCGTGACCAAACACGTCGCCACGCACCGACCCGAATCGCTGGACTGGCAACACAGCCGCGCACTCGGCGGCAACATCATCGGCGCGCTGCGCAGCCTGAAAGCACAGGACGGGCCCGACCTGCTGACCCAGGGCAGCGGCGCGCTCGTACGGCAACTGCTGGCCACGGATCTGGTCGACACCCTGCAGCTGATGACCTTCCCGGTGCTGCTGGGTGCCGGCAGAAAGCTGTTCGGCGATGACGCGCAGGCGGCGGCGTTCTCGCTGGACACAACCATCGTGTCGCCGACCGGCCTCGTGGTGTCGCGCTACGTGCGGGTGGGCGAGGTGCAGACCGGATCGTTCGCGCTGGACTAGCGCCGGTATCGGACATGCCGGCCCGGTCGGTCAGCGCGGTAGATCCACCAGCAGGCCGGGCGCCGCGTTCGGATCGATCCACAGCGCGCCGATGCGCGGCGGCTCGGGATCGCCACGCTCGAGTTCCGCCACCAGCGTCGGCAGCGACAGAGTCTCGCGCTGCGCGAGCGCATCGAGCACGAACTGGAACTGGTACCAGCCGTACTGCATCGGATCCCGACCGAGCGCCTCGTAGTTGTCGTTGAAATAGGCAGCTGCCGTGGTTCCTGTCGGCACCGGGTCGGGCAGCATCGCGTGCGCCTTTGCCACGATCGGCGCCATTGCATCGAGAAACGCGACGCCCTCCGACGTGCGCATCCAGTAGGCCACTGCGAACGCGTTGGCCTCGGACTCGTTGCGGTAGTGATCCACCTGGTCGAAGAACGCGTCGTTGTCGCGCAGCCCGGATGCCCGGAACTGCAGCCAGTGAGCGGCTTCGTGTACGACGAAGAACTGCTGGAACAGCAGATCGAACAACTGACGGCCCGCGGCTTCATCGCCGGACAACTGGGCGAACACTGCCTGTGTCGCCGGATCCATGTCGTCCCACCACGGCACGAAGATCGTGCGCCGGTCGAAATCGACGAGGATCAGGCTCGGCGTGGTCTCGACGACAACGGGCACGCCGGTGAAGCCGGGCCGGCCGCTGGCGCGGACCGCGTCGACGAAACCGTCCACCATCGACTGTGCACCGGACTGCAGCGCGGCCTTGTCGGTGTACCGGCACGCGCAGTCGGCAGCGAAGGCCGCAGCGCTCACACCTGCCCACAGCAGCAGCACGATCAACACGCGCGGCAACGCGCGCAGCGGAAATCCGGACATGGGGAATCTCTTTGCGATGCGGCGGGACCAGGCGCCTATTCCTTTCAACGCCAGACAGGCCGTCGGCCGGCCAGCGCCCTTTCAACGCATCGCGAGGAGGCGGCGCTCACCAGACGTCGCAATGACTTCCCACCTATTGACTACAGCTGTAGTCAGGCGCAATCTGCCTACAGTTGTAGTCAACCAGGACCACGCCATGCGCAACAAGACCGTCGGGGATCAAGAATTGGCCCTGCTGCAGCACATCTCCGCACACGACGCCGCCTCGGTCGGCGAGGTCGCGGTCAGCTTCGGCGAACCGCGCGGACTGGCCCGCTCCACGGTGCTGACGATGATGGAGCGCCTGCGCGCGAAGTCGTACCTCAAGCGCAAGCAGGGCGATGGCGGCGTGTACCGCTACTCGGCCACCGCGCGCCAGGACGACGTCGTGCGCAACGCGGTCGGCAGTTTCGTCGAGAAGACCCTGCAGGGCTCGGTGTCGCCGTTCGTCGCGTGGATGTCGGAGCGCAAGGACGTCAGCGCCGACGAACTGGCCGAACTCGAGGCGCTGGTCGCCAATCTGCAATCCAAGCGCAAGGAGCGTTGAGATGGCCCTGGAACTGATCAGTGACCTCCTGCTGCCGCGCCTGCTGGCCGCCAGCGTGCAGTCCACGATTCTGGTCGCCGTGGTCTGGGCGCTGTGCCGGTGCGTACCGCGCCTGTCCGCGGCCACCCGCTGCTGGTTGTGGTGGCTGGTTGCGCTGCAACTACTGGTCGGTCTGGCATGGTCGAGCCCCATGGCGTTGCCGTTGCTGCCCGCAGACGCCGTGCAGCCCGCGCTGCAGGTCGCGCAGGTCGCACCTACCATGGCCGCGGACGCGTCCATCGTGTTCGCGCCGACGCAGGCGTCCGCCGCATCGCCGGCGTGGTCGTGGGCACTGGCGCTGGCCGTCGCGTGGCTGCTGGGCCTCAGCGCGATGGTCACGCGCAGCCTGCGCGGCTACCTCGCAACGCGCCGCCTGCTGCGCATGTCCGCGCCCTGCCGCGACCGCAGCCTGCTGCATGCATTGGCCCTCGCCGCCGAGGCGCACGGCCTGCGTGCGCCGCCGCGGCTCCGCCTGTCGGATGCGATCGATTCGCCGCAGCTGATCGGCCCGTGGCGTCCAGTGCTCCTGCTGCCTGCGCACCACGCTGACGCGATGCAGCCCGATGAACTCGACATGGCGCTGACCCACGAACTGGTGCATCTGCAGCGCCGGGATCTGTGGCTCGGCCTCGTGCCGGCGCTCGCGCAACACCTGTTCTTCTTCCATCCCCTCGTCCATCTGGCCGCGCGCGAATACGGCCTGAGCCGCGAAGCCGCCTGCGATGCCGCCGTGCTCGAAGGCAACCGTCACTGCGCACGCCAGTACGGGCAGCTGTTGCTGCGCCTCGGCGTTGCGCCACGTCCCTGCGCCGGGCTGGCCAGCGCCTCGCCCGACTTCACCCTGCTCAAGCGGAGACTCACTATGCTCCAGACCACATCGTCCCTCCCGCGCGCCGTCGCGGTGCTGATGACCGTCGCGATCGGCGTCGTCGGCGTCATGCCCTATCGCCTGACGGCTGCGACGCCCGTCGCGACGGCGCAGACCGCTGAACCCGCCGCGCGTCCAGCGCCCGCAACGACACCCACACCGCTCTCGACGCAGGCGTCGACGACGACGGCCACCCGCAATGGCGTGGCCGTCGACCCGGCCGACATGCCCGCACCACCCGCACCACCCGCACCGCCTGCACCGCCTGCGCCTCCAGCGGCTGTCGTCCCGCCGGCACCCGTCGCAGCGCCCGAACAACCGGCCGGCGCACTGCGGGGCACGTTCACCCTGGGCACGCAGCCGGTCGAGAACGCATTCGTGCTGATCGACGACGACCACAGCATCGCCGTCAGCGCCACGTCCGATCTGCGCGAAGCCCAGGCGGCACGTCGTGGCGACGCACCGGTGCTGTGGATGCGCCGCGGCGACGCGCGCTATGTGGTCCGCGACCGGGCCACGATCGAGGCGATCCGCGATGCCTACGCTGAAGTCACCGCGCTCGGTGCGGCGCAGGGCGAACTCGGCGCGCGTCAGGGCGCTCTCGGCGGACAGCAGGGCGCGCTGGGCGCACGCCAGGCGCAGATCGCCCTGCAGGCCGCACAACGCGCACTGGCAAACGTCGACGTCCGGGCGCAGGTGGACGCGAACGTGACCGCGGCACTGCAGACCCGGCAGGCCGGCATGCAGGACGAGATGCAGCGCCTCGCGGCCCAGCAGGTCGTGCTGGCCCGCGAACAGACCGCACTGGCGACACGACAGCAGACCGCCAGTGCGCGCGCCGAGCGTGAAGCACGCGCCCTGATGGACGCCGCGATCCGCACCGGCCTGACCGAGCGGCTCTAAGCCGGAGGATGCCTCGCACCGCAGCAGATCGCTGCGATGCGACCCGGCACGCCATACGCCACCGGCCCAACATCGCAGGCCGGTGGTGATCACTTGCGTGCAGGTCGATGGGCCGCGCCATCGGCACGCGCATCGATCTGGTGAGCAGCGCCAGGGAAGGTCTGAACAATTCCGCTTCTGGCCGTCATGCCCGCGGGGCATCAAGCGTCTCTGGTTTTCCAAAGGCTTGAAGTCACTGGATCCCCGCCTGACCGGACATGCGTCCGTTGAAAGCCGCGGGGATGACGGCAGTTATTCAGACCTTCCCTGGAGGTCTCAGCGTTCCGGCCAGTACCACGCCGGCGCGTCCAGCATTCCCTGCCCCTCGATCGTCGTCTGGCTGTCGCGTTTGACCAGCTGGATGGGGTTGCAGTCGGGGCTTTGTTCCAGCGCAGCGATCAACCGCGTTGCATGCGAGACCACCCAGACCTGGGTGCGCTTCGATGCATTCGCGATCAGGCGCGCCAGTGCTGGCAGCAGATCGGGATGCAGGCTGGTCTCGGGCTCGTTGAGCACCATCAGCGGCGGTGGGCGCGGGGTGTGCAGCGCGGCGATCCACAGCAGATAGCGCAGCGTGCCGTCGGACAGTTCGGCGGCCGACAGCGGCCGCAGCAGGCCGTGCTGACGGAACTGCAGCGAGAAGCGTCCGCCTTCCACCAGTACTTGGACGCGCGCGCCGGGAAACGCATCGGCGACCGCAGCATCCAGCGCCTGTACATCGCCGATCTCGCGGATCGTCGCCCAGGCTGCTGCAAGATCGTGGCCGTCGTGACTCAGCACCGGGGTACGTGTGCCCAGTTGCGGCAGCCGCGCCGGCGCATCGGCATCGGCGCGGAAATGATCGTAGAAGCGCCAGCCGCGGATCGTTTCGCGCAGCTGCAGCACTTCCGGCGCGCTGCGTGGATCGGCGATCTGCGCGAACAGGCTCTCGAAAGGATTGAGATGCTCTCCAGCCACGCGCCAGTCGCGGCCGTCGCGCACGCGCACCAGCGCGCCGCGGCGATCGACCAGCGTGTTGCCCTGGCGCAGGAACGGCCCGCCCCAGATCACCTCACGCTTGATCTCGGGATCCTGCGCGAACAGCGACTGCGTCGGCACCGGCAATCCGAGATCGATCGCGTAGCCGAATTCCTCGCCGGCGAATCCGAGTTTTAGCGAAACGGGCTGCTGCCGCGGCCCGCCCTCGATCGGCACCTCGCCGCGACGCATGCGCGCACTGAGGGTTTCCGGCCCGGCCCACAGCGTGGACTGCAGCCCGCCCTCGCGCGCCAGTGCCGGCACCACGCCGCCCTGCGCGGTCTCGGCCAGCAGGCGCAGCGCGCGATAGAGGCTGGACTTGCCGCTGCCGTTGGCACCGGTGACGAGGTTCAAGCGCCCCATCGGCACCACCAGCGTGTGCAGCGAACGGTAGTGGGCAATGGCGAGCGTGGTGAGCATGGAAACAGGACATCCGGGCGCGCCGCGTCTTGTACTACCGCGGCGTCGCAGGCCCTGCGATCTGCAGACGTACGCGCGCAAGGATGCTGTTGGACGTCAGATACAGCGTGCGGCCGTCGTCGCCGAAGCCCACGTTGGCGACCGGGCCACCGGTCTCGATCCGGCCGAGCCGCGTGCCGTCCGGCGCGAACACCAGCACGCCGCCGGGGCCGGTGGCGAAGATCGTGCCGTCGGCGGCCACGGCCATGCCGTCGGGCAGGCCGGGCGCGTCGTCGCCGACCAGATCGCCGGCATCGGCGAACACACGCCGTGACGTCACCGCGCCCTCTGCGTCGAGTGCATAGGCCATCCAGATCGCGCGTTCGGGATCGGAATTGGCGACATACAGCGTGCGCCCGTCGGGCGACAGCGCGATACCGTTGGGGCGCGTCAGGCCGTCATCGAGCAGATGCACGCGGCCGTCGGTGTCGAGCCGGTAGACGCCGTTGAACGGCAGCTCCTTGACCGGCGATGCATCGAAGTCCTTGAGGCCGTACGGCGGGTCGGTGAAGAAGATCACCCCGTCGCTGCGCCGCACGACATCGTTCGGGCTGTTGAAGCGGCGCCCGTCGTATTCGCGCACCAGGGTCGTCTTGCGCTTCGTCGCCAGGTCCAGTCGCTCGACGCTGCGATTGCCGGAATCGGCCAGCAGCACGGTCCCGTCGGGTTCGGCGAACAGCCCGTTCGCACCGGCCTCGCGCAGCACGTCGAGCGGCGGCCCCGCGTAGCCGGACGGCTCGAGGAACACGGAGAGGCCGTCCGTTTCCGACCAGCGATGGATGCGGTTCTCCGGCACGTCGGTGAACAGCACATACCCGCCATCGGCAATCCACGCCGGCCCTTCGGCCCAGGTGAAGCCTTCGGCCAGCTGTTCGATGCGCGCATCGGAGGCGACCACCGCATCGAAGCCGGGCGCGTACTGGCTCAGGCCGCCGATCGCGGGACGCGCCTCACCGGACATGGCGGCGCCACCCGCGCAGCCGCCGAGCAGTGCCGCACACAAGACGGCGGAGAAAGGACGGAAGGACTGCATCGGCGTGCCTCGCATGGACTCGGGCCGTACAGCCTGCCACGAGCCGGCGTGCAGGTCGCGCGTCGATCAGATGCGCAGCACCGATTGCATCGCACGCGCGATCCAGCCGCTGAACTTCATCGGCGCATCGGACGCGAACACGCAGATGCACGGCACGCCCGGACTCGTGACCGGCTGATGTTCGGTATCGAGATCCAGATCGGCCACATCCCCCGGCCCGAAGTGGCCCAGCACGTCGTCGTAGGCGCCACGCAGGATCAGGGTCAACTCGTTGTTGCCATGGCTGTGCTGCGGCATGCGCCGGCCCGGCGCCGTGCGCAGCATCATCAGCTGTGCACCGGGCGCATCGCCCTGCGCACGCAACAGATGGATGCCCGGCCCGACCGTGCGCCAGCGCAGCGTCGAGTAACGGTCGCCGAACCAGGGCCGGAGCGGCGTGGGCAGCAGATCGGGATCGGACTGTGGCTGCGGCTGCGGCGCCGGCGCGCGCGGCGGCTCGATGGCTTCGCCCTCAAGGCGCGCGCGGAAGGCCTCGCGCGCCGGGGACGACAGCGGCGCTCCCTCCTGCTGCTCGATCAAGCGCGCGCCGATTGCATCGGCCACCGCCAGTTGCGCACGGCAGGTCGCGCACAACTCAAGATGACTGGCGACGACTGCGGCGAACGCGACCGGCAATGCACCAGCCGAGTACCCGACCAGGGTCGCGTGGTCGAGATGACGTACCGGTCCGTTCATGCCTCGCCTCCGAGGCCGCGACGCAACTTGGCGAAGGCGCGGCGCAGGGTCGATTTCACCGAGCCCAGCGGCATGCCGAGTTCGTTCGAGATTTCCGAGTGACTCTTCGATTCCAGGTACGACATGCGGATCAGCCGCGCCTGGGCCACCGGCAGCGCATCGATCGCGCGGCCCAGGCCGACGTGGTCGGTGAAGGCTTCAGGCCCGCTCGTGCCCAGCTCGCCGTCCTCATCGTCCTGCAGCAGTTCGACATCGTCGGGCCATGCGGTCGCCGACGCCCCACGGCGCAGGGAATCGATATGCAGGTTGCGCGCGATACGGAACAGCCAGGTACCGAGACTGGCGCGGCTGCCATCGAACGACCGCGCGCGGCGCCACAGCCGCAGCATCGCCTCCTGCACCAGATCCTCGGCCTGCGCCGAGGCGATGCCCTGGCCCAGCAGATAGCGTTTGAGCCGGGGCGCGAAATGGTCGTAGATGCGCATGAAGCAGTCGACATCCGCATCCGCAGCCACCCGGGTCATCTGTTCAGACCAGAACGCCGCGTCGGGAGCCGGATCGGCGAGAAACTTGGACATGCGAAGCGGCCCGTGCAGGGGCGTGACCTTCGTGACGGCGGTAGCGGGCAGCTTGGGCATGGCGCCGTGTTCGAGGTGTGCAGGCGGAGACAGGGGGTGATACGGCGCAGGGGCGCGATTGGATGCCCTGCCGTCGCAAGGATAAGTGGACCGGTCGTGATGCGGCGCGCGGGGTGCCCGTTGCGCAACGATGCTTCGCTGGCGTGGCGGTTTACCGCCGCCGCCGGCAGGCCTAGCCTGTCCGCATCGTGGCCGCGCCCTTCCCCCTGCCGCTTCAGGAACACGCCGATGACCCGCATGCCCGCCCTCTACATCTCGCACGGCTCGCCGATGACCGCGCTGGCGCCCGGTCTGGTCGGCGCGCGCCTGGCCGAACTGGCGCGCGCCCTGCCGCGTCCGCGCGCGATCGTCATCGCCTCCGCGCACTGGCTGGCGCGGGCACCGCTGGTCGGCGGCGCGGCCGTGCCGGAGACCATCCATGACTTCGGCGGCTTTCCCCAGGCCTTGTTCGACATCCGCCACCCGGCACTGGGCGATACCGCACTGAGCGCGCGCGCGGCCGACCTGCTGCAGGCGGCCGGACTGGCGCCGCAGCTCGATCCGCAACGCGGTCTCGATCACGGGGTCTGGGTGCCGCTGCGCCTGCTGTACCCCGACGCCGACATTCCGGTGGTGCCGCTGTCGATCCAGCCCGGCCTCGGCCCGGCGCACCAGTTCCAACTCGGCCGCGCTCTGGCGCCCCTGCGCGACGAAGGCGTGCTGGTGATCGGCTCGGGCAGCATTACCCACAACCTGCACGACTGGCGCAGCTACGACGAGGCCCGTCAGGCACCGTACGTACAACCCTTCATCGATTGGGTGGAGCAGCGGCTTGCGGCGGAGGACGTGGAGGCCTTGCTCGACTACCGGAAACAGGCCCCATTTGCCGAGCGCGCGCATCCGACCGACGAACACCTGTTGCCGCTCTACGTCGCGATGGGCGCCGCCGGCATGCCGATGCGCGCGCAACGCATCGATGCCGGCATCGACATGGGCTTTCTGGCAATGGACATCTACCGGTTCGACGGCGAGCCGTCGAAGGCATGAACCCTCGCGTGCACCCCAGGGAGCACGCGCCAACGTCTCCGCGCAGCCCAAAGAAAAAGCCACCCGCGCCGACGTAGGCGTGGGTGGCTTCAAGGATCACGCCGCAATCAGCCGCGCTTGGCGACCCGCTCGCGCATATGCGCTTCGTCGTCGAGCCAGTTCTGGTCCTTGTTCTTCAGGAAGAAGACGTAGACCACCAGCGAGACCGCGATGATGGCGGTGGCGTACACCGCGAACGTGATCACCTGGTCCGACTTCAGCGCTGCCTGGTAGAGCAGCGGCGCGGTACCGCCGAAGGCCGAGTTCGCCAGCGCATAGCCCAGGCCGACGCCGAGCGCGCGGATGTGCGTCGGGAACAGTTCCGCCTTCACCACCGCGTTGATCGACGTGTAGCCGGTGAGGATGATGAAACCGATGCCCAGGATGATGAAGGCCGACAGCGCGCTGGTCTGCTGCGGCAGCGCCGTCACCAGGAACCAGGTGTAGAGCACGCCGCCGATGCCGAAGAACACCAGCAGGCTCTTGCGGCCCACACTGTCCGACAACCAGCCACCGAGCGGCTGCAGCAGCATCAGGAAGGTCAGCAGGCCCAAGTTGATCAGCGTACCCACCATGACGTCGTCGCCGGCGAACGCGGTCTGGATCATCTTCGGCCCGTTGACCGAATAGGTGTAGAACGCGACCGTGCCGCCGGCAGTGATCAGGAAGCACAGCAGCAGCGGACGCCACTGGTTGACGAACAGCTCGCGAATCGAGCCCGAGGCCTGCGCGCCGCCGGTCTTGGCGGCCTTGATCGAATCCGACTCCAGCGACTCGTCCATCGTGCGACGCAGCCAGAACACCACGATCGCCGCGAGGCCGCCGATGCCGAAGGCCACGCGCCAGCCCCACTCTGAGATCTGCGAGGTGTCGAGCATCAGCAGCATCGCCAGCAGCGTTGCCTGCGCCAGCACGTGGCCGCCGACCAGGGTCACGTAGTGGAACGAGGACAGGAAACCGCGACGGCCGGGAATGGCGGCCTCGGACATGTAGGTCGCACTGGCGCCGTATTCGCCGCCGGTCGCGAAGCCCTGGATCAGACGCGCAATCAGCAGCAGCACCGCGGCCCAGATGCCGATCTGCTCGGCGGTCGGGCTGATCGCGATGAGAAACGAACAGCCGGCCATCACCGACACCGAGACCGTCAACGCCAGGCGCCGGCCGTAGCGGTCGGCGAAGCGGCCGAAGTACCACGCGCCGATCGGGCGCATCAGGAAGGTCGCGGCGAAGATCGCCCACACGTACAGCGTGGAATTCTTGTCGTCGGGCGAGAAGAACTGCGACTCGAAGTACACGGCGAACACCGAGTAGACGTAGACGTCGAACCACTCGACCAGGTTGCCGGCCGAACCTTTGAGGGTGTTCGACACGGACCGGCGCAGGCTGGCCGGCCGGGCCGCGTTGGGCGCGGCGGGTGAAGCGACGGAACTCGAAGCAGTCATCGGGGGGAGCCTGCGTGGGGGCAAGGGTGGCGAGTATAGGCACCGGAGCGGGGAGGATCGGCGTCAATAGCGAAGAGGTATTAGATGGCTGCCGCCTTGCGCACCCGTGTGCCTCCGGCTACCCAGACAGATCCTCCCGCTAACCGGTCTTCTCGCCGGGGCAGTGGCGTGCGTCGGCGCCTGGACAATTCGCGCATATCGGCCTCTGTCGTCGCGTGTTCTCCGCATTCACGAAGGCGCGCATCAGCAATCGATGCGCGGGCCCCGCGCCGCCGCGCTGCTGCGCATCCGCTTCGCATCGCCCCCGACCGCCCCACGGCGCCGACGCCCGCAAGCGCACATCACGCCACGACGATCTCCGCGTCACGTTGCCCTGTCATCGAGCTGCGTCAGATGTGCGCACCCCCATTGCAACAGGACGACACGATGAAAGCGCTCACCTATCACGGCAGCAAGGACGTCCGCGTCGATACCGTGCCCGACCCGGTCCTGCAGGATGCCGACGACATCCTGCTGCGCGTCACCGCCACCGCGATCTGCGGCTCGGACCTGCACCTGTTCCGCGGCAAGATTCCCGAGTTGCACAAGGGCGACATCCTCGGCCATGAGTTCATGGGCGTCGTCGAAGACATCGGCGCAGACGTCAAGAACGTCAAGCGCGGCGACCGCGTCGTGATCCCGTTCGTGATCGCCTGCGGCGACTGCTTCCACTGCCGCCTGGCGGAGTTCTCCGCCTGCGAAACCACCAACGACGGCCCCGGCGGCTCACTCAACGCCAAGGGCATGCGCCCGCCGGCGGCGCTGTTCGGGTTCAGCCATCTGTACGGTGGCGTGCCGGGCGGTCAGGCTGAATTCGTGCGCGTGCCCAAGGGCAATGTTGGCCCTATCGTCGTGCCCGACGCGCTGCCGGACGAGCAGGTGCTGTTCCTGTCCGACATCCTGCCCACCGGCTACCAGGCCGTGCTCAACGCACGCGTGACCAAGGGCTCGACGGTCGCGATCTTCGGCGCTGGCCCGGTCGGCCTGATGGCCGCCGCCTGCGCGAAGATGCTCGGCGCCGAGCGCATCTTCATGGTCGACCGCTACCAGTACCGTCTCGACTTCGCGGTCGCGACCTACGGGGTGATTCCGATCAACTTCGAGGACACCGACGACCCGGCAGAAGAGATCATTTCGCAGACCAACGGCCGCGGCGTGGATGCGACGATCGATGCGGTGGGTTTCGAAGCCAAGGGCAGCAAGGCCGACACCATCGCCACCCAGCTCAAGCTTGAGACCAGCAGCGGCGCCGCGCTGCGCCAGTGCATCGCCGCGACCCGCCGCGCTGGCACCGTCAGCGTGCCGGGCGTGTATTCCGGCTTCATCCACGCCTTCATGTTCGGCGATGCGTTCGACAAGGGCCTGCGCTTCGAGATGGGCCAGACCAATGTGCAGAAGTACATGCCGGAACTGCTGGAGCACATCGGCGAAGGTCGCCTGCAACCCGACGTCATCATCTCGCACCGCATGGCGCTGGCCGACGCGGCCAAGGGCTACGAGATCTTCGACGAGAAGGAAGACGCCTGCCGCAAGGTCGTGCTGACGCCCTGACGTCAGACGGCACTTTTGCTACCCGCACGCCGGCACCTTCATGGGCGTCGGCGTGTCGCATTGTGGTGACAGAAACGTCGACGCGGATCCGCCGCAGCCAGCGGCCGCTGGCGAAAATCGAGGCCTTCGAGACCGACTGACGGCGCGCGCTCAGGCCAGTGGCAGTGCCTGCGCCGCGCACGCGACTGCGTCGTGCATTGCCATCACCTGCCCGGCCTTCGGATCGATGGTGCCTGTGCCAAACGCGCGCAGGTAGCGGCAGGCTGCAAATTCTTTCGACTTCGCTTCGTAGTCCGCGACCCAGTCCAGCCGCTCCGGCAGCCGCGCCTGGCTGCGCGACCACGCCGCGCTGCGCGGCTTGATGCGGCGGTGCATGTCGAGGCGCCAGGGCTTGGGCGTGAGCCGGGCGCGGAAGCAGTGCTGCAGCCGGCACATCGTGGTATAGAGGCTGTCCGCCTGCAGCGCCTGGAACAGCCGGTCCACATCGGGCTCCAGCGGATCGAACGTCCGGTGCATCACCAGCACGCGCAGCCCGGCCGCGGTGCGGTAGGTGCGCAGATGCCAGTCCGGATTGGCCTCGGAGAACGCGGCGACCCGGGCCAGCGCCCGTGCCTCGGCGCCACCGTCGCGGTCGAAACGGTGCCGGCGCCAGCCGAGCATCACCAAATTGGCCACCACCAGCACCGCAATGGCGACCGCCGCCGCCAGACGCCAGTCCATGGCCAGCACCGCCGCCGCGAACGTCGCGCCGCCCACCAGCACGCCGGTCGCCAGCGGCATCACGCAACCCGACGGGCGCGCCTCGAAATCCATGTCGGCGAACAGCACGTCCGGCGTGTTGAGACACAAGGCGCCGTAGCTGTTGCGCGTGATCACCAGATCGCCCGCGCGCTCGACGATTTCCTCGCGGATCGGTACGCCCATCACGCCGTAGTTGGTCAGCGGCTCGCGGCGCGGCAATGCCTCGCCGGCCAGCACCGCGTCGAACGCCGCCTGCACGCGCAGTTCCGCGTGCGCCTGCGCCGCGTCCTCGCTGTCGTCGGACCAGCCGAACCGGCGCACCGTCACGCTGCGCCCGCCATGCCGCGTCTGTCGCCGGGCCTCCGCCCAGTATTCGGGAACGATCACGCAGTCTCCCCATTCCGTGATGAGCGGGGATTGTCACCGACGGCGGCGTTCCCGCCCATCCGCCTGATCGCCGCCCGTCCGGATCAGGCGCGCACTGCGCTTATGCCGGACCCGCTTCCGCACCGCCACGCTGCAGCGGATCAGGCAGATCCTCGTCGGCGTCGACGAAGGACAGCGACACCGAATTGAGGCAATGGCGCTCGAACGTCGGCGCCGGGCCGTCGGGGAAGATGTGGCCCAGATGACTGCCGCAGCGCGCGCAGACTTCTTCCACCCGGATCATCCCGTGGCTGGTATCGCGGATGCGTTCGATATGCGCCTCGTCGTACGGCGCAAAGAAACTCGGCCAGCCGGTCCCCGAGTCGAACTTCGCACTCGACTGGAACAGCGGCAGCCCACACAGGCGGCAGCAGTACGTGCCCTCGCGCTTGTTGTCGAGGAACACGCCGCAGAACGGCGCCTCGGTACCGTGCTGCAGCAGCACCCGGCGCTCGTCGGCGGACAGGTCGGCTTCCAGCGCGGTGCGCTGCTCGGCCGAAGGCGGTGTGAGATCGAAACGGATCATGGGAATTCCGGCAGTGGCGCGGGACCCACAAGATGGCGACGCGAACCGCGCTGCACAACCCGCACGGTCAGGCCGCGGCGGGCCCGCGGGACCGGCGCCAGATGCGGCGTGCAAGCGCATAGACGCCCAGGCGGGCGAACGCCGACAGCATTGCCACGATGCCGCCGATCAGCAGCGGCAGCACCGCACCAAATACGAAGGTCATCCCAAGCACGAAACCCAGCAGGCACTCCGCGCGATACGCCGGCATCAGCAGACCCAAGCCGAACGCGGCCAGCAGCACCGCGGTTGCGGCATCGTCCTGCCCGCTGACGAAGGCGATTGAAAGCGCCACGCCGAGCGCCGCCGCGATGCCGCATCCGGTCCAGGCACCACGCACGGCCCCGCGCCGGTCCGCACGACGCGCGATGCGACGCGTGACACGGCCCGAAACCCACCACGCCATGAGGGGCAGCAGCACCAGCCCCCAGCCATTCCAGACCGCAGGCAGATCGGGCCGCGCCAGCCGGTGGTGGCTGACGATGCCGCCGTGCAGATGCTCCCAGACAAGATGCGCCGCCTCCGCCAGCAGCACCGCGACGGTCAGTGTGATGCGTCAGCCGACTGAGGCGCGCGCGCCGGCGCATGGCATCGGCCAGGGTGACTTCCGGCCGCGACGCCCGACTGGCCTGGCTCAGGCTGCGGGCGCGGCATCCGGCGCGAGGATCGCACCCACGCGCAAAGCCAGCGCATCGACGGTGAACGGCTTGCCGATCAGCTGCACGCCAGGCGCGAGCACGCCGTCCTGGACCAGCGTGTTGCGGCTGTTGCCCGAGGCGAACAGGACCTTGAGATCCGGGCGTCGCTGCAGCGCTGCATCCGCCAGTTGCCGGCCGTTGACCTCGGGCATCACCACGTCGGTGAACAGCAGCACGATGTCCGGGTGCGCATCGAGCAGCTGCAGCGCGTTGGCCGCGCCGTCGGCCGCGAGCACGCGATAGCCCAGTTCGGTCAGCGCATCGGTCGAGAACTGTCGCACCGCCGGCTCGTCGTCGACCACGAGCACCAGCTCCTGCCGACCATGCGGCGCCGCGACGCCCTGGTCCGCCGGCGGCTTTGCTTCGACACCGCCGACCAGTCGCGGCAGATACAGCTTCACCACCGTGCCCCGCGCCACTTCCGACAACATGCGCACGTGGCCCGCCGATTGCCGGACAAACCCGTACACCTGCGACAACCCGAGCCCGGTGCCCTTGCCGACCTTCTTGGTCGTATAGAACGGATCGAAAGCCTTGGTCATCACCTCGGGCGACATGCCGCTGCCGTCGTCGGACACGCTGATCAACACGTACTCGCCGCGCGGCACGCCGTGCAGCGCGACCGCGTCGTCGGCGTCCAGCGTGCAATTGGAGGTGGCGATGGTGAGTCGGCCACCGCCCGGCATCGCGTCGCGCGCATTGACCGCCAGATTGAGGATCACGTTCTCCATCTGGTTGGCATCGACGTGGGTGCACCACACCTCGTCCTGCAACTCGGTGACCAGGCGCACGCTGCTGCCCAGCGAGTGCACCAGCAGATCGCGCATGCCGACGATCAGCCGGTTGGCATCCACGGCAACCGGCTGCAGGGGCTGCTGACGGGAGAACGCGAGCAGCCGCTGGGTGAGCTGCGCGGCGCGGTTCGCGCCGTCGATCGCCATGTCGATGTAGCGCTTCGTGCGCGGATCGGGGTGGTCCTTCAGGCGCGAGGCCAGCAGGTCCAGCGGGCCGATCACCGCCGCGAGCATGTTGTTGAAATCGTGCGCGATGCCCCCGGTCAACTGGCCCACCGCTTCCATTTTCTGGCTCTGGCGCAGCGCCTCTTCCACCCGCGTGCGCTCGGCGACCTCCTCCAGCACGCGGCTTTCCAACTGCTCGTTCAATTCCTGCAACCGCGCGTCGGCGCGCTTGCGCGCGGTCACGTCGATCGCCACGCCGAGCACGCGCACGCAGCGGTCGCCCTCGAACAGCCCCCGTCCCTTCGCCGCGACCCAGCGTTCGATGCCGTCTTCCTTGCCGATGGTCCGGTATTCCACGTCGTAGAGTGCGCGCCGGGCGGGATCAGACGCCGCCTCGAACGCGGCGGCGGTGGCCTCGCGATCCTGCGGGTGCAGGCCGTCGTAGAAATCGCGCATCGTCACCGCGGCCTGGGGCGAAATGCCGAACATCCCCTTGGTGCGCGGCGACCAGATCAACGCGTCGTGCACCAGATCGACATCCCAGAAACCCAGGTCACCGGCGTCGGTCGCCAGCCGCAGCCGTTCCTCGCTCTGCGCCAAAGCCGCCTCGGCAGCCCTGCGCGCCGACAGGTCGAGGATCGCGCCGATCATCCGCACCGGTTCGCCCGCGCTGCCGCGCAGGACAGTGCCGCGATCCAGGACGGTCGCGTAGCTGCCATCGGCACGGCAGAACCGGTACTCGTCCGACCACACCGAGCCGGTGCCCCGGATGACCGCGTGGATGCCGTGCTCGACGCGCTCGCGGTCGTCGGGGTGGATACGGTCGAGCCACCACTGGGCGTCGGTTTCCACCTCGCGATACCCGAACAGCGTGGCCAGTGCCTCGTTCCAGACCACCTGGCCGTCGGCGATGCGCCAGTCCCAGATCGCATCGTTGGTCGCGCGGGCGGCGAGCCGGTAGCGCTCCTCGACTTCCAGATGGCGCGCCTCGGCGGCCTTGCGATCGGTGATGTCGAGCGAGGTGCCGACCAGTCCGATGACATTGCCGTCGGCATCACGCAGCGGCGCCTTGGTCGACAGCCACCACGCACGCCGGCCACCGGGGAAACTGACCGCCTCCTCGACCTGCTCCGACTGGCCGCTGGACATGATGCGCTCGTCGGTCGCCATCACCGCGGCGGCCTGGGCGGGGTCGCCCAAAAACTCGGCATCCGTGCGCCCGACGTAATCCTCCAGCGGCCGCCCGATCAACTCGGTCGTACCGCGATTGCCGATCAGCATCCGGCCCTGCCGGTCCTTGGCGTAGACCACGCCCGGCGCGGCATCGATGAACGAGCGCAACAGCGTCTGTGCCTGGTCACGCTCGGCTTCGATCCGTCGGCGTTGCTCAATGTCGATCAGCACACCGGGAAATCCGACCGCAATGCCGTCCGCGTCCAGATCGACCCGGCCGATCGCTTCGATCCAGCGGTACTGTCGGTCCTTGCCCAGCGTCCGGTAAGCATGCGCATAACGGCCGCCGCGCCCGATGGCATCGGCGATCGCCGCCGACACACCAGGCCGGTCGTCGGGATGCACGTATTCGAGGATTTGCTCCAGCGGCAGATTGTCGCGCGAGACCGACGGATCCAGACCGAAGGCATCGGCCAGCGCGTCGTCGATCGTCACCCGGTTCCGCGGAATGTCCCAGAACCAGGTGCCGACAATAGCGCCGGCGGCCAGGGCCATCTCGACGCGTTCGGCATCACGCACGCGATCGAGGTCGTCGGGTGTCGAAGCATCCAAGAGGGGCTCGGGTGAAATCGGAGAGAGCCGCATTCTCCCAAATTGCCGCGACAGTGGCGTCTACAACCCGCAGAATCTGCCGCGCGGACGAGCTGCCGGCATCCACGCGCGTGGCTTCCATCGACCGCCTCTGGCGGCGCCTTCGAGGTGAAACGGCGTAACGGCTTCGGACGTGCGTGCGCAAAGCACGCGCACCCGGCGACGCGAACACGCAGGGCATGTCGCCGCGCCCGGCATACGCGCAACGGCGCCGGCGCCTGGACACCGGGTCGACACCCCGTGCATGGTGTCGCCCCTCTGCAATCGCCCAAGGACCGTGACCATGCGCCTGATGCCCCTGCTGGCAATGACCGCCGCCCTCGCCGCCTGCGCACCGGATGCCGCGCCGCCCACGCCCGCCGCCGATGCCGGTGATGCGCACGCCCACGCATCCCACGCCACGACGACGGCCGAAGAAGGCACCGCCACCGCCTCCACGCTGGCCTACCAGCGCATCAACGAGACCATGCATGCCGGCATGGGCGCCGGTTTCACCGGCGACGCCGATGTCGACTTCATGCGCGGCATGATTCCGCACCACCAGGGCGCCATCGACATGGCCCACGTCGCGCTCGAGCACGGCACCGACCCGGAGGTGCGCGTCCTCGCGCAACAGGTCATCGACGCGCAGGAAGACGAGATCGCGCAGATGCGGCGCTGGCTGCAGGCGCGCGGCGTCGCCGTCGAGGCGCCCGCAGCAGATGCCGGCGCGCACGACCATCACTGAAGGCACGTGCGTGCGCTGCGTTCTTGAACGACAGGCCTGCAGCTCGTGAATCCAGAAACGCCCATCACGACAGACGGCACGTCATGACCCACGACATCTGCTCAATGCTGCGCGATCGCCTCGGCCTCGCGCCGCCTGTGCCCGTCGCATTCGAACGCGGCGAGGTGACCGGGTTCGATGGCTACACCCGACAGCGCATCGAGTACGGCGGGCTCGAGGGCGACACGATTCCCGCCTTCCTGTTCACGCCGACGGCGCAGCCCGCCCGAGGCGGCGTGGTGGTTTTCCACCAGCACAACGGGGAGGTCCACTTCGGCAAGAGCGAAATCGCCGGCGAGGTCGGCAGCCCGTTCCAGGCCTTCGGCCCAGCGCTCGCGCGTCGCGGACTTGCCGTGCTCGCACCGGACGCCCTCACGTTCGAAGATCGCCGCGGCCAGGTCCACGGCGTGGAACCGCATGACTACGACTGGCTGCAGCACTACAGCGCCATGAGCTACCGCCTGCTCGACGGCGACACGTTGATGCGCAAAGGCCTCGACGACGCCCAGCGTGCAGTGAGCGTGTTGATGGAAGCGGCCGAACTGGACGAACGCCGCGCCGGCATCGCGGGCCATTCGTATGGCGGCTACACCGCGCTCTACCACGCCGCCGTCGACCCGCGCTGCCGCTTCGCCTGCATCAGCGGCGCGGTCTGCAGTTTCGAAACGCGCCGCCGCGAGGAGACCGGCATCACCCTGTTCGAAGCGGTGCCCGGCCTCGCGCAGCTGATCGACACACACGACGTACTGTCGGCCATCGGCCCGCGCCCGACGTTGGTCGTGTCGGGGAGCGAGGACAAGTACTCGCGGGATGCGGATCAGGTCGTGGCCAAGGTCCCCGGGGACTTCATCACCCAGTTGCGCGTCGAGCGTGGACATGCGCTCGACCATGAACGATTCGATGCGATCGTCGAGTGGATTGTTGGGCGCGCAGCCGAGTAGCGTCGCCGATCCTTGTACGCCCGGATGCAGAGAACGCTCGACTGCCGTGCTCGCAATTCAAGAAGATCACGCGCGGCGGGTGACCGTGGCACCGTGATTTCCGCGCTTCTGTCCTGACCGAGCCGACAGCACCGTTCCCCTGCAGGCGAGACCCGAGGCGATACGCCCGGGTTCCGCCTGTTGCGTGTCGGCCCGTCGGACATCCGCACGCCGCCCCTGCGGCGGAGCATGACACCGCGGGTTCCGCTCGGAAACACACGGCGTCGAGTGGATGCGCCGTGCTCGACGCTCGTCACAGGCTGTGACCGGCCAGAATCCATCCACACGACGAAGCGCACGAGGCATGCCCGCGATGCGCGCCGGTGGCCCACGCCTGTGTCCGCTCCGCAGGCGGGTGCGTCGTGTCCGCGGGTGCCGCAGACGGCGCCTCAAGTTCACGACGGCGCTGCCGATAGCGGCTTGAAGCGGCAAAGCCGCCATCGCCGCCGTGCAGGCCGCGGTCCATTGCTGCTCGCCCCACCCCACTGGAGCGTCATGAACGAACGTGTTGCCACCGCGGCGGCCGAGGCCAGCGTCGACGACCATATCCGCTCCGTGGCCGGCATTTCCGATGCGCTGCTGCGCCAGTTGCGCCAGTCCCTGCAGCGCATCGACGACATCAACCGGGTGACGCGGATCATCTCCATGAACGCCCGGATCGAGGCCGTGCGCATCGGCGCCGCCGGGCGCAGCTTCGGGGTGATCGCGCAGGAAATGGACAGCCTGTCGCGCAACGTCAGCGACACCGCCCAGGAGATCGACCGCATGGCTGGCCAGACCAGCCTGGACCTGCAGGCTCGGCTGCAGCAGTTGCAGAACGACGTGCGGCACACGCGACTGACCGAACTCGCGCTCGGCAACATCGACCTGATCGACCGCAACCTCTACGAACGCAGCTGCGACGTGCGCTGGTGGGCGACCGATCCGTCACTGGTCGATGCGGCAGTGCGCCCGGACGCCGACACGCTCGCCCACGCAAGCCGTCGCCTCGCGCAGATCCTGGACTCGTACACGGTGTACTTCGATCTGGTCCTGGCCGGGCTGGACGGCCGCATCATCGCCAACGGGCGGGCCCATCAATACGCCTCGGTCGGCACGAACGCCGCTGAGTCCGACTGGTTCAAGAGCGCGATCCGCACCCGGACGGGCGAGGACTACGGTTTCCAGTCGGTGCACGCCAGCGCGCTCGCAGGCGGCGAACGCGCCCTCGTCTACTCCTGCACGGTGCGTCGTGGCGGCCGTGTCGACGGCGCCCCGCTGGGAGTCCTCGGCATCGTGTTCCGCTGGGATGCCCTGGCCCAGACCATCGTCGAGCGCACGCCACTGTCGGACGCCGAGTGGCAGCGCAGCCGGGTCAGCATCGTTGACGGCAGCGGCCACATTCTCGCCGACTCGGGCATACATGCGGACCGCTGCACCCTCGAGTTCGACGGCCGCGACAGGCTGTTCGCGCTGCCGCGCGGCGCCCTCGAAACATCGCATCTCGGCCGCCCGCATTGCATCGCGCAGGCCGCCTCACCGGGCTACGAGACCTATCGGACCGGTTGGCACAGCGTGATCATGCAGGCGCTCGGCTGACCCCTTCGGCGCGTGGGTCGTCTTCAGCCCGTCCAGTCGCTCACCCGCAGCGACGCCGTGGGCGACGAGTTGCGCGGCAGCCACACTTGGCGCCATTGCCGCGCTGGACGGCGCAACAACGCAGGCCTGCGCCGGGTGCATTGCAAAGCACATGACGAGACACGGGATTGCGAGAACCGCAAAGCCCGCCTGTTTTCCACTTCGGCCGTGCACGATCGACATCAAGGTCTTCATACCTGACTCGGCGACACCGCGCGTGGCGGGGATTCAACTGCACCCATTCAACTAGACCTGGCACCGTGACTCGCTGACCACCCGTTCAATATTCACAGCCATGTCGGGCCATCGAGGCTGCGATCTGCTCGGAACTTTGGGGCGCGCGTGACGCTTCCTGGCGCAGCTCTATGCAGATCAGGCTCTGTGTCACCCGCTGGAGGGTCGCACCGAACGAGCGATCGTGGAACTGGATGCGCATCCTCTGAGGCGGCGCTTCGCGGGCATAGCGTGTCCCCACCTCGTTTGACCGAAACTCTATTGGAGCGGTCGGCAAGGACAGATCGATTTGCCTGTGTCCATCAAGCTCGGGGACATGAGGTGCTGCATCAAGCGCTTCGCCTTGCGGGCGCTGCGGCATCCGCGTCTCCCGACGCACGACTTCAGCCGTGACCCTGGGCTCCGGTACTGGCAGGACCAGCTCGTCGGCATCAGGCGGTTGCTGGCGGTCGATCCAGACAACGCGCATCGGCACGCTCCTTCCGTCTGGCCTTTGTTCCTGTGAGGACTGGATGGACATCAGCCACGACATCACCCAACACACAAGCCCGGCCGCCGCAGCGCCAGCAACGATGCGGTCCAGACGCTCGCCGGC
This sequence comes from Luteimonas sp. 3794, assembly GCF_031456825.1. Lineage (NCBI taxonomy): Bacteria > Pseudomonadati > Pseudomonadota > Gammaproteobacteria > Lysobacterales > Lysobacteraceae > Luteimonas > Luteimonas sp. 3794. The sequence continues at coordinate 3,285 of NZ_JAVDVJ010000012.1, read as the reverse complement.
AGGGATGGTGATGGACAGCGCGATCATCCTCGTCAGTCACTCGCGAAACGGCGAGCAGATGATCCGCCCGGCGTCAAGATCTTGTACGTCTGCAGATGCCTCGACACAGGCATCGCTCTGAACGCGGCAACAGCGACGCGCCAATGACAATGACCGTGTCGCACCGAACGCGCTAGGTCCTCTAGCCATGATGCGATCGTCGAATGGCGTGTCGACAGGGCGGCCGAAGACCACGCAATGCAACTGAGCCTGCAACCGTTATCCCTGAGGAACACCGGAACCCGGCACCTGCCCGACTGGGCGTTGCGCTAGAGCGCGGCGCGTGATGCCAGCATCCGCAGCCCGGCGTAACCGAACAGGACCGCCAACGCGCCTTCGAACCAGCGGCGCGTGCGCTGGTAGACACGTCTCGCAGCAGCGGTGGAAAAAACGAGTGCATAGCTGCAGAACACCACCACGCCGATGGGGATGCAACCCGCGACGATGCGCAGCGCCTGGTTACCCTCGGCCCCCGGAGGCAGCGCGAGCGCCACGATCGACAGCCAGACGAAGATCGCCTTGGGATTGGTGAGATGCAGCGCCGCGCCGCGCAGGAAGAGACCGCGGGCAGTAGAGCGCTTCGACGCAACCTGCAGGGTCGGCCGACTGGACCGGCACGCCGACCGCGCAGACTTGAAGGCCAGCCACAGCAGATAGAGCCCGCCCAGCACCTTCATCACCACGAGCGACCTGGAGTATCCAGCCAGCAACGCGCCGAGCCCGAACGCTGCGAGAACGCCCCACAGCGCGGAGCCACACACCACCCCCAACGCCACGACGAGGGCGGCACGTCGTCCCTGGTGCATGGCGGTCGCCATCACCGCCAGATTGCTGGGGCCAGGACTGGCAGTGCCAAGCGCGTAGGCGCCGTACGCCAGGATGACGTTGGTCGTGAGAAAGGCAGGTTCGATCACCGGACGCTCCGCATCGTGCTGCAACACCGGAACCAGGCCGCACCGCGCAACAGCTTCGGCCTGGATGACCGTTGAACCCTATCCCAGATCGGGCGTCCGCCGGACATCGGACACCTCGAGGGATCAGCGCGCGCCGCCTCCATGCGGCCCATCCCTCCATCCGTGGATTACATCTCCACGACTGCGGCGGCGATCTCGCTGCACTGTCCAGCACAGCCCGGTTGGCGTCAGCTGATACAGCAGCCCACTACAGCCACGTCGTCTCGCCCAGCACCACTTTCCTGTAGTAACTGACGTTGGCGCGCACCGCGTACAGAGCAGCGAAACCGTAACCCATCGCACGCGCGAGCTCGCCGAGCCCCATCACTTCGAACAAAACGATCAGCGTCACCGCGCAGATCAGGTACACGACGGACTGCCGCCACAAGCCTTTGATCAGGAAATAGATCGGGCCGAAGAGGAAGCCGAGAATATTAAAGTTCACGCGCAGCCGCTCGCCGGGCCGTAGATTCCGGAACCCCGGCAACTTCGGCCCGCCAGCCTTTTCAATCAGTCGGAACTTGCGTTTCCACGATTCCGAAACATCGAGACCAGCGATCGGATCTGGCTTGGCGCTGGCCGTCAACACCGGATCAGGCCGTGCAGCTGGAGGCGCGTACGGTCCCGCAGAGTTGTAAGGGTCGGTCACGTTGATTCCTTTCAGAGTGTTTGGTTGGACAGCCGCGACGCCAGGCAGGCGCAGTGAATCAGCAACAAGCTGGTAGAAGAAACCGTCGAATTCGGAACACGCAGCACCACCTTCCATCTTCGACCGGGCTGGAGCACTTACATCAGCCAAGTGCACCGGAGGCCGTGCGTCCCCTCAGCCGGAGAGACCCTCAACGCCAGAACGCCCACCAGGGCTTCGTCTGCGGAACGACTGGCGCGGAAGGCAGTGGCGGGGGCGCGAATGGCACGGGCCATGTCGGGCTCGTATTCGCGGTGCCAACGAGTTCGAACGCGTCGTAGGCGCGCATGTCTTCGGACCAGAGTCCGGTGATGTTACGCAGCGCCTTGTCCATCCGCAGTGCGCCCTCGGCAGCGACCTGTTCCAGCTGCTGCAGCGCCTCGCGCAGTTGGGACTCGAGTTCGCCTTCCTCCCCCATGCAGTCCAGCTCTTCGGTCCGGACCAGCACATTCTCGTAGGGCTCATCCGCCATGCGCGTGCACCAGGCCTCGTAGAGCGAGAACTGCGGCCCACCCAGCGAGGCCCGCATCAGAGGCGCACGAGCGTGCAGCCGCGCGACACCGGACGCCCGGTCGCAGATCAGATACGCATAGCTGCGCGCCTCTTCCTCGCCGTCGATCCCGTCATCGTCGAACGTGGCGAACCGGATGTCGTCTGCGGAAAAAAGCATCAGCCAGAAGAGCGGAATGCACGCGCCGGCTTCGTACTCGACACCGGACTGCGCGAAGAACGTATCCCACTCGTCCGACTCCGGTAGGGCCTGAAAACTGGTGCAGTGGAGATAGACGCGACTGGACATGTCAGTGGCCTGATTGGGTCCGCCACCCCATTGGCGCCGGATTGAGCATTGCTGGCGTTGCGATTCGATGCAGCATCCGCTGGACAACAAACAATCTGCCGGAGCAGGAAAACCTGGATCAGCGGGCTCACCTGCCGCACCAGCCTTTCAAGCTACAACATTAGGCCATGCGGCCAATCGCCCTCCAAAGCCAAACCTCCGATCTCCGCGTCCGCTCACAAGAATCAAACCCGGTAAGTGAACGTGGCACCGTTAGCTCCCCTTTCGCGACATCAGCCGAACCGGGCATTGATGTGTGGAAACGGATTAAGTACCTCCGCCCCCTTCGGCTGGCTGCTTGAATTAATTGCTAGGCGTGCAGCTTGGCTTCCGAGCAACCTGCGCCCGCCGAACTTCCATCTGCTTGGTGATCCGGCGATCTAAGCGCTGCAGCTCTTCTCGCATGGTCAGCTCGGCCTCCTCAAATATCATTTCCCTGAAACTTATCTCTTGGATGAAATGCTTTCCCATGCCACTCTCAATCTTTCGCCTGTACATGTTCAGTCGCTGCAGTGCTTTGTAGTCATACTGGTAATCCCCGGCCAGCTTCAATTTTTTGCCCGAGATATCAGCGAACAGATCGTGCACCCGATGCCCGATGTCATTTCTAATATTGATAATGTCTCGCAAGTCATCACTTTCAGCCGTAGTCAGGATGCTCAGCTCGACGAACTGGAGTGGCCCGGCTAATTCGGACACCTGATAACGGGGACAATGGTCCCGGAGGTGTTCCATGGTCAAGCGTCAGCAGTTCACGGCCGAGTTCA
>NZ_JAVDVJ010000011.1:0-109852 GCF_031456825.1 Luteimonas sp. 3794 | reverse complement strand
CGGGGCACGCAGCCCAAACTCGCTGCGCTCAGACATGGGCTGCTCTTCGACCCCGCCGCCCTGCGATGCTCGGCTCGCTTTACGGCTCGATTCAAGTCAAAAGCTGAAAGCCAAAGCCAAAGCCAAAGCCAAAGCCAAAGCCGAAGCCAAAGCCGAAGCCAAAGCAACGCGGACCGGGCGCGTCAGCGAGTCTCCTGCGTTTCCGGCACGAGCTTCAGCGTATGCGCAGTCGCCTGCGGCAGAAACGGCGAAGCGCGCCCTTGCGCCCAGTCGTCGTGTCCGGCGCCCCAGTAGGGCGAAAGCGGATGCCCGCTCTGGCCGCCGGGCATGTGGGTGATACCGTCGGCCTCGTGCCCGGGGGCGACGACCATGCGCTGCGAGGCGCCGAATGACGGACCCTGTACGCGTGGCACGGTGCCGTCGCCGGGAAGCGCTTCGGCCGGCATGCACAGCGCACGTTTGCCGAGCAGCGGAATTGCCGCTGCGAGCGGATGGCAGATTGCAGCGGTGTTGCGTTCGCCCCAGTTACGTTCGGCGAGCGGGCCGTCGCCGGCCAGGCTGTCGCGGACCTCGCGGGCGGCGTCCTCGAACAGAGCCTGCCAGTCGTTTTCGACCGGCGTGCAGACGCCGCGCTGGGTGTCTGGCGTGCAGGCGAAACGGCGCGGCAGCAGATGCGCGGGGCGCTGCTCGACCAGCGGCCAGACGACGCCTTCGAAATTCGGCGGATCGGGTGCTTCGAACGCATCACCGAGCGCGACGCGCGCAGGCGCGGCGAGGCCGTCGGCGAGGCGCGCGTGGATCGCCAGCCGCCATGCGCGGACCAGGCGGTAACCGGCCGAGTCGACGCTCGCATGACCGCTCCACTCGCGCGAGGCATCGGCCAGGGCACGTACCGCGCTGTCATCGCTCGCTGCGTTCGCGACTGCATCCAGCAACGCGTGCCAGCGCGACAGCAACAGGGCGCGATCGTCGAGCTGGATCGCGAGTAGATCGGCCTCCGTGAACTGCGTGCGCGCTTCGAGACCTTCGCGGATCTGCCAGGCGCGGATGCCGAGCGTAGCGCCGCCGTCGCCGATACGTGCGAAATCTTCGCCATCGACGACGCGGCTGTTCGCGGTCCACAGACGGTCGGTGTCGGGCGAGCGCAGTAGCGGCGAGACACCGGTCGCGATGGGCCAGGGTGCGCAGCGGTTGCTGTCCGTCGCTGCGCCCGCCGTCAGTGGCACCGAAACCGTATGGCCGTCGCAGCCGGCGCCGCGCACGGGAATCGGACCGAGCAGGCGCCAGGCGATGCGGCCGGCGCGATCGCCGATCACGAGATTCTGCGTCGGCGTGGCGGTGCGGTCGGCGATGGCCAGCGCATCATCGAGATCGCGCGCGTGGGCGAAGTCGGCGAGGCCGAAATTCAATGCGCCAGGCTGGTGGGCGGTCCAGCGCAGGGCGAGTGCGCTGCCGTCGTCGTCGCGGTGGACGAGCGGGCCCCAGTCGCTGTCTTCCACGATCAGCGTGACCGGTGCGCCGCCGGCGACGTCGATGCGCTCCTCATGGCGCACGACCGGCGTGCAACCCGCAGGCGCGCCGTCGGCACAGGGCACGAGGCGCTGCCAGTCGAGGTAATCGCCGTAGCTGTTGGTGAAGCCCCAGGCGACGTGCGTGTTGCTGCCGACGATCACCGCCGGCAGGCCGGGCAGTGTGAAGCCGGTGACGTCGACCTGGCCGCCCGGTGCGCGCGGGTCGGGATAGCGCAGGCGCGCGCGGAACCATATGCTGGGTGCGCGCAGGCCTAGATGCATGTCGTCGGCGACGAGGGCGCGGCCGTCGGCCGTCAAGGCGCCGGAGACGGCGAAGTTGTTGCTGCCCCGCGAAAGATCCGCCGCCGCAGGCGGCGCACCAACGCCTCTCTCCCGCGCCGTGGGAGAGAGGGGGACCACCTGCGGAGCAGGTGGTGGAGTGAGGGCAACCTTCCAAGCCACCGGCGGCCCACCTTGGCCTCTCTCCCGTGCCGCGGGAGAGAGGGGGACCGTTTGTGAAACAAACGGTGGAGTGAGGGCCAGCGGAGATATTCCGTATGAAGCTGCGTCTCGTGCGGCACCCGTGGACGCAAACGGCGAACGTTCCCGAAGACCGCCATCAACCTCCACGACGTCAAGTCGCCGCAGATCCACAACCTCCGCCCCCGGCAACACCGCATCGCCACGCGCCTCCCCGAACAGCGGCGCATCCCAACGGCTGCCGTCATGCGCGAACAGATCGAACAGTGCCGGCGGCAGAGCCGGCTGCAAGCGGTGCATCGCCAGCTCGCGCGCATTGGTCGCGTCCTGCAGATCGAAATACATCGCGAAGCCGGTCAGTGCGGAATCCGCCGGCGTCCACGGTTGCGGCGTCTGCTGCAGCAGAAGGTAGGCCCAGGGTCGCGCGCGCAACGACGCGAGGCCGGCATTGGCACCGTCGGCATAGGCCTGCAGCTGCGGCATGCGATCGCCGGCGACCGCAGCCAGATCGGCCTCCACCCGCGCGCGCATGCGGTGCACGCGGTTGCGGCGGTCGGTCTCGAGCGCGCGCTCGCCGAACAACGCCGAGAGTTCGCCCGACGGCACGCGCCGCATCAGGTCCATCTCGAAATAGCGTTCCTGCGCGTGCACGAACCCGAGTGCGCGCATCGCGTCGGTCTCGTTGGCGGCGGTGATCGTGACCACGCCCGCGGCATCGCGTTCGATGGTCGCGGGCGCGCCGAGGCCGGCCAGCGACTGGTCGCCGTCGAGCGCCGGCAGGCTCGCGCGCAACGACAGCCAGACGAAGAGACCGGCCGCGACCAGCAGCACGACGAGTGCGAGCAGCGCTCGCAGGATCCATTTGCGCATGCACGATTCCCCGGCCGCTGCAGATGCGGCGCGGTCCGATTATTCCACGGGCATGTTGCGGGTCGGCGCGCAGGCCGGCCAAGCGCCTCAGTTGCGTGCGTGCTCGGCCAGTCCCGAGACCACACCCAGCGAGGGATCGCCGCGCACGATGCGCGCATCCGGGAAGCGCGCCTGCGCAGCCGCCTGCACGTAGGGCGCGCCGGACATGCCGCCGGTCAGGAACAGGCTGTCGGGCGGCGTATCGAGATCGCCGCCCACCTCGTCGAGCAGGGCGCCGATCGTGTCGAGGAACCGCGCGCTGGCGGCTTCCAGCGCAGCCCGCGTCGCATCGACGCGCAGGCCGGGTTCGATGTAGTCCAGCGCGTGACCGGCTTCGTCGTGCGCGCTCAGGCGCACCTTCATGCCCTCGACGCCGCGGTACAGGCGCGTGGTGCCGCCGTCGCGCTGCAGCGCCTGCAGGCGCGCGCCGAACGGGGTATCGACATGGCTGAAGTCGCGCTTGTGGAAATCGCGTTGCCGCGGCATGTCCTGCACCGTAGCTGCTTCGACGAAGTGGTGCACCGGGATGCGGCTGGCGCCCTTGCCGAACACCGGCATGACCTGGGCCATGCTCAGCGCGAGATCGACATCGGTGCCGCCGTTGGCGACGCCCCAGGCACGGTGCACGCGCGGCGCGCCATCGCCGCCGACTTCCGCCAGCGCGATGTCGGTGGTGCCGCCGCCGATGTCGACGACCAGCGTGGTGTGCCGCTGCGGACTTTCGGCGTGGTAGTGCAACGCGGCGGCCGCAGGTTCTTCGAGGAATTCGATCGCATCGAAGCCAGCCTGCGCCGCGGCGTCACGCAGCAGGGCCAGCGCCTGTTCGCCGCCTGCCTCGCCGAGCGAGCTGCGGAAACGCACAGGCCGGCCCAGCGTCGCTGCGCGCACGGTGGTGCCGAGCTGCTGGCTCGCGGTCAGGCGAATGTGCTCAAGGATGTGTGCGGCGATGCCGGTGATGGTCTCCTTGGCGCGTGGGTGCAGATTGAAGCCGAGCATCGACTTCGGCGACTGGACCAGATTGCCGCTGCCTTCGAGCAGATAGCTTTCGATCGCCGCTTCGCCGAACACCGCGTGCTGCAGATCTGCAGCCGAGGATTCCGCATCGCGCATGCGCGCCTCCAGCCATTGCCGGCGCACGATGCGGATCGCGTCGCGGCGCAGCAGCGCGGATGGACGTGGCGCAGCGCCGGCGCGGGCCTGGTCGCTGCGCAGGCCGCGCATCAGCGATTCCACCTCCGCTTCCATCGCTCCGTCCAGCTCGAAGGCATCAAGATCGGGCAGGGTGGTCGGAAAGAACACCGCCGTGCGGAACTGTGGCTGTCCGTCGAACTGGATATGCACCAGCCGGTCGCCGATGCGCGCAGCGGCGGCCGAGTAGCTGGTACCGAAGTCGATGCCGATCTTCATTGGGGGGTGCGACAGGCGGAAGGCGCGCGAGTCTACGCTGATGCGCGTCACGCCGCTTGCAAGCACCCGAGCGTTCCGCGCGACACGGCCCGGACGCGCCTGAGAATGCGAAATGCATGCATTCCCATCCGATCATGCTTCACGGCGGCCCGGCATACTGCGCGCATTCCACGTGTTGCGAGCGCTGCCATGAAAGGACATCCCGAAGTCGTCGATTACCTGAAGTTCCTGCTCCGCGGTGAGCTGGCGGCGCGCGACCAGTACTTCCTGCATTCGCGCCGCTACGAGGATCTGGGCCTGCACCAGCTCTACGCGCGCATCAATCACGAGATGGAAGAGGAAACCCAGCACGCCGACGCGTTGCTCAAGCGCATCCTGTTTCTGGAAGGCACACCGGACATGCGCCCCGATGCGTTCGAGCCGGGTGTCACCGTCGAAGAGATGCTGCGCAAGGATCTCGACCTCGAATATCTGGTGCGCGACAACCTCGCCAAGGGCATCGTGCTGTGCGAACAGCACAGCGACTTCGTCACCCGCGAAGTGCTGGTGACCCAGCTCGCCGATACCGAGGAAGACCACACTTACTGGCTGGAGAAGCAGCTGCGCCTGATCCAGATGATCGGCCTGGAGCGCTACCAGCAGAGCCGGATGGGCGAGGCGGAAGGCACACACGCTGGCGTGGGGTGACAGAAGCGCGGCGTGTTCGCCGCGTTGTCGGGAGTCTGGAAACGCCTGCGCTTGTCGTGGGCGTTTCTGTTTTTATCGGGCGGAAGCCGCCGCTCGATTCGATTTGAATGACGCGCCTGCCCTCACCCCAACCCCTCTCCCAGGGGAGAGGGGCTAGAAGCTCGCGAGCTTTTGCTTTGAAGCCCCTCTCCCTCCGGGAGAGGGGTTGGGGTGAGGGCAGCGGTCGAAGAAATCTCGATCCGCGCGCCAACCCGAATCACCCCCGCCGCGCCATCCGATACACGACGGTCGATAACGCGGTCACCCCATCCGCAACGAACCCCGGCTCGTTCGCAAGAATGTCTCGCCGTTCGACCGCATCGATCCGCCAGTCGCGATCGAGCAACGCATGCACTTCGTCCGCTGGCACCGAAAACGGCGGCCCGGATTTCTCCGCCTGCGGATACTCCAGCGTGACCAGCAGCCCGCGGCATCCCGCTGGCAGGCGTCGCCACGCAGTAGCCGCGTACGTGCGACGTAGGTCCGGCGGTAGGGCAATCAGCGCCGCGCGGTCGTACACGGCGGCGCAATCCGCGAGCACATCCGCTTCCAGCGCGAACGCATCGCCGACGATCAGCTCGTACGCACCGGCGACGAAATGCGCACCGGCAGCCGTCTCATGGATCGCCGGCACCAGCCCGCGTGTCTCGAAGAACTGGCGCACGGCCAATTCCGACAGTTCGACGCCGAGGACGCGATGGCCGCGTTCGGCCAGCCACACCATGTCCAGCGATTTGCCGCACAGCGGCACGAACACGCGGGCATCCGGTGCAAGGTCGAGCGCCGGCCAATGCGCCACCAGCAGCGGTAGCGGCGCATCGCGGTGGAAGCCGATGCGGTTGCTCGACCAGCGTTCGTGCCAGAACTCGGGTTGCATCGGCCACCTGATGTAGGAGCGCGCTTGCGCGCGATGGGGTGTCCCTGGAACGCGTCATCGCGCGCGAGCGCGCTCTACGGTTTCATGATGCTTCCGGACCGGGCACGCGACGGATCGCCGCGTACCCGTGCCGGCATCATTCGACGTCGAGCCCTTCGACCTTCTGCCAGCCGCGCGGCAGCAGACCGCCACGCGATGCGCGCGCGCCGATGTAGGCGTCGAGTTCCTTGAACGACAGCGTCATCGTGCGCGCACCCGAACGCACCAGCAGCGAAGTGCCCGGCGCGACAACGGCCACGGCGACCACCTGTTCGGTGCCACGCTTGGCCTTCGGAATCTCGATGATCTTGTTGCCTTTGCCCTTGTCGAGTTCCGGCAGCTCGGCGACCGGGAACGCCAGCAGATGGCCGGCGCTGGTCACCACCACCAGACGGTCGGCATCGACGGCGCGCACGGCGGCGGGCTGCAGCACGGTCGAACCCGGCGACAGCGACAGCATCGCCTTGCCCGCCTTCTGCCGGCCGGTGAGGTTCTCGAAGCGGGTCACGAAGCCGTAGCCGTGCGAAGACGCGACGACGAAGCGCGCGTCCGATTCACCGGCGACCACGGCCTGGAACGACGCACCCGCGGCAGGCGAGAAGCGGCCGGTCAGCGGTTCGCCGTTGCCGCGCGCCGAGGGCAGCGAATGCGCGATGGTGGAATAGCTGCGGCCGGTCGAATCGAGGAACGCGACCTGTTGCGTGGTGCGCCCGCGTGCGAACGCGAGCAGGCTATCGCCGTCGCGGTAGTTCATGCCGGCCGGGTCCACGTCGTGGCCCTTGGCCGCGCGCACCCAGCCCTTCTCGCTGACGACGATGGTCACCGGTTCGCTCGGCACCAGATCGCTTTCGTCGAGCGCCTGCGCGGCGCCGCGTGCGACCAGCGGCGAGCGACGCGCATCGCCGTACTTCTTCGCATCGGCCTGCAGCTCGTCCTTGATCAGCTTCTTCAGCTTGGTCTTGCTCTCGAGCGTGGTGATCAGGCGATCGCGCTCGCTTTCCAGCTCGGCCTGTTCGCCGCGGATCTTCATCTCTTCGAGGCGCGCGAGCTGGCGCAGGCGCGTCTCCAGAATGTAGTCGACCTGCTCGTCGCTGAGTTCGAACCGCGTCTGCAGCACGGCGCGCGGCTCGTCCTCGGTGCGGATGATGTGGATCACCTCGTCGAGATTGAGGAACGCGACCAGCAGACCATCGAGCAGATGCAGGCGACGCTCGACCTTCTCCAGGCGATGGGTCAGGCGACGGGTCACGGTGTTGGTGCGGAACTGCAGCCATTCCGACAGCAGCATCTTCAGGTTCTTGACCTGCGGGCGGCCGTCGAGCCCGATGACATTGAGATTGATGCGGAAGCTCTTTTCCAGATCGGTCGTCGCGAACAGGTGGCCCATCAACTGCTCGGCATCCACGCGGTTCGAGCGCGGCATCAGCACCACGCGCACCGGATTGGCATGGTCGGACTCGTCGCGGATGTCTTCCAGCCACGGCAGCTTCTTGGCGCGCATCTGCGCGGCGATCTGCTCGATCACCTTGCTCGGGCTGACCTGGTGCGGCAGCGCGGTGATGACGATGTTGGTGTTCTCTTTCTGGAACGTCGCGCGTGCGCGCACGCTGCCGTGGCCGGTCTCGTACATGTGCAGCAGGTCGGCAACCGGCGTGATGATCTCGGCGCTGGTCGGATAGTCCGGGCCGCGCACGTGTTCGCACAGATCGCGCACCGTCGCGTCGGGATCGTCGAGCAGGCGCAGGCAGGCGCTGACGATTTCGTTGACGTTGTGCGGCGGCACGTCGGTGGCCATGCCGACCGCGATGCCGGTGGTGCCGTTGAGCAGCAGGTGCGGCAGGCGCGCCGGCAGCCAGGAGGGCTCCTGCATCGTGCCGTCGAAATTATCGGTCCAGTCGACGGTGCCGTGGCCGAGCTCGCTCAGCAGCATCTCCGCGATCGGCGTCATCTTCGATTCGGTGTAACGCATCGCCGCGAAGGATTTCGGATCGTCGCTGGAGCCGAAGTTGCCCTGTCCGTCGATCAGCGGGTACCGGTAGGAGAACGGCTGCGCCATCAGCACCAGCGCCTCGTAGCACGCGCTGTCGCCATGCGGATGGTACTTGCCGATCACGTCGCCGACGGTGCGCGCGGACTTCTTCGGCTTCGCCGCCGCGCCCAGGCCCAGCTCGCTCATCGCGTAGATGATGCGGCGCTGCACCGGCTTGAGGCCATCGCCGATGAACGGCAGCGCGCGGTCGAGCACCACGTACATCGAATAGTCGAGGTAGGCGCGCTCGGCGAATTCGCGCAGCGGCAGCTGCTCGAAGCCATGGAAGGGGGTGCGGACGGACTCGGTCATCGGGACAGCATCTACGGCGGAACCGGGATTTTAGCGGTTGGGGGTCGCAGGTGTTGCGTCGGCAAGGTCGACAGGCGTCGCAATGTCGTTCCAGCGGCACACGGCCAGCCGGATATCCGGCGGCGCGCGTATCATCGGGCCGGTATGGAGACGAAGCCGAGGCTACCCAGTTCCGCCGAACCCACCGGTTCGGCCCGCCACGCGGCGGCCGGCAGCCCGAAGCGCGCGCAGCACGGCGGCTGCGAGGGCTGTCTGGCGCGGCCGCTGGCGATCTGCGCATCGATTCCCGCAGCAGAGACGCACGCGCTCGAAGCGGTCGCCGGTGAAGTGCTGTTGCCCGTCGGCGCGACGCTGGCCAGCCAGGGCGATCCGCGACGCGAGGTCTACACCGTCACCCGCGGGATGCTGCGCCGCGTGCGTTTGTTGCCCGACGGCCGACGTCTGGTCGCGGGCTTTCTGATGGTGGGCGATTTCATCGGCTTCAGCGGCGCGCCGCAGTACCGGCATACGTTGGAAGCCGTGACCGACTGCGTGCTGTGCGCGTTTCCGCTGCAGTCAATGCGCAGCCTGTGCCAGCGCTATCCCGATCTCGAATCCGGCATGCTGGCTCAGGCCTGCAGCGAACTCGACGCCACCCGCGGCAGCCTGATGATGCTGGCACGGCTGGGGCCGGGCGAACGGCTTGCCGGATTTCTCGTCGAACTGGGCGAGCGCCAGCAGCAACGCGGCGGGGCTGCCCACCACGTCGATCTGCCGATGACCCGCGCCGATATTGCTGACCATCTGGGTCTGACGATCGAGACGGTCAGTCGCAGTTTCACCAAGCTGCGGCAGAGCGGGGCGATTGCGTTCGAGGATCCACGGCGGATCGATCTGGTGGATGTGGCGGCGTTGCGGGGTGCGGCGGGGCTGTAGCAGGTGCAGACGCAGTTCTGCTCGATCTGAGCACCTCTCCCTCCGGGAGAGAGCCTGCCCCGGACTTGATCCGGGGTTGACATGCGAAGCGTGTCGGGTGAGGGCGAAGGTCTCGCGGACCGCCTCGAAACGCGCCCTCACCCCAACCCCTCTCCCTGAGGGAGAGGGGCTCCAGAAGCGAAGCGCCTAACCTGGCGCCGCTGTCCGGCACGAGAGCTGGAGAGCCGCCGATGGTTGCGCGGCCATCCGCCTCCCTGTGGCATGCGCCACGCCCCCGACTCCGCATTGATCCAGATCAATGCCCGCCGGCCGGGCGCGGCGCAACCTGCGCGCATAACCCGCTCCGGCTGCCTCCCATGATCGACATGACCGTCGTCGAACTGTCCCGCCTGCAGTTCGCGCTCACCGCGATGTACCACTTCCTGTTCGTCCCGCTGACCTTGGGACTGTCGTTCCTCATGGCGATCATGGAGAGCGTCTACGTCATGACCGGGCGCGATGTCTGGCGGCGGATGACGCTGTTCTGGGGCGTGCTGTTCGGTATCAACTTTGCGATGGGCGTGGCGACCGGCATCGTCATGGAATTCCAGTTCGGCATGAACTGGGCCTACTACAGCCACTACGTCGGCGACATCTTCGGCGCGCCGCTGGCGATCGAAGGGCTGATGGCGTTCTTCCTCGAGGCGACTTTCATCGGGTTGTTCTTCTTCGGCTGGAACCGCCTGTCGAAGCTGCAGCATCTGGCGATCACATGGCTGGTCGCGCTGGGCGCGAACTTCTCGGCGCTGTGGATCCTGGTCGCCAACGGCTGGATGCAGAACCCGGTCGGCGCGGTGTTCAATCCGGACACCATGCGCATGGAAATCACCGACTTCATGGCGGTGATCTTCAACCCGGTCGCCCAGGCCAAGTTCGTGCACACGGTGTCGGCCGGCTATGTGACCGGCGCGATCTTCGTGATGTCGGTCAGCGCGTTCTATCTGCTGCGTGGGAAGCACAAGGACATCGCCCGGCGCTCGATTGCGGTTGCCGCAAGCTTCGGTCTGGCGTCGGCGCTGAGCGTCGTGGTGCTCGGCGACGAGAGCGGCTACGCGGCCACCGAACACCAGAAGATGAAGCTCGCCGCGATCGAGGCGATGTGGCACACCGAGCCTGCGCCGGCCGGTTTCACCGTGGTCGGGCTGCCGGACCAGTCCGGCCAGTCCAACCGCTTCGAGATCAAGATTCCGTGGCTGATGGGCCTGATCGCGACGCGCTCGCTCGACGGCGAGATCCCCGGCATCCTCGAGCTGGTCGAGCGCGCCGAGCACCGCATCCGCGGCGGCCAGCTGGCCTATGCCGCGCTCGAGCGCCTGCGCGAGGACCGCACCGACACCGCCGCGCGCGCCGCGTTCGATGCGCACTGGAGCGACCTCGGCCATGCGCTGCTGCTCAAGCGCTATCGCGACGACATCCTCCACGCCACCGAGCAGGAGATTTCCCAGGCTGCGCTCGATACCGTGCCGCGTGTGGCGCCGCTGTTCTGGACGTTCCGGATCATGGCCGGCATCGGCTTCTACCTGATCGCGTTCTTTGCCTTTGCGTTCTGGGTGGTCACGCGCAACCGTATCGAGGAGAGCCGGCGTTTCCTGTGGATCGCGCTGTGGAGTCTGCCGCTGCCGTGGATCGCGATCGAGTGCGGCTGGTTCGTCGCCGAATACGGTCGTCAGCCCTGGGCGGTGGAAGGCGTGCTGCCGACGTTCTATGCCGCGTCGGGCATTGCGCTCAAGGACATCCTGATCTCGCTGGCGGGCTTCGTGATCATCTACACGGGCCTGGCGATCGTCGCCGCGAAGCTGATGCTCAAGGCCATCGAGAAGGGGCCTGATGTGCTGGCACCGCCGGCTGGCGACGACGCGCCGGCAGCGGTGGACGACGACGCGCCCGAGTCCGACGGTCGCGCGCTCGACGCGCTCGATCCCGCACCCGCCGCGCGCGCCTGACGCACCCACGTTTTTCGAGGATTTCCCATGGACTTCATTCCATTCGACTACGCCACGCTGCGCCTGATCTGGTGGCTGCTGCTGGGCGTGTTGCTGATCGGCTTCGCGGTGATGGACGGCTTCGACCTCGGTGTCGGCACATTGCTGCCGTTCGTCGCGAAGACCGATGCCGAGCGTCGCATCGTCGTCAACACCATCGGCCCCGTCTGGGAGGGCAACCAGGTGTGGTTGATCCTCGGCGGCGGCGCGATCTTCGCCGCGTTTCCGCCGCTGTATGCGGTGAGTTTCTCGGGCTTCTATCTGGCGATGTTCCTGATCCTGTTCGCGCTGATCCTGCGGCCGGTCGGCTTCAAGTTCCGCGGCAAGGTGGAAGATCCGCGCTGGCGTGAGACCTGGGACTGGGCGCTGTTCGTGGGCGGCGCGGTGCCGGCGCTGATCTTCGGCGTCGCGGTCGGCAACGTGCTGCTGGGCGCGCCGTTCCATTTCACCCCCGAACTGCGCGCGGTCTATACCGGCGGCTTTTTCGACCTGCTGACGCCGTTCGCGTTGCTGGCCGGCCTGGTCAGCGTGAGCCTGCTGGTCGCGCACGGTGCGGCGATGCTGGTGATGAAGACCGACGGCCCCATCGCGACGCGCGCGGCGCGTTACGGCAGCGTTGCAGGCGTGCTGGCCGCTGCGCTGTTCGTGGCCGCCGGCGTCTGGATCGCGACGGGTATCGCGGGCTTCCGCGTGGATTCCGTGGTCGACACCGCGCTCGCCTCGAACCCGCTGCACAAGACCGTCAGCACGGCGCCGGGTTTGTGGATGGACAACTACCGTCACATGCCGTGGACGATGGCCGCGCCGCTGCTGGGCGTGCTGGGCGCGCTTGCGTCGGCAGTCTTGCTGCGGCTGCGCCGCGGTGGTCTCGCGTTTGTCGCCTCGGGCGTCTCGATCGCCAGCGTGATCCTGACGGTGGGCTTCGCGATCTTCCCGTTTCTGCTGCCTTCGTCGAGCGTCCCGGGCGCCGGGCTCACGCTGTGGGACGCGTCGAGCAGCCGGCTGACGCTGTGGATCATGCTGCTGGCGACCATCGTGTTCCTGCCGCTGGTGCTGCTCTACACCACGTGGGTCTACCGAGTGCTGCGCGGCAAGGTCACTGACGCCAGCATCGCCGACACCCCCAACGCGTACTGAGCGCGCACTCCTAGGAGCAACACCATGTGGTATTTCGCCTGGATTCTCGGCATCGGTCTCGCGGCGACGTTCGCGATCCTCAACGGCATGTGGTTCGAAGTGCGCGAGCAGCGCCGGGATGCGGCGCACGGGGACTGATCCCGCAGCGCCGCGCGGGCGGGCGGCGTGGCTACGGACGCATCGACATCACGCGGGTGCGTGCACGGGCTGCGCACACTGTGGCCATGACCCCAGGAGCCATGACCATGTCCGACAAGCACACCCCCGACACCACGCGCGGCCCGCTGGAACAGGCGCGCACGCCCGATGGTCCGAAAGCGCCGGGCGAATCGTCCGAGAAGCGCGATCAGGACCAGCGCAACGATCCGGAATCGATGCCGGGCGCGCTCGAAGGCAATCCGACGCGGCAGAGTGGCGAAGGCACGCCCGGCAACCCGGGTCATCGCAACCGCGATTAGCGGGTGCCGGTTGCCTATGCGTCGGCGAACAAGGCACGTTGTCGTGTCGGCAGACGAGGTCTGCATAGCACTCGCGCGCCCATGGGGCGGCACTTACTGTCAGCTGGACGCTGTTTTCAGCGGGCTGGTCCGCGCTGCGCATCGCGCGGCGCGACATCGCCTGCAGCATAGAGACAACTGCTTTCGACGGCGCACTGTATCGCCGGGCGATCTCGCAAAGCGACGGCCCGCAGGACGGGCCTAGAAAACTGCGGGCACAAAAAAACCCGCGATTGCGGGTTTGATGTTCACGGCTGGTAAGGCTGTGATGACCTTGGTGCCCGGGAGAGGACTCGAACCTCCACGGAGTTGCCCCCGCTAGCACCTGAAGCTAGTGCGTCTACCAATTCCGCCACCCGGGCAGGTCAGGCCGACAATTCTGGGGTGCGACCTGTCGGCTGTCAATGCGAGAACGGCGATTTTCCGCACCGTGGGCGTTGCGCGCGTTAAAACGGCTTGGTCAAGCCGAGCATGCCGATGCACAGGCCAATCAGGAACGTTACGGGGGCGGCAAAACGCAGCAGAGCGCGTGGCCTGGGCGAGGTTTCGACGGTCGCCAGTTGCAGTAGCGTGCGGCTCAGCCATGCGTGCAGGAACACCAGCGCGCACACCAGTGCGAGCTTGAGCCGCAGCCACGGCATCACCAGCCAGCCGGCCTGCAGCGCGATGGTCAGACCGGCGCCCAGCATGACCAGCAGCGCGGGCAAGGTGACCCAACGGTTCCAACTGCGCAGGCTCGCCAGCAGCGACCGGCCGGTGGGCGAGTCCAGCACATCATGAAGCGCGACCGCGATGCCACTGCCGACCATGCCTGTGAGCCACGTGGCCGCAGCCAGGATGTGGAGCATCTTGAGCGTCAGGTAATCCATGCAGTGCTCCGCAGGCGGCGACCCGTCGACAATGGCGCAAGGCAGTCGGAAAGCACATGCGCGATCGAACGGCGCGTTCGCGAGATCGCGGTGAGGTGGCCCGTGAAGGCGTCGGCCGGAAGCGCAGGCACAAAAAAACCCGCGATTGCGGGTTTGATGTTCACGGCTGGTAAGGCTGTGATGACCTTGGTGCCCGGGAGAGGACTCGAACCTCCACGGAGTTGCCCCCGCTAGCACCTGAAGCTAGTGCGTCTACCAATTCCGCCACCCGGGCAGGTCAGGGCGCGTATGTTGTCGATGCCCCCGGCGCTTGTCAACGGATTCGTGCACGCCGTTCTCCGGGCATCGACGCCGGCCTCGCGGGCGAGCCTGTACCATTCCCCCAATGGCTAAACCTCCAAGCAAGCGCGGCAGCAGCCGCGGTACGCCCGGACCCGAGACGCAGGGGGCCGGCAAGCGCGGCACCGCCGCTCCGGCCCGCCCGAAATCGCACAGCGACCGCAAGGACGCCCTGCCGCCGTGGATGCCCGATCCGGCCCTGCAGCGCGCGCTGCGTTCCGGCGGCTCCAAGCCCGGTGGACCGGCGCCGGCCGATCGCCGACCGGCGTCGCAGGATCGTCCGCCCGCTTCGCGCGGCGGCCGCTTCGAGGACCCGCATGCCAACCGTGAGGCGGCGCGCTACGCGAACCCCATCGCGAGTCGTGAGGCGATCCTGCAGGTGCTCGTCGATGCCGACGGCCCGATGACACCCGACGAGCTCGCGATCAAGCTCGCGCTCACCGAGCCCGACCGCGCCGATGCACTCGGCAAGCGCGTGGGCGCGATGCTGCGCGAAGGCCAGCTGCTGCAGAACCGCCGCGGCGGCCTCGTGCCGGCCAAGCGCATGGATCTGATTCCGGGCACGGTGATCGCCAACCCGGAGGGCTTCGGTTTCCTGCGCCCGGATTCGGGCGCGGGTGAGGACCTGTTCCTGCCGCCGGCCGAGATGCGCAAGGTCATGCACGGCGACCGGGTGCTGGCCAGCCTGACCAACGTCGATGCGCGCGGCCGTCGCGCCGGTGTCGTCGTCGAGGTGCTCGAGCGCCGCACGACGCGCTTGATGGGGCGTTTCTCGATCGAACACGGCATCAGCTACGTGGTGCCGGACGATAAGCGCATCCAGCGCAACATCCAGATTCCGGTGGACGCGCGCCAGGACGCGACGCACGGCCAGTTGGTGGTCTGCGAGATCACGGCGCCGGGCGATGCGCACCGTCCACCGATCGGCCGCGTGCTGACCGTGTTGGGCGATGTGCTCAAGCCGACGCTGGTGGTCGAGGCTGCCATCCACGGCCACAACCTGCCGCACGAGTTCTCGCAGGAAGTGCTCGACGAAGCCGCCGCGGTGCCGGTCGATGTCGAAGAGCGCATGGTCGGCGGTCGCGTCGACATCCGCGCGTTGCCGCTGGTGACGATCGATGGCGAGGACGCCAAGGATTTCGACGACGCCGTCTACTGCGAGCCCAACCGCGACGGATTCCGGCTCGTGGTCGCGATCGCCGACGTGTCGAACTACGTGCGTCCCGGCACGCCGCTCGACGACGAAGCCCAGCTGCGCGCGACCAGCGTGTATTTCCCGGGTTTCGTCGTACCGATGCTGCCCGAGACCCTGTCCAACGGCATCTGCTCACTGAAGCCCAAGGTCGACCGGATGTGCTTCGTCTGCGACATGCAGGTGATGCGCGACGGCACGGTGTCGGAGTCGAAGTTCTACGAAGCGGTGATGCATTCGCACGCGCGCCTGACCTACACCCAGGTGTGGAAGGCAGTCGGCGAACTCGACGAAGACACGCGCGCCGCGATCAAGCCGGTGCTGCCGCAGGTCGAGCGTCTGCACCAGCTCTACGCGGTGCTCGCCAAGGCGCGCGCCAAGCGTGGCGCGATCGAATTCGAATCCTCCGAAGTGCGCTTCGTGCTCGACAACACCGGCGAAGTCACCCAGGCCGGCATGCTCCAGCGCAACGACGCGCACAAGCTGATCGAGGAATGCATGATCGCGGCGAACGTGGAGGCCGCGCGCTTCCTGCTCGACGCCGGCATCTCCGCGCCGTACCGCGTGCACGACAAGCCGCCGGAGGCCAAGTACGCCGACCTGCTGGAATTCCTCAAGGAATTCTCGCTGCGCCTGCCGCCGTGGGCGAAGGTGCAGCCCAAGGATTTCACCCTGCTGCTGAAGAAGATCCGCGAGCGCCCGGATGCGACGCTGCTCGAATCGGTGCTGCTGCGCAGCCAGAGCCAGGCGGTCTACACGCCCGAGAACATCGGCCATTTCGGCCTGGCGCTGGCCTCGTATGCACATTTCACCTCGCCGATCCGCCGCTATCCCGACCTGCTGGTGCACCGCGCGATCAAGCACGTGCTGTCGGGCCAGCCGCTGGCGAAGTTCATGTACACGCCGCGCTTGATGGAAAGTCTGTCGCTGCAGTGTTCGGAGCGTTCGCGCCGCGCCGACGAGGCCGAGCGCGAAGTCGACGAGCGCTATCGCGCCGCGTGGATGGAGCAGCATGTCGGTGGCCAGTTCGACGGTGTGATCAGCGGCGTGACCAGCTTCGGCTTGTTCGTCGAACTGGACCAGTCGAAGGTCAACGGTCTGGTCCACGTGACCCAGCTGCCGAACGATTTCTACAGCTTCGATCCGATCCGGCGGATGCTCAACGGCCAGCGTGCCGGGCGCCAGTACCGCCTCGGCGACCGCGTGCGGATCATCGTGCTCAAGGCCAGTCTGGAAGACCGCAAGATCGACTTCCGTCTGGTCGATCCGGACTCGACAGTGCAGGGCGGTCCGAAGCCGCTGCCGCCCCGTGGCCAGCCAGCCAAGCGCGAGAAGAAGCCGTACTGAGCGGGCGGTTTCGCTAGAATGGCTTTCGACGGGGCCGGCGCGCAGGTGCCGGCCCCGTCGACGTTCCCAGTCTTCCGTCTTTCTTTCTTCGAATCTCCAGCACCATGACCAGCAAGCAGAACCAGTGGATCGTCGGCATCAATGCCGTCGCCGCGGCCGTCGAACACGACGCCGAGAACGTGCGCGAGGTGCTGCTGGAAGCGGGCGCGAAGAATCCGCGCATCGTCGAGATCGAATCGTCCGCGCGCCGCCGCGATATCGATGTGCGCCGGGTCAACCAGCAGGCGCTCGACGGTGTCGCCGGTGGCCTGCGGCATCAGGGCGCGGTCGCGCGCTACGCCGCGGCGAAGACCTGGGACGAGAACGAACTCGAAGGTCTGGTCGAGGCGGCCGAAGGCAAGGCGCTGCTGCTGGTGCTCGACGGCGTGCAGGACCCGCACAACCTGGGTGCCTGCCTGCGCAGCGCGGCCGCCGCCGGCGTGACGGCGGTGGTGATTCCCAAGGACAAGGCGGTGCAGGTCAATGCGACCGTGCGCAAGACCTCGGCCGGCGCCGCGGACAGCGTGCCGGTGGTACGCGTGACCAATCTGTCGCGCACGCTGCGCGACCTGCAGAAGCTGGGCGTGTGGATCTACGGTCTGGCCGGCGAGGCGACCGCGACGCTCTATGCAACCGACCTGCGCGGCAATGTCGCGCTGGTGCTGGGCGGCGAGGCTGACGGCCTGCGTCGTCTGACCCGTGAACACTGCGACGGCCTGGTGACGATTCCGATGCCGGGTGGCGACGCCCTGGGGGGCGTCGAGAGCCTCAATGTCTCGGTTGCCGCCGGCGTGACGCTGTTCGAAGCAGTGCGCCAGCGGATCACCGGCTAAACCAGCCGGGGAGGGGCGGGGCATGCGGCCCGTTGACACGATCGCAGGGCCGCGTGGCCCGGTCGCGCGTGCCCGCGATCTATGGCGGGCATTCGTCCTGCTGACCGTATGCATGTGCAGCGCCGCCGCAGCGGCTGATAGTCCAGCCCGTGCGGTGCCCGGTCCGCTGCACGATTACGCGGTGGACCACTGGACCTCGCGCGAGGGGCTGCCGCACAACTCGATCCGCGATCTGGCGCAGACCCCGGACGGCTATTTGTGGCTGGCGACCTGGGAAGGCCTGGTCCGCTACGACGGGCTGGAATTCGTGGTCTACGACCGCAGTACGCCCGCACCGGCGCTGCCCGACAACGGCGTCGGCTCGCTGTATGTCGATCCGGCGGGCGCACTGTGGCTCAGCGACTCGCGCGGCAATCTGGGCCGCCGCGATCCACAGGGCGTGTTCCGGTTCTGGACGTCGGCAGACGCGGGCTGGCCGCAGGTCCTGATCCACGCGATGGCGATGGATGCGCAGGGCAGCCTGTGGCTGTTGTTCGAGGGGCGCGGCCTGGGCTGCCTGCACCCCGATGGCCGGTTCGAGTTCTTCGAGGCGCCGGCCGGCGTGCCCTTGCCGTTGAGCTATCCGCACATGGCGATCGGCGACGACGGCCGCCTCTGGATCGGCGGGATGGGCGGGCTTGTGGTGCGCGACACCGACGGCACGCTGCGCGCGGCGTCATCTGTATGGGGCCTCGCCTCCGGTCTGGCCTGGCCTTATCGCGCGCCGGACGGCACGATCTGGCTCGTGGCCGGCGACAGCGTGCATCGCGTGGAGGGCACGCGCGCACCGCGGGTGCACCGGATTCCGGGGCAGGGCGATTTCACCGCGATGCTGCAGGACCGCCAGGGCGATCTATGGCTGGGCAGCGAGAGTCGCGGCCTGCTGCGCATTGGCGCACGCGGCATCGAAGCGCCGCCGGCCGATGCCGCGCGTCCTTCTGGGCGCATCGTGCAGTTGCTCGAGGATGCCGAGGGCAGCGTCTGGGCTGGCGCCAACGGTGGCCTGTTCCGCTTCCGCGAAACGCTGTTCACACGCTTGCTGGCCCGCGACGGCTTGAGTGGCGATTACGTCCGCGCATTGATCGAGGACGACGCGGGCCGGCTGTGGATCGGCGGTAGCGGCGGACTCGACCGGCAGGGCCTGGACGGGCGCTTGCAGCCGGTCGTGCTGCAGCCGGGCGTCGCGCCGTCGGTGCTCAGCCTCGCGCTCGGCGCGGATGGCGATCTGTGGGTCGGCGCTTACGGCGGGCGTGTGCTCCGGCTGCGCGACGGCCGGGTGGTGGCGCGTCTCGAGGGCTTCCCGGGGCACATCCGCGCGATCGAGACCGATGGCGACGGCGCGGTCTGGATCGCGACCCACAGCGGGCCGCAGCGGCTGGTCGACGGCCGCGTGTCGACGCCGCGTATCCCCGGTCTGCCGACCGGCCTCGTCACCTCACTGGCGTGGATCGACGACGCTTTGTGGATCGGGTCTGTCGAGGGCGCCAGCGTGCTGCAGGACGGGCGCGTGCGGCACGTCGCGCTGCCGCCCGTGGACGGCGCGCGCACCGTGTTCGCGTTCCGAGGTATCGGTGACGCCGTCTGGCTGGCTACGGACCGCGGGCTCTACCGCGAACGCGACGGCGTGCTCGCGCACGTGGGCCTGGACCAGGGAATGCCGGTCGACACCGTGTTCCAGATCGTGCCCGATCGACTGGGCAATGCCTGGATCACCAGCAACCGCGGCATGCTGCGCGCACGTATGGATGATCTCGACGCGGTGGCCAATGGCCGGCGTGGACGCATCGCGCTGGAGCGTTACGACGAGATCGACGGCATGTCGAACGCGCAGGGCAATGGCAGTTCGTCGCCGTCGGCGATCCTGCGTCGCGACGGCTCGGTGTGGATGGCGACTGCGCGCGGCGTCAGCGCGGTCGATCCCGAGCGCTGGCGGACCTTCAGTACCCGGCGTCCGCCGAAGCCGCGGATCGAATCGGTTCGCATCGACGGCGTCGCCTCGCCTTGGCGCGACGGCGACCGCTTGCCGGGCGGTACCCGCCTGTCGGTGTCCTATGTCGGCCTGAGCTTCCTGATGTCGGAGCGCATCCGCTTCCGCACCCGTCTCGACGGTCTGGACGCGGACTGGATCGAACGCGGACGCCAGCGCAGCGTCGATTTCGTCGGCCTGCCGCCGGGCGATTACGTGCTGCGGATCGCAGCTGCGCATCCCGACGGTGGCTGGAGCACCGACGAGGTTGAGTGGCGCTTCGCGGTCGCGCCGCTGTGGTGGCAGCGCCGCAGCGTGCAGGCGCTGGGCGGCGCCCTGGTCCTGCTGGCGTTGGCGCTGGCCTATCGCGGACGCATCCGTCGCTATCGCGCCGCGAACGACCGGCTGAGCCAGTTGGTGGACGATCGCACGCGCGCGCTGCAGCGCCAGACCGAACAGCTGATCGAGGCCGACAGCGAGAAGACCGAACTTCTGGGACGCCTGCGCACGCAGGCCGAGACGTTCGAACGCGAGGCCTACGAGGATGCACTGACCGCACTGCCCAACCGGCGCAGTTTCGACGCCGCGTTGTCACGCGAGTTCGCCCGTGCCCAACGTCGGCGTCAGCCGCTGTGCCTGATGGTGCTCGACGTCGACCGGTTCAAGGCGATCAACGACGTGCACAGTCACGCGGTGGGCGACGCGGTCCTGCGCCAAGTGGGCATGCTGCTGGCCGGCGCCTGTCGCGTGTCGGATATCGCGGCGCGGATCGGCGGCGAGGAGTTCGCGATGATCCTCGTCGACGCCAGTCGCGAGGACGCGCATGTCGTGTACACCCGACTGCGCGAGACCTTCGCCGGCAGGCACGATTGGGGCGGGGTGGACGGGTTGCACGTGACGATCAGTGCGGGGGCGGCGATGCTCGATCCGCTCGACACCGCGCCTGCTCAACTGATGCGCCGCGCGGACGTGGCCTTGTACCGCGCCAAGAGCGAAGGCCGCGACCGGCTCTGCGACGGTTGACGGGCGCGCAGGCGTTCACTGCGGCGCCTTTACCATCAGGCGCAGATACGGTGGCGGGGACGACCCCGCCGTTCGCACCGCAAGCGGGGACGGCCCCATCTTCTGGATGGAGGGTTCCCATGTCCTGGATCATTCTCGTGCTCGCCGGTCTGTTCGAAATCGGCTGGGCGATCGGCCTGAAATACACCGAAGGGTTCACCAGGCTCTGGCCGACGGTCGGTACGGTCGCCGCGATGGCGATCAGTGTGGGTCTGCTGGGCGTCGCGATGCGCGAACTGCCGGTCGGCACGGCGTACGCAATCTGGGTCGGGATCGGCGCGGTCGGGACCGTGATCCTCGGCATGGTGCTGATGGGTGATGCCGCGAGTCCGGGGCGGCTGATCAGCCTCGGCTTGATCATCGCCGGCATCATCGGGTTGAAGCTCGCGAGCTGAGTCGGCGCGGATGCGGTGACGACATCGCGGTAAATCCAGCACCGAAGCTGGACAGTGATTCAGCAAGCGCTGGCGCGGGTTCTCGGCATCGCCGACCATGGCCGCCCCACGTCGGTCCGTCGCGCACGGACTGCCCGTCCACGTCTTCGGGAAAGCCTGTGCTGAGTGTCGTTGCGATTGTCCTTGCGTCCTATCTCGTCTTGCGGGTCGTGTTTCCCTTGCGTCTGCCATGGCCGCTGCGGACCGCACTGGCGGTGCTGGTCTACGGGCTGGCGCTGCACCATCGCATCGTCGCGCGCTTCGCCGGCAGCATGGCCTCGCCCGAGCTGCCGAAGCTGGTCATCGCCGCGCTCGGGACCGGATTCATCGCACTGCTGCTGACCGCGGTGTTCGTGCTGCTGCTGGACGCGGCAACGCTGGTGGTCTGGGCCCTGCGTCGGCGCAGCGCACTGACGGCCATGCGTGGCCCGTGGCTGCGCCCGGGCGCGGCCGTGCTCGCGCTGGTGCTGTCGGCCTTCGGGACGTGGCAGGCGATGGTGGTGCCACAGGTGCGGCAGGTCGACGTGTCGATTGCCGGACTGCCGCAGGCCTTCGACGGCTACCGTGTGCTGCAGTTGACCGACATCCACGCCAGCCGCCTGCTGACCGGCGACTGGGTCGCGGGTGTGGTCGCGGAGGCCAACGCGCAACAGCCGGATCTGATCGTCATCACCGGTGATCTCGTCGACGGCAGCGTGACGGCGCGCGCGAACGACGTGCGCCCGCTCGCAGATCTGCAGGCGCCCGATGGCGTCATCGCCATCACCGGCAACCATGAGTACTACGGTCAGTACCAGGCGTGGATGGACGCGTTTCGCGCGCTGGGCATGCAGGTGCTTGAAAACGCCCACGTCCGCATCGAGCGTGACGGCGCGGGTTTGACGATCGCGGGCGTCACCGATCCGGTCGCCGAACGCTACGGGCAGGCGCTGCCCGATCTCGATGCCGCGCTGGCAGGGGCCGACCCGCAGGCCCCGGTCGTGCTGCTCGACCACCGTCCGGTCGCTGCCCGCGACAGCGCGAAACGCGGGGTGGCGCTGCAACTGTCGGGCCACACGCATGGCGGGCACATCGTCGGCATGGACCGGCTGGTCGCCCGCGCGAACGGCGGTTTCGTCTCCGGTCTGTATCCGGTCGACGGCATGCAGCTCTATGTCAGCAACGGCGCGGGTCTGTGGCCGGGCTTTGCGACCCGCATCGGTGTGCCGTCGGAGATCGCGGTGATCACATTGCGCCGCTCCGAGAGCGAGGGCTGAGCGCCGCGCCCGGTCAGTCGACGGCAGCGGCCGCCGCCATTTTCGGCCAGGCGTTCGCCATGCGGCAGAACAGATGCGCGGTCAGCGTGGTGTCGTAGAGCGCGGAATGCGCCTGCGCCTGATCCCATTCCAGACCGGCTGCCTGCACCGCGCGGGCGAGCACCGTCTGCCCATAGGCGACGCCGGCGAGCGTGACCGTGTCGAAAACGCTGAAGGGGTGGAACGGATTGCGCTTGTGCTGCGTGCGCGCGACCGCGGCGTTGAGGAAGCCCAGGTCGAAATGCGCGTTGTGGCCGACCAGGATCGCGCGCTGGCAATCGTGGTGACGCACGGCGTTGCGCACGTGATTGAAGATGTGCTCCAGCGCTTCGCGCTCCGGCTTCGCGAACCGGAACGGATGGTGGATGTCGATGCCGGTCACTTCGAGAGACTGCGGATCGATGTGGGTGCCGTCCGCCGGTTCGACGTGGGTATGCGCGGCTGCGCCGGGCACCAGATTGCCGTCGGCATCGATATTGAGCGGGATCGCTGCGATTTCCAGCAACGCGTGACGCCGCGATTCGAAACCGCCGGTTTCGACGTCGACGACCACCGGCAGGAAGCCGCGGAAGCGTCGGGACATGGGAATGTGGGGGGGCGCGGCATCGTGGTTGGATGCGGGCGCGGGTGCTGCGGCTTCGCTCATGCGCGCAAGCCTAGCAGAGCCGGGGGACACACTTGGCCTTGGCCTTGCGGCACTCGCGCGCGGATGCGCGTGCCGCAGTGCAGACCGTTCAGGAGACCGTATTGGTTTCGTCGCGCTTGTCGCGCGGCGGCAGCGCGTCGTCGCCGTGGACCAGGAACCAGACGTTTTCGGCGATGTTGGTCGCGTGGTCGCCGATGCGCTCGATGTTCTTGGCCATGAACAACAGATGGGTGCACGGCGTGATCGCGCGCGGGTCTTCCATCATGTAGGTCAGCAGCTCGCGGAACAGGCCGGTGTAGAGCGTATCGATCTCGGCGTCCTGGGCGCGCACGCGCTCCGCAGCGGCGGCGTCGCCGTTGTGGAACGCGACCAGGACTTCGCGGACCTGCTTGGCGGCGAGCTGGCCGATGACCGTCAGGCCACGCGTATAGGGCAGCGGCGGCGCGAGGTTCAGCGCCCTGGAGCGCTTGGCCACGTTCGCGGCGTAGTCGCCGATGCGCTCGATATCGGCGGCGATGCGCAGGGCGGCGAGGATCTCGCGCAGGTCGCGCGCCATCGGGCCACGCAGCGCCAGCTTCATCACGTCCTGGCTGACCTCGTGCTCGAGCGCATCGATGGCTTCATCGTTGGCGATGATCCGCTCGGCGGCCTTGTCGTCGCGACGCTCGACGACATCCAGCGCCGACTCCAGCTGCGCGGCGGCCATCTCGCCCATGCGCAGGATTTCGTTGGTCAGACGGCTGCGCTCGTCGTCGTAGCTCTTGACGATGTGGTCGTTGAGTTGATTGGGCATGGTCGTGTACCTGGAGAGGAGGTGGCGGCGGATGTCTGGGAGATCCCGCAGCCGTCCATGGCGAGACGGCGTTGGCTTCGGATCGGCCGGCCCGGCCATCCATGGCCGGGCGTTCGGGACGCGACCGAGGCCGGATGGCCTCGGTCAGACGCGTCCCTTACCCAAATCGCCCGGTGATGTAATCCTCGGTCTGCTGCTTCGAGGGATTGGAGAAGATCGTCTCGGTGGTGTCGTGCTCGATCAGATCACCCAGATACATGAAGGCGGTGTAGTCCGACACGCGCGCGGCCTGCTGCATGTTGTGGGTCACGATGACGATCGTGTACTCCGTCTTGAGCTCTTCGATCAGCTGTTCGATGCGGCTGGTGGAAATCGGATCCAGCGCCGAAGTCGGCTCGTCGAGCAGCAGCACGTCGGGACGCAACGCCACGGCGCGGGCGATGCACAGGCGCTGCTGCTGGCCGCCCGACAGGCCCAGCGCGCTCTGGCCCAGCTTGTCCTTGACCTCGTTCCACAGCGCGGCCTGGGTCAGCGCCTGCTCGACGCGGACGGCCATCTCGGCCTTGGACAGCTTCTCGTGGTGGCGGATCGCGTAGGCGACGTTCTCGAAGATCGTCATCGGGAACGGCACCGGCTTCTGGAACACCATGCCGACCTTCGAACGCAGACGGTTCATCGGGTATTTCGGCGCGAGGATGTTCTCGCCGTCGAGCAGCAGTTCGCCGCTGGCGGTCATCTTCGGATACAGCGCATAGATGCGGTTGAAGATGCGCAGCAGCGTCGACTTGCCGCAGCCCGACGGTCCGATCAGCGCGGTCACGCGCTTTTCCGGCACCTCCATGTTGATGTTCTTCAGGGCATGGAAGTCGCCGTAGTGGAAATTGAGACCGCGGGCCGCGATCTTGACCGGTGTGGGCGCCAGCACCTCGCGCGGCTGCGTCGCCACGGAGAAACGGTGCGACTGCGGGGCGGTGTGGAGGTCGTTCATGGCCGGATCCAATGCAGAAGGTTCATGGGGTCAGTCGTTCGCGATCTTGTTGCGCAACAGCAGCCCGCGGGCGACGAGACTGACGATCAGCACGAAGCATGTGAGTACCAGGGCGCCGGCCCAGGCAAGCTGCTGCCAGGATTCGTAGGGACTGCCGGCGTACTGGTACATCACCACCGGCACGCTCGCCATCGGCTGCATGATGTTGTTGTTCCAGTACTGGTTGCCGAATGCGGTGAAGAGCAGGGGCGCGGTTTCGCCGCTGATGCGTGCAAGCGCCAGCAGAATGCCGGTGACGATGCCCGCTGACGCGCTGCGGTACATCACCTGCACCACGACCTTCCAGTGCGGCACGCCGAGCGAGAGGGCGGCCTCACGCATCTGCGTGGGCACCAGCTGCAGCATTTCGTCGGTCGTGCGCACGACGACTGGCAACACGATGAACGCGAGCGCGATGGCGCCGGCGAGTGCCGAGAACCGCCCCCCGGTCTGCATGACGAAGGCGGTGTAGACGAACAGGCCCAGCACGATCGACGGCGCCGACAGCAGGATGTCGTTGATGAATCGCACGACGGTGCCGAACTTGCGCGCCCGGCCGTACTCCGACAGCCAGGTGCCGGCGGCGACCCCGAGCGGGGTGCCGATCGCGATCGCCAGCCCGCACATCACCGCGCTGCCGAAGAATGCGTTCAGCAGGCCGCCTTCCTGCATCGGCGGCGGCGTCATCTGGGTGAACAGCGCCGGGTTGATGCCGCCGGCCGCCTTGGAGACCAGTGTCCACAGGATCCAGCCGAGGAAGAACAGGCCGAAGGCAGCAGCCAGACAGCCCAGCGCAACGGCGACCGCGTTGGTGATCCGGCGCCGTCCATGCAGGCGGTCTGCGACCCGGCGCTCACGTTCGCTGACGACACTGGCCATCACTTGCCCTCCTTGCGGGACAGCTGCATCAGCATGAGGCGCGCGATCGCCAGCACGACGAAGGTCACGATGAACAGCACGAAGCCGAGCAGCAGCAGCGCCGAGCGGTAGGTCTCGGTGGCTTCACCGAAATCGTTGGCGATCAGCGCGGCGATCGTCGTGCCCGGCTCGAGCAGCGACGGCGTCAGGCGCACCGAATTGCCGATGACGAAGGCCACGGCCATCGTCTCGCCCAGCGCGCGGCCGAGACCGAGGAAGATGCCGCCGATCACTGCCGAGCGGGTGTAGGGCAGCACGATGTCCCAGCTGACTTCCCACTTGGTCGAACCGAGCGCGTAGGCCGATTCCTTCAGGCGCGTCGGCACGGTGAGGAACACTTCGCGCATCACCGAAGAGATGAACGGGATCACCATGATCGCCAGCACGAAACCGGCGGTCAGCGTGCCGATGCCCAGCGGCGGGCCCTGGAACAGGATGCCGATGCCGGGGATCGTGCCGAGGTGGTCGTTGAGCCACGGCGTGACGTAGGTGGTCATCACCGGCACGAGCACGAACAGGCCCCACATGCCGTAGATGATCGAGGGGATGCCCGCGAGCAGTTCGATCGCGGTGCCGACGGGGCCGCGCAGCCAGCGCGGCGCGACCTCGGTCAGGAAGAAGGCAATGCCGAAGCTGACCGGCACGGCGATGGTCATCGCGATCAGCGCGGTGACGATGGTGCCGACGATCGGGGCGAGCGCGCCGTAGCGGTTCTGGACCGGATTCCAGTCGGCGGTGGTGAAAAACGACAGACCCTGGGTCGCCAGGGCGTCGCGGCCACCCCACAGCATCGAAAGCGCAGCGCCGGCGAGCGCCAGCATCACGAAGACGACGGTGGCGGTCAGCAGCATGCGGAAGAAACGATCGGCGCGTGCATCGCGGATGTCGCGGCGCGTCGGCGCGGACGTGATGGACGCGGTCGACGTGGGGACAGCAGTGGCGTTCATCGGAAGAGGGGAGCCCGGTGCGCGTGATGGGAGAAATCGCAGGCGGGGACGGCGTCACGACGCCGTCCCCGTAACGACCGTGCGCCCCTCGGGCGCACGGTGGCTTGCATCACTGGAACTCGGCCGCCCAGTAGGCCTCGATCTGCTGCACCAGCTCTGGCGGCAGCGGCACGTAGTGCAGTTCGCTGGCCTGCGGCTGGCCTTCTTCGAACGCCCACTTGAAGAACGCGAGGGCAGCCCGGCTGCGCGCGGCGTCCCTCGGCTGCTTGTGCATCAGCATGAAGTTGGTCGCGGTGATCGGCCAGGCGTTTTCGCCTGGGGCGTTGGTGATGACCAGATTGAAGTCCTGCGCGCTGGCCCAGTCGGCGCCCGCGGCTGCAGCGGCGAAGCTCTCCTCGCTCGGCTGCACCCAGTTGCCGGCCGCGTTCTGCAGCGACGCATACGGCATGTTGTTCTGCAGCGCATAGGCCAGCTCGACGTAACCGATCGAACCCTTGATCTGCTGCACGTACGAAGCGACACCTTCGTTGCCCTTGCCGCCGACGCCGCCCGGCCACTGCACCGAGGTGCCTTCGCCGATAGCCGACTTCCAGTCCGGGCTGACCTTGGACAGGTAGTTCGAGAAGTTGAAGGTGGTGCCCGAGCCGTCCGAGCGGTAGACGACGCTGATCTTGCCCGCGGGCAGGGTGACGCCCGGGTTCAGCGCGACGATGGCGGGGTCGTTCCAGGTGGCGACCTTGCCCTGGAAGATGTCGGCCAGCAGCGCGCCGGTCAGCTTCAGCTGCCCCGCCGCGAGGCCGTCGACATTGACGACCGGCACCACGCCGCCGATCGCCGACGGGAACTGACCCAGGCCTGCGGCCTGCAATTCGGCGCTGTCGAGCGGCTTGTCGGAGGAACCGAAGTCGACCGTGCCGGACTTGATCTGGGCGATACCGCCGCCCGAACCGATCGACTGGTAGTTGACGCGGTTGCCGGTCGCCGCGTTGTAGTCGGCCGACCACTTCGAGACCAGCGGATAGATGAATGTGGCGCCGGCGCCGGTGATTTCGGTGGCGACGCGGTCGCCGGCCGACTGGCCTGCGGCGGGCGCGCCGTCTGGCGACTGTCCAGCGGGTGCATCTGCGTTGCCGCCGCAGGCCGCCAGAAAGAACGCGGTGGACAGGGCGAGCGCAGCGATTCGGATCACTTGACGAGACATGTCTAACTCCAGAAGTGGGGCGGCAACGCGCTGCATCGCCCGGTCCGCGCATTTAATGATGTTTTTGTTGCACGGATATGACAGCGGCCGACGGGCGCAGGGAGGCTTCCAAGCGTACGCCCGGCCGGATGCAATGAAAAAAAGCGGGCCCGCAGGCCCGAGGAGAGAAAGGGAGCCGATGGAGGTCCGGGAGCGAGGTCCTCTAGGAAACCGGATGGACAGAACCGTCGCGAAGCCCGGGCGGCACGCCGTTTCGGCGGCGCACGCCCTGGAATGAGTCCTTGGATCGGGTGCCATCGTCGCGGATCTGGTCGCCCGCATCGCGATGTCCTCATTGCATCCCGGCGCCGTGACGCGGCGATGGCGCCAGTGTTGCAGTGTCATGGCATCGCACTGCGCAGTCCCGCTGGCCTGACGCACGGCTGTCACAATCGGCACCCGTCATGCCGTGCCACGCGCAGCGGTGCAGCAGGCCGCCTAAGGTGCCAGGTCGAACTCGGCCTGGACGCGCAGCTGTCCCTCGCTCCTGGCCACGCTGAGCGTGGCCGGCGCCAGGCCGTGCCGGAGCCGAAGCGCGTCCAGCCAGCCGAACAACTGCTGCGACGTCGCGGCATCCGATTCGATTCCGAAGCCGCCGACGCCGTGCTCGCGTTCGCGGCTCACCGCCAGCCCGGCCTGCTGCGCCGAGGCCAGCACGGCGGCTTTGAGCACAGCGGCGTCGACCGGTGGCGCGATGTCGCGCTGGTCCAGCGCGCGCAGCTGCGCCAGCTGCAGCTCGGTCTGCAGCAGTGCCAGCGTGGCGCGTTCGTGGCGCAGCTGCGCGGCATCGGCGGCCTTGCGCAACGGGACCATCAGGCCGTACCAGAGCCCGAACGCGGTAATCGCGGCGGCCATCAGCCCCAGCATCCAGCGCTCGCGCGGTTCGCGCTGCTGCCACCAGAGTCGAGCGCGTTGCAGGTAGGCATCCATTACAGCGGCTCCACGGCAACGAGGCTGCGCAGGCCGGCTTCGACGGGCTGGCTGTCCAGCGGCACCAGCGCCAGCCCCCCATCAGCCAGTTGTTGGCGCAGCAGGTCGAGATCCTGTTCGCCGGCATGTACCAGGCCGGCGCGGACGCCGGTGTCGGGCGTGAACTCGTAACTGTCGAGCCGGGCGCCCGGCACCGCGCGCAGCGCTTCGAACAGCGCGGCCGAGTGCGCGGCCAGCAGGTCGGGGGCCAGGCGCTGGCGGTAATACGGGCCGAGGTCGGCTCCGGTGAGCTGGGGCCGGTACTGCGCCGCCAGCGTGTCGGCACGTGTTTCCAGCGAGCGCGCCGCCAGGCCGTGATACAGCGCCTGCGCGCCGACCAGCAACAGCGGAGACAGCAGGGCCAGCGCCGCCAGCCAGCGCAGGCGCCGGCGTCGGCGCGGCTGCGTCTCGTCGCGGCGCGCGTACGGGCCCTGCAGCAGGTCGAGCGCAGGGGCGGCCAGCGCATTGGCCGCGAAGCGCACATCGCGCACGCTGTCGTCGAGCCGCTGCACCTGCCGCGCCCCGATCACCCGCTGCACCAGATCCGGTTCGGCGGCGAGTGCGAGCCTGCGGCCGCGGGCCAGCAGCAGGCCGTCGCGTTCGCAGACCTGCACGCTGTCTTCCGTCGGCACGTCGAGCAGCAGGCAATCGGGCACCACGGCCATCGGGCGCAGTCCCAGTTGCGCCGCCT
Organism: Luteimonas sp. 3794; assembly: GCF_031456825.1. Classification (NCBI taxonomy): domain Bacteria; kingdom Pseudomonadati; phylum Pseudomonadota; class Gammaproteobacteria; order Lysobacterales; family Lysobacteraceae; genus Luteimonas; species Luteimonas sp. 3794. The sequence continues at coordinate 80,346 of NZ_JAVDVJ010000011.1, read as the reverse complement.
GCGCAAGCCAGTCGCGCATTAGCGCGTCATCGACCACACCGAGCAGCCGCTGCGGCTCGCCGGCCTCGGGGTCGCCGACGGCCACGTGCAGCTCGGCACCCGGCTGCGCGACATGGTCCTGCAGCATCAGGCGCGCCGCGGCCACGGCCTGGGCGGCGCTGCGCGCCGGCAGGTCGAACCAGTGCAGGCGCAGCGCTTCGGACGGCACGACCAGGATGTCGCGCGTGCCGGGTTCGGCCGGCAGCGGATGGGTGGGGTCGCAGGGCCGGCGCGCGACGACGTGGCCGCCGGCGTCGATGGACAGGCACACCGCCGCGCGCGTCGGATCGGAGCTCAGCTGCAGCAGGCGGATGGGGAAGGCGGGGTTCATTCGTCGGGAGTCCAGCGGCGGACGATCAGGCGGGCGCGGTCGCCGTCGGCATGCAGCAGTGCGCTCAGCACCGCCTGCGCGCCGGCGTATTCGACTTCGGTCTGCAGGGTGAACCAGCGGCTGCGCAGCTGGACCTGCTCGTAGATCTCGTTCGGCAGTCCGGCGTCGCGCAGCGCCGGATGCGCCCAGAACGCGGTGGCATCCACCCAGCCGCCGTCCGGGCGCGCGGCGATCACGCGCCGCGCCTCGGCGGGCGTCAGGCGACCCAGGCTCAGCATGCTCAGCACCGGGGCCTGGTCGATGTCCAGCGCGTTGACGTTCACCGGCGACAGTTCGGCGCTCGGCAGGGCGCAGACGTAGGGACGCAGGCGCGCATAGGCCGCACCGTCGTAGCCGCGGATCGCGCGCAGTTCCGACGGTTCGGCGAGCAGGGCGCCGCTGGTCCGGTAGCCGGGCTGCAGCGCGGCGTAGGTGGAATCCTCGGCGCCCAGCGGCGCGCGCTGCGCATCGCTGTCGATCCAGTCGGCCAGCGTGTCGGCGAGGGTCTGGGCCTGGGCGGCGGCGAATCCGAGCGCCTGCAGCAGCGCCACGTACTGGCTGACGCCGAGCTCGCGCCGTTGCCACTGTTCCGGTGCACCGGTGACCACGCTGTTGAGGTTGAAGCAGGTGCTGCCGTCGCCCAGCCGTGCGCGCACCAGGCCGAGGCTCTGGCCGTCTTCGATGATCGGGAACAGCAGCGGTTTGCCGTTCCATTGCGCGGCATCGACACCGCCGCGTTGCAGCTCGCCCAGCCGCTGCCGGGCCAGCGCCTCGCTGCCGAGCGCATAGCGCTGCGCCTGCGCGATCGCATGCGCATTGCCCGTGCGGCGCAGGCCGAAGCGGATGTCGTCGAGCATCGCCACCGCCAGCACGGTCATCACCGCGGTGAGCAGCAGCACCGAAAGCAGGGCCATGCCGCGCTGTCGCACCGGCGCGCTCATTCCGCTTCGCCCGGCAGCAGGAACACCTGGCGCACGTGGCCGAAGTCGCGGACCTCCATCTCCAGCGCGACTGCCTGCGGCAGCGCGTCGAGGCCGCCGCCCCAGCCGTCGCTCCAGAAGCCGCGCGCGAAGTAGAACGCGCGCACCGACTCGACGCCGTCCAGCAGCACCTGCGGTGCGCCGGCCGCGGTGCCGTCGAGCGCGGCGCGCGTGCTGCGCTGCAGGCTGCCGTCTGCGACGCGGTATTCCACGTACTGCATCGACGCGCGCGGCGCGTCGTCGGTGTTCTCCCAGCCGCGGCGGACGAAGCCCATCAGCGGACGGCTGCGGTCGTCCGGCGGCGCGGCGGTGAAGGCGGACAGGTCGGCCACGCCATCACTGCGCCGGGTGCGGCGCACGGCGGCCTGGCCGAGATCGGCCTTGAGCAGGGCATGCGCGCGTTGCAGTTCGGCGGTGCGGTCCATGCGCGCGCGGATCACGCCCTGCTGGTCGGCCGTCCACGCCAGCACACCGACCGCGGCCGCCGCGAGCATCGCGAAGATCGCCAGCGACACCAGCACCTCGATCAGGGTGAAGCCGCGTGCGCGGTTGCGCGGCGCACGGCTCATCGCAATACCTCGGCACTGGCCACCTGCTGGCCGTCGTCGGCGAACACCGCGATGCGCACGCGGGTCAGCCCGGCGCCGGCGGGCTCGATTGCGCGCCGCCACCGCCATTGGCGATCACCGAGCCGTTCTTCGCCCTGCGCCGCATCGGGCGTCGCCTCGCCGATCTGCGCTTCGACCGCCAGGTTCTCGGCCAGGATGCCGGCCAGCGCCCGGGTCTCGATCTGCAGCGCACTGCGCGTGCTGCCGCCGCTGAGGTTGAGCAGGGCGACGACGACCAGCGCGAACACCGCCAGCGCGACCAGCAGTTCGATCAGCGAGAAGCCGCGCGCCGCGCCGGTCATTGCACGCGCACCGTACCGGCGGCGTCGACCACGATCTCGGCCTGCATGCCGTCGCGCGCCAGGCGCAGGCGCTGGGGTTCGGCGGCGCCGGTGGCGTCGAAACGGAAATTGAGCTGCTCCCGGCGTTCCGGCAGCGCCGCGATCACGCCATCGGCCCAGGGGCGTGCGGTGAACGGCGCCTCGTCCAGCCGCTGCCACCGGCCGAAGTCGCGTCGGCTGAAGCGGTAGCCGCCGGCGTCGACGCTGACCTGCATCGCCCGGCCGCCGAGGATGGCTTCATCGCGCGCGTGCTTGAGGTGCAGGCCGAACTGGTCGGCCTGGCGATGGAAGCCGGCGTTGCCGTCGGGCAGGGTCAAGGCCACCGCCGTCGTGGCCAGGCCGATGACGACCATGACCACGAGCAGTTCGATCAGCGTGAACCCGGCCTGCGCGCGTGGCATGAGCGGTGCTTGTTACTGCCAGTTGCCGATGTCGGCGTTCTCGCCTTCGCCGCCCTCGACGCCGTCGGCGCCGAACGAGAAGACGTCGAACGTGCCGCGTTGTCCCGGCATGCGGTACTGGTACGGATTGCCCCAGGGATCGGCCGGCAGGCGACGCACGTAGCCGCCCTTGCGGTAGCGCTCGGGACGGGCCAGCCCCGCCGGCGGTTGCTGCAGGGCCTGCAGGCCCTGCTCGGTGCGCGGATAGGTCAGGTTGTCCAGGCGATAGCTGTCGAGCGCCTGTTCCAGCAGCGCGACGTCGGCGCGTGCCTTCTCGACCATCGCGCGGTCCTGGCTGGGCAGCACGTTGATCACCACCACCGTGGCCAGTAGGCCCAGGATGACGATGACCACCATCAGTTCGATCAGGGTGAAACCGCGCGCCCTGGCGATGGCGGGACGGGAACGACGAAGCATCATGGCGAAGAATTCCTGGTCGGTTGCGGACGGGGGGATCAGCCCAGCGCCATCGAGTTGAACTGCAGGATCGGCAGCAGGATGGACAGGACGATCATGGCGACCACGCCGCCGAGCACGATGATGATTCCCGGCTCGAGCAGGCTCAGCGTGGCGTTGGAAAAGGTGTCGATCTCGCGCTCGAGATAATCGGCGGCGCGGTCGAGCATCGGCGCCAGACGACCGCTGTTCTCGCCGCTGCCGGTCATGTAGAGCAGCGTGGGCGGGAACACACCGGCGCGCTTCATCGCCGAGGACATGCTGCCGCCTTCATCGATCGCGGTGACCATGGTGTCGGTGGCGGCGCGCAGCACGCGGTTGCCGACGGTGCGCGCGGTGATCGCCAGCCCTTCGATCAGCGGCAGGCCGCTGTCGAGCATGATCGCCAGCGTGCGCGACATGCGCGCGGCGTGCAGGTCGCGCAGCACCCGGCCGAGCAGCGGCAGGCGCAGCAGCCAGCCGTCGAAGCGCAGCCGAAAATGCTCCCGCTTCAGCAGCCGGGCGAACACGATGCCGCTGATGACCAATAGCGTTGCGACGAGCCAGCCCCATTGATTGATGAAATCGGACACACCGATGACCGCGCGCGTGAGCAGCGGCAGTTCGCGGCCCATCGAGTCGAACTGCTCGACCACGCGCGGCACCACGAAGGTCATCAGCGCGATCACCACCGCCACCGCGGTCACCGACAACGCGGCGGGGTAGACCAGGGTGCCGATCATCTTGCCGCGCACCTGCTGCTGGCGTTCGAGCAGATCGGCGAGACGTTCGAGAATCTGCGGCAGCGCGCCCGAGCGTTCGCCGGCCGACACCATCGCCCGGTACAGCGGCGGAAACGCCTTGCCCTGCTGGGCCATCGCATCGGCCAGCCGGCGGCCCTCGAGCACCTGGGTGTGGGTGGCCATCACCACCCGGCGCACGCCGCGCCGGTCGCTCTGGCTGCCGATCGTGCGCAGGGCCTCCTCGAGCGGTGCGCTTGCCACGAGCGTCGACAGCTGGCGGGTCAGCAGGGCGAGGTCCTTGGGCCCGAAGCGGCCGCCGCGTCCGCCAGGATGCTGCTGCATTGCGGGCTCGACCGTGACCGGCACTAGCTGACGCTTCTCCAGCAGCGCACGCGCGTCGCGTTGCGTCGCGGCATTGACCGTGCCGGCACGGGTATGGCCGCGCAGGTCCAGCGCCGAGTAGTCAAACGCCGGCATCGTCCCGGGTCTCCTGACGGGTGACGCGCACGGCTTCTTCCAGCGTGGTCAATCCGGTGGCCACCGCATCGCGCGCGGCGTCCGACAGCCGTCCCGCACTGGCGAAGGCGACCGCGGCGATGGCGTCTTCGCCGGCGTCGCTGGCGATCAGGCGGCGGATGCGCTCGTCGACGGTGATGACCTCATGGATGCCGATGCGCCCGGCGTAACCGGTGTGGTTGCAGCGCGGGCAGCCCACCGCGTCGTACAGCACGCCGTCGAAATCGCCACCGAGCATCCCGGCGAATCCGCTGTGGGTGCGCGGCGCGCGGCAGTGGACGCAGAGCTTGCGCAGCAGCCGCTGCGCCATCACCAGGCGCAGGCTGGACGCGAGCAGGAACGGTTCGATGCCGACATCGCGCAGTCGCGTGATCGCGCCGGCGGCGTCGTTGGTGTGCACGGTGGAAAGCACCAGGTGGCCGGTGAGGCTGGCCTGCACCGCGATCTGCGCGGTTTCGGCATCGCGGATCTCGCCGACCATGACGATGTCCGGGTCCTGACGCAGGATCGCGCGGAGGCCGGCGGCGAAACTCATGCCGACGCGTGCGTTGACCTGGGTCTGGCCGACGCCCTCGACCGCGTACTCCACCGGATCTTCGACGGTCAGGATGTTGCGCTCGCCGTCGTTGAGCGCGGTCAGCGCGGAATACAGCGTCGTGGTCTTGCCCGAGCCGGTCGGGCCGGTGACCAGGATCACGCCGTTCGGCACCTGCAGCGCCTTGCGCAGCGACGCCAGCGTGGGCGCCGACATGCCGAGCTGCTCGAGCGACAGCGTGCCCTGTTCCTTGTCGAGGATACGCAGCACCACGCGCTCGCCGCCGCGCGTGGGCAAGGTGCTTACGCGCACGTCCAGCGCCTTGGCACCCATCGCCAGCGACACGCGCCCGTCCTGGGGCACGCGCCGTTCCGCGATGTCCAGACGCGCCATCACTTTCACGCGCGACACCAGCAGCGGCGCGATGCGCGCCGGCAGCGACACCGCCTCGCGCATCACGCCGTCGACGCGGAAGCGCACCCGCAGCGCGGATTCGAAGGATTCGATGTGCACGTCGGACGCGCCGAGGCGCGCGGCCTCGGCGATCAGGCCGTTGATCAGGCGGATCACCGGCGCATCGCCCTGGCTTTCCAGCAGATCGGCCGTGCTCGGAATGTCCTCGACCAGCGAGTCGAGATTGCCGTGCAGGTCCAGCTGCTCGACGCCGACGGCATTACCCATTCCGACATCGGCGTAGATCTCCGACAGGCGGCGGTCGAAGGCCGTGGCAGACAGCGTTTCCACGCGAAGCGGCAGGCCCGTCGTGCGCCGGACCTCGATCAACGCCAGCGGATCGCCACCGTCGCGCAGCGCCACATGCGCGTGCTCGTCGCTGCCGAGCAGCAACACGCCGTGCCGTTTGGCGAAGGCATAAGCCAGGGGTGGCGCGGGTGTGTTCGTCACGGCGTGGGCACAGCGTCCGGCACGATCGGGGCGATCGGGGCGAGAGGCGCGGGCAGGGTCGACGGATCGGCCCTGAGGTAGTCGCGCACCAGCGCATCGAGTTCGATCAGCGCCGCCGGATCGCCTCGCAGGCCGGTGTCGCGCAGGTAGCCGTAGCGTTGCGCGGTGTGGCGCTGGGCATCGGCGCCGTTGCGCACGATCGTCGGTCGCAGGAAGACCATCAGGTTGGTCTTGGAACTGTTGCGCGAGCGGCTGCGGAACAAGGCACCGAGGCCGGGGATGTCGCCAAGCAGCGGGATCTTCTCCAGGCGCGCTTCGTTGCTCTGGTCGAGCAGGCCGCCGAGCACCACCATCGCGCCGTCGTCGACGACCACGTTGGTCTCGACCTCGCGCTTGTTGAGCACCAGTTCGTCGTTGTTCGAGCTGACGGTGCCGTTGACCGACGACACTTCCTGCTTGATGCCCAGGGTGATGCCACCGCCGCTGTTGATCTGCGGCCGCACGGTCAACTGGATGCCCACGTCCTGGCGGTCGATGGTGCGGAAGGGATTGTCGTTGTTGCCGCTGAGGACCTCGCCGGTGGTGATCGGCACTTCCTGACCGACCATGATCCGGGCTTCCTCGTTGTCGAGGGTCAGGATCGACGGCGTGGACAGCAGGCTGGAGCCGGCGTCGGTCTTGACCGCATTGATGATCAGGCCGAACAGGGTGTTGTCGCGTTCGGCGGCGAAGCCGAGCAGGCCGCCGCTGAGGCCGAGCAGCGCCTGCGCAGCCGCCTGGCGGGCGGCATCGCCCACGGCGTCGTCGCTGTCGTCGTCGCCACGGCCGCGGCTGGCGAGCACGCCGCCGGCCAGCGAGGCGATGCCGGGGCCGCCGTTGGAGAACTGGGTGAGGCCGATCGGGATCGAACCGTCCTTGCCGGCCAGCAGCAACTGGGCACCGAGCCGGCTCGCGGCGGCGTCGGAGATCTCGACCACCAGCGCCTCGACCAGCACCTGCTCGCGGCGCACGTCGAGCTGGCGGATCACGTCGAGCAGGATCCGCTGGGTGCTGGGATCGGCGCTGATCACCAGCGAGTTCGCGCCCGGATAGCGGACGATCACCGGACGCTTGCCGCCGGCCGGAGAAATGATCTGCAGGTTCTCGGCGTCGGCGGCCGTGGGCACGGCGGCGGCCATCGCGGCGCCCGCACCGCCGCCGCCGTCGGGCGATTGGCCGATCAGTTGCTGCAGCACCGGCAGCAGTTGTTCGGCGCTGGCGTGCTGCAGCTTCACCACGGCGACGTCACTGCTGCGCTCGGCGCGGCTGTCGAGTTCCAGCGCCATCCGCGCCACCCGCTGCACCATCGCCGGGTTGCCGCGGATCACCAGCGAATTGCTGCTCTCCACCGGCAGCACCGACAGCGCGCCGTCGTTCTGCCCGGAGATGCCGAACAGGTCGACCAGGGTGGCGGCGAGTTCGCGCGCCGAAGTGTTGCGCAGGCTGACCGTGTCGATGCTGGCGCTGTCCTGGTCGATCTGCGACACCAGGCCGCGGATGCGGCGCAGGTTGTCGACGTAGTCGGCGACCAGCAGGCTGTTGCCCTGGGGCAGCGCCATCACCACGCCGCCGCGGCCGATCAAGGGCTTGAGCGTTTCCGCGGCGGCGCGCGCGTCGATGCGCTGCAGCGGGAACACGCTGGTGGCGTAGCCGAGCGGCGAGCCCGGCTGCTGTGCGGCCAGGTCGTCGGGCACGACGCGATAGGTGGCGGTGCCCGCCGGCACGGCGATCAGGCCGTTGCTGCGCAGCACGGTGAGCAGCACGCCGATCAGGTCTTCGTCGGTCAGCGGACGGTCGCGGCTGACGTTGACCGTGCCCTGCACGCGCGGGTCGACGATGAAGGTGGTGCTGGTGGCGCGCGCCACGTCCTGGATGAAGGCGGTGAGCTCGACGTTCTGCATGCGCAGCGCCGGCGTTTCGGCCTGTGTGTGGGCCTGCGCCGACAGCGGCGGGGTGGGGCAGGCCAGCAGGACGGCGGTCGCCAGCAGCAGCCGCGCCGGGATGCGGGTGCTCATGGCGCGCTGCCTCCGAGGTTCAGGGTGCGGGTCTGGCCATCGCGCTCGAAGGTCACGACAGCTTGGGGATTGGCTTTCAATTCGCTCGCCAGTTCGGTGATCACGCTGGGCGACAGGACCTGGCCGTTGACGGAGAGCAGCACGTCGCCGGGCTGCAGGCCGGCAGCGCGCAGCAGCAGATCGCTGTTGCCGCGTGGCAGCAGGGTGTAGCCGGCGAGGCGGCCATCGACGGTGCGTGCCTGCAGTCCTGCTTCGAGCAACTGCCCGGGATCGACGTCCGCGCTGCTGGCTGGAGCCGGTGCAGACGGCGGCGAAAGCGATGGAGATGGCATCGATGCAAGCGGCGCGTTGGCCGGCGCTTCCTGCACAAGTGCCAGCCGCTGCCCGTTGCCCAGCTCGACGTGATCGGCCCTCACTGCTGCAAGGACCAGACCGGGTGCCAACGCATCGCCGACGCCATAGACCGATTGCGGCTCCCGGTCGCGGCCGAGAATGGCCGTTCCCCGGCCATCGGCGGCGGTGCGTAGGCCGAACAGGCGCCAGCCATCGGTCGCCACGGCGGCGACAGGTGCCGCGCCAGCAAGAAACGGATCATGTCCCGCCAACTCCGGTATCTGTGAAGGAAGGCTGCTCAGCTGCGGCGCGCCGGCCACGCTGGCAGGCGCGAAAATCAGCCACACCAGACGGGCCAGTTGAATCATCAGGATGAGCCAGAGGCCGGCTTCGACCAGCCTGGGCCAGGGCCACCGCGACAGACCTCGGAACGGGTGGAAAGTAGGCAAGGCAGCGGGTCAGGTAACCGATTCGTGACAGCATGAGTCAGATAGATGACATTTCTGTTTCTGCACCTGCCCGCCGTGCAAAAGAAAAGCCCGGCCTTCGAGGCCGGGCTTTTCAGTTTTATGACGCAGCGTGGGTCAGAACGCGAGGCTCAGGCTCACATCCCAGCTGATACCCGGCCGATAGGTGTACAGGTCGATACGGGCGCCATCGCGTTCCTGGTACTCCTGGTGCGACTTGTTGAGGATGTTGCGCGCGCTGAAGCTCAGCGCGGGCTTGAAGCCCCCCCAGCCGCCGAGGTCGAGGCCTTTGCGCAGCACGAAGTCCAGCGTGGCCCCCGGGTCTTCCATGTAGTCGGGCTGGCCGGCCCGTCCGCGGACACTGATCCGCTCGCTGACGTAGTTCGCGATCAGCGTGGCCTGTAGGTCCGCGGCCGCATGCTCGATGCCGAACTGCACGTTCGCGATGTGGTCGCTCTGACCCTGCATCCGGCTGCCGTCGGCAACGAAGCTGCGCGCGTCCTGCGGCACGCCGTTGAACCCGGGCGGGATCACCGTATCGCCTTCCTCGGCATTCACTTCAGAGGACGACCAGGTGTAGTTGGTGGCGAGATACAAACGCCCATCGCCCAGCCAGCGAAGGCTCGGATCGAAGTACTTCTTGAACTCGAGTTCGACGCCGTAAAGCGTGGCTTCCGGCGCGTTGAGAAAGCCCTGGAACAGCTGGTTGCCGCCGAAGTCACCGATCACCGCTTCCACCGGATTGTCGATGGTTTTGTAGAACACGCCTGCGGTGAAATACTCACCGGCGTCGAAGAACCACTCGTAGCGCGCGTCGAGATTGAGCAGTTCGCTGTCCACCAGATACGGGTTGCCGAAGAACAGGCGATCGTTGTCCGGATCGGAGTACTGCTGCGGCGCCAGCTCGCGGAACTGCGGGCGGGCGATAGTCTTGCTCGCGCCGAAACGCACCTGCTGGTTGTCGGCCAGATTCCAGGTGACTGTCGCCGCCGGCAGCACGTAATCATTCTCCAGCGGCGGCGCCGCGAAGATGCCGCCGACACGCGCGCCGCTGAAGATGTCCAGCGGGTGCACCGCCTGGGTGGCGTCCTCGTAGCGCAGGCCGACGGTCGCCCGCCACTGCGGCGCGAGTTCGCCCTCCAGCTGCACGTAGGCCGCCTTGTTGGTGAGCGTGCCGTCGTAGGCGGACTCGCCGTTGTTGTTGGCGGTGATCTCGTTGAGCGTCAAGGTCCCGTTTTGGAAGTTGTAGTCCGAGAACAGATAGTCGACGCGCTGATACTGGTTGTAGACCGGCAGGCCGCCACCGAGCGCGTCGAAGCGGAACGTGCGTTGCACGGCAGCGCGGTCGTTGTCGGAATACGCCAGGCCCGCGCTCAATGTCAGCTCGCGCTCGGTCGGCAGGCGCCAGTCGAGGTCGATACCGCCGCTGGCCACTTCGTCGTCGACCGCGCCGAAGCGCAGCGCATTGTTGCCGCTGCCGTGGATCCAGGTGCCATCGACCTTGGCATAGCGGACGCTGGTCTCGTACGGCGTCGTGCGCCGGGCCTTGGAGTAGGCCAGGCGCCAGCCGAGCTTCAGATCGCCGAACTCGCCGAAGCTGCTCTTGCCCGCCAGCTGGTTGTTGACCAACTGGCGCTCCAGCCACAGCGTGCCGTCTTCGCGGATGTCGACGCCCACGTTGAAGTTGTAGCCGGCGCGCGACTTGGCTTCCTTGATCGTGTCGTGGACGTAGAGCGTGTTCCAGGACACCGAGTGGTTCTCGCTTTCCAGGCCCAGGCCGAACAGACCGTTGACCCGTGCGTTCATCCGGGTGGTGGCGAAATCGTAGTCGTTGTAGACGTCCGCGCCGTTGCTGGTGAACACACCGTCCTGCTGTTTGCCGGTGCGCGTGCGCCATTCGTTGTCGAAGCTGACCACGCCGATCACGCCGAGTCGCAGATCCTCGGCAATGTCGAACGCCGAGCCGGCGCTGACGCCGATCTTGGTGTCCGGATCGATCCGGCGCTTTTCCTGCAACAGGAACAGGTTGGGATTGTTGAGCGCACTGCCATAGGCAGCCAGCCACTCGCGGCTGTAGTTCGCGCTGGTGATCGGCTGACCGCTGTGGATGATTCCGTCGGGGAGGTCGCGGCGGCCGGTGTCGTAACCCGTCCAGTCGCGGTTGCTGCCGTAATAGGTCAGCCCTGGCGAGCGGGTGGTGACCGAGTTGCCACCCATGCCGACGCTGAGCTTGAGAAACGGCGCATCCGGCACGGTCAGGCCCTGCAGATCGATCACGCCACCGCCGAACTCGCCCGGATATTTCACCGAGTAGGTCTTCTGCACGGTGACCCCGGCCAGGGCCTCGGCCGGGAACAGATCCAGGGGCACCACACGTTGCAGCGGCTCGGGCGACGGCAGCGGTGAGCCGTTGAACAGGGCGCTGGAATAGCGCTCGCCGAGACCGCGCACGTAGACATATTTCTCACCCACGACGCTGAGGCCGCTGACCCGGACCAGGGCGGCGGCGGCATCACTGTCGCCGGTGCGTTCGAAGTCCTCGCGGGTCACGAAGCTGGAGACCGCGGCGGTATTGGCCATCGGCTCGGGGATGTATTCGCCGCGCACGCTGACCGCGCCCAGTTCGGAGGTCCGCTGGGGCGCGTCCGCCGACGGCGCAACGTCCGCCGAAGCGGCGGCGTCCGGCGTGTCAGGCGCTTCCTGGGCGAAAACGGGCGTGGCCAGCGCCGCGGCGACCGCCAGGCAGATGCCCGTGCGCGCGATCCGGCCGTGGCGCGGCGATCGTGCGCGCAGCGGGGAAAGTCGGGTAATGGAAGACGTCATGTGTAGGGGCCTTGGCTGCGTCGGGCAGACTTGAAAAGGGCTTACAAACAAGATGCGGCGGCTTTGGGCCGCCGCATCCTTGAGTGCTACGGGTGGAGAGTCGGGCCGGTCAGTTCAGGCCGACGGTCCAGCCGGTCCACCAAGTGTCGTTGGCGTCACGCGCGGCGCCGATGTAGTTCACGTCCTGGAAGAACGCGTGCTTGGCCCGCACTGCGACGGGTGCGACTGCGGTTTCGTTGGCGCCGGGGATGTAAGCGGCGGTCAGCGTCGAGGGGCCGAACACCGTGCCGGCTTTGTTGGCGGCGTCGACATAGGGCGTGGTCGTCGTGTTGCGGTCACGCTTGTCGCAGGTGAAGTAGTTCGACAGCAGCTCGATCCGGGTGTTGGCACCCGAGATGTCGAAGCAGACGTCGGACTGCTTCAGGTTGGGGCCGGCCGGGGCGGTCACGAAGATGCTGTTCCAGATCGAGGCATTGGTGCCCTGATTGACCTTGACCAGCGAGTCGAGCGTGCGATCGGTGGTGTAGACGGTGAAGTTGGAGATCTTCGGGGTCGAGGTCGGCTGGCGATCGACGGCGGACCACTCGAAGATCGAGCCGGAGTCGGCAACGCCCTTGACCGATTCGGTCTTGCGCACGATCAGGCCGAACTGGATGCCACCGCTCCAGCCCCAGTCGGTGTCGAGCGAGTCGTCATCGGCCTCGGTGATGACCACGTGGCTCATGTTGACCGTGCCACCGAAGATCTCGATGCCGTCGTCGCCGCTGGCATGCGACTGGAAGTGGCTGATCTTGGTGCCGTCGCCGACGCCGACCATGGTCAGCGACTGCAGCTCGTTGCCTTCACCGATGACGTAGCCCGAATACCGGACCTGCACATAGCTCATCTCGCCGCTGTTGTCGTTCGGCGCGTTACCGCCACCGAAGGCATTGCTGGTGCCTTCCACGGCGCCCTGGCAGGCCGCAGTGCCGGGCGTCGCGTTGCCGATACATGCATTGATCGGCGCGCGGCCCATCAGCACGATGCCGGCCCAGTCGAACTTCTTGCCGTTGCCTTCGAGGTCGGCCAGAGAGGTGAAGACGATCGGGGCATCGCGGGTGCCGAGCGCATTGATCTGCGAGCCGCGCTGGACCAGAAGCACATCCGGGCCGTTGCGGCCGAACAAGGTCACGCCGGGCTCGATGAAGAGCCGGCCGCGCTTGGACGCGTCGTTGACCGCTGCATCGCCGAGCTGATCCTGACCAACGTTGACCTGGCCCTGGATCTGATAGGCCACACCATCGATCTTGCGCAGGGTCAGGTCCCCGAGAATGGTCTGCGGCAGACGGCAGGCACGCAGCGTGTTGTTGACGATGGTGCCCTGGTTGACTGTGCCGTCCGGGCAGCTGGCAGCGGGGCCGGCGGTCGGCGGCGGGCTGGTCGGCGGCGGCGTTGTCGGCGGCGGGCTGGTCGGAGGCGGGGCTGCGACAGGCGGGTTCGCCGGCACGCCGGGCGACGCGACTTCATCGGCGCCGTTGCCGCAACCGGCAAGTGCGAAGACGGCGCCGAACGCCATCAGCAGGGTTTTGGTGTTGTTGCGGACAGACATCGTGAAGAATCTCCGGTCGAATGAGGTGCGTGCGTGGACGGCGCGGGGCGTGGGTGGTGGATCTGGCTGAACGTTCTAGTCAGGTTTGGTGACAGGCCGGTTACCGCTGGCGGGAACGACACCCGCAGTCGCGCCGCATGCCTGCCGTGACTGGCGACAGATTCGGCTTGTCATGTGTCAGGGATATGTTGGAAATGCGACGGCCCACCGGCAGTCGCGATTGCATCGGTCACAACGCCCAGGAGCCGCAGAACGTGACAGCACGCGAGTTGAGTACCGAACGGGAACACTGGGTAGTGGCGCAGGCGATGTCCGGCGCCGATCCCGCCAGCGTGCTCGAGCCGCTGCTGGCCGAAGGCTGGGACGAGCAGGCCGCAGTAGATGCGATCCAGGCTGCGGTGGCGGGCTTCCTCGAGCGCAATGCGCAGCAGACCGGCCTGCCGCTCCCAGGCCGCGTCCCGGTGCCTGCGGAGCCCAATGGCGCTTCGCTGCTCGACGCAGGCGACCGGCAGGTGCAGGTCCTGGCGAGCCTGATGCTGCCGCGCGTGCTGGTCCTCGGCGGCCTGCTCGCCGACGACGAATGCGATGCACTGATCGAGCTTGCCCGCGCGCGTCTGCGCCGCTCGACCACGGTCGATCCCGAATCGGGCGGCGATCAGGTGCATGCCGACCGCACGAGTCGTGGCACGTATTTCACCCGTGGCCAAAATGCACTGTGCGCGCGTATCGACGCGCGCATTGCGCGCCTGCTCGATTGGCCACTTGATCACGGCGAAGGCCTGCAGGTGCTTAACTACGGTCCGGGCGCCGAGTACCGGCCCCATCACGACTATTTCGATCCGGCCGAGCCGGGCAGCCAGGTCCATCTGGCGCGCGGCGGCCAGCGGGTGGCGTCGGTGGTGATGTATCTCAACACGCCGAAGCGGGGCGGAGCGACCACGTTTCCCGACGTCCACTTCGAGGTGGCCGCGGTCAAGGGCAATGCGGTGTTCTTCAGCTACGACCGCGCCCATCCAATGACCCGCACCCTGCATGCAGGGGCGCCGGTGATCGAGGGCGAGAAGTGGATCGCCACCAAGTGGCTGCGTGCGGGGCGACACGACTGACGCGATTGGCGACGCAGCGGCGTGTCGTGGACCGTGCACGTTTTGATCGTCGAGCCTGCCCCGCCGCCGCCGCCGCCGCGTCGCATCGCCACTGCTGGCTGGCTGCCGATCTGCGTCCTGACGTGATGCGGATGCCGGCAATGGGCTCGCTTCAGGTAGCATGCCGGGCCGTGTCGCCATCGGGGCGCGACACGCCAGTCCGGGGATTTTGAGTGACCGCATCGCCTATCGTCCGTCGCCTGCGCCCGGCGGCCCTGTTCCTGTCCGTCCTGCTGCCAGGTCTCGCATTCGCCCAGGCGAGCGAGCCGGTCGATCTCGACGTCGTCGCACAGATCCGCCACGAGGCATTCAACCGCTCACAGGTCGCGGCCAACCTCAAGGAACTGACCGAGACCATTGGTCCGCGCCTGACCAATTCGCCGGCCTATGTGCGCTCGAGCGAATGGGCGCGCGGCAAGCTCAGCGGCTACGGGTTGAGCAATGTGCACGACGAGGTCTACGACGAGGCTTTCGGCCGCGGCTGGGAATTCCGCGCCTCGCGCGTCGAACTCATCGCGCCGCGCGAGCTGCCGATCCATGCGCTGCCCAAGGCTTGGACGCCGGGCACTCCGGGTCCGGTCGAAGGCGAGCTGGTGCGCGCCTCGTTCAAGACCATCGAGGACATCGAAGCGCAGCGCGGCAAGCTCGCAGGCAAGATCGTGCTGCTCGACGAGGCGCGCGCCTACAAGCCCTCCGATCGGCCGGATTTCCGCCGCCATACCGAGGAAGACCTGGGCGAACTGCAGACCTTCCCGATGCCGCAGGACGCCGAGCCGGGCGCCCAGGACAAGCGCCTCGACGAGTACCGCAAACGGCAGGCGCTGGTGCGCGCGCTCAACACCTTCTTCGCCGAAGAAGGCGTGCTGGCGACACTGTCGATCAGCTCGTGGGACAACGGCATCGTCCGCGTCATGGGCGGCGGTGGCCGCAAGGCCGGCGATCCCGAAGGCGTGCCGGATCTCGTCGTCGCCGCCGAGCACTACAACCAGCTGGTGCGCGCAGTCGACAGCAAGCAGGCGCCGCGCCTGCGTGTCGACGTGCAGGCACGTTTCACCAGCGACACCGACTTGCCGGCGACCAACACCTTCGCCGAACTGCGCGGCAGCTCGAAGGCCAACGAGACGGTGATCATCGGCGCGCATCTCGATTCCTGGCACACCGGCACCGGCGCGGCCGACAACGGCGCAGGCGTGGTCGTGATGATGGAAGCCATGCGCATCCTCAAGGCGATCGACGCGCGCCCGAAGCGCACGATCCGCATCGCCTTATGGGGTGGCGAAGAGCAGGGCTTGCACGGCTCGGCCGGCTACGTCGCGAAATATCTGGCCGACTGGCCGGCGCCGACCGATCCCGAACAGGTCGCACTGCCGCGCGCGTTCCAGCGCGGGACCGGCCCGCTGCAGCGTCGCGCCGGGTTCGACCGCTTCTCGACCTACTTCAACTTCGACAATGGCACCGGCCGCATCCGCGGCATCTACGCGCAGGAAAACCACGCGGCCGTGCCGGTGTTCCGGGCATGGTTGGCGCCGTTCGCCGATCTCGGCGCGACGGTCGTGACCACGCGCAACACCGGCAGCACGGACCACATCTCATTCGACCGCGTCGGCCTGCCGGGCTTCCAGTTCGTGCAGGACCCGGCCGACTACTTCAGCCACGTGCATCACACGCATCTCGACACCTATGACCACGTGGTGCCGGACGACCTGAAGCAGGCCGCGGCAATCATCGCCTCGTTCGCGTATCACGCCGCAATGCGCGACGACCGATTGCCGCGCAAGCCGTTTACGGAACGGGACGAGTGATTCGCGCAAAGCGCGGTGGCACTTGTGCTGTCGCGCTTTCCCCATCGACCGCCAGAACTCTCGATACCGTCATTCCCGCGCAGGCGGGAATCCAAGGACTTTCACTCTGACTGCGTGATTGCCGCCGTGGGAGTCCGCCGTTCGGCGCTAGAAGAGAACTTCCGCTCCCTCGGGAGGGAGGGAGTGCGATTTTCAAGACAGCCGTGCGTGAGAGCGGAAATCCCGCACGTTCTGCGCCACAGGCGTTCGCAGCACATGCGTTCGGTTAGGAAAGTCCATGGATTCCCGCCTACGCGGGAATGACGGGCAAGAAAAAGCCGCGAACTTTTGTCTAACGAACTAACGAAAAAAGGAAAAAAGGCGGTGCTGGCGAGCGTCGGGGCTAACCCACAACCCCCACCGTCTTGTCCTTGAACCGGCACAGATCCCGCACCACGCATTCCGGGCATAAGGGCTTGCGCGCCTTGCAGGTGTAGCGCCCGTGCAGGATCAGCCAATGGTGCGCGCCGAGCAGGAATTCCCCGGGTACCACGCGCATCAGCCGATCCTCGACCGCGCGCACGTCCTTGCCCGGCGCGAGCCCCGTGCGGTTGGACACGCGGAAGATATGCGTGTCGACCGCGATCGCGGGTTCGCCGAATACGGTGTTGAGCACGACGTTCGCGGTCTTGCGGCCGACGCCCGGCAACGCTTCGAGCGCGGCGCGGTCGTTCGGCACCACGCCGCCGTGCTGGTCGACGAGGATGCGGCAGGCGGCGATGACGTTCTTCGCCTTCGCGTTGAACAGGCCGATTGTCGCGATATGGCGCTTGAGCGCCTCCTCGCCGAGATC
The DNA here is from genome assembly GCF_031456825.1 of Luteimonas sp. 3794. Lineage (NCBI taxonomy): Bacteria > Pseudomonadati > Pseudomonadota > Gammaproteobacteria > Lysobacterales > Lysobacteraceae > Luteimonas > Luteimonas sp. 3794. The sequence continues at coordinate 63,392 of NZ_JAVDVJ010000011.1, read as the reverse complement.
GAGGATCGCCTGGGGCGTATTGGCAACCGGGTACAGCCGGCGCGTCGCCTTGTTGACGCCGACGTCCGTTGCCTGCGCCGACAGGATCACCGCGATCAAGAGTTCGAACGGCGTGGTGTATTCGAGTTCGGTCGTCGGCTCGGGATCGATCTCGCGCAGACGGGCGAGGAATTCGTGGATCTCCGCGCGCGTCATCGTCGGGCCGCGCCGTTTCGGCGCAGCGGCGCTGCCTGCAGCGCTCATGACGTGCCGCCTGCCGCGCGTGCCTTGGCGCGGGCGAGAATCGCCGCAGCGTTCGTCGGCAGGGCAGGCCGCGCCGGCGCCGCATCGGCCGCGGCAGGTGTTGGCGCCGGGATGCGACGCGCGATCTCGCGTTCCTCGGCGAGGCGGGCGAGCCGGGCATTGCGCGCCTCGAAGCGCGCGCGTGCGTCCCACGCCGTGCGCAGGCGTGATCGCGCATCGAGCAGCAAGGCACGCGCATCGGCATCCAGCACGTCGGCACACATGTCCGGCCAGGCGGCCATCAGGCCGGCATCGATCGCGGCATCGACATCGTCGTTGCGCAACAGCGCGACGAGCTGTTCGAGTGAATCGAGGGAGGGGGTGCTGGCGTCGGGCGGGTGCTGCGGCATGGCGTGCGTGCGACTCAGCGGTTCTTGAACTCGGGCTTGCGGCGTTCGAGAAACGCGCGCGTGCCTTCGCGCATGTCCTCGGTGGCGAACATCAGGCCGAACTGCGCGGCCTCGAACGCGAGCCCTTCGCCGATCGCGCTTTCGCCGCCTGTGTTGATGCAGTCGAGCACGCCGCGCAGGGCGAGCGGGGCGGCGTTCGCCAGTTGCTCGGCCAGTGCCATCGTCTGCGCCTGCAGTTCGGCGGCCGGCGCGATGCGGTTGACGATGCCCAGCGCCAGCGCACGTTCGGCGTTGATCGGCGCGCCGGTCAGGCACAGCTCCAGCGTGGCCGCTCGGCCCGCCAGACGCAGCAGGCGCTGAGTGCCGCCGAAACCTGGAATCAGTCCGAGGTTCACCTCGGGCTGGCCGACCTTGGCAGTGTCGGCGGCGATCCGCAGATGGCAGCACATCGCCAGTTCCAGTCCGCCGCCCAGCGCGAAGCCGTTGACCATCGCGATCACCGGCTTGGGCAGCGTTTCGACCCGGCGCATCATCGCCTGGCCGCGCAGTGCGAAATCGCGGCCTTCGACAGGGCGCAGATCGGCCATCTCGGCGATGTCCGCGCCGGCGACGAATGCCTTGGGGCCGGCGCCGGTCAGTACCACCACGCGCACGGTATCGGCAGAGGCGGCGTCGTCGAACGCGCGGTGCAGCGCATCGAGCGTCGCCGAGTTCAAGGCGTTCAGCTTGTCGGGCCGGTTTACCGTGATGACGCGTACGGCGTCCTGATCTTCGATCAACAGCGGGGATTCGGACATGGAGACTCCAGGCGCAAAAGCGCCGCCCGTGGAACTTGTCGGGGCGGCCGCGGTCTAGTTGGGGGTCGTCAGTGGCGGTTAAGCCCTTCGACCGCTATCCTAGCGCGTCCATAGGGGGCGGTTCGACCGCCCCTTCGCGCGACAGGCGATATCGAAATCTGACCTAGCGGAGATACACGGAATGAAGTTGCGTTTTATTGCTGCCGCAGTCGCGGCCATCACGTTCAGCGGCGCGGCGTTTGCGCAGCAGGCGGCAGCCCCCGCGGCTAACGCGAACGATCGCACCACGCTCAGCTACGCGTTGGGTTTCGACCTCGGCAACCGCCTGGCGGAAACCGGCGAGTCGGTCGACGTCAACACGATCATCAAGGGTCTGCAGGACGGTCACGGTCGCAAGGACCCGACCTACACGCCCGAGCAGATGGGCACCGCCTACAACGGCTTCCAGCAGCGCATGCAGGAAAAGATCGTCGCTGAGCGTCGCGCGGCACTGACCCAGAACGAGGGTCAGGCCACCACGTTCATCAATGAGTACAAGGCACGCGAAGGTGTGGTCTCGCTGCCGAGCGGCGTGATGTACCGCGTCGTCGAAGCTGGCGCCGGTGCCAGGCCGACCGCTGCCAGCACCGTCGAAATCGCCTACCAGGCGTTGATCGTGCCGGCCGGCATCGGTCTGAGCCAGGAAGACAAGAGCCCCCCGTTCCGCGTCTCGGAAGCCCCGATCGCCGGTCTGCGTGAAGTGCTGCCGCTGATGCCGCTCAACGCGGTGTACGAGGTGGTGTTCCCGCCGGGCAAGTTCGTCACCGGTGAAGGCACGCAGGAAATCGCCCGCCAGCCGGTGGGCGTGATGGTGAAGCTGCTCAGCAGCCGCTGATCCGCACAGCGACACGCGCTACCCGACGCCGACGTGCATGCACGTCGGCGTCGTCGTATGTGGCATCCGCTCGCGCCGACGCGAAGGCAGGCGCCTGATCACATGCGCGGCGCCTGCGACGATGCGCCGGTAGAATCAGCGCATGGACGAACGCCCACGCGCCGTGCTCACGCCCTGTACCGGCGTTTGCACCCTCGACGAACACGGCACCTGCCACGGCTGTCTGCGCAGCCTGGCCGAGATTGGTGGCTGGCTGCAGATGAGCGAGGCGCAGCGCCAGTGGCTGATGGATGTCGAACTGCCCGCGCGCGAGGCCGCGCGCGGATGAAGGCCACCGCCCACCCCGCCTTCGATCGCGAACGCCTCACGCGCGCGCTGCATCCACTGGATGCGCCGCCGCCTGCGCGCGGCTGGAATTTCGAGGAGCTCGATGGCCTGCTGGACGGCACGGTCGCGTTGCGCGAGGCCGCCGTGCTGGTAGGTCTGGTGCGTCGCGCCGAGGGCCTGCAGGCGGTGTTGACCCGCCGCACCGACACGCTGCGGCATCACGCCGGACAAGTGAGTTTCCCCGGTGGGCGACAGGAGCCCGGGGATGGCAGTCCCCTGCAGGCAGCACTGCGCGAGGCCTGCGAGGAAATCGGCCTGGCCGCGTCGCAGGTGCGACCGCTCGGCTATCTCGATCCCTTGGCGACGATCACCGGCTTCCGGGTCACCCCCGTCGTTGCGATGCTCGATCCCGGCTTCGAGCCGGTGCCCGAACCCGGCGAAGTGGCCGAGGTGTTCGAGGCGCCGCTGGCGTTTCTGATGGCGCCGACCAGCCTGCGGCGCGTCGACATCGAGTTCGGTGGCCGAATCCGGCAGGTGCTCGAGTTCGAAACCCTGTCCCATGCGCCCACCCATCGCATCTGGGGCGCGACCGCGTCGATCCTGCTCAACCTGCGCAATCGTCTGGAGCGCGCATGAGTTCGCATTGGACCACGCTGGTGGATGCGTCGACGCTCTCGGCATCGCTCGGCGCGCCCGATCTACGCATCGTCGATTGCCGCTTCACGCTGGCAGTGGCTGGCGCGTCGGATGGCGATGGCGAATCGGCATGGCGCGCGCACCATATTCCGGGCGCGGTGTACGCCCATCTCGAGCGTGATCTGTCGGGTCCCAGAGCGCCGGGCCTCGGCCGTCATCCATGGCCGGCTGCCGATGCGTTCGCCGCGACGCTGTCGCGTCTGGGCATCGAACCGGACATGCAGGTCGTTGCCTACGACGACAGCGACGGCGCATTCGCCGCGCGCTTGTGGTGGCTGCTGCGCAGTTTCGGTCACCAGAACGTCGCGGTACTCGACGGCGGCTGGGCGGCGTGGCGCGCGTTGGAGCTGCCGGTCGAGACGACGGTGTCGCAGGTCGCAGCTGCACCCCTGATTGCAGGCGACTTCGATGCGACGCACCTGCTGCGCGACGCCGAGGCCGTGCAGCGCCATCTCGATGCCGGTGGTCTGCTGATCGATGCCCGCGCGGGTGCACGTTTCCGCGGTGAGGTCGAACCGCTGGATCCCCGTGCCGGCCACGTGCCGGGCGCGCGTAACCGGCCGTATGCCGACAACCTCGACGGCGGACGCTTCAAATCGGCCGACAGGCTCGCATCGGAGTTCGACGCGCTGCTGGGTGCGCATGCGCCGAGCGATGTGGCGGTGATGTGCGGCTCGGGCGTCACCGCGTGTCATCACCTGCTGGCGATGGCGCATGCCCGGCGCGATGGCGCGAAGTTGTATGCGCCATCTTGGAGCGGATGGGTGGATGATCCTGGGCGTGAGGTTGCGGTCGGTGAAGCCTAGGGAAGGTCTGAGTAACTGCCGTCATCCCCGCGAAGGCGGGGATCCAGTGACTTCAAGCCTTTGAAAACCAAAGACGCTGGATTCCCGCCTTCGCGGGAATGACGGCCAAAGCGGAATTGTTCAGACCTTCCCTAGCGGACGGCTTGTGTCCCAAGTTGTGCTCTGGACGTTGCTGCAAGGCGCTGGATCCCGGCGTTCGCCGGGATGACGGGAATTTTTTTGCGTCGCCCCGGCGAACGCCGGGGTCCAGCGACCCTGCTCTGGTGACGGTCGGAATCCGCTCGTCTTGAAACTGGCTGGTGCCCGAATCTCAACGCCCCAGCCGCGCCACCAGCGCCCGCAATCCCGCCTGCGTATCCGGCGCATTCCACGCATCGACGAAGCGGTCCAGTTCGATGTTCTGCGCCGACAACGCCTCCACCAGATCCGCACGCGCGATCGCGCGTGTTTCCAGCATCGGGGCGCGGGGCAGGGCGAGCAGGGATTCGAGCCAGAGACGTGCGCGCAGCGGCACTTCGTCGATACCGGCCAGCTCGTCGACCAGCCCCAGACGCAGTGCCTCGTCGGCATCGACCAGTACACCGCCGACCAGCAGGCGCTCCGCCTGGCGCGCACCGATCGTGCGGCGCATCAGTCGCTGGATCCCGTCCGGCGCCACCAGGCCCACCTGGGTTTCGTTGAGGCCGATGCGGTACGCGCCCGAGGCCATGACGCGGTAGTCGCAGCACAGCGCTAGCACGCAGCCGCCCGCGGGCGCGTGGCCGGCGATGGCGGCGACGACGGGCATGGGTGCGCCGGCGAGTGCACGCGCGCCGGCGAAGAACGCGTCCCAGGCATCGCGCAATGACGCGGTGTCGGGCAGCGCGAGCAGATGCGGCACGTCGAGGCCGCCGGAAAACACCTTCGGACCGCCGGCGAGCACGACGCCGCCGATGCCATCCGCGGCCGCCGTATCGATTGCATCGCGCAGCGCCAGGCACAGCGCCGGGTCGAGTGCGTTGGCCGGTGGGCGGGCGAGCTTGAGCTCGCGGATCGGGCCGTGATCCTGGGTCTCGATCAATGCGGTCATCGCGTCGGGTCCATGCGAAAGGAATCCGCATGGTAGCGGCAGCGGGTTGTCCGGGCCGCAGCGCAGCCCAGTGCTGGAAACGCGGTGCCTGCACGCTGCAGGCGCCGCGGTGAATCAGCCGGCCGCGAGCGCCTTGGCGCGTACCGATTCCGGCAGCGCGACCGGCCGTCCGGTCTTGCGGTCGATCCACACCATCACCACATGCCCGTCGGCGTGCAGCGTGGCGCCGTCGTCGGAGACGATGCGGTGGCCGATCGTCACGCTGGAATTGCCGAGGCGATCGGCCAGCAGTTCGACGACGATCTTCGACGGATACGGAATCGGCACCTTGTAGTTCATCTGTACCGCGGCGAGCAGCGGCGCGGTCTCCTCGGTGACCCAGGGCTCGCCCACCGTGTCGAACCAGCGGATGCGCGCCTCTTCGAGGTAGGTCATGAAGTTGGAATTGTTGACGTGGTTGAACGCATCGAGATCGCGCCAGCGCAGCTCGATCGGCATCCGGATCAGCACCTTCGACTCGCTCATGCCTTGGCTCCCTTCTTCTTTCCCTGCTTCGTTGCAGTCTTCTTCGCGGTCGCCGACGTCGCCTCGTCCGCGTCCGGCTCGATGTGCTTCGAGCCGGCCTTCATTAGTTCGGCGCGAACCTTCGCATCGGCCTCGGCGGCCTTCGTGGACGCGCCCTTGCGCGGCAACGGCTTGGGCAGATGCGTGGTCGACTTGCGGGCCATCTTGCGTTCCGGTTTCGACGCCGCCGGCTCCGGCAACTTGGCGTCGAGCAGGCGTGCGAGGAAATGTCCGGTGTGCGACTGCGGCATCGCCGCGACCTGCTCGGGCGTGCCCTCAGCGATGATCTGGCCACCGCGATGTCCGCCTTCCGGGCCGAGATCGATCACCCAGTCCGCGGTCTTGATGACGTCGAGGTTGTGCTCGATCACGACCACTGTGTTGCCGTCGTCGCGCAGCTTGTGCAGCACGGCGAGCAGATGTTCGATGTCGTGGAAGTGCAGGCCGGTCGTCGGTTCGTCGAGGATGTAGAGCGTGCGCCCGGTATCGCGACGCGAGAGTTCCTTCGACAGCTTGACGCGCTGTGCCTCGCCACCTGACAGCGTGGTCGCGCTCTGGCCGAGCTTGACGTAGGCCAGGCCCACATCGACCAGCGTTTCGAGCTTGCGCGCGATCGGCGGCAGGTTCTCGAACAGGCCCAGCGCGTCCTCGACCGTCATGTCCAGCACGTCGTGGATGCTGTGGCCCTTGTAGAGGATCTCCAGCGTTTCGCGGTTGTAGCGCTTGCCGTGGCAGACGTCGCAGGGCACATAGACATCGGGCAGAAAGTGCATCTCCACCTTCAGCAGGCCGTCGCCCTGGCAGGCCTCGCAGCGCCCGCCGCGCACGTTGAAGCTGAAACGCCCGGCGGCGTAACCGCGCGAACGTGCTTCCGGTACCTGCGCGAACAACTCGCGCAGCGGCGTGAACAGGCCGGTGTAGGTCGCCGGGTTCGAACGCGGCGTGCGGCCGATCGGCGACTGGTCGATGTCGACGACCTTGTCGAACAGATCCAGCCCTTCGATCTCGCGATACGGCGCCGCCTTGTGCGAGGCGCCGTTGATCTCGTTCGCCGCCAGCGAATGCAGGGTGTCGTTGATCAGCGTCGACTTGCCGGACCCCGACACACCGGTGATCGCCGTGAACAGACCGGAGTGGATCGTCAGATCGACGTTCTTGAGGTTGTGGCCGGAGGCGCCGAGCAGCCTGAGCTGCATCTTCGGATTCGGCTTGTGGCGCTTGGCCGGAATCTCGATGCGCTTGCGGCCGCTGAGGTACTGGCCGGTCAGCGAGCGCGGCGCCTTGAGTACATCTTCATAGGAGCCCTGCGCGACGACTTCACCGCCATGCACGCCCGCGCCCGGGCCGATGTCGACGATGTGATCAGCCAGGCGGATCGCATCCTCGTCGTGCTCGACCACAATGACCGTATTGCCCAGATCGCGCAGTCGCGTCAGCGTGCCGAGCAGACGCTCGTTGTCGCGCTGGTGCAGGCCGATCGACGGCTCGTCGAGCACATACATCACGCCGACGAGGCCGGCGCCGATCTGCGACGCCAGGCGGATGCGCTGCGCCTCGCCGCCCGACAGCGTATCGGCCTTGCGTTCCAGCGTGAGGTAGTCGAGCCCCACGTCGACCAGGAAGCTCAGCCGCTCGCCGATCTCCTTGACGATCTTGGTCGCGATCTCGCCGCGCCAGCCCGGCAGTTCCATCGTGTTGAAGAACGTCAGCGCTTCGTCGATCGGCAGCACGACCAGCGACTGCATCGGCCGGTCGGCGACGAACACATTGCGCGCCGAACGGTTGAGGCGCGCGCCACCGCAATCGGGGCACGGACGTTCGCTGATGTACTTGCCCAGTTCCTCGCGCACCGCCGACGACTCGGTCTCGCGATAGCGGCGCTCGAGGTTCGGCACGATGCCTTCGAAGCGGTGCTTGCGCTGGGTGCGCGCGCCCGAATCGGTGATGTAGGTGAAGTTGATCGTCTCGGTGCCGCTGCCGAACAGCACCGCGTCGCGCGAGGTCTGCGGCAGTTCCTGCCACGGCGTGTCGACGTCGAAGCCGTAGTGCTTGGCCAGCGACTGCAGCAGCTGGAAGTAGTAGGCATTGCGGCGGTCCCAGCCGCGTACGGCGCCGGCCGCGAGCGACAGCTCCGGATGCACGACCACGCGGTCGGGATCGAAGAACTCGCTGACGCCCAGGCCGTCACAGGTCTGGCAGGCGCCGATCGGCGAATTGAACGAGAACAGGCGCGGCTCGAGCTCGGGCAGCGCGTAATCGCAGACCGGGCAGCTGTACTTGGACGAGAACAGGTGCGGCGCGATCGACGCATCGTCGATCGCCTGCACCGACACCATGCCTTCGCCGAGCTTTAGCGCGGTTTCGAACGATTCGGCCAGGCGCTGCTTCATGTCCTCGCGGACCTTGAAGCGGTCGATCACGGCTTCGATCGTGTGCTTCTGCCGCAGCGCGAGCGTCGGCAGGCCGTCGATCTCGTAGAGCGCGCCGTCGACGCGCACGCGCACGTAGCCCTGCGCACGCAGCTGCTCGAACACCTGCGCATGTTCGCCCTTGCGTTCGCGCACCACCGGCGCGAGCAGCATCCAGCGCTGCTCGGGATCGAGGGTCAGCACGTGGTCGACCATCTGGCTGACCGTCTGCGCTTCCAGCGGGTAGCCGTGGTCCGGGCAGCGGGGGCTGCCTACGCGTGCATAGAGCAGGCGCAGGTAGTCGTAGATCTCGGTGATCGTGCCGACCGTCGAGCGCGGGTTGTGCGAGGTCGACTTCTGCTCGATCGAGATCGCCGGCGACAGACCTTCGATGTGGTCGATGTCTGGCTTTTCCATCACGCTGAGGAACTGACGCGCGTAGGACGACAGCGACTCGACGTAACGGCGCTGGCCTTCGGCATAGATGGTGTCGAACGCGAGCGACGACTTGCCAGAGCCCGACAGACCGGTGATGACGATCAGCTGGTCGCGTGGCAGGTCGAGGTCGATGTTCTTGAGGTTGTGGGTACGGGCACCGCGAATGCGGATGGTATCCATCGCCATCGGCTTGGAATCCGGTTGTGGGACTGGGGGAGGGCGGTCCGGGACCCGCACCGCGGCACCTGCGGTGCGCGGAACGGGAGCAATCGATCAGACTAGCGAGCCCGACAGATGGGGGCAAACCCCGGATGGACCAGTCTGCGGATGCGCCGTCTCAGGATCTGCGAATGGCGCCCGTTCATCGCAGGAGTCGATGCAGGCCGGGCGCCGGTGGTCTTTCGGACCCCGAGGGGGGCATCCGCGCGGCAATCCCGGGTCGACTTGACCGCAAGTCACTGATCCCATTAAAATCCCGCCCCTGTCCGCCCTCGATGGCGGCAGAGTGAGACCACAATAACTACAAAGGAAGTCTGGTCATGAGTTATGCAGTCCTCGTCACGGGCGGTAAGCAGTACCGCGTGATGGCAGGTGAAACCCTTCGCGTCGAGAAGCTCGAAGGCGACGTGGGTAGTGAAATCAAGTTCGACAACATCCTGTTGCTCGGTGACGGTGATGGCGTGAAGCTGGGCGATGCGCTGAAGGGCGCGACGGTTGCCGCGACGATCAAGTCGCACGGTCGCGCCGACAAGATCCGCATCATCAAGTTCCGCCGCCGCAAGCACTCCATGAAGCAGCAGGGACACCGTCAGTACTACACCGAAATCGAGATCACCGGCATTGCCGGTGGCAGCAAGTAAGGAGCAGCAGGCATGGCACATAAAAAGGGCGTAGGTTCTTCGCGCAACGGCCGCGACTCCAACCCGAAGTATCTCGGCGTCAAGATCTACGGTGGCCAGGCCATCGAAGCCGGCAACATCATCGTGCGTCAGCGCGGCACCCAGTTCCACCCGGGCGCTGGCGTGGGCCTCGGTCGTGACCACACGCTGTTCGCGCTGGTCGACGGCAAGGTCAACTTCGCGACCAAGGGTCCGAAGAACCGCCGCACCGTCAGCGTGCTCGCCGAGGCCTGAGCCTCACGCGACGCGTGACACCGGAAAGCCCCGCTTCGGCGGGGTTTTTCGTTGATGGTGGCCACGTGATGGTCATCCATTGTTTGTCCGGCCGCGCGTGATGCGATCCGTCGCGAGTTCGCCCTCGGGTAAGCTGGCCGGCGATGTGCGTGGTATCCGCCGCGCGTCCCGAGCCCGTGTGTCCCTTCTTTCCGTTCCGCTTTCCGGTTGCCTGTCATGAAGCTCGTCGACGAAGTCGAAATCACTGTCACCGCCGGCAATGGCGGCAATGGCTGCGTCGGATTCCGGCGTGAGAAGTTCATTCCGCTCGGCGGTCCCGATGGTGGCGACGGCGGCAACGGCGGCAGCGTGCTGATCGTCGCCGACGAGAACCTCAACACGCTGGTGGACTTCCGTCACCAGACCATGTTCCGCGCCGGACGAGGCGAAAACGGCATGGGCCGGCAGATGTACGGAAAGGGCGGCGACGACAAGGTCATCGTGGTGCCCGTCGGTACGGTGGTGCACAACGTCATGACCGACGAGGTGATCGGCGATCTGACCGAACATGGCCAGAGCCTGCTGGTCGCGCGCGGGGGGCAGGGCGGTCTGGGCAACATGCACTTCAAGAGCTCGACCAACCGTTCGCCGCGGCAGTCCACGCCGGGTGAGGCCGGTGAAGAGCGCACGCTGCGTCTGGAGCTCAAGCTGCTGGCCGATATCGGTCTGCTCGGCTTTCCCAACGCCGGCAAGAGCACGCTGATCCGCGCGGTGTCGGCGGCAACGCCGAAGGTTGCCGACTATCCGTTCACCACGCTGTACCCGAATCTCGGCGTCGTCAGCGTCGAGCCGGCGCGCAGCTTCGTGATCGCCGACATTCCCGGTCTGATCGAAGGCGCGGCCGATGGCGCGGGCCTGGGCGCGCTGTTCCTGCGTCATATCCAGCGTACGCGCCTGCTGTTGCATCTGGTGGAGATTGCCCCGCTCGATGGCACCGATGCCGTGGACCAGGTGCGTGCGATCGAGCGCGAGCTCGAAAAGTTCGACGTCGCGCTGCTCGACAAGCCGCGCTGGCTGCTGATCAACAAGGCCGACACCCTGATGCCCGAAGAAGCCGAAGCCGAAGCCGCCCGCATCATTGAGACGCTCGGCTGGACCGCGCCGTGGTTCCTCATCTCCGGTCTCGCCCACGACGGCACTCGCGAAGTCATGCTGAAGGTGCAGTCCGCGCTCGACGACATGGACCGCGAGGAACGCGAGGCGGCGAACGCCGTCTGAGACGAGTGGGCAGCGGATATCCGCTGCCTTTGGAGGCGGTCGATACTTCGTCGGCTTGATGGGGTGCCGGCGTGCATCGCAGACGCTCGCACACAGATGACCCCAGCGGGGCGAACGGATTCGATTTTCCGGCGTTTTTGATGCCCGGCAATTCGGCTGCTCGCGATCGACAGGCTGCAGTGGTGCTCGCGCATCCGTGGCAACGCCTGGTCCAACGTTCTATGCGCGACGGATAAGCACTCTGCAATGCGGCAACACGCATCGCGCATATGTGCTGATGCGGCAGGCCAGGGCGCGTGCGGGAGGTTGGTGGTTCGCAAGCGTATCCGAGCAATCGGCGCGGAGAAGCCGCGCACCGATAGTTCGCGCACGACATCGATCCCGTCGCCTTGGCGCACGCCGGGGCCCAGCGGCTTTCACTGAATTGCTTTTTTGGCAACACAGCGCCCGCCCGCAATCACGCGAGACCGCTCCCGCCTTCCAAGCAAGACTGGATCGCCCAGGCAACTGGTCAACAAAAAACCCGGCCAAGGGCCGGGTTTTTTCGCATCGACCGCCGAAGCGGCCGGTCAGGAATCAGGCAGCTGCCTTGATCGCCTTGATGCGTGCGGTCAGGCGGCTCTTGTGACGAGCTGCCTTGTTCTTGTGGATCAGACCACGCGAGCTGAAACGATCGAGGATCGGCTGGGCGACGTTGAACGCCTCCTGTGCGCCGGTCGCGTCGTTGGCTTCGAGGGCCTTGAGCACCTTCTTGACGGCGGTGCGGAGCTGCGAGCGCTGGGCGGAGTTGCGCGCATTGCGCACAACGGTCTGCTTGGCACGCTTCTTGGCGGACTTGATGTTTGCCACGATGGATTCCTGGGAGCTGGACGTGTGAAAATCCGGCGTCGCCGGACGAATGGAAATTTGAGCAGGAAATTATGGGTGTTTCAGATACTTGCGTCAACCGACCCGGCCTGAACGGCGCTTTCTGGTGACGGCCCCCGATCCGGCGGCCGCCAGCCCGGCCCCGAAGAAGCGCGGCGGGCTGCTGCGTTCGAGCGCGGTGTTCAGCGCGATGACCCTGCTGTCGCGTATCGCCGGCTTCGCCCGCGACATGCTGCAGGCCACCCTGTTCGGAACCGGCGCCACGAATCCCGCGATGAGCGCCTTCATTGTCGCCTATCGCATTCCGAATTTCCTGCGTCGGGTGTTCGCCGAAGGCTCGATGGCGATGGCCTTCGTACCAGTGCTCAACGAGATCAAGGAACGCGGGGATCGCGCCGCACTGAAATCCTTCATCGATCACATGACCGGTGCGCTGTGTGCGGTCGTGCTGGTGGTCTGCGCGCTGGGCATGCTGCTGGCGCCGGTGATCGCACGTCTGTTTGCGCCGGGCTGGGCGGACCAGCCGGAACTGCTGGGGCAGACCGCGCAGATGCTGCGCATCACGTTCCCGTACCTGTTCTTCATCTCGTTGATGTCGCTGTCGGCCTCGATCCTCAACAGCCACGGCAGGTTCGCGCTTCCCGCCTTTACTCCGGTTCTCCACAACCTGACGATGATCGCGGCGATGCTGTGGCTGGCGCCGCGCTTCGAATTGCCGCCGCAGGGTCTGGCCTGGGGTGTGCTGATTGCCGGGTTCCTGCAGCTCGCGCTGCTGTGGCCGGCGCTCGGTCGCCTGGGATTGCGCCCGCGTTTCCGGCCTGGGTTCGCGCATCCGGAGGTGCGCAAGGTGGGCAGGCTGATGCTGCCGACGCTGTTTTCGTCCTCGGTTGCCCAGGTCAATCTGCTTGTCGGCACCGCGTTCGCATCGCTGCTGGCCGCCGGCAGCGTGGACTGGCTGTACTACTCCGATCGCCTGATCGAGTTCCCGCTCGGCCTGTTCGGCGTGGCGCTGGGCACGGTGATCCTGCCGCATCTGTCGCGGCGACATGCGGCCGAGGACGCGACGGGCTACAACCAGTCGCTGGACTGGGGGCTGCGCATGGCGTTGCTGGCCGGCGTGCCCGCGGGCCTGGGTCTGCTGCTGCTGGCCGAGCCGATCACCGCGACGGTCTACAACTACGGCGCATTCGGCGCCGATGACACGCGCATGGCGGCGATCAGCCTCACCGCGATGAGCCTCGGCGTGCCGGCCTTCATGCTCAGCAAGGTGCTGGCACCTGCGTTCTACGCGCGACAGGACACCAAGACCCCCATGCGCGCGGCGATCTGGACGGTCGCGGCGAATGTGCTGCTGACCATCGCACTGACCACGCCGCTGTGGCTCTACAACATCCCCGGCGCGCACGGCGGTATCGCCCTGGCCACGGCGCTGGCGGGCGTGGTCAACGCGGCGCTGCTGTGGCGGTATCTCCGCCAGCGCGGGATCTTCAGCCCGGAGCCCGGCTGGGCGACCTACGCGCTGCGCCTGGCCTGCGCCTGCGCGGTGATGGCGATCGTGGTGCTGGGTCTGCGGTTCTGGATCGGCGCGTGGACCGATATCCAGGGCGCGCTGCACCGCATCGGCTGGCTGGTGCTGGTGATCGGGGCAGGCGGGGCGACCTATGTGGTCGCGATGGTGGCGCTGGGCCTGCGGCCGCGGCATCTGCGCCATTGAGCGCGGCCGCCGGACCCGGGTCGGACCGGGGGCCGGCTATACTTGCCGGTCACTTTTTTACTGCGGGCGTGCACTGGTGCGCCCGCCGCAACGGACCCACATGAGCAGGCTGTTCCGCGACATCGCCGGCGGGCCCCTCTGTACCGACGGCAGCGTGGTCTGCATCGGCGCGTTCGACGGGCTGCATCTCGGGCACCAGGCATTGGTGCGGCATGCGGTTGCGCGTGCGCACGTGCTGGGCGTCGACGCCGCCGCGCTGAGTTTCGAGCCACTGCCGCGCGAGTTCTTCGCCGCCGCGTCGCCGCCGCCGCGTCTCGGGCCGGTGCGGGCGAAATTCGAGGGCTTGCGTGGCCTTGGTGCCGACGTGGTCGGCCTGCTGCGTTTCGATGCGCGCATGGCGGCGATGTCGCCCGAAGCCTTCGTCGATGCCGTGCTGGTGCAGCGCTTGCGCGCGCGCGAGGTGTGGGTCGGCCCGGGCTTCCGCTTCGGCCACAAGCGCGCGGGCGATCTGGCGACGCTGCAGGCACTCGGGCGCGAGGCGGGTTTCATCGCCGGCGAGATCGAGCCGCTGGTTGTCGACGGCGAGCGGGTGTCGAGCACCCATATCCGCACGGCGCTGGTCGCCGGTGATTTCGAACACGCCGCGCGCCTGCTCGGACGGCCGTACGCGGTGTCCGGTCGCGTGGTGCGCGGCAAGCAGCTCGGTCGCACGCTGGGCTATCCGACCGCGAACCTGCGCTTCGGCGGCAAGGTGCCGGCGCTGCGCGGCATCTATGCCACGCGGGTGCACGGCATCGGCGATGCACCCTGGCCGTCGGTGTCGAGCTTCGGCACGCGGCCGACGGTCGGCGGTGTCGAGCCGCTGCTCGAAGCGCATCTGTTCGATTTCGACGGCGATCTCTACGGCCGCCGCATCGAGGTCGAGTTCGTCGCGCGCCTGCGCGACGAGGAAAAATTCGACGACCTGCCGAGTCTGGTCGCGCAGATGGATCTCGACGCCGCACAGGCGCGCGCCGTCCTCGCCGCGCCGCATTCCCCACGATACGAAACGCAACGACAGGACTACGCGTGAGCGCAGACGCCAGCAATTCCAATCCCTACAAGTCGACGATCCATCTGCCGGCGACCGACTTCCCGATGCGTGGCGATCTGCCCAAGCGCGAGCCGGCGATGCTGGCGCGCTGGGAGGAAGAAGGTCTGTACGCGCAGCTGCGCGACCATGCGCGCGGGCGGCCGCAGTTCGTGCTGCATGACGGCCCGCCATATGCGAACGGCTCGATCCATCTGGGCCATGCGGTCAACAAGATCCTCAAGGACATCATCGTCAAGTCCAAGGGCATGGCGGGTTTCGATGCGCCCTACATCCCGGGCTGGGACTGCCACGGCCTGCCGATCGAGATCGCGATCGAGAAGAAGTGGGGCAAGGTCGGCGTCAAGCTCGATGCGGTCGAATTCCGGCAGAAGTGCCGCGAATACGCCAACGCGCAGATCGACATCCAGCGCCGCGACTTCAAGCGCCTCGGTGTGCTCGGCGACTGGGACAACCCCTATCGCACGCTCGATTTCCGCTTCGAGGCCGACGAGATGCGCGCGCTGGCCAAGGTCGTCGACAACGGCCATCTGACCCGCGGCGTGAAGCCGGTGCACTGGTGTTTCGACTGCGGCTCGGCGCTGGCCGAGGCCGAGATTGAATACGCCGACAAGGTGTCGCCCGCGGTCGACGTCGCCTACGTCGCGCGTGATTCCGCCGCGTTCGCGCATGCGTTCGGCGCGACGCTGCCGAGCGATGTCGACGTCGCATTGCCGATCTGGACCACCACGCCGTGGACGCTGCCGGCGTCTCTGGCGATCTCGCTTGGCGCCGATCTCGAATACGCCATGGTCGAAGGCCCGGTGGCGCAGGACGGCCGTCGTCGCTGGCTGGTGCTGGCCGATGCATTGGCTGAGCGCGCGCTGCGCCGCTACGGCGTCGAGGGCGATGTCGTCGTGCACGGTCGCGTGGCCGGCAGCGCGCTCGAGCACCTCGTGCTCGCGCATCCGTTCTATGCCGAGCGCGACATCCCGGTGATCCTCGGCGACCACGTGTCGGCCGAAGACGGCACCGGCGCCGTGCACACCGCGCCTGGCCACGGCCAGGAGGACTACGTCGTCGGCAAGGCCTACGGCCTGCTCGACCGCTACACCGCCGCCCAGCTCAACCCGGTCGACGGCCGCGGCGTCTATCTGCCGTCGACGCCGCCGATCGGCGACACCGTGCTCGCCGGCCTGCACATCTGGAAGGCGAACGACGTCATCGTCGACGCGCTGCGCGCGCAGGGCAGCCTGCTCGCGTTCGCGAAGTTCGAGCACAGCTATCCGCATTGCTGGCGCCACAAGACGCCGATCGCGTTCCGCGCGACGCCGCAGTGGTTCATCTCGATGTCGCAGGCCAACCTGCGCACCGACGCGCTGGCCGCGATCAAGAACGTGACCTGGTACCCCGAGTGGGGCCAGGCGCGCATCGCCGGCATGGTCGAAGGGCGCCCGGACTGGACGATCTCGCGCCAGCGCACCTGGGGTGTGCCGATCGCGCTGTTCGTGCATCGCGAAACCGGCGAGCCGCATCCGCGCAGCACCGAGCTGATGCGCCTAGTCGCCGATCGTGTCGAACAGCACGGCGTCGATATCTGGTACACGCTCGACGCAAGCGAGTTGCTCGGCGACGAGGCCGCGGATTACGACAAGATCACCGACATCCTCGATGTCTGGTTTGACTCCGGCGTGACCCACGAAGCCGTGTTGCTGGCGCGTGGCTACCAGAAGCCGGCCGACCTCTACCTCGAAGGCTCGGACCAGCACCGCGGCTGGTTCCAGTCCTCGCTGCTGACCGGCGTGGCGATCGACAAGGCCGCGCCATACCGGCAGTGCCTGACGCACGGCTTCACCGTCGACGAGCACGGCCGCAAGATGTCGAAGTCGCTCGGCAACGGGATCGAGCCGCAGGACATCATGAAGACGCTGGGTGCCGACATCCTGCGCCTGTGGATCGCCTCGGCCGACTACAGCAACGAGATGTCGCTGTCGCAGGAGATCCTCAAGCGCACCGCCGACGCCTACCGCCGCATCCGCAACACCGCGCGCTTCCTGCTTGGCAACCTGGCCGGCTTCGAGCCCGCGCGTGATCTCGTCGCGCCGCAGGACATGGTCGCGCTGGACCAGTGGATCATGCATCGCGCGGCCCAGCTGCAGGCGCGCATCGAAGACGCCTACGCGCGCTACGACTTCGCCGAGATCGTGCAGGCGCTGTCGAACTTCTGCAGCGTCGATCTGGGTTCGCTGTACCTCGACGTCACCAAGGACCGCCTGTACACGATGCCCGAGCATTCGGTCGGCCGGCGCAGCGCGCAGACCGCGATGTACCACATCGCCGAAGCGTTCACGCGCTGGCTCGCACCGGTGCTGAGCTTCACCGCGGAAGAGCTGTGGAGCCATCTGCCGCCGCCGGCGGAGGGCGCGCGCGAGGCCAATGTGCAGTTCGCGACCTGGTACACCGGCTTGCGCGAACTCGACAGCGATGCCGGCTGGTCGGCGCAGGATTTCGACCGCGTGCTGGAACTGCGCGAGCGCGTGTCCAAGGTGCTGGAACCAATGCGCGCCAGTGGTGAGATCGGTGCGGCGCTGGATGCCGAGATCGAACTGCGTTGCGGCGTGTCGGATGCGAACTGGCTGTCGCCGGTGGTCGACGAACTGCGCTTCCTGCTGATCAGTGGTGACGTGACGATCGTTGATGACGCAAGCGCGACCGCGATTGGCGTGACCGCGCGTGCGACGACCAAGCCCAAGTGCGTGCGCTGCTGGCAGCGCCGCGCCGACGTCGGCGCGCATGCCGGGCACGCCGAACTGTGCGGCCGCTGCGTGGAGAACATCGCGACCGATGGTCGCGATGGACAGGGCGAAATCCGGAGGTGGTTCTGATGGCCAAGGTGACGCCTAATGCATTGCCGTGGCTGGTGCTGTCGGCCGTGGTGATCGCGCTCGACCAGCTGACCAAGTACTGGGTGCTGACCTCGCTGCCCGAGTACACCGCGATCCCGGTCATTGACGGCTTCTGGAACTGGTACCGCACCTACAACACCGGCGCGGCGTTCAGCTTCCTCGCGAACGCCGGCGGCTGGCAGAAGTGGTTCTTCACGATCCTCGCGATCGGCATCTGCAGCATGCTCGGCTGGTGGCTGACCAAGACCCCGCGCCGCGACTGGCGCACCGCACTGCCGTTTGCGCTGGTCATCGGCGGCGCACTGGGCAACGTGATCGACCGCCAGATCCACGGCCACGTCGTCGATTTCATCCAGTGGCACTGGCAGGACTACTACTGGCCGGCGTTCAACCTGGCGGACGCGGCGATCGTGGGTGGCGCGATCGGCATCGCGCTGTTCGGGTTCTTTCCGGCGAAGAATAAGTAAGGCAGCGCATGCTTCGCTCCTTCCCCCGCGTGCGGGGGAAGGTCGGGATGGGGGCGAACGATCCGATTTCGGATTGTCGCCGTAGGCGATAGGCGAAACGTTCAACGTTCTTCGCCTGATAAGGCGATCTCCTGTCCCAACCGCTTTGCCCCCACCCAACCTCCCCCGCGCGCAGGGAAGGGCTTTAAGCCGGCAGCCGATCGAGATATGAACCGTGCTGGCCGCCGGGCGGGGGGCTTGTGCGCGCAACCGCCGGACACGCCGTCCTGCCTCCATTCCGTTTCGCAGCCGCGGCCTCCGGTAAACTGCGCATCTCATGGACATCGTCCTCGCCAATCCCCGTGGCTTCTGCGCCGGCGTCGACCGCGCGATCGAGATCGTCAAGCGTGCGATCGAGACGCTCGGCCCGCCGATTTATGTGCGTCACGAAGTGGTGCACAACCGTTTCGTGGTTGAGGATCTCAAGCGCCGGGGCGCGATCTTCGTCGAGGAACTCGACGAGGTGCCGGATGGCGTGACCGTTATCTTCAGTGCGCACGGCGTCTCGCAGGCCGTCCGTGAGGAAGCAGCGCGTCGAGGCCTGAAGGTGTTCGACGCCACGTGTCCGCTGGTGACCAAGGTCCACCTGGAAGTCGCGCGCCATTGCCGCGCTGGACGCGACGTGGTGCTGATCGGTCACGAAGGCCACCCGGAGGTCGAAGGCACGATGGGCCAGTGGCGCGCCGAGGCGGGCACCGGTTCGATCTATCTGGTCGAGGATGAGGCCGACGTGGCCGCGCTCGTGGTCAACCAGCCCGAGAACCTCGCCTACACCACCCAGACCACCCTGTCGGTCGACGACACGCGCGGCGTCATCGCAGCACTGCGCGAGAAGTTCCCGGTGCTGCAGGGGCCGAAGAACGACGACATCTGTTACGCCACCCAGAACCGCCAGGATGCCGTGCGCGATCTCGCGCGCGAATGCGACCTGGTGCTGGTTGTCGGCTCGCCGAACAGCTCCAACTCCAATCGCCTGCGCGAGCTCGCCGAGCGCGACGGGGTGGAGGCCTACCTGATCGACGGCGCCGAGGAGATCGACCCGCGCTGGATCGAGGGCCGTCGCCACATCGGCGTCACCGCAGGCGCGTCGGCGCCGGACATTCTGGTAAAGGGCGTGCTCGACCGCCTGCGCGAACTCGGCGCGGACGGCCTGCGTGAGCTCTCGGGGGAGCCGGAGAACATGGTCTTCGCCCTGCCGAAGGAACTGCGCCTGCAACTGGTCGATTGACCACAGGCCCCGCGCTCCCTAGAATTCGCGTCCCAAGCCGGAATAGCTCAGTTGGTAGAGCGGCGCATTCGTAATGCGTAGGTCGTAGGTTCGATTCCTATTTCCGGCACCAGGTTCAAGAGAAAGGCGACCTTCGGGTCGCCTTTTTCGTGCGCGGGCCTCGTGGTCCGGAGAAGTCTCCGAATCACTTCGGACACAGCCGCGACAGCCACGCCGGGTCTCCAATGCTGCGACGGTGCTCCGTTATGCTGCGGCGACTTCCGTTTCCGCAGGCACGCAGTGGCCAAGACCGCCTCCAAAGCCCGCACCGCCTTCGTCTGCAACGAATGCGGCGCCGATTTCAACAAATGGCAGGGCCAGTGCAGCGCCTGTGGCGCCTGGGATTCGATCTCCGAGATCGTGCTCGAAAGCGCGGCCGCGGCGAGTTCGCCCGCGTCGCGCCGCAGTGGTTGGGCCGGCAAGCTCGACGCGCCCAAGGTCATGGCGCTCAAGGACGTGCAGCAGGGCGAAGACGTGCGCGTGTCGACCGGCATCGGTGAGTTCGACCGCGTGCTCGGCGGCGGACTGGTCGAAGGCGCGGTGGTCCTGGTCGGCGGCGATCCGGGCATCGGCAAGTCGACGCTGCTGCTGCAGGCGCTGGCGCAGATGTCCGGCACGTTGCCGGGTCTGTACGTCACAGGCGAAGAATCATTGGCGCAGGTGGCGGGTCGCGCGGTGCGGCTCGGGTTGTCGCTCGATGGTCTGCATGCGCTCGCCGAGACCGGCATCGAACGCATCCTCCAGCACGCGTCGGAACTGCGCCCGAAGTTGATCATCGCCGACTCGATCCAGACGCTGTGGACCGAATCGCTGACCGCAGCGCCGGGCTCGGTAAGCCAGGTGCGCGAATCCGCCGCGCGCCTGGTGCGTTATGCCAAGGAAACCGGCACCGCGGTGTTCCTCGTCGGCCACGTGACCAAGGAGGGCGGCATCGCGGGCCCGCGCGTGCTCGAGCACATGGTCGATGCGGTGCTGTATTTCGAGGGCGACAGCGGCAGCCGCTTCCGGGTGATGCGCGCGTTCAAGAACCGCTTCGGCGCGGTCAACGAACTCGGCGTGTTCGCGATGGGCGACAAGGGCCTGAAGGAAGTGCCGAACCCGTCGGCGATCTTCCTGTCGGGCGGCAGCACGCCGCAGCCCGGCAGCTGCGTGATGGTCACGCGCGAGGGCACGCGGCCGCTGCTGGTGGAAGTGCAGGCGCTGGTCGATGCGTCGCCGCTGTCGAATCCGCGCCGCGTCGCGGTGGGCATGGAAGGCAACCGCCTGGCGATGCTGCTGGCGGTGCTGCATCGCCACGGCGGCATCATGACCGGCGACCAGGACGTGTTCGTCAACGTCGTCGGTGGCATCCGCGTGCAGGAAACCGCGGCCGATTTGCCGGTGCTGCTGTCGGTGCTGTCGTCGCTGCGCGATGCGCCGCTGCCGGACAAGACGATCGCGTTCGGCGAAGTGGGTTTGAGCGGCGAGATCCGGCCCGTGCCCAATGGCGAGGAGCGTCTGCGCGAAGCGGCGACGCACGGGTTCAAGCGCGCGATCGTGGCGAAATCGAACGCGCCCAAGACCGGCAGCTTCAAGGGCATGGAGGTCATCGGTGTGGAGCGCCTGGCCGAGGCGCTGGAACACATCTGACGCGGCGCGTCGGACAAGGCCTCGGCTAACATCGGAGGATGTCCCAAACTGCCATGACGAAGACCGCAGCGCGCGTCGTCTCCATCGTCCTGCATCCCTTCGTCGTGCTCGCTGCGCTCGCGGTGCTGGCCGCGTGGCGCGTCGATCCCGAATCGCTCGCCCGCACCGCGCTCGGTATCGGCGTGGCGATCGCGATCGTGTCCGTCTTCATCTGGCAGCGCCGCCGCGGCGGCCATTGGCAAACCGTCGATGCGTCACGCCGACAGGAGCGGCCACTGTTGTATGCACTCGCGTTGCTGGTCGCCGGCGCGTACTGGCTGTGGATGGGCGGCCGCGCGTCGGCGACCTCAAGCGGCGTGCTCGTCGCGGTCGCGATGCTGTGCGTCGCCGGTATCGCCAACCGCTGGATCAAGCTGTCGCTCCACATGGCGAGCCTGGCGTTTGCAGGTGTGGCCGCATGGGCGCTGTTGCCTGCGGCGTCCATCGTCGCACTGGCCACGCTGCCGCTGCTGGGCTGGGCGCGGCTGAGGATGGCGCGGCATACGTGGCCGGAAGTGCTCGGCGGTGCCGCGCTGGGTCTGCTGTCCGGCATCGCCTTGCTGGCGGCTGCCTGACGGGTCGACACGGGAGATACCGACCCTGGGATGTCATCTGCGCGTTTACGCTGATCACGCGGTGTCCCGCCGCAGTCGACATCAAGGACGGATGCAGATGCCCCGATTTCGTGTAAACAGCCCGCGGCACTGGGCGACTGCGGCTGTCTGGCTGGTGCTGCTGTGCGTGCCGTTCGGCGCTGTGGCAGCAGACATTGCCGACCGCATCGGCGTTCCCGGTCCGATCCGCTTCGACGACACCGAGTTCGCGCTGCAATGGACCAGCAATCCCTCCGCCGAGCTTTACAAGCAGGAATACGTGCCGGCCGGCCAGCGCGTGCAGCGCTACGACAGCATGGTGGTGATCGATGTGCGGCCGCTCGGCGCGGATGTCGCGCAAACGGTCCGCGCGATGATCGAGCTGATCAACGCGCGCAAGGCCACTGACCCGGTCGCCAACTTCGACCTGCTGGTCAACGAGGCCGGCGATGAAGTGCTGCTCGACTTCCTGATGTCGGCACCCGACGCGTCGGGCATCGTCGTCGAATGGAATGCCTATCGCTATTTCCGCGGGCCGGACGGGCAGGGCACGACGATGGTGGGGATCAGTCGTCGCGCCTATGGCGACGCCGCACGTGATTTCGTCGCGGATCTGAAGGCCCGGCGCGTGCAGGACATCGAGACACTCGCTGCGCTGGCGCCGTTCGAAATCAGACTGCAGCTGCGGTAGACCACTGGCGTCGTGCAGTCGTGCGCGCGCCTAATGCCCGCCCGCGGCAGCGCCGCCGACCTTCGCCGCGAAAGGCGGCTTCGCCATCCAGACGAAGGCGATCACCACCAGGAACAGGATCCCCAGCAGGTGGAAGATCTCGTTGAAGCCGATCTGCGTGGCCTGCTGGGCGATCATCTGCTCGAGCAGCATCGCGCCGCGTTGCAGGTCGCCGCCACCGAGCGCGGTGACCGTCTGCTGCATCGTGGGATCGTGCGCGGGGATATGCTCGGTCAACTGCGCATGGTGGAGCGTGCTGCGCTGGTTCCAGGCCCATGTCGTCAGTGACGCGGCGAAACTGCCGCCCAGCGTGCGGCAGAATGTGGCCAGGCCCGAGCCCGCGGCGATCTCATGCGGCTCCAGGTCCGACAGCAGGATGGTGAGCACCGGCATGAAGAACAGCGCGACGCCCAGACCCATCCACAGCTGCACCATCGAGACGTGCTGGAAGTCGACGTCGAGATTGAAGCCCGAGCGCAGGAAGCTGGTGAATGCCATGACCATGAAGGCGAAACTGGCGAGGATGCGCAGGTCGAAGCGCGTCGCGTACTTGCCGACCAGCGGGGTCAGCAGCACCGGCAGGATGCCGATCGGCGCGGTCGCGAAGCCGGCCCAGATCGGCGTGTAGCCGAGGTTGCGCTGCAGCCACAGCGGTATCAGCAGGCCGACGGCGAAGAACGCCGAGTAGCCCAGCACCATCGCGATCGTGCCGAACGCGAAGTTGCGGTGCCGGAACAGGCGCAGATTGACGATCGGATCCTTCTCGGTGAGTTCCCAGATCAGGAACACAGCCAGGCCGATCACCGCGGTGATGCCGAGCCAGACGATCTTGGTCGACTCGAACCAGTCTTCTTCATTGCCGAGATCGAGCAGCGTCTGCAGCGCGCCGACGCCGATAATCAGGGTGAACAGGCCGACGTAGTCCATCTTCGGCGTCTCGAGTTTTTCCGGCCGGCCGCGCAGCTGGTTCGCGACGACGAGACTGGCGAAGATGCCGATCGGCACGTTGATGAAGAAGATCCATTCCCAGCTGTAGTTGTCGGTGATCCAGCCGCCGAGGATCGGCCCGCAGATCGGTGCGACCACCGTCACCATCGCCAGCAGCGCGATCGCCTGTCCGCGTTTGGCGGGTGGATAGATCGAGATCAGCAGCGCCTGGGTGACCGGGTACATCGGGCCGGCGACGAAGCCCTGAATCGCGCGCGCGGCGACCAGAAATCCCATGCTCGATGCGAGGCCGCACAGCAGCGAGGCGACAACGAACGCGAACGTCGCCCACACGAACAGCTTGCGCTCGCCGAAGCGTCGGGTCATGTAGCCAGTGAGTGGCAGCGCGATCGCGTTGCTGACGGCGAACGAGGTGATCACCCACGTCGCCTGGTTGGAGCTCGCGCCGAGATTGCCGGCGATCGTCGGTAGCGACACGTTGGCGATCGTGATGTCGAGCACCTGCATGAACGACGCCAGCGCGAGGCCGATCGTCGTCAGCGCGAGGTTCGGCGGACGAAACGCAGGTTGCGCGGCCGGGGCGGAAGCGCCCGGCGCGTCGGCAGTGGTCGTGGACATGGGGAAATCCGGTGCCGTTGGGGAAGGCGCGGCGCTTGCACGCCGCCGTGCTGCGGGCGCGCGCAGCGCGCCATGCGGGGATCAGCGGCGCGCGAGCGCGCCTTGCGGCAGGTTCTGCGCGATGGTGCGTTCGATCAGCGCGTCGGCCTGCGCCAGCTGCTTCGCATAGGCGTCTGTCGACAGCAGTGGCGTGCTGCGCGGCGCGTCGACCGAAGCCAGCACCGCGCCGTCCTGGTCGCGGATGGCGACATCGACGTGCATCGACAGGCCGAGTCGCAACGGATGCTCGACGACCTGCTTGGGATCGAGTTCGATGCGCACCGGTACGCGCTGGACGATCTTGATCCAGTTGCCGCTGGCGTTCTGCGCCGGCAGCAGCGAGAACGCACTGCCGGTGCCCATGCCGAGGCTCGCGACGCGACCGTCGTAGCGCACGTCGCTACCGTAGAGATCGGCGTGCACTTCGACCGGCTGGCCGATGCGCATCTTCGTCAGCTGGGTTTCCTTGAAGTTCGCTTCGATCCACACCTGTTCCAGCGGCACGATGGTCATCAGCGTATTGCCCGGTGCCACGCGCTGGCCGAGCTGCACCTCGCGCTTGGCGACATGGCCCGACACCGGCGCGACGATCGCCATGCGCTGCAGGTTGAGCCACGCCTGGCGCAGCTGGCCGGCGGCGGCCTGCACCTGCGGCTGGCTGGCGATCTCGGTCGCATCCACCAGCGCGCGACTGCGCGAGAGCTGGCCCTGGGAGCCCGAAAGGGCGGCTTCGGCGCCGGCCAGAAGGTCGCGTGCATGCGCGAGTTCCTCGCGCGACACCGCGCCGCTGGCGACCAGGCCTTCGCGACGCTTCACGTCCTCACGCGCCTGGCGCACGGCGACCTGGCGTGCGGCCAGATCGGCCTGGCCGGATTCGACGCTGCTGTAGAGACCGCGCACCTGGCGCACGGTGCCGGCGAGGTTGGCGACGGCCTGGTCATAGGCGACCTGCGCGTCGTTCGGGTCCAGATGCACCAGTGCCTGGCCGGCTTCGACGCGCATGCCTTCGTCGGCATCGATCGAGACCACCGTGCCCATCGTCTGCGGCACGATGCTGACGACATTGCCCTGCACGTAGGCATCGTCGGTGTCCTGGTGCCAGCGCGCGACCAGCAGATACCAGGCGGCCCAGCCGATACCGGCGACGATGGCGACGGTGGCGAGGATCACGAGCGCGCGACGGCGCTTGCCGTTCGTCTGCGGCGCGGTCGCGATGGCGGAAGTGGATTCGGAAGTCATGGCGTGATCGTCCCGGCGTGGGTCTGCATGGAAGAGGTGGGGGCGGTGGGCACGAGACCGCCGCCGAGCGCGCGGTCGAGATCGACCGCGGCGCCGAGTCGCTGCGCGCGCAGCGCGGCGAGCTGTTGTTCGAGCTGAAACAGTGGGCGTTGCGCAGCGAGCACATCGAGCTGGTTGCCGAGGCCCGCCTGGTAGCGCCTGTCGGCGAGTGCGAAGGCCTGGCGTGCGGATTCGGTGGCGTCACTGACGGTCGCGATCTGCGCATCGAGGGCGCGCGCCGACTGCAGCGCATCGGTCACTTCGCGCAGGCTCGTCACCAGTGTCTGGTTGTAGCTCGCGACGGCGAGGTCGTAATCGGCATCGCGTTGCGACAGGCCCGCGCGCAGGCGGCCACCATCGAAGATCGGCAGGCTGATCGCCGGACCTCCGAGGCCGAGCGCGGCGTCGCTGCCGAACAGGTCCGACAGATTGCCGGCGGCGAGACCGACCAGCGCACTGAGGTTGACGCTGGGCTTGAACGCGGCCTGCGCCGCATCCACGCCGCGCGCCGCGGCTTCGACCCGCCAGCGCGCGGCGACCACGTCGGCGCGATGGCCCAGCAGTTCGCTCGGCAGCACGGCCGGCACGTTCGGTACGGCGGCCTGCAGCACCTGCGGACGTGCGATGTCCAGGCCACGGTCCGGCCCCTTGCCCAGCAACGCGGCCAGCGCATTGCGCAGCGCGTCGATCTGCTGCTGCGCGGCTTGTTCTTGCTGGCGCGCGATGCCGATCGAGGTGTCGGCGTTGCGCAGCTGCAACTGGTTGTCCAGACCGGCGTCGACGCGCTGCGCGGCGAGGTCGCGCAGTCGGGTCGCGCGCGTCTGTTCGCGCGCGGCGACGTCCTGCGTGTCGAAGGCCTGCGCCAACGCGATATAGGTGCGCGTGACGTTCGCCGACAGGGTGAGTCGCGCCGCCTGCGCGTCCACCTCGGCGGCACGCGCCTGACCGGCGGCGGCTTCGAACGCGGCGCGCTGGCCGCCCCACAGATCGGGCGCCCAGGCGAAGTTCAACAGCAGCACGTTGCTGGCCTGGAAGTCGCCGCCCAGCGGCTCGGGCGCAAGGGTCTCGGGCAACTGCAGGCCACTGACGCGCGCGCTGGCGACGAGCGTCGGGTTGCGCTGCGCATCGGCGAGCCCGGCCTGCGCACGCGCGCTGCGGGCGCGGGCATCGGCCGCGGCCAGCGACGGGCTATCGCGCAGGGCTTCATCGATCAGCGCATCAAGCTGCGGATCGGCAAATGCGGTCCACCAGTCGGCCTGCGGAAAGTCGGCCACGCTCAGCGAAGTGCCGCCGAGGCTGCGCGCGCTGGCGAGCGTATCGGCGTCGGTGGCGGTCAGTTGCGGTGCGAGTCCGTGGCTGCTGGCGCAGCCGGCAAGCAGCAGTGCGGCGGCAAGCCCGGCGAGGAGCGGAAACGGCGCGGCCTGCGCCCGTCTCGGGGCGCGCGTGGTGGAAGGAGACATGGTCACTGTCCGGGGAAGGAGAGGTTGTCGCGAACCTGTTCAAGGACGCGGATGAACTGCAGGCGCTGCGCCTCGTCCATGCCCGACATCGCGCGCTCGCGCACGCGGTTGCCGCACTGGTCGATATCGCGCCAGATCGACTGGCCCTGTGCGCTGAGCTGGATGCGCACCACGCGCCGGTCGCCGGGATCGGCATGCCGCTCGACCAGGCCGCGCTCGATCAGCTTGTCGATCAGCCGCGTCATCGCGCCGGGATTGAGCTCGGCCGCGCGCGCCAGCTCGGTCGCACCGGTGGTACCGAGGGCGAGCTTCTTCAGCGTGATGTACTGGCTGAAGCTCAGGTCGTGGCCGGCGTTCGACAGTTCATCGGCCATCCGCGCCCACATGGCATCGCGGACCTGCCGGAACAGCAGGCCCAGCGAAGAACCGCTGGCGGACGCGCAGGGGCGGGTGGTGTCCATGGCGACGCATATTCCTCGCATCTGCAATTGTTGTCAAGGCAAGTATCAGGGTGTCGGCTCGAGTCTGGATGGGCGGTTTTTCATCCATTCAGATCATGAATTCCTGCTCAGTGACCGGGCAGCAGATCGTATGGCTGCCGCAGCTTGCGCTCGGGTTTTCCCGGGTCCGCGCCGATCCGGTACAGCCACGCGGCTTCCTCGCCGGCAGCGCGCAGGCGGGTCGCGGCCAGGCCTTCGGCGACTTCGGTCTCCACTGCGATCACCCGGCCGTCGGGCCCGAACGTCAGCACCCAGACGAAGCGTCCGCTGTAGTGCGCCGGCGCGATGTCGGCCAGATAGGGCGTGCGGCCGTTGACAAAGCTGCGGTCGCCGCGATGGAAGGCCGCGGTGGCGAGACTGGCGGCGACTTCGATCGTCTCCTGCGCGGCGATCCGCCCATCGAAACGCAGGACCACGCGCCGCATGCCCGGTGCCACCCCGAGCGCGGCGAGATCGATGTCGCGGCAACGCACGACATGCAACGGCGCACCGGTCTCGGTGCCGACCCACAACGGATGACGGCCATGCGCATCGTCGATCTCCAGTCGAACCTCGACCGCGCGCTGCGGAAACGCGGCGGATTTCCAGCAGGCGAGATGCGGGGCGTCAGGGCGCGTCAGCAGCCCCAGTGCGACCGGCCGCGCCTCGGAGCCGCGCGCAGGCGCTTCCCACAGGAATTCGATATGGCCGTGAATCGGTGAAGCCCTGGCCGCGTCCTCGGCGACGTGCGCCGGCAGCGAGGCTGCCAGCCCGAACAGCGATGCGAGCGCAGCCGCAAATGTCCCTGTGTGCATCCGGATCCTCCTGACCCTGAAACAACGCGGCCTTCAGACAGTGCGCCGCAACACCAGTTCCAGCACGAACTTGCTGCCGAAGAATGCCAGCACCAGCAGCGCCATCGCCGCGAGCGTCCAGCCCACCGCGCGGGCGCCGCGCCAGCCGTGGCGCCAGCGGCCGAACAGCAGGGCACCGAAGGCCAGCCACGACAGCACGCTGAGCACGGTCTTGTGCATCAGGTGCTGGGCGAAGAAATCGTCGACGAATACAACGCCGGTGATCAGCGTCGCGGTGAGCAGGGCGAAGCCGACCCAGATCGTGCGGAACAGCAGCGATTCGAGTTCGGTCAGCGGTGGCAGCGCGCGCAGCCAGCGGTGGAATTCGCGCCGGCGCAGCGCGCGCTCCTGCGCCCAAAGCAGCAGCGCGAGCAACGCGGCGACTGCGAGCGCGGCGTAGGCGAGCAGCGCGAACCAGGCGTGCATCTGCAGGCGCCAGTCGAGCGTGTCGGATGACGGGTGCGCGGCCTGGCCGTAGCCGAGCAGGGTGAGCGCGGTGATCGGAAACACGATCACGCCCAGTGCCGCCATGCGCCCGCGCGCGTCGTAGAGCACCGTCAGCGCCGCCATGCCGAGGCCGACGAGAGACAGCGCAGCGAAGAAATGCAGCTCCGCGCCCACATCGCGCCACACCAGTAGATGCGCCGTGACGTGCAGCGCAATGGCACCGAGCGCCGGTGCGGCCCACCACAGCTTGGCGGGCGCCGGCTCGCGCCCGACGCCGCGCACGAGCGCTGCGGCCGCCAGCAGATAGAGCAGGGCTGCGATGAGAACGATTGTCATCGCGCGAGTGTCGCACGCCCGGCGCGTTCCTGGCAGCGTCGCGCGTTGCCGGGGGAGTCGAGAGCACAGGCCACTCGGGGCCGCGGGCTATAATCGGCGGCCGTATTCCGCCGCATCGAGTTCCGTATGTTCGAGTCCCTGACCCAGCGCTTGTCCGGCACCATGGAGCGCCTGCGCGGCCGCGGTCGTCTGACCGAGGAGAACATCCGCGAGGCCACCCGCGAAGTGCGCATTGCGCTGCTGGAAGCCGACGTCGCGCTGCCGGTGGTACAGGCCTTGATCGAGCGCATCAAGGTGCGTGCGGTCGGCCAGGAAGTGCTCAAGTCGCTGACGCCGGGCCAAGCGCTGATCAAGGTCGTACGCGACGAGCTGACCGCGGTGATGGGCGCGCAGGCGACCGAGCTCAACCTCAACGTGCCGGCGCCGGCGGTCATCCTGATGGCCGGCCTGCAGGGCGCGGGCAAGACCACCACGGTCGGCAAGCTCGCCAAGCTGCTCAAGGAAAAGCGCAAGAAGAAGGTCATGGTGGTCTCGGCCGACGTCTATCGTCCGGCGGCGATCGAGCAGCTCAGGACGCTGGCCGAACAGGTCGATGTGCAATTCTTCCCGTCGGATTCCTCGCAGCAGCCGGTCGACATCGTGCGCGCGGCGATCGCCGCGGCAAAGAAGTCCTTCATCGATGTGCTGCTGGTCGACACCGCCGGCCGCCTCGCGATCGACGAAGCGATGATGGACGAGATCAAGGCGCTGCATGCCGCGGTCAATCCGGTCGAAACCCTGTTCGTCGTCGACTCGATGACCGGCCAGGATGCCGCCAATACCGCCAAGGCTTTCGGCGAAGCGCTGCCGCTGACCGGCGTGGTGCTGACCAAGACTGATGGCGACGCCCGCGGTGGCGCAGCGCTCTCCGTGCGCTACATCACCGGCAAGCCGATCAAGTTCGTCGGTACCGGCGAGAAGGTCGACGGTCTCGATGTCTTCCATCCCGAGCGTGTCGCTGGCCGCATCCTCGACATGGGTGACGTGCTGTCGCTGGTCGAGCAGGTCGAGGGGCAGGTCGACAAGGACAAGGCGCAGAAGCTCGCCGAGAAGGTCGCCAAGGGCAAGAAGTTCGACCTCAACGACATGCGCGACCAGCTCGAGCAGATGCAGAACATGGGCGGCATTGGCAGCCTCATGGACAAGCTGCCGGGCCTGGGCAATGTGCCCGAGCACCTCAAGCAGCAGGTCAGCCAGGGCAAGGAAGTGCCACGGATGATCGCGATCATCAACTCGATGACCAAGAAGGAGCGGCGCAACCCGAACCTGCTCAACGGCTCGCGCCGCTCGCGCATCGCCGCAGGCGCAGGCACCACGCCGGCCGAGGTCAACAAGCTGATGAAGCAGTACATGCAGATGGAAAAGATGATGGGCAAGATGGCCCGCGGCGGCATGAAGGGCATGATGCGCGGCCTGCAGGGGATGATGGGCGGCATGGGCGGCGGCCGGATGCCGTTCCGTTGATTGCGTGACCTCCGCAGCCCGCCAGCGCAGCGACGCCTTCTGTTCGCGCTTCGGGCTGCGTCTGCCGGTGCTGCTGTCGCCGATGGCCGGCGCCTGCCCGGTCCCGCTGTCACGCGCGGTGATCGAAGCCGGTGGCATGGGCGCCATGGGCGCGGTGCTGTCGCAGCCCGACGACCTCGGCACGTGGATGCACGATCTGCGCGCGGCGGGTGGCGGACCCGCCCAGGTCAATCTCTGGATTCCCGATCCCGCGCCGGTACGCGATGCCGCGGCCGAAGCTGCGACACGTGCGTTTCTCGCGCACTGGGGGCCGGCCGTGCCTGCGGAGGCAGGTGATGCGACGCCAGCCGATTTCGATGCGCAGTGCGATGCGCTCCTCGCCGCGAAGCCAGCGGTGGCCTCGTCGATCATGGGCGTGTTTCCGGCGCCGTTCGTCGCCCAGCTCAAGGCCGCAGGCATCGCCTGGTTCGCCTGCGCGACGACGCTCAACGAAGCGCTCGCCGCCGAAGCCGCCGGCGCCGACGCAGTGGTGGCGCAGGGTTTTGAAGCCGGCGGACATCGCGGTGCCTTCGATGCGGCGAAGGCCGACACACAGCTGGTCGGCCTGTTTTCGCTGGTACCGCGACTGGCCGATGCACTGCGCGTGCCGGTGATCGCCGCGGGCGGGATCGCCGACGGGCGCGGCATCGCCGCGGCGCTGACGCTCGGCGCGAGCGCGGTGCAGATCGGCACCGCCTTCCTGCGCACGCCGGAGGCCGGCATTGCACCGGCCTGGGCCGAGGCGCTGGCTTCGGCGGAACCCGAACAGACCTGGCCAACCCGCGCGTTCAGTGGCCGGCTCGGCCGCGCGCTGGCAACGGATTACGTGCGCGCAGCCGCGTCCGAAGATGCACCGTGGCCGCAGCCCTATCCCGTGCAACGCGCGTTGACTGCGCCGATGCGCGCGGCCGCAGTGCGCGAAGGCCGGAGCGATGCAATGCAGGCCTGGGCCGGCCAATCCGCTGCGTCTGCGCAGGCGCGTCCTGCGGCTGAGCTGGTCGCAGGTTGGTGGCGCACGGCTGACGCGCTGCTGTGAATCGCATCGCGTCGGCCACCAGTCTCTGGATCGACGGCCGGCCCGCCGATACGGCCACGCTGTCTGCGCTGCAGACCAACTACGGCCATCTGTCGACGATGCAGGTGCGCGGCGGCGCGGTGCAGGGATTCGGGCACCATCTGGCGCGACTGCAATCGGCCAACACCGAACTCTTCGGCGGCGCGCTGCCGGCCGCACGCATCCGAAACGAGCTTGCATCGGCGCTACGGGCCGCGCAGATCGACGACGCCACGCTGCGGGTTTCGGTCGGCGCACTGGATATTGCCGCGGTGGAGCGGGGCGATTCCGCCGAGGTGGTGCTGCTGGTCGCACTGTCCCCGCCGCGCACCGCGCCCACGGCGCCGCAGCGTCTGCAGAGCTGCCGGCACCAGCGCCCACTGGCGCATCTAAAACACCTCGCCACGCTGCCACTGCTGCGTGCCCGCCGCACCGCGCGCGCAGCGGGTTTCGACGATGCGCTACTGGTCGATGACGCAGGCTACGTGCTCGAAGGTGCCCTGTGGAACATCGGCTTCGTCGATGCCGAAGGTGGCGTCATCTGGCCCGATGGCGATGCGCTGCGGGGCGTGACCGAAGGTCTGCTGCGGACCGGGCTGGAGGCCGCAGGCATGTCCCAGCGGATCGAGCGGATTCGACTCGTGGACTGCGCAGGTGTCGGCGCGGCGTTCGCCTGCAACAGCAGCGGCCTGTGGCCACTGGGCTCGATCGACGGGCGGTCATTCACAGGTGAACCGCGCGTGCCGGGGGCGCTTGAAGCCATTCTGGCGGCCGTGCCGTGGGACCCGCTGTGGCCCTGAGCGGCCCCGGCTTGCCGAGCAGGCGGGGGTTTCCGCTATAATCGCCGGCTTACCTCGCCACCCTGGCGACTGGGCAACACAGGAAGCAAAGCAATGGTCAAGATCCGTCTGACGCGCGGCGGCGCCAAGAAGCGTCCGTTCTACCACATCATCGTGACCGACTCGCGCAGTGCGCGCGACGGCCGCAACATCGAGCGCGTGGGTTACTACAACCCCGTCGCCACCGGTGGCGAGCAGCGCATCGTCCTCGACACCGCGCGCGTCGACCATTGGGTGTCCAAGGGTGCGCAGATGACCGACAAGGTCCGCGCCCTGTACAAGGATGCCGGCAAGGTCGCTGCTGCGACCGCGACTGCCGCTGCCTGATTGACGGGCCGCGCGTTCCGGGCGCGGCCGCTTTCGACATGAACGACCCGACGCGCCAACCTACCCGCCGGATGATCCAGGTGGGCAAGGTCCATGGCGCGTTCGGCGTGCGTGGCGAAGTGAAACTCGAATCCTTCACCGAGCCGCGTAGCGCGATCTTCCGCTACCAGCCCTGGGTGCTGCGCGACGCGCGCGGCATCGAGCGCGAGTGCGAAGGCGCGAAGGGTCGCGAAACGCCCAAGGGCGTCGTCGCGACGCTGCCGGGTGTCGAGGATCGCGATGGCGCCGAAGCGACGCGTGGGCTCGAAGTCTTCGTGCCGCGCGAGGCGCTGCCGCCGCCCAAACCTGGCGAGTACTACTGGGTCGATCTTGAAGGCCTGCGCGTGCGCAACGTCGAAGGCGTCGACTTCGGCGTCGTCTCGCATCTGTTCTCAACCGGCGCCAACGACGTGCTCGTCGCGCAGGGCGACCGCGAGCGCATGATTCCCTTCGTGCTGCCGGACTACATCGTGTCGATCGATTTCGACACCGCGCTGGTGACGGTGGACTGGGATCCCGATTTTTAGGGCGGTGCGCCACGCCTTCGAAACGGCCACGGTGGCCGTCGATACACTGCTGCGTCTGCAGGCACCTCACGCGCTGCGCGATGCGACCGCAGGTGACATGCCATGACGTCCGAAATCATTCCGAATCCAGACGACGCCGCGTCCGCAGGGGCGGTCCGCGCGTCTGCCGATGCACGCGCCATCCGCATCGACGTCGTCAGTCTGTTTCCGGACTTCATCGACCAGGCCGCAGCCGTCGGCGTCGTTGGCCGCGCGCGCGAGCGTGGGCTGTTGACGATGCAGGGCTGGAATCCGCGTGATTACGCGGAAGGCAACTACCGCCGTGTCGACGATCGTCCCTTCGGCGGCGGTCCGGGCATGGTGATGCTGATCGAGCCCCTGCGCGCCGCGCTGGCCGCTGCCCGCGCAGCGGACCCGGCGCCTGTCCGCGTGATCTACATGAGTCCGCAGGGGCGCCCGCTGACCCAGGCCAAGGTGCGCGAGCTCGCGGCCCTGCCACGCCTGCTGCTGCTGTGCGGGCGCTACGAGGGCGTCGACGAACGCCTGCTGCAGGCCGAGATCGACGAGGAACTGTCGATCGGTGATTACGTGCTGTCGGGTGGCGAACTGGCCGCGGCGGTCGTGGTGGACGCCGTCGCGCGGTTGCAGGACGGGGCACTGGGCGATGCGGAATCCGCGGTGCAGGACAGCTTCGAAGGCGATGGCCTGCTCGACTGCCCGCACTACACCCGCCCGGTCACGCACGCACTGGGACAAGTGCCGGACGTGCTGCTGTCGGGCAATCATGCCGAGATCGCCAAGTGGCGACGCCAGCAGTCGCTGGTGCGCACGCTGGAACGACGTCCCGATCTGATCGACGAGGCCGCGCTGGGGAAGGCCGATCGGCGCCTGCTGGCGGCCTGGCGTGCGGCGCAGGGCGGGGATGTGTCCGGTGGCTCTGACGGCTGATCCCGTCCGCCCCGGTGCTGGCATTCGCCCCGCAACCCCGTCTATAATGCGCGGCTAACCCGTTTCACCAGAGCCCAAGAGCTCGCCGAAAAGCCAGAGCGTGCGTCCACGTGCACCACGCCAATAACGACACCAACAGGCCAAGACCATGACCAACAAGCCCTCCCTGCACACCCTGCTGCAGAACTTCGAAAGCGCCCAGACCACCCGCGAACTCCCCGAGTTCGGCCCGGGCGACACCGTTGTCGTCAACGTGAAGGTCAAGGAAGGCAACCGCGAGCGTCTGCAGGCGTACGAAGGTGTGGTCATCGGCAAGAAGAACGCCGGCCTGAACTCCGCGTTCACCGTCCGCAAGATCTCGCACGGCTTCGGCGTTGAGCGCGTCTTCCAGACCCACAGCTCGATCATCGACTCGCTGGAAGTGAAGCGCCGTGGCGCCGTTCGCGCGGGCAAGCTGTACTACCTGCGTGGCCTGGAAGGCAAGAAGGCGCGCATCAAGGAAGACCTGTCCGCTTCGGCGAAGGCGAAGAACGAGAAGGCGCGCGCCGACAAGGCCGCAGCCGCTGCAGCACCGGCTGCCGCTGCCGAGTAATCGGACCGCTCCGAGTCGCAAGACGGCCGCCGCAAGGCGGCCGTTTGCGTTTGGGGAATGAGGACTATGGCGTGCTGCGTGCCCAGCCCTGGCGGTGAGCGCGTTGACTCGTGCTGCTCCGGGCGAACGTCAGCGTGGGTCTTGCGCCCGAAGGCCCGTGGATGTGGTCGGCGACCTCGTCGCCGAAACGCAGGGTGTCCGCTCGGCCGCGATCCGGGCCTTGCCGGTGCGGCCGCGGCGCTCCGGCCAGGCAGATCGAACGGGGTCTGCGGCGCTGCGGCGCGTGCGCTCTGTCCTGCAACGCGTGCGCAACCGCAATTCCCCTGGCGCTGAACAGCGGCGCGCAACTCGGTAGCCGGATGCGGGCCATGGACTAGGGTGTGTCGATCGTCGGCGGCGTCATGGCCAGCTGCGAGGGCCTTCCCTCGCTCGGGAATACGCCACGCGGCTTCCGCGCACTGCTTGATTTGCCCGCCGGCGCACCGATATCGGACGCATGAGCGAAGCCCGGATTCCCAACGCCGCCGACAGCGTCCGCCTCGACCTCTGGCTCTGGGCCGCGCGGTTCTTCAAGACCCGCGCGTTGGCCAAGCAGGCGATCGAAACCGGCAAGGTCGATGTCGGTGGACAGCGTGCGAAGCCCGCGCGCGCGGTCCGCATCGGTGACTCGCTGCGCGTGGCGCGCGGCGAGGAAGTGTTCGACATCGCGGTCGCCGGACTGTCGGACACGCGTGGCCCGGCGAGCGTTGCGCAGACGCTGTACAGCGAGACCGACGCCTCGCGTGAAGCACGGCTGGCGCGGCTGGCCGAGGCGCGCGCCGCGCGGGCTGGCTATCAGGCGCCGGAACACAAACCCGACAAGCGCGCGCGGAAGCTGATCCGTGCACTCGGCGATATCGACGCGCTCTGAAACGCGCCTGTTCGAGATGGCACCAGCCCGTTGCGGCATGCTGGCACCACCACCCAAGGACTGGTAGGTGCACGATGCGGATTCGGCAGGCGGTCGTATTGGCAGGCGTGATCGGGTTTTCTGGATGTGCGAGTCAGGACGAGTTCCGGGCGGATGCCGGATCTCGCTACCCGGCGTGGTGTGCGGACGCAGCGCGCCAATTGCGCGAGGCGCAGTTGCCGGGCTCGCCTGCGCCGCGCACTGAATCGCTGCCCAGGGAGTGCCGGGAGACCGCGCCCGGCATCAGGATTGGCGGCAGACCGAAGTCAGGCTGAGCGACATCGTCAGCCCGGCAGCCAGTCGCCAACGAGGCTCTCGGACACGGCCCACAGCCGCGCCGCCATGGCGGCATCGCGCTGCGCGTCGCTCTGCGGCGCCGGTGCGAAATCGCGGTAAAAGGCGCCATTGATGCCGGACGCTGCGGGCGAGGCCGCCAGCCAGCACGGCGTGGCCGCACCCTGTTGCACGCTGCGCGCATCATCGCGGTAACGGCTGCCGACGTTGCGCAGGATGTTGCTGCGCGTGTGGCCGGGCGAGACGCAGTTGGACGTCGCGCGCGTACTCGCCAGGCGACGCGACAGTTCCAGCGAGAACAGGCCGTTCGCGAGTTTCGAATGTGCGTAGCGCGCATCCCAGTTGGCGCCGGAAAGATCGTCGAACTGGATGCCGCCCGGCGGCGCGTTGCGTTCGTCGCCGCTGCCCAGCACCACCACACGGCCCTCCGGCGCGGCGGTCACGCGGTCGAGCAGGCGCCGCACCAGCAGGTAATGACCGAGATGGTTCACGACGAAGGTCTTCTCGATGCCGCGCACTTGCTCCAGCGCGTCGAGCACGACGCCGGCATTGCAGACCAATGCATCGACCGGCACGTCGAACGCGCGGATGGTGTCGCTTGCGGCCAGCACCGAATCGAAATCGGCGAGATCCAGCACCACCGGCGTCGCGCGGCCTTCAACCGCAGCGCAAGCGGTTTCGCCGGTCGCGCGCGAGCGCGCGGTACCGATCACGTGCGCGCCGCGGAGTGCCAGCACGTGCATGGTTTCCTGGCCGATGCCGGAGTTGCAGCCGGTGACGACGATGGTGCGGCCACGGAGGTCGAGACCGGCGGTCGCTTGTTCGGCGGTCGTCGCCGCATCGAATACCTGCGTACGCGCGAAGCCGGGCAGGGCGGTCGACAGTGCGGCCAGCGTGCCGGCCTGCAGCAGGCGGCGCCTGCGTAGATCGAGAGTCATCGCGTCGTCGGTTCCGTAACGGATCGGGACGTCGAGTGTAGGACGGCCTCGGGATTGCATCACGCGCGATGAGAATTGCGAGTGCCTGAAGAACGGCCTGCAGGATGCGTTCCGCTTGCCGCGCCACTGCCACAAACGCGAACGCCGATGCGTTGGCATCGGCGTCCGATCACAGCATCGCCCGAGGGCGAATCAGGCAGGGATCAACGCAGGTCGTAGCGATCCAGGTCCATGACCTTCGCCCAGGCCGCGACGAAGTCGCGCACGAACTTCTCCTGCGCATCGTCACTGGCATAGACCTCGGCCAGTGCACGCAGCACCGAGTTCGAGCCGAAGACGAGGTCGACGCGGGTACCGCTCCACTTCACGGCGCCGGTCGCGCGGTCGCGCCCTTCGAATGTGGTGCGCCCCGACGGCGCCCACTCGGTGCCCATATCGAGCAGGTGGCGGAAGAAGTCGTTCGACAGCACACCCGGGCGATCGGTCAGCACGCCGTGCTGGCCACCGTCATGGTTGGCGCCGAGCACGCGCAGGCCGCCGACCAGCACAGTCGTCTCCGGCGCGGTCAGGGTGAGTAGCTGCGCGCGGTCGATCAGCAGATGCTCCAGCGGCACCGCAGAGTGACCCTTGGCGTAGTTGCGGAAACCGTCGGCCCAGGGTTCCAGCGCATCGAAGGATTCGACATCCGTCTGATCCTGCGAGGCATCGCCGCGGCCAGGCGAGAACGGCACGGTCACCGAGACACCTGCGTCCTGCGCGGCTTTTTCGACCGCGGCCGCGCCGCCGAGCACGATCAGGTCGGCTAGCGAGACCTTTTTGCCGCCTGCGGCCTTGCCGTTGAAATCGGCCTGCACGTTTTCCAGCGTGGCCAGCACATTCGCCAGCTGCGGCGGATTGTTGACTGCCCAGTTCTTCTGCGGGGCGAGCCGGATGCGTGCGCCATTCGCGCCGCCACGCTTGTCGCCACCGCGGAACGTCGAGGCCGAGGCCCACGCCGTGGAGACCAGTTCGGAGACCGACAGGCCGCTGGCGAGGATCGCCTGCTTCAGCGATGCGATATCCGCATCGTCGACCAACGCGTGTTCGACCGCCGGCACCGGGTCCTGCCAGATCAGCACTTCTTCCGGCACTTCCGGGCCGAGATAACGCGCGCGCGGTCCCATGTCGCGGTGGGTGAGCTTGAACCACGCCCGCGCGAACGCGTCGGCGAACTGGTCCGGGTTTTCGAGGAAGCGCCGCGAGATCTTCTCGTAGGCTGGATCGAAGCGCAGCGCGAGGTCGGTCGTGAGCATCGTCGGTAGCAGCTTCTTCGACGCGTCATAGGCGTGCGGAATCGTCGCCTCCGCATTCTTTGCCACCCACTGCTGCGCGCCGGCCGGGCTCTTCGACAGTTCCCATTCGAAACCGAACAGGTGTTCGAAAAAGTCATTGCTCCATTGCGCCGGCGTCTTCGTCCACGTGACTTCGAGGCCGCTGGTGATCGTGTCGGCGCCCTTGCCGCTGCCGAAACTGTTGTGCCAGCCGAAGCCCTGCGCTTCGAGTGTGTGCGCCTCGGGCTCCTCGCCGACGTGTTCGGACGGCGCCGCGCCATGGGTCTTGCCGAAGCTGTGGCCACCGGCGATCAACGCGACGGTTTCCTCATCGTCCATCGCCATGCGGCCGAAGGTGTCACG
The DNA here is from genome assembly GCF_031456825.1 of Luteimonas sp. 3794. Classification (NCBI taxonomy): domain Bacteria; kingdom Pseudomonadati; phylum Pseudomonadota; class Gammaproteobacteria; order Lysobacterales; family Lysobacteraceae; genus Luteimonas; species Luteimonas sp. 3794. Next base: position 24,890 of record NZ_JAVDVJ010000011.1, on the reverse strand, counting down.
GATGTCCGCTGCTGCGAGCAGCGGATCGGGATTGCCGTCCGGGCCTTCGGGGTTCACGTAGATCAGGCCCATCTGCACCGCGGCCAGCGGGTTCTCCAGCTTGCGCGAATGCACGTCGCCGTCGGCGTTGTCATCGGAGACCAGCACGCCGTCGTCGCCACCCTTCGGCACGCCGTGCGAGCCGTGCGCGTAACGTACGTCGCCGCCGAGCCACGTGGTCTCGCGGCCCCAGTACACGTCGAGGTCCGGCTCCCAGGTGTCGTCACGGCCGCCGGCGAAGCCGAAGGTCTTGAAGCCCATGGTTTCCAGCGCGACGTTGCCGGTAAGGATCATCAGGTCCGCCCAGGAAATGGCGCGGCCGTATTTCTGCTTGATCGGCCACAGCAGGCGTCGTGCCTTGTCGAGGCTGACGTTGTCGGGCCAGCTGTTGAGCGGGGCGAAGCGCTGCTGGCCGCGACCGCCGCCGCCGCGCCCGTCACCGATGCGATAGGTGCCGGCGCTGTGCCAGGCCATGCGCACGAACAGGCCGCCGTAGTGGCCGAAATCGGCCGGCCACCAGTCCTGCGAATCGGTCATCAACGCGGCGAGATCGCGCTTGAGAGCGGCGTAGTCGAGCTTGGCGAACTCCGCGGCGTAATCGAAATCCGCGCCCATCGGGTCGGACTTCGACGAGTGCTGGTTGAGCAGGTCCAGACGCAGCTGCTGCGGCCACCAGTCACGATTGCTGGTGCCGCCGCCGGCGGTCTGGTGGAACGGACATTTGGCTTCGGTCGACATGGCTGGAATTCTCCCGGGTGATCGAGCGGCGATGGCGCGCCAGAGAGCGTCCATCGGAACAGGTATACGGAACGCAGGTGACGGTCGATCTGCCGGTGGCGGATCGAGGCGAAGCGCGGGTCAGCCCGCGGATTGAGCGACAGGTGCGGGACGGCGAGATCGGGCTCGGTAGCGATCGATGTGCTGGCGCATGGCTGGCGACCTCCCGTATTGGACGTTCAGGGTAGGCCCTGTCATTGCCGGGAGGGAAATCGATTGTTCGCGTCTATTCGATAGGTGTGGGCTATCGGGCGTTGCGCGCTCTGCCCATTCGATCCACCCGTGTGCGTGCGTGCAGGGAAGCGCCAACGCGCGTCGTCGTGCCGCATGCAGGCGCGGTGATCAGCAGCTGGGCTGCGGGCCATTCAGGCTGAATTTCGCCCGGTGCGCCGAGGTCAACAAGCGCCCCAGCATGCGCTGGGGCGACGGTCCTTGAGGCGCGCGGAAGCGCAGGTCGGACGCGTGGAAGCGTGAGTCGGCCGAGCCGCGCGCCTCAGAGCAATGCCCGCAGCCGGTACAGCGCTTCCAGCGCCTGCTTCGGCGTGAGTTCGTCAGGATCCAGCCCGGCCAGCGCTTCCATGGCCGCGGACGGCGGTGCGAACAGCCCGATCTGCTGCGGGCTGTCGAGTGTGCCCGCCGACATCGGTGCGGGCGCAGGCGTGTCATGACGACGCTGTTCGAGTTCGGCCAGGCGCGCGCGGGCATCGCGAACGACAGCCTTGGGCAAACCCGCCAGCGCGGCGACCTGCAGGCCGAAGCTGCGGTCGGCCGGGCCGGCCTTGACCGCGTGCATGAACACCAGCGTTTCGCCGCCCTGCTTGTCGCGATGCTCGACGGCGTCGAGATGCACGTTGGCGATGCCGCTGCCGGGCTGCGCGAGCGCGGTGAGCTCGAAGTAGTGCGTCGCGAACAGCGTGTAGCTGCGGTTCGCGGCGGCCAGATGCCGCGCGCAGGCATCGGCCAGCGCAAGGCCGTCGTAGGTCGAGGTGCCGCGGCCGATCTCGTCCATCAGCACCAGCGACTGGTCGGTGGCGTGATGCAGGATGTAGCTGGTTTCGGCCATCTCGACCATGAAGGTCGACTGGCCTTTGGCGAGATCGTCGCCGGCGCCGATCCGGGTCAGGATGCGGTCGATCGGTCCGATCACCGCGCGCGATGCCGGCACGAAGCTGCCGATGTGCGCGAGCAGCACGATCAGCGCGTTCTGGCGCATATAGGTGCTTTTGCCGCCCATGTTCGGGCCGGTGATGACCAGCATGCGGCGCGAATCGAATGCATCGCCGTCGCCGAGCACCAGATCGTTGGGCTCGAACGGCTCGCGGCGCACCGCTTCGACCACCGGATGACGGCCACGCTCGATGCAGATGCCCGGCGCGTCGTCGAGCTGCGGACGCGACCAGTCCAGCGCCTGTCCGCGCTCGGCGAAGCAGGCCAGCACGTCGAGCTCGCTAAGCGCGCCGGCGCAGTGCTTGAGCGCTTCGATGCGGTCGTTGAGCGCGTCGAGCAACTGTTCGTACAGCAGCCGTTCGCGGGCCAGTGACCGTTCGCGCGCCGATAGCACCTTGTCCTCGAAGGTCTTGAGTTCTTCGGTGATGTAGCGCTCGGCGTTGGTCAGCGTCTGCCGGCGCGTGTAGTGCGCGGGCGCCTTCGCCGAATGCGCCTTGGAGACTTCGATGTAATAGCCGTGGACGCGGTTGTAGCCGACCTTCAGCGTCGGAATGCCGCTGGCCGCGCGCTCGCGCGCTTCCAGATCCACGAGGAACTGGTCGGCGTGCGTGCTCAGGCGTCGCAGCTCGGCGAGTTCGGCGTCGTGGCCATCCGCGAACACGCCACCGTCGCGCGCAAGCACTGGCGGTTGCTCGACCAGCGCGGTGGCCAGCAGATGCGCTTCGCCTGCGTGCTCGCCGAGGCTGTCGTGCAATGCGCGCAGCCGTGGCGAATCAAGTGTGCCGAGAACGCTGCGCAGATCGGGCAGCATCGCCAGACCGTCGCGCAGCGTGGACAGGTCGCGCGGGCGCGCCGAACGCAGCGCGATCCGCGTGAGCACGCGCTCCATGTCGCCGAGCGCGCGGAAGCGCTCGCGCAGGGTCTCGTCGTCACCGGAATCGATCAGCGTCTGCACCGCATGCAGGCGCTCGCCCAACACGACACGGTCGCGCAGCGGCCGGTGCAGCCAGCGCCGCAGCAGACGTCCGCCCATCGGCGTGACCGTGGAATCGAGCACGCCGAGCAGGGTGTTGCGGGTGTCGCCGTCGACGCGGGTGTCGAGTTCGAGGTGTCGGCGCGTCGCGGCGTTCATCGCGATCGCGCCGTCGCCGCTTTCCACCGCAATGGACGTCAGATGCGGCAGCCGCTGCTTCTGCGTTTCCTCGACGTAGCCGAGCAGCGCTCCCGCGGATGCGATCGCCAGCGGTTTGTCGTCGATGCCGAAACCGGTGAGGTCGTGCAGGCCGAAGAACTGCAGCAGCTGGCGCCGGCCGGAGTCGGCATCGAACAGCCAAGGAGGCCGTCGGCGCGCGCCTGTGCGTCCGGATAGAAAGCCCGGCCAGCCGTCCTCGTCGGGCACCAGCAGTTCGGCCGGGTCGAGCCGCGCGATCTCGGCTTCGAGCATGTCTTCGGTGGCGCATTCGCAGACCAGGAACCGGCCGCCGGCGAGGTCCGCCCAGGCGATGCCGTAATGCCCGGCCCGGTTGCGCGCGACCGCCATCAGCAGGGTGTCGCGCCGTTCCTGCAGCAGCGCCTCGTCGGTCACCGTGCCCGGCGTGACGATGCGCACCACCTTGCGTTCGACCAGGCCCTTGCTCGCCGCGGGATCACCGATCTGCTCGCAGATCGCGACCGACTCGCCCAGCGCGACCAGTCGCGCCAGATAGCCTTCGGCCGCATGATGCGGCACGCCGGCCATCGGAATCGGCGCGCCGGCCGAGTTGCCGCGCTGGGTCAGGGTGATGTCGAGCAGCCGCGCCGCCTTGCGGGCGTCGTCGTAGAACAGCTCGTAGAAATCGCCCATGCGAAAGAACAGCAGCACATCGGGGTGATCGGCCTTGGCGGCGAAGAACTGCTGCATCAATGGCGTGTGCTGGGGCGCGGACATCAAATCGCTCGTTTGGCCGGCCGCATAGTCTGCCCGAAACCGCAGTTTTCCGCGGTCCGCGGGAGGTCGCCAACCCCGCTGTGACCGGCATGCGAGTTCCATGCGCACGCGTGTGGAAGGTGTGTTAGGTTTCCGTTCAAGGCAGGCAACTGCTGGTCGTTCCGGTCTGTCCCCCACGATGACCGGAGCGGCGGGAAATCCCGATGGCGCAATGCCGTCGGGCGTCGGTTTTTGAAAAGAACCACACCACGTCACTCGGGGGACAACATGGATTCACGTCAGTTGCAGCGCAGCCTGCTCAGTCATGCCGTCGTCGTCGCATTGGCCGCAACGGCCGCCACGCCCGTGCTGGCGCAGTCGACCACTACGGAAAGCGAAACACCCACCACGCTGTCGGCGATCACCGTCACCGCGCAGAAGCGCGAGGAAGCGCTGCAGGACGTGCCGATCGTCATTAATGTGCTGCCCGAGCAGTTGCTGCAGGACACCGGCGTGCGCGACATCAAGGACATGCAGGTCCTGGTGCCCGGCCTCACCGTCACCAGCACCCAGTCCGCCGCGCAGACCACCGCGCGCATCCGCGGCATCGGCACGGTGGGCGACAACCCGGGTCTGGAATCCTCGGTCGGCATCGTCATCGACGGCGTTTACCGCGCGCGCAACAGCGTCGGCTTCGGCGATCTGGGCGAGATGGAGCGCATCGAGGTGCTCAAGGGCCCGCAGGGCACGGTGTTCGGCAAGAACACCTCGGCCGGCGTCATCAATGTCATCACCCGGCGGCCGAGCTACACGCAGGCGCTCGAGGGTGAGGTCACGGTGGGCAACTACGGCATGCTCGGTGTGTCGGCTTCGTACAACGACGCGCTCAGCGACAACGCCGCGTTCCGCATCTTCGCCACCAAGCGCAAGCGCGACGGCGTCGACAATGTGGACACCGGCGGCGGTCCGCGCCAGGAGACCGAGGACGGCGACCAGAACTACCACTCGCTGCGCGGCCAGTTGCTGATCGAGCCCACGTCGAACCTCAACATCAATTTCATCGCCGACTACACCAGCCGCGAAGAGAACTGCTGCGTGTCGATGACCACGTTCCGCGGCCCGACTGCGCCGATCATCGATGCCTTGACGCCGGGTGGCGAGGGCATCATCCCGGTCGTCGATCTCGACCGCCGGCTCGCCTACGCCAACCGCACGACCGAACAGGACCTCAAGGACAAGGGCGTCTCCGCCGAGGTCAACTGGACTACGCCGTGGGCCAACGACGCGGTGCTGACTTCGATCACCGCCTTCCGCGACTGGGAAGCGATCACCAGCATCGACTTCGACTACAGCGGCGCGGACATCCTCTATCGCCCGCCTAATCCCGACGGCTCGCTGGTGAAGTTCGAGAACTTCAGTCAGGAATTCCGCCTGACCGGCGCAAGCGACCGCCTCGACTGGATGGTCGGCTTCTTCTATTCAGATGAGGACCTGGGCCGCAACGATTCCTACTTCTTCGGCCCGGCCTACGAGCCCTACCTGTCGACGGCCGTCGCCTCGCAGGTGCTGCCTGCGCTCGCCGCGCAGCTGGCCCCGCTCGGGCTGACGGTCAACACCGCGAATCCGGCGACGTTCCTGTCGCAGGTCAGCGGCCGTCCGTTCGGCACCAACTTCACCGGCCAGGGCGCGCTCGATCGCTACGAGCAGAACGCCAAGAGCGCTGCGCTGTTCACCAACAACACCTTCCGCGTGACCGACGCGCTCGACATCACCCTGGGCCTGCGCTACACCCGCGAGAAGAAGACGCTGCAGTCGGATTTCGCCAATCCCAACGGCGCACAGGGCTGCGCGGCGACGCTGGCCAACCCTGCCGCACGCGTGGGCGGTGCACTGGCGCAGCGCATCAACGGCTTCGCCAGCCTGCCGCCCGCACTGCAGCAGCAGCTGCTGGCCGGTCTGGTGCCGGCGATCGCGCCGCAGGTCGCGGGCTTCATGTGCCTGCCGTGGGCGAACATCGCGCACAACGGCCGCAGCACGTTCCAGGAGCGCACCGAAAAGGAATGGTCGGGCACGCTGAAGGTCGCCTACGACTGGTCGGATGACGTCATGACCTATGTATCGGCCTCGCGCGGCTACAAGGCTGGCGGCTTCAATCTCGACCGCGTGCAGGTGGGCATCACGCCCGTGGACGACACCGCCTTCGACGGCGAGTTCGTCGACAGCTACGAGCTGGGCCTGAAGACCAGCTGGGCCGGGGGCAACTTGGTCTTCAACGGGGCGCTGTTCCACCAGACCTATGAGGACTTCCAGCTCAACAGCTTCCTGGGCACTGCGTTCGTCGTGCGTTCGATCCCGAAGGTGACCTCGCAGGGCATCGACGCCGAGGTGTTGTGGCAGACCCGCATGCCGGGCCTGATGCTGCAGGGGGGTCTGACCTACGCGGAAACCGAGTACGGCAACGACATCGTGCCGGACCTGCCGCTGCTGCCCGGCAACCAGATGAGCTTCGCGCCGAAATGGTCGGGCAATGCCTCGGCCACCTATTCCTGGGACATCGGCGCGGCGCTGCAGGGCCGCTTCAACATCGGTGCCAAGTACATGTCCGAATACAACACCGGCTCGGACCTCAAGCCGGAGAAGATGCAGGACGCCTACACGGTGCTCAATGCACGCGTCGGTTTCGGGCGCCAGGACCAGCGCTGGATGCTGGAGTTCTGGGGCCAGAACCTGACCGACGAGACCTACAAGCAGGTCGGCATCGATGCGCCGATCCAGACGGGGTCGTTCAACGCCTTCCTCGGTGCGCCGCGCACCTATGGCATGACGCTGCGCATGCGCTACTGATCCATCGCCTCGACGCGACGGCCGGCCCACGAGGGTCGGCCGTTCGCGTTTCAGCGCCTTTGAAATGCAGCATCACCCCGGCGCGGGGCGACGCGCGCACCGCGATGCGGTACAACGGCCGCTTCCCTCACCGGGCCGATCCATGCACGACACCCACACCGATGCCGCGCTGCACGCACTCGCCGAAGCCACTGGCGCGCTGTTGCAGACCCATCACCATCGGCTCGTCACCGCCGAGAGCTGCACCGGCGGCTGGATCGCCAAGGCTGTGACCGATATCGCCGGATGCTCGGACTGGTTCGACTGCGGCATGGCGGCCTACAGCTACGAGGCCAAGCAGGCGCTGCTGGGCGTGAACCCACACACGCTGGAAACCCACGGCGCGGTCAGCCGCGAGACCGTGATCGAAATGGTCTCCGGTGCGCTGGTCAATTCCGGTGCCAGCGTCGCGGTCGCGGTCACCGGCATCGCCGGCCCCGGTGGTGGCAGCGACGACAAGCCAGTCGGCACGGTGTGGATCGGATGGAAGCGGCGCGGCGGTTATGCGCGCGCGGAACTGTTCCAGTTCGACGGCGATCGCGATGCCGTGCGTCGCCAGACCGTGATGGCTGCGCTGCAGGGCCTGGTCGAGACCGTGGGCGCGCGCTGATGTGGGAGACGTTGGCCACCGTCCGTGATCTCGGACGGGTGCAGGAAATCGGCGCGGTGCTGGTGCGCTACGGCTTCGGCGATCTGGTGCAGCGCATCGGCATGGCCGGCGCACTGGAAAGTGCGGGACGCCTGTTGCACATCGGGCGCGGCGGCGAGGATTCCGTGCTGCGGCTGTCGCCACCCGAACGCGTGCGTCATGCCTTGCAGGATCTCGGGCCGACGTTCGTCAAGCTCGGCCAGGTGCTGGCCACCCGCGTCGACCTGCTGCCACCGGAGTGGATCGAAGAGCTCGGTCGCCTGCAGAGCCATGTGCCCGCAGTCCCGATCGAGGCGCTGCGCGCGCAGCTCGAAGAAGACCTCGGCGATGCGCCCGAGCGCGTGTTCGCACGTTTCGAGGACGTGCCGATGGCCGCGGCCTCACTGGCGCAGGCGCATCGCGCGTGGCTGCACGACGGCACGCCGGTGGTGCTGAAGATCCGCCGCCCCGGCATCCGTGAAGTCGTCGAGGCCGATCTGCGCCTGCTCGCGCGGTTGGCCGAGATCGTGCAGTCGCAGGCGCCCGACCTGCGTCGCTACCGCCCGGTCGAGGTGGTGCGCCAGTTCGACGCGTCGCTGCGCCGGGAACTGGATTTCGCCCGCGAATGCCGCAATGCCGAGCGCATAGCCGGCAACTTCGCCGAGGACACGCGCGTGCTGATTCCGCGCGTGTACTGGGAATGGACCAGTGAACGGCTCAACGTGCAGGCGCTGGTCGACGGCATTCCGGCTGGCGACCTCGCCGCGATCAACGCCGCCGGCCTCGATCGCCACGCGCTGGCGATGACCGGCGCCGACATCCTCATGCAGATGGTGTTCGAGGACGGCCTGTTCCACGCGGATCCGCATCCCGGCAACCTGTTCTTCATGCGAGACGGGCGCGTGGCGCTGATCGACTTCGGCATGGTCGGGCGCGTGTCGCCGACGCTGCGCGAGCAGGTCGCCCGACTGCTCTACGGCCTGGTGTTCCAGCAGCCGCAGACGGTGTGCGACGTGCTGCTGGACTGGACCGAAGGCGCCGAGGTCGACGAGGCGCGGCTGCAGTCGGAGATCGATGCCTTCGTCGACCAGTACCGCGGCGTGCTGCTGAAGGATCTGCGCATGGGCGCGATGCTCGGCGACGTCACCGGACTGCTGCGCCGCCACGGTTTGATGCTGCCGCCGGATCTCGCATTGCTGATCAAGGCGCTGCTGACGCTCGAAGGCCTGGGCCGGCAGCTCGACCCGGATTTCGACATGACCGGCGCCGCCCAGCCCTGGTTGCAGCGGCTGATGTGGCAGCGCCATTCGCCGCGCGCGCTGGCGCTGCGGGGCCAGCAGTCGCTGTCGGGCGCGCTGGACCTGCTGGCGGACCTGCCGCGCGACCTGCGCCGGCTGGTGCAGAGCGCACGTCGCGGACGGTTGCGCGGGCAGATCGAGGTGACCTCGCTCAAGGCCTTCGGCGACCAGGTCAACAGCGCGGCCAACCGGATGACGATGGGCGTGGTTGTGGCCGCGCTGATCATCGGCTCGTCGATCGTGATGAACGCGGTCAGCGCCGGGTCCGGAAACCGCTGGCTGATGGCGCTGGGCGTCGTCGGCTTCGTTGGCGCCGCGCTGGGCGGGGTGTGGATCCTGTTGTCGATCTGGCGATCGGGCCGACACCGCTGAGCCGCGGCGCCGATGCGGCGTCCGTAGTGCGGCGTCAGTCGACGCGCACGTCCACCCAGACCAGACGATGGTCGGTACCGTCGACGATGTCGGCATGCGCGGCGTCGCTGCGCGGCCAGAACACGCCGTTGCCGACAAACGCATGTCCTACCGACGGCAGCACGTAATCCAGGCGCAGGTTGCCAACACGCGGGCCGAAGCTGCCGGTATCGTGCGCGGCGGAACCGCGGTGCTGCGCGTTCGCGCCGCCGTCGGCGTCGGCGGCCTCGATCGCCCCTTCGCTTTTCGGCGTGGCCATGCGCAGCACACGTGGATGTTCGAGCAGTTCGACAATCGCAGTGTGGTCGCCGGCGCCATCGACGGGATCGTTGTTGAGATCGCCGAGGATCACGAAGCGTGCGTCGGGTGCAAGCCCACCGCAGAGGCCTGCGTCGTCGCACAGCCACTCGTGCGTGCCCGGCGACAGGTACTCGGTCCACAAGCGGATCTCGTCGTGGTTGCGCGCCACGTTGCGCTTCTCCGGTCCGTCGAACGCGGGCGGTGTGGGATGCGCAGCCAGCACGTGAATCACGCCGCCCGGTGCGCGCACCTGCACGTCCCAGTGCGATTTCGACGACAGCCGCAACTGCGACCAGGTGCTGTCGGGATGGAACGCGCGGCCATCGGGATGGCGCGGACGCCGCGCATCCGGCATCGCCTCCCACTTCAGCAGTTGGAAGGTGCGCGCAGTCGCCGCATCGATCGGATAGCGCGACAGCAGCAACATGCCGTACTGCCCCGGGTGCAGACCGTAGCCCCAGGCATCGTTGCCGCGGTCGCGGCCGTCGCCGCCTATGGTCCCGTTATTGTCGAGATCCAGGCCGCTTTGCACGCCGGTGTTGACCGGTGCGAGATAGCGGTAGGGATAGTGCAGCGCTTCGCCGCCACCGGGCTGCGCGCGTTCGAGCCAGCGCTGCTGGAACAGATCGGCGGCGCTGCCGTCGGCGACGTAGTCGAACTCGTTGAGCAGCACGATGTCCGGACGCACCTGCTGCAGCACCGCAGCGACCTTGCGCGCGCCTGCGTCATCGCCGCGCAGCCGCTCGAGCAGGCCACCGGCTTCGTCGCTGTTGAGCGAGGTGTTGTAGGTCGCGATGCGCAGCGTGCCGGTCGAGCCCGCATCAGCGGCGCGCGGCGACTGGCCGTGCGTGTTGACGCGTACGCAGGCGGCGAGCAGCGCGACGATGGCGCAGGCGAGCAGGGCGAACAGCCACGTGCGGCTCATGGCGTCGCGTCCGTCAGCGGTCGCCACTGGCGTCCATCAAATGCTTCGAGCGGTCGGAAATTGCGTTTGTAAGCCATCTTGCGGTGTCCATCGATCCAGTAGCCGAGATAGAGATAGCGCCGGCGGTCGCGTTGCGCCCAGGCAATCTGCCGCAGGATCGCCAGTGTGCCGAGTCCGCGTGACACGACGTCGGGGTCGTAGAAAGTGTAGACGGCCGACAGCGCATCCTCGATGAGATCGGTCACCGCCACCGCCACCAGTTGCCCGTGCAGGCGCAGTTCCAGCAGCCGGCCCTCATTCCAGCTTCCGATCAGGAACTGGTCGAATTCACTGGCGCCGTGGTCGTCCATGCCGCCGGCCGGATGTCGCGACACCAGGTACTTCCGATACAAGGCGAGCCGCTCGTCGTTACGCTCGGCCGCCACCACGCGCGCATCGACATCCGTATTGCGTGCGAGCGTGCGACGCTGACTGCGGTTGGGCACGAAGGCGTCGACCGGAATGCGCACCGCCGTACACGCGCGGCAGTCGCCGCAATGCGGGCGATAGACGATGTCGCCGGAACGGCGGAATCCCCAGCGCAGCGCCTGCGGATAGACATCACGAAGGCGCGGGTCGCGCGGATCGAGCACCAGGTCGCGTGCTTCGCGGTCCGGCCAGTAGCCGCAGGCATGCGGCGCGGTGTGGAACAGGCGCAATTCGCCTGTGCCGGCGTCCGGTTCTGGGGCAGGGCGCGAGGGGGTCTGCATGCCGGCAGGATACGCACCGGCGTCGCAGACGACGCGACCGGTTCGCCGACCGCAGGCTGAACCGGCCCGCGGAGCGGTCAACGCCGCACTCGGTACAGGCGTTGATCCCTGCACAGCGGCACGGTGCCGCGGCAACGGGAACACACCCATGAAGACGAAGCTCATCACCACCGCGCTGCTGGCGGCGCTGTCCATCACCACGATCGGCGCGGCAGCAGCGCAGGCACCCGCTGCCGGCACGCAGGCGGCCAAGCCCGACGGCGAACGTCATCGCGGCCACGGTCCGCGCGGTCATGGCGGCGATCGCGTCGACGCGATGGCGCGGCTCGACACCGACAACGACGGCCGCATCAGCCGTACCGAAGCGCAGGCCGCGCAGCAGGCGATGCAGGCACGTCGCGATGCCCATCGCGCCGAACGCGCCGCACGTGGTGAGGGCCCGCGTACCGACGGCTCGCGCCGTGAAAGTGCGCGCAGCGCCGATGCACGCGGCGAGCGTCCGCAGCGTGGGCCGGGCGGTCCGCGTTCGTACAAGGGCGGCGGTTTCGATCTGGTCGCGAACTTCGATGCGATCGACACCAACCGCGACGGCTACCTCACCCGCGGCGAACTGCGCACCTGGCACACGGCGAAGTCCGCCGAGCGCCGGGCCGAGGGTGAGCGTCGCTTCGCCACGAAGTTCAGCGAGGCCGACCTCAACAAGGACGGCAAGCTGAGCCGGGTCGAAGTGTCGGAGAAGATGCCGCGCCTTGCCGAGCGCTTCGCATGGCTCGACGAGAACCGCGACGGCTTCCTCAGCCGCGAGGAGCTGCGTCCGGCGCGTCCGCAGCGCTGAGTCGCGGGCGTCACCTCAAAGAAAAGGCCGCGCATTGCGCGGCCTTTTTTTGCGAACCGTAGGAGCGCGCTCGCGCGCGATGGGGCCTTGCTAATAATCCGTTCGCGCGCGAGCGCGCTCCTACATGGTGGCTGCCTGCTTCGGCACGAAGGTGCGTGGACGTGTGACGAGTGCAACTGCAGAGCGAATTCTGTCGCCACCCTTTGGCCCGTCTACACCGCCGCGATCTTCAGCCACATCACCCACAACATGACGATGACGCCCAGATTGGAAATGATGAAGCCGCTCGGTCCGAACATCAGCCGGTAGCCCAACGCGCGACGTGCAGCACCCTTCGGATCACGGGCTGCGTCGCGTGCGAGCAAGGGATTCATCACCCGCGGCAGACTCACCAGCACCGGATAGTTGTAGAGCGAAAGCAGCATCAACACGGACACGAACATCCAGGTTGGCGAGCCCTCGTTCGCGCCGACGACGAAGCCGGCGGCGAACATCAGGGCCACGCCGACGAGCGCGCCCCAGACGAACCAGCGGTCGTAAAGCTTGAGGATCGCGTGTCGCTCTTCGTCATTGTCCGCATAGCGCGCGACCATCTTCCGGCACAGCCACATCGTCAGGCCGCCGAAGACTAACGACGCGCCGGCCGCGCCAAGCGCACCCGCACCGCTCATCGCCGCCTTGCCCGCCACCCCAGTACCCAGCGCACCACCGGCCGCGACGCCCGCCACTGTGCCCGCAACCGCGGGCTTCGCGAATGTCGCCAGCCCGGCCGTCACCAGCAGCGTGAACGCTGTTCCCGGCGCCGAGCTCGCGGCGAACTCCTGGAAGCGCGCCATCAGATCCTCGCGCAGGCTGCGGCGCGCGCGCGACAGGCGCTTGCGCACGGCGGCGTCGGACAGGCCGAGCAGGGCGGCGACCTGTTTCGAGTTGCCGCCTTCGCGGTAATAGAGCAACAGCACTTCGCGGCTTTCGTCGGGCAGATCGGAGATCAGGTCCGCGGCGACGCGGCCGGTTTCGTCGTCGATGATCTGCTGCATCGGGCAGGCATCGGGATCGGCTGCCTGGGCGATGGCGATGTCGGCGGCCTCGCCGGCCACCATGCGTTCGCGGCGTGCGCGCAGGTAATCGCGGGCGAGGTTGCGGGTGATCTGGCGCAGCCACGGCAGGAAACTCGTGGTGTTCTGCAGTCTGCCCAGCTGCTGCCAGGCCTTGAGATAGGCTTCCTGCGCGATGTCCTGGCTGGCCTGCACATCCCGGGTGATTGCCAGTGCGATCGCGGTGGTCGCGTTCTGGCTCATCTGCACGATGCGGCCGTAGGCGGCCTGGTCGCCGCCGCGCGCGGCGGGCAGTTCCAGATGGATCCGGTCTTCGAGGCCGAGGTCGGCGGCAATGGCGGTCATGGCGATCCTTGCAGGTCAGGTCGCTTTCAAGGACGCGGCCCGGGCGCCGGATGTGACCGGCGCCGTCGATGATGCCTGCAAGTGCGCCTGTCGGCGATCAGTCGGCCGCGTCGAACTGCCAGTCACGGCCGTCGCGGCGGACATCCAGCGTGCGCGTGGTCGGGGCCTGCTCGGCGTTGCGGTCCCGGCTGATGACATCCACCGTGCCTTGCCCGGAACCGTCGGTGCGGTAATTGGTGACGTCGAGCGATACGGCCTGTCCATCATCGCCACTGCAGGCCGAGGACGGACGCACCTCGGGATAGCCGGCTTCGAGTTCGGCCAGCAGCGGCGCGGCCGGCGCATCCCCGTCGATCGCCACACAGACCGGGCCGGTCTGCGCGGCCAGCGCGTCGGCCAGCACGGCCGTCGCCAGCGCCCTCGGCACCGGTGCGCGGTACTCGCTTGCTTCGACGGTCGGCGGCACCATGTCGAGCACCGGTTCGGGGGCGGCAGCGACAGAGGCCTCGGCAGGCGCTTCGTTTGAGGGCCGGTTCCACCACGACAGCGCGATCACCAGCACCGCGCCGCCGATCAGCGTGTAGCGCACCTTCGCCGCGCGCGTCATGCCCTGGCGCACTTCGGCCGCGGGCGCGAACACCACATCGGCCTGTGGCAGATAGCCGCGCGCAGAGGGCTGGCCCTGCAGCAGGCCGGCCTCGCGCAGCAGTTCGCGTGCACGCGGCTGCTCGTCGGAACGGGTCACCCAGACGGCCGGCTTCGGACCACCCGCATCCTCGCGATAGCTGAAGTTGGCGCGGCGGTTGCCCTTGTAGGAGCGGCCGTTGAGGATCTGCACCTCGATGCCGGCATCGCGCAGCAGGGCGGCGACGCGCTCGACGTTCTCGAGACGGGGACTGGAGAAGACCTGACGCATCAGCCGGCCTTCGGCGCGGCATCGCCGCCAGGCAGCACGCGGATCATGCCTTCCTGCGCGGTGCTGGCGACCAGACGCCCGGCGCGGTCGAAGATCTGCCCGCGTGCGAGGCCACGCGCGCCCTGCGCGCTGGGACTGTCGAGCGAATACAGCAGCCAGTCGTCGACCCGGAACGGGCGGTGGAACCACAGCGCGTGATCGAGCGAGGCCATCTGTACGTTCGGCTGGTAGTAGCTGATGCCGTGCGGGAACGTGGCCGTGCCGAGCAACTGGAAATCGGAGGCGTAGGCCAGCAGGGCACGATGCAGCGCGGGCGCATCGCCCACCGGGCCGGTCAGGCGGAACCACATCTGCTGGAACGGCGGGCGCTTGGGCGGCTTGAGTTCATCGCGCGGGTAGACGTGCCGGAACTCGAACGGGCCGCTGCGATCGAGCCAGCGCTGGACCTTCACCGGAAGTTTCGCGAGCACCTCGGCCGGAAGCGGATCCTGCGGCTCGAGATCTTCGGGCGCCGGCACTTCCGGCATCGTCAGCTGGTGCTCGGCGCCGGCTTCCTCCTCCTGGAACGAGGCCGCGCAGAAGAAGATCACCTTGCCGTGCTGGATCGCGGTCACCCGGCGCACCGAGAAGCTGCCCCCGTCGCGGGTGCGGTCGACGTCGTAGACGATCGGTGCATCCACATCGCCCGCGCGCAGGAAATACGCGTGCAGCGAATGGGCGGGACGCGGGCTGGTCATCGTGGCCTGCGCGGCCGAGAGCGCCTGGCCCAGCACCTGGCCACCGAACACGTACTTGGTGCCGATGTCGCGGCTCTGGCCGCGGAACAGGTTGTCTTCGAGGCGCTCGAGGCTGAGCAGGTCGATCAGTTCGGAAACGGGCGGGGTCATCGCGGGGGCCGTACGTGGGGGCGGCGACGCGGGGCGCGCGCCGGCCGACGATTATAGGTGGCGCCGGTCCGGGGCCCTGACGCGGGCGTTCAGACGGCGATGCGGGTCAGCGGCACGCGCGCCAGCACTTCGGGCCACGGAAACAGCGGGCCGGGATCGCGCTTGCGCGCCACGGTCAAGGCAGGATCGTCGCTCGCGGCGACGCGATCGGTGTCCAGATCTTCGTGCCCGGCGATCTCGCGCAGGTTGGGCAGCGTTGCGCGTAGATGCGCGAGCAACTGGCAGAGCGCCTCTATCTGCGCGGGCGTATAGGCCTCGTCCATCGTCTGGCGGCGGCTGTCGTACCAGTCCGGGAAGCGCCCGGTGTTGACCAGTTCGATGCCGACCGACTGTGTGTTGTGACCGCGTACGTGATGGGCTGTTCGAGTGGCCTGCACGTACTCGGCGATGCTGCCGTCGCGGTCGATGTACCAGTGACCGCTGGCGCCGGTGCCGTTGTCGTAGAGCGCGCGCTCGCCGTAGATGCGCGCGGTGGCGAGATCCGGCAGCTCGGTGCAGTGGATGACGACGAGGGTGATGTCGGACGCGTCGCGCGGCGCCAGCAGGTCCACGTAGGGCAATGGCTGCGGCGCGATCCGGAGCGCGGACGTGGGGTCGGACATGGCCCGGATGCTAGCATTCACGCATGAGAAATCCGCCGCCAGACTCCGACCTGCACGCCCTGATGACGCAGTTTCCGCGCGCCGGGCGGGTTGAGTGGATCGGCCTGCGACCGGCCCGCGAAACCCCGATCCGTCCCGTGGACGCCGCGGTCGCGGTGACCGGTGTCGGCCTTGAGGGTGACCGCTACACCGGCGGCAGCGGCAAGCGCGGCGTGACCCTGATCCAGGCCGAGCATCTGCCGGCGATCGCGGCCCTCAGCGGCCATGCCGAGGTCACCCCGATCACCCTGCGCCGCAATCTCGTGGTGTCGGGCATTCCGCTGATCGCACTCAAGGGACGACGCTTCCGTGTCGGCGAGGTCGTGCTGGAAGGCACCGCCCCGTGCGATCCCTGTTCGAAGATGGAAGTGGCGATCGGCGCCGGTGGCTACAACGCGCTTCGCGGCATGGGCGGCCTGTGCGCGCGGGTGATCGAGGGCGGTCCGCTGAAGATCGGCGATGCGGTCGAATGGGTGGACACATGAGCGCGCGCGGTCACTGCATCCTCTCGCATGGCTTCGAGAGCGGACCGGATGCGACCAAGGTCACCGCGCTGGCCGAGGCCGCCGAGCGCCTGGGCTGGAGCCACGAGCGTCCGGATTACACCGATCTCGACGGCAAGCGTGATATCAGCCCGCTCGGCGATGTCGCCGCGCGCATCGAGCGTCTGCTGCGGCGCACGCTCGACGCCGCCGCGCGTGGCCCGGTGGTGCTGGCCGGTTCCAGCCTCGGTGCATGGATCGCAGGCCATGTGTCGACGCAGGTGCCGGTCGCCGGACTGTTCCTGATGGCGCCGCCGCTGCGGCTCGATGCCGCGCATCCGCTGCAGGCCGCCGAGGTGCCGCTGTCGGTCGTGCACGGCTGGGAGGACGAACTGATTCCCGCCGCCGATGTCGTCGGCTGGACCTGCGCGCGCCGCGGCCGGCTGCTGCTGGTCCACGACAATCACCGTCTGAGCGCGCACGTGGAGACGTCGGCGGATGCATTCGCGGCGTTGCTGCGTTCGCTTTGACGGGCGAATCCTTGGTGTTCGCATCCACTCCCAGACATTCATACGTCACTCCCGCGTAGGCGGGAGTCCAGCGCCTTCGCTCGACACGCGTTTCCCGTCCACGGTACGACGTCACTCGGTGAGCCGCCCGTCGGCTCGAAGCCCCGCATGCGCGGGAATCACCGTGAAACACGGCGCGAACATCTTTTACGTATCACCCGGATCCCCATGAAATTTTTCGCCAGCTGCCCCAAGGGCCTCGAATACCTGCTCGTCGACGAGCTGCTCGCACTCGGTTGTGCGCACGCCACCGCGACCACCGCCGGCGCCAATGTCGAAGGCACCTTGCACGACGCCCAGCGCGCCGTGCTGTGGTCGCGCCTGGCCAGCCGCGTGCTGTGGCCGATCGCCGACTACGCCTGCGAGGACGAGGACGCGCTGTACGTGGGTGCGCGTGCGGTCGACTGGACGGCGCATCTCGACGCGACGATGACGCTCGCGATCGATCCGCACGTCTCGGGCAGCGCGATCACCCACGCGCGTTACGCCGCGCAGCGGGTCAAGGACGCGATCGTCGACGGCTTGCGCGAAGCGACGGGCGCGCGTCCGGATGTCGATGTCGAATCGCCGGATCTGCGCCTGAGCCTGGTGGTGCGCAAGGGCCGCGCGATCCTGTCGGTCGATCTCGGCGGTGGCCCGCTGCATCGCCGCGGCTGGCGCCGCGCGCAGGGCGAGGCGCCGCTGAAGGAGAATCTCGCGGCTGCGGTGCTGATGCGCGGCGGTTGGTCGGCGCTCTACGCCGAGGGCGGCGCACTGCTCGACCCGATGTGCGGCAGCGGCACGCTGCTCATCGAAGGCGCGCTGATGGCCGCCGATGTCGCGCCCGGTCTGTCGCGCGACGGCGGGGCGGCAACGGCCGGGCGTGCCCCCAGCCGCTGGCGCGAATTCGATGTCGCCCACTGGCAGACGCTGTGCGAAGAGGCACTCGCACGCGAGCGCACCGGACGCGAGCGCTTGCGCGCCGTGTTCTTCGGCCGCGATCTCGACCCGCACGCCATCCACGCCGCGCGCGAGAACGCGACCGCCGCCGGCCTGCGTGAAGCGATCGACTGGCAGATCGGCGACATCACCACGCTGCAGACGCCGGTGCCGCCGGCCTCGCAGGAAGATGCAGCGCTGGCCGAATCGGTGAAGCGCGGTCTCGCGGTCTGCAATCCGCCTTACGACGCGCGCCTCGCCGCCGACCCAGCGCTGTACCGCACGCTGGGCAATGCACTCGGACGCGCGGTGCCCGAATGGCGCGCGAGCCTGCTGTGCGGTGACGCGGAACTCGCCCATGCGACCGGCCTGCGCGCGAAGAAGAAGTACCAGGTGTTCAACGGCGCCATCGAATGCAGTCTGATCGTCTGCGATCCGGTGCGGCCGCCGCAGCGCGCTGTCAGCGACACGCCGGAAGCCTTGAGCGAAGGCGCGACGATGATCGCCAATCGCCTGCGCAAGAACCTGCGCAAGTTCAAGACCTGGCGCGAGCGCGAAGGCGTGAGCTGCTATCGCGTCTACGACGCCGATCTGCCCGAGTACGCGACCGCGATCGACGTCTACATCCAGTCCGAGGCCGACGTGAACGCCGAGGGCGCGCCGCTGTGGCTGCACATCCAGGAATATGCGGCGCCTGCCGAGATTCCCGAAGAGGTGACCCGGCGCCGTTTCGGCGACGTGCTGAGTGCGGCGCGCGACGTGTTCCGCATTCCGCGCGAGCGCATCGCGGTCAAGACGCGTTCGAAGGGCAAGGGCGGCAGCAAGTACGGCCGCTTCGACGCGCGCCATGAATTCCTGCTGGTCGACGAGGGCCGCGTGCACCTGCGCGTGAACCTGTTCGACTATCTCGACACCGGCCTGTTCCTCGATCATCGCCCGATGCGCCTGCGCATCGCCGACGAGGCCGCCGACACGCGCTTTCTCAATCTGTTCGGCTACACCGGCGCGGCGACCGTGCACGCAGCCGGCGGAGGCGCGCGCACCACGACCACCGTCGATCTGTCGGGCACCTACCTGCAGTGGTGCGCCGACAACCTCGCCGCGAACGGCTACAGCGGCGCCAAGCACCGTTTGGTGCAGGCCGATGCCCTGAAGTGGCTGGAAGCCGAGAGCGCGCAGTTCGACCTCATCTTCTGCGACCCGCCGACATTCTCGAACTCCGCGCGCGCCAAGGATTTCGACATCCAGCGCGAGCATGTGCGTCTGCTGGAAGCGGCAGTCGCGCGCCTTGCGACGGGCGGCGTGCTGTATTTCTCCAACAACTTCCGGCGCTTCAAGCTCGACACTGAGGCCCTCGCCGTGTTCGCGCACGTCGAGGACATCAGCCCGGCGACGATCCCGCCGGATTTCGAGCGCAACCCGCGCATCCACCGCGCCTGGCGAATCACCGCGCGCTGACGCGCCGACGCGGGTGCCGTCGGATCCGCGCGCGCTCGGTCGCGTGCCGGTCCGCCTGCCACCCTCACCCGCGGGCACCCAAACGCCGCTGCACTTCATGTAGGAGCGCGCTTGCGCGCGATCGGGCGTTTCCGCGAATGCCCCATCGCGCGCAAGCGCGCTCCAACACGTCCCCGCAGAAACCTCCGTTCCACACGTGCACATGCAATCTGGCCGTTCTACCCGCATCGTCTTGTGCACCCTGAGAGGAGCCGACCGATGAGCGCCACCCCCGAAGCTGCCCGCATCATCCGTACCGTGCGCGGCATGCCCGCCAGCGACGGCGCCGGGGTGAAGCTCACCCGCGTGATCGGCAGCCCGCAGTTGCCCGATTTCGATCCATTTCTGATGCTCGACGAATTCGGCACCGACAGGCCTGAGGATTACCTCGCCGGCTTCCCCGAGCATCCGCATCGCGGCTTCGAGACCGTGACCTACATGCTCGACGGCCGCATGCGCCACAAGGACAACCACGGCAACGAAGGACTGCTGGTGCCCGGCAGCGTGCAGTGGATGACCGCCGGTCGCGGTCTCGTGCATTCGGAAATGCCCGAGCAGGAAGCCGGCCGCATGCGCGGTTTCCAGCTGTGGGTGAACCTGCCGGCGAAGGACAAGATGACCGCGCCGACGTACCAGGAATTCGCGCCCGAGCGCATTCCGGTCGTGCCGGCGGGCGAGGGCGTGTCGGTGAAGGTGATCGCCGGGGTCGTCGATGGGATTGCCGGCCCGATTTCCCAGCCCGCCACCGAGCCGCTGTATCTGGACATCACGCTCGCGCCTGGCGCGAGGTGGCGGTACACGCTTCCCGACGGCCACAACGCGTTCGCGTATGCATTCGAAGGCGGCGTCCGCGTAGGCGAGGGCGATGATGCGCGGCCGCTGTCGGCGCAGGAGCTCGCCGTACTCGGCGGCGGCGCGCATTTGATCCTGGACGCCGGCGACGCAGGCGCGCGTTTGATCCTTGTCGCAGGCCGCCCGTTGCGCGAGCCGGTCGCGCGCCACGGCCCCTTCGTCATGAACACCCGCGAAGAACTGATGCAGGCCTTCGTCGATTACCAGCAGGGTCGGTTCTGATGCGGCTCTGCTAAACGACGTTCGAAGTCCAGTGCATCTCTACGAATCCGTCATCCCGGCGAAAGCCGGAAGGGCTTCACAACAGCGCGCAGCGCTGGTCATCCAGTGTCTTGAACTGCCGGTGCGGGCGACAGCCTGAGAGTCGCTTCGCGCGTGGGCAAAGTCGCTGGACGGCGTCACGCCTCTTTATGCAGCACGTCTGGCCTGACCAGACATGCGTCCGTTGAACGCCACCGGGACGACGACGCAGGTCGAGCCGCGGACATTTCGCAGGTGAGCAGGCGCCGCTCTACTTGCTGCCGAACCGCACGTCCGAAAAATGCAGCGCCTCGGCATCGCGCAGCGAGCGCGTCAGTGCTGCATCATCACGTGCACGCACAATGATGTGCGCGTAGTCGCCCGAGGGCAATTCAAGCAGTGTTTCGCGCACCATCGTGCCGGCCAGCAGGTCGTTGTGCGGCGCATACCACCACGTGCGGTTGCCGTCGATGCTCACGCGATCGCCAATTCGCTCAGTGCGACGCGGTTTGAAGGCTGCGCTGCGCCCGACGGTCACAGCGAAGGCCTGCTCGCCAGTGGCGGTATCCATCGCACGGCAGAACACGAAGTCGGGGCCGGGCTGCACTTCCCAGCGCACGGTCGCCCCGGGAGGCAGTTGCGGACATTCGGCGGCGGTCTGGGCTTGCGCCGTGCCGGCACAGAGCAGCGCGCCCAACAGCGCGAGCGGTCGGATCGGAAGCATATGGTGTGTCCCCTGTGACGCAGACTCCGACCATACGCCTGCATGCATGCTGCGTCGCGGTAGAGACTGTGACGGGCGTCACCGTTCCGGAAGTGGAATGTACTCCGCATCGCCGGGAACTGTGCCGAAACGGCCTGCGCGCCAGTCATCCTTGGCCTGTTCGATCCGATCTTTCGAGGACGACACGAAGTTCCACCACAGGTGACGTGGCCCGTCGAGCGGCTCGCCGCCGAAGAGCATCGCCTTGAGCGGCGTCTTCGCCCGCAGTTTTGCCACTGCGCCGGCATCGAGCACGGCAAGGTGGCGCGGCGGAATGTTGGCGCCATCGAGCTGCGCCTCGCCTTCGAGCACGTAAAGCGCGCGCTCGGCATGCGAGGGCGGGATCGACAGCTCGGCGTCCGGATCGAGATCCAGCGCGACGTTGAGCGTGTCGGCGAACACACGCACCGGCGATTCCTCGCCGAAACCGCGGCCGGCGATCACCCGCACCCACACGCCATCGCGGCGGAACTGCGGCAGCGTTGCCGCGGCGTGGTGATGGAACTCGGGCGCCGTTTCCTCATGCGCTTTCGGCAGTGCGACCCAGGTCTGCATACCGTGCAACGGATGTTCGCCCTCGCGCAGCGACAGCGGCGTGCGCTCGGCATGCGCGATACCGCGACCGGCGGTCATCCAATTGACGTCGCCCGCCGTGATGTCCTGCGAGTAGCCCAACGTATCGGCGTGATGGATCGTGCCCGACCACAGGAACGTCACCGTCGCCAGGCCGATGTGCGGATGCGGACGGACATCGATGCCCGTACCTTTCTCGAAGATCGCCGGCCCCATGTGGTCGACGAACACGAACGGCCCCACGCTGCGCGCCTGCAGCGTCGGCACCGCGCGACGCACTTCGAAACCACCCAGGTCGTGGGTCCGGGGATTGATCAGCAAGGTCATGGCAGCGGCTCCAGCGGCGGCGAGGGCAGGGGGTCAGCATGCCAGTGGCTTTGCCTGTCCGGCCCTTGATCGGCGGGACGATCCGTTGCGGCCGGACATGCTCGCGAGCAGAAAGAGGAAGAGACAACACTACAGTGCGTTCGGATCCAGTCTGCGTCAGGGGTGAGTGGGACAAGCACCTCTCCCTTTGGGAGAGAGCCTGCCCCGGACTTGATCAGGGGTCGACGCGCGCAGCGTGTCGGGTGAGGGCAGCTCGCGCGCGTCCGAACGCAACACCGCTCAAATGCCAGCCAACCCCGCCCGCCACGCTGCCAGCTTGGCCTCGAACCCCAACGCCGCATGCGCCGGACTGGTCGACGGCAGCCGCAGCAGATCGGGGACGACATCGAGCGTCGGCAGCACGTGCCGCCGGAACATGGTGTCCGCCGCCGCGCCATTGAACCGGATCTGTGTAATGCCCGGGTAACGCGCAAGTAGCCCGCCGATATCGTTCGGCACCACACTGCCCGATTCGATACGGGCATCCAGACTGCCCGGCCGCACGCACTCCCCGGCCACGTCCCACAACGCGACACCGCGGGCCGTCAGCCGCGCGAGACGCGTGTCATAAGGCAGAGACGAATCGAAGCCGAACACCGTACCGACAATCGGCCAAAACAGATTCCGCGGATGCGCGTAATAGCGATGCGCGTCGAGCGACGCGACCCCCGGCATGCTGCCGAGCACGAGGACACGGGCGCCGTTACCGACGATGGGCGCAAAGCTCCGGATGCGCAGATCCGTCACCGCCGTCTCCGCCCGGGACGCTGACAGCAATACATCGTCAGGGCAGGATGATTGGCTCCGTGACTCCGCAGCACGCGCGCCTCCTGGTAACCGAAAGCGCGCATGGTAGCGGTGGCCCAAGCGCCGCCGTGTCGAGACGCATGTCATCGCGCCACGGATCGATGTCTCAGTCGCGCGTCGCCAAGCGAAACCCGGCCGCACGCAGTGCCTAGATCGTGGCCCCTGTTCCGCGGTTCACGGCGCCAAGGGGCATATCGGCATCAAGGCAGGTGCCGGATTCAAGCAGAACACCTCGCCCCGGCAGACGCGACATGCAAAGGACAGCCTTACGACCGTCGGACCCGGAATTGTCGCGACGTGCAGACCCTCGCCGGATGCAGACACCAGCTGGATCCGCAGACCGGTTTCCCCTGCAACGCCGCCCGGCGTGTCGATCAAAGGGTCGAGCGATCTCCCAGCAGCAGCCGGGCGCGTTGCCGGGCCGGTATGTGCAGATCGAACTCGAGCGCCGGTGACGCGTCTTGAACCACCGAGCCCGTGAATTTCACGCGCCCGGCAGTCGCCGCGGTGGCGTCAAATGCTGCCAGGAGTAGCACCGAAACCAGAATGGCCCGCATGCCCGCCTCCCTGTTGCGATCGCTTGAAACATGTAAGCCGCTGCGTTTCCAGTCGCGTCTCGCGCATCTGCACTCGGGCAACTAGTTGGCGATTGTGAACCCGGCCGGCGCATGTCGCGGCGCCGGTGCATCACAGTG
Source organism: Luteimonas sp. 3794 (assembly GCF_031456825.1). Lineage (NCBI taxonomy): Bacteria > Pseudomonadati > Pseudomonadota > Gammaproteobacteria > Lysobacterales > Lysobacteraceae > Luteimonas > Luteimonas sp. 3794. The sequence continues at coordinate 1,306 of NZ_JAVDVJ010000011.1, read as the reverse complement.
ATACATGTCGAGGAACAGGTCGATCGTCGTGTCCGGGCATCTCACGCTGTAGTGGTCGACCATGTGATGGTCGGTCTGGCCGGCTTCGAGCGGGGTGCGCTCCGCGGCCTGGCTTATGAAACGGATTGCAGCGCCCTCTGGCATGTCTGGCGGAAAATCGTGTCGCGGCCCGACGTTGCCAAGTCGCTCGAACGTCGGATGCGAGTTGTCCGCGCAGACAAGGCGCGCGAGATAGGCGCGCTGCCCCTGCGGATTACACACCTCGATCGCATGCGTTTTCACCCGTCCGAACGACGGGTCCGTTGTCTGTTGGGCCGACGCGCCGCCGGCTGCCAGGAGCGCGACGATCACCATGGCAGTCGCAAGTGCTGTGTGAGTCCTTCTCATGAATCCTCCATGTGGAAACGTGGATAGCCAATCGGAAATGCTGAGTTCGAAGTGATTGCGACGGAATCCGGACCGGGTCCGGGGTGCGAAGCGAAGTCGACGCGCAGGCCAAGCAACACAAGAGTGTGCCGCGATTCCACCGCGTGAGCGCCGTAGCGGGCATCGCGTACCCTCGACACGCGTCGGCGATCTGAAGCCGGGCCGCGTGAACGAGCGCTCAGGCCGCACACGTGCGTAAGTAAGCACGTGCGCCCAGATACGACCAGAAAAGCAGAACCGCACCGAGCCAGAAAAACGCGATCCTGAAACAGTCGGACGCGAAGGAGAGGAAGGGAAAGGAATGACCCGGGCGCTCGCCGAGCAATCGCGGCCAGCCTTCCATCTGCCAGAACGAAAAGGAGGTCTCCATACCCAGCCACAGTGGAAACAGCCAGCCGGCAGAGAGCAATGCAGCAGCGATTGCGAAGAACGTGTGTCGTCTCATTGCAGCTGACTTCCTTCGATTAAATGGAGGCCTGCTGGCTCGTACTTGCGCTCTACCTCGCGCATAGTCCTGGGCTCTGCGGCCACTGCCTTGTCTAGCTTGATGCCCTTGGTCACGATCGCTCGCTTGCGAATCCGTTTTCGCCAGCGAGACAGCATGAAGGGATGGATGTAAAGCGGGTCGGCGACGTCGCGCACGGAGATGCCGGGAAGCTCGCTCAGACGGGCAGCTGTCGCCTTGAAATGATCGCTGCAGCGATACGTCGTTCTGGGGCCTGGTGCTGGCATGAAGATACTCCTGATCGCTAGGTCAGGGTGTCCACTAAACCGAAGGAACTACCGCATCGGCTTGAATGAGTAAAAAGGAGACTTCCCACTTCAGCGGCAAGCCGCTCGGCATCGAGTGCCATGATTGTGTTTCGACGAACAATCAAAT
>NZ_JAVDVJ010000010.1:0-110403 GCF_031456825.1 Luteimonas sp. 3794 | reverse complement strand
CGGGGCGCCCCCCCCCCCCGCTCTTGTGGGCGCCCGGGGGGGGCCCCCCCGGGGCGGGGTTTTTGTGGGGGGGGGGGGGGGGGGGCGCCCCCCCCCCCCCCCCCCCCCCCCCCCCCCCGCCCCCCCCCCCGCTCCTACATGCGCGGAACCGACGTAGATCCTTTTCCGAGACTGATTCTCGTTTCGTCATGACCGTGCGCTGCCTCGATAGAATCGCCCCGCGCCGCACGCCAGCCATCGCCAGCCAGCGACGCGCACGACCCGCCCGCCAGCCTTCGCGCGCCAGCCGGTCATCTTCGAAGAACCCGCCCCGTGCGGGTTTTTTGTTGTCCGCGAAGCTTCGACTCAGCCGTGGCCCAGCGCGAGATCCAGCGTCTGCGCACAGGTCACCGGGTGTGTTGCACTGCCCTGTCGGCGATCTTCAGCCACAACCCGCTGGCATCCGGTTGCGCGGGAAGCTGCGTTGCCCACACCGTTTCGTCGGCGAGTGCATGCACCGGCAGGCCATCGAGCGGCGGCGCGCTCATCGTTCGGAACCGGCATTGTCGAAGCGATCGAGGCGATAGCTGATGCGCGCACGCTGTTCGCCCTGCCATGGATCGAACGCGCGAACTTCGACCACATGTGCGCCGACCTCGCGATCAGTCGGCAGTGCAGCGCGCCACAGATGCATCGACGGCGTCGCCTCGGGCGATCGGTCCAGGCCGCGCAGCGTCTCGGCGAGATCGTCGCGTGCGTTCTCCAGCAGCAGCCGCGGATCGGCGCGTTCGACGCGACGCATCGGCGCCCAGTCGCCGTCGCCGACGCGAAACTCGACGCGCGTATCGGCTTGCCCCATGTAGACGTTGGCATAGACGCCCCAGGCCGGATACGCACCCTGCCGCAGCACGCGCGGTGCATGCAGGGCCATTGCCTGCGTGATCGCCGGATCGTCGGAAGCGCGCGCCGGGTGCCAGGCCAGACGATAGGCGCCACCGGTTTCGATACGCAGCGTCGCGAAGCCGTTCGGCGTGCCATCTGCCATCGTCGCATCCGGAATGCCCTCGGCATCCGGCGCGCCGCTCCAGAACGCGCCGCTGACTGCGCCGACGTTGTATTCGTGCAGCGGCGTCGCGCCGTGCCAGCCGCTCGCCGCGTCGTGGCGCACATGCTGCTGGGTGTGGCGATGGCCGGTGAGCAGCAGCACGCGCGGGTGCCGCTGCAGAGCGGCGAAGAGGCGCGCGCGATCTGCGCTGCGCATCGTCTCGGGCGCGCCGGCAGATGCAGTGTCGAACCAGGGCACATGCGCGGCGACCACCAGCAGGCGGTCGACCGGCGCGGACGCGAGATACGCCTCGACGAACGCGAACTGGTCCTCGCGCAGACCGCCGACATAGGCCGGCCGCGCGCCGGGCTGGTAGATCACGTTGTCGAGCACCAGCACGTTCGCCTGCGGCGTTTCCCAGGCGTAGGTTTCGGGACCGTAGGCAGCGCGAAACGAGGCGGTCGAACCCTCGTCGTCACCCGCGTCGAAATCCAGATCGTGATTGCCGGCCGCGTGCAGCCAGGGCGCGTGGAGGCGTGCAGTCGCGCGATCGATCAGCGGATACAGCGCCGGATCGTCGTTGGTGACGTCGCCGAGCATCAGCCCGAGCCCGAACGGTCCGGCCGCGCGTGCGGCCTCGACCACGGCGCGGTCGTAGTAGCCGACTTCTGCTTCGGTGCCGGTCTGCGGATCGGCGAACACCGCCACATCGAGGGAACCCTGCGCCTCGCCCGCCTGCAGCGTGAACGTGCATGCCGCGCCGCGGCTGCCGGCCGCGCGCCAGAACGCGGGATTCGCGCCCTGACGCGGCAGCGTCCAACCCGCCGGCTTGATCACGAACACCGGCGCGTCGCTGCTCAAGCCGTGGTACCAGCCGTCCGCATCGGTATCGACGATGTTGCGACCGTCGGACACGCGTACACCTGCAAGGCCTGCGCTGTGGCCATCGGGCTGCGTGCCGACCACGCGCCCGGTGTCGCAGGCGAACGAGACGCCGGTCGACAGGCACAGTGCTGCGAGCGCGGCCGGCATGAACGAACGACAGTGAATGGACGACATCGGCGACACCTGGGCTGCAGAGGAATCGCCGGATTATGCCGCCGGATGATTTCGGCCGGCCGCTGATCTACGCTTCCCGCGTTCGGAGGCCATGGACACGGCCGATGCGGAACTGCATGGAACACACGGGGGCGAAGGGATGACGCTGATCGGCGGGACGTTGCGGGCATGGCGTTGCTGGCTGCTGCTGGCCTGCCTGTGCTGTCCGCTGTGGGCGGTCGCGTTCGAGCGCGAGGAGGTCGTGCTGGCACCGGGTACCGAGCGTGTCGCGCTGGCGCCGCAACTGGCCTACCACCACGACGCCGAGGACCTCGACGATCTCGCCACCGCGTGGCGAAGGATCGACGGGGGCGAAATGATGCCGTTGCCCGACGGCGTCGATGCATTCGGTTTCCAGCGCGGCACGTTCTGGTTCCATGCGCGCGTGATCAATCGCGAAGTGCACGAACCGCGCTGGATGCTCGTGCAGGAGTATCCGCTCAGCGACGAAGTCGATCTGCACGTGCGCTACGCAGACGATCGCGTGCTGCACTTCGCAGGCGGCGATCATCGCCCGTTCGCTTCGCGCAGCGTGCGCTACCGGCATCCGAACTTCAGTTTCGACCTGCCGGTCGGCGAACCGGTGGATCTGCTGGCGCGCGTGCGCAGCCAGAGCTCGATGCAGGTCCCGCTGCAGCTGTACACGCCGAAAGCGTTCACCGAGGTCTCGCGCGACGCGCAGCTGGCGATCGGTCTGTACTACGGCATCATGCTGGCACTGTTTTTCTACAACCTGGTGCTGTGGCTGTCGCTGCGCGACGCCAGCTACTTCTGGTATCTGTGCCACGTCACCGCATTCGGCCTGGTGCTGTTCACGCTCAACGGCCTGGGCTTCGAATACCTGTGGCCAAGTTCGTCGTGGATGGCCGACCACATGGTGCCGATCTCGATCTGCCTGGCGCTCGTGGCGATGCTGCAGTTCTCGCGCACCTTCCTCGAACTGCCCAGACGCTGGCCGAACGGCAATGTGCTGCTGCTCGCGCTGATGGCGTTCTTCGTGTTGTTCGGCATCGCCTCGATCTGGCTGCCGCTGCGCATCTCCACACCCGTCGCTTCGCGGGCGGTGCTGGTCGGCGTGGTCGGCATCGTCATCGCGACGATCGTGGTGCTGCGTCGCGGCTACGCGCCGGCCTCGCTGCTGCTGCTCGCCTGGTCGATGTTCCTGCTCGGCACCGCGGCGTTCACCCTGCTGGCGTTCGGCCTGCTGCCTAAGAACTTCGCCACCGAGTACGGCGTGCAGATCGGTTCGGCGCTGGAGATGCTGCTGCTGTCGATCGCACTCGGTCATCGTTACGCGGCGCTGCGCCAGGAGAATCTGCGCATCACCGCCGAAGCCAACCTGCGGCTGGAGCGCAAGGTCGCGCAACGCACCCAGGAAGTGCGCAGCGCGCTGCTGCGGCTCGAGGACGCGCACGCGCGGCTGCGCGATTCGAGCCGGCGCGACGGCCTGACCGGTCTCTACAACCGCAGCTGGTTCCGCGAGGCCTTCCGCGACCTCGCGCAACAGGCGAAACACAGCGGCACGCCGCTCGCGGTGCTGATGATCGATCTCGACCATTTCAAGTCGATCAACGACCGTCACGGCCACCTCGCCGGCGACGACTGCCTGCGCTGGGCAGCGCGGTGCATCGGTCGCATCCTGCGCCCGCACGACGCCCTGCTCGCCCGTTTCGGCGGCGAAGAATTCGTGGTCGCAATTCCCGACTGCGGTCTGGCCGAAGCTGGCGTCATTGCCGAAGCCATCCGCCACCAGCTCGGCGATGAGGCCTGTCCCAGTGGCGAGAAGCGGATCCGGGTCACGGCGAGCATCGGCGTGCACGTGCTTGATCCGCAGGCCGACACCGACCTCGACGATGTTCTGGGCAGTGCCGACTGCGCGCTGTACGCCGCCAAGGCCAATGGCCGCGACTGCGTGGAGCTGTCCACGGCCGGCTGACGCCCAGCCCCGCGTCACGCCCAGACCCGTGGTTTCGTGCAGCCGGGCCAGTCCGGTATCCTGTGCGGCTACACGGCCCCGTAGCTCAGCTGGATAGAGCGGTCCCCTCCTAAGGGACAGGTCGCCCGTTCGAATCGGGCCGGGGTCACCAACCGCGACTTCCCCCAACGGCCCTGCGCCGCGTCGCGCCGCTTCCCACCGAACGTCCGCCGGTTTTCACATCGGCGGCGTCCGCTCACAAGGAGTTCCGTCCATGACCCATTCCGTCCTCACCGCGCTCGGCCTGTCCGATACCGAATCGGGCACCTATCTGGGCAACGGCGAGTGGTCGAAGACCCGCGACGCCGGCGTCATCGAACCCGTCAACCCGACCGACGGCGAAGTGCTCGCCCGCGTGCAGGCCAGCTCGCAGGCCGATTACGACCTGATCGTCGAGCGCGCCCAGGCGGCGTTCAAGATCTGGCGCAAGACGCCGGCGCCGCGCCGTGGCGAAGCCGTGCGCCTGTGCGCCGACGCGCTGCGCACGCACAAGGACGCGCTGGGTTCGCTGGTCGCGCTGGAGATGGGCAAGTCGAAGCCGGAAGGCGACGGCGAAGTGCAGGAAATGATCGACATCGGCGAATTCGCGGTCGGCCTTTCGCGCCAGCTCTATGGCCTGACCATGCACTCCGAGCGTCCGGGCCACCGCATGTACGAGCAGTGGCACCCGATGGGCGTGGTCGGCATCATCAGCGCGTTCAACTTCCCGGTCGCGGTGTGGGCCTGGAACGCGCTGGTCGCCGCGGTCTGCGGCAATATCTCGATCTGGAAGCCGTCGCCGAAGACGCCGCTCTCCGCCATCGCGTCGATGAAGATCTGCAACGAGGCGCTGAACAAGGCCGGCTTCCCGGACATCTTCTTCCTGTTCAACGATGCCGGCAGCGATCTCGCGCAGGCCTTCGTCGACGACAAGCGCATCGCGCTGGTCAGCTTCACCGGTTCGACCAAGGTCGGCCGCCACGTCGGTGAGCGCGTCGCCAAGCGCATGGGCCGCTCGCTGCTGGAACTGGGCGGGAACAACGCGATCATCGTCGATCCGACCGCCGACCTGAAACTGGCGATTCCGGCGATCGTGTTCGGCGCCGTCGGCACCGCCGGCCAGCGCTGCACGACGACGCGCCGCCTGTTCGTGCACGAGTCGATCTACGACGACGTGCTGGGCAAGCTCAAGACCGCCTACAGCCAGGTCGAATCGAGGATCGGCGATCCCACCGATGCCGCCAACCTGATGGGCCCGCTCAACAGCCGCGACGGCGTGCAGGCGTATCTGGACGCGATCGAGAAGGCCAAGGCCAGCGGCGGCACGATCGAGAGTGGCGGCAAGGCGCTCACCGACCGCAAGGGCAACTTCGTGCTGCCTGCGCTGGTCAGTGGCCTGACCAACGACGCCGAGGTCGTGCAGACCGAAACCTTCGCGCCGATCCTCTACGTCATGAAGTACCGCGATCTGGAAGAAGCGATCGACCTGCAGAACGACGTGCCGCAGGGTCTGTCGTCGTCGCTGTTCACCACCGACCTGCGCGCGTCCGAGCAGTTCCTGTCGGCCTGGGGTTCGGATTGCGGCATCGCCAACGTCAACATCGGCACCTCGGGCGCGGAAATCGGCGGCGCCTTCGGTGGCGAGAAGGAAACCGGCGGCGGTCGTGAATCGGGTTCGGACGCGTGGCGCGCCTACATGCGCCGCCAGACCAACACGATCAACTACTCCGATTCCATGCCGCTCGCACAGGGCATCAAGTTCGACCTCTGAGGTCGATCCCGGACGCCGCGGAGCCGGTCCGCGGCGTCTGCGCGCTTGCGCGCCACACCCGGGTGTCTGAATAATCGTGCCTTCCCCCGCTTTCCCTGGACCGCCGCCGATGGCGCCGCGAATTCCGGCCCGTTCGTCTGTCGCACCGCGTGATCGCGCCGTGCGCCTGCCTGTGTCCGATGCTCCGACGCGAGGTCCACGCGCATGAACACGCCTGTCGCATACCGCCAGACCAGTGCGATGGCGATCATCAGTCTCGTCGCCGGGCTGCTCGGCTGGTCGCTGTTGCCGGTCATCGGCAGTGTCGTCGCGATCGTGACCGGACACCTCGCACGCGCCGAGATCCGGCGACGTCCCGAAGCACTGGAGGGCGATGGCCTGGCGATCGCAGGGCTGGTGCTGGGTTATCTGATGGTCGCGATGGCGATCATCGGCCTGCTGTTCGTGTTCCTGTTCTTCGGCGGCCTGCTGGCCTTCATCGCGGCGGCGTCCTGATGTACGCAAGCGCCCGTCCGCTGCTGTTCCGGCTCGACCCCGAACGCGCGCACGGCGTCACGCTCACCGCGTTGGATGCGCTGCATCGCATGGGCCTGTCGTCGTTGATCGCCACGCCACCGCCACCGCTGCCGACCGAGGCCTTCGGCCTGCGTTTCCCGAACCCGGTCGGCCTCGCCGCCGGACTCGACAAGAACGGCGACCACATCGATGCGCTGTTCGCGCTGGGCTTCGGCTTTGTCGAGATCGGCACGATCACGCCCAGGCCGCAGGACGGCAACCCGAAGCCGCGTATGTTCCGGCTGCCCCGCCACCGCGCGCTGATCAACCGCCTGGGTTTCAACAACCAGGGCGTCGACGCCCTGATCGCCAACGTCAGCCGCGCAAAGCGCCCCGGCATCCTCGGCATCAACATCGGCAAGAACAAGGACACGCCGAATGAATCCGCGGCCGACGACTACCTGTTCTGCATGGAGCGGGTGTATCCGCTGGCCGACTACATCACCGTCAACATCTCATCGCCCAACACCGCCGGGCTGCGTGAGCTGCAGGAAGAGCAGGCATTGCGTCGGCTGATCGGCACGCTGCGCGAGGCGCAGGAGCGTCTGGCCGCGCAGCACGGCAAACGCGTGCCCTTGCTGGTCAAGGTGGCGCCCGACCTCAGCGATGACGACATCGAGGCCGCGGCGCGCGTGCTGTCGGATCTCCGCGTCGACGGCGTGATCGCCACCAACACCACGATCTCGCGCATCAGCGTGCAGGACGACCGCCTCGCTGGCGAAGCCGGTGGCCTGTCCGGCGAGCCGCTGATGAACAAATCGACCACCGTGCTGCGGATGATGCGCACGCGCCTCGCCAGCGAGATCCCGCTGGTCGGTGTGGGTGGCATCCTCTCCGGCGCCGATGCGGTCAAGAAGATGGCCGCCGGTGCTTCTCTGGTGCAGGTGTATTCGGGCCTGATCTATCGCGGGCCGGCACTGATCGGCGATTGCGTCGAGGCGATCCGCCGACGCCGTGAAGCGCCGAGCCGCGGCAACCTGCCCAGCCTCTGACCGCAGCGATGTCCGATTCCTTCCGCCTGCTACAGCCGGCCGATCTGCGCCCGCGCAACACCTTCGGCGTGGCCGCGCATGCGCGCCGGTTGATCGAGGTGCTCGACGCAGCGGCACTGCCGCAGGCACTCGCCATGTTCGACGGTGACGTGCGCCCGCTGGTCATCGGCGGCGGCAGCAATCTGCTGTTCGCGGGCGACGCGGCCGAGGCACTTGCGATCGTCGATGCGCGTCGCAACGTGGTCTCCGACGATGGCGAACAGGTCATCGTGCGCGCTGCGGCCGGTGCCGACTGGCACGGCTTCGTGTTGTGGACGCTGGCGCAGGAACTCGGCGGCCTCGAGAACTTCGCGCTGATTCCGGGCACGGTCGGCGCGGCGCCGATCCAGAACATCGGCGCGTATGGCGTCGAGGTCGGTGAACACGTGGTCGCGGTCGAGGCCTTCGACCAGGACACGCGCAGCTTCGTACGGCTCGACGCAGACGCCTGCCGCTTCGCCTATCGCGACAGTGTCTTCAAGCAGATGCCGGATCGCTGGATCGTCACCTCGGTCGAATTCGCGCTGCATCGCTTCGCGCAGCCGGTGCTCGACTACGCCGGCCTGCGCGACGTGCTGGCCGCGCGCGGCATCACGGCGCCCCGCCCGCTCGACGTGGCCGAAGCCGTCATCGATATCCGTCGCAGCAAGCTGCCGGACCCCGCGGTGATCGGCAACGCCGGCAGTTTCTTCAAGAATCCGATCGTGCCGGCCGCGCAGGCCGCGGCGCTGGTCGCCGCGCATGCAGGCATCCCGGTGTTCGCCGTCGACGACGGCCTGCGCAAGCTGTCGGCGGCGTGGCTGATCGATCGCTGCGGCTGGAAAGGCCATCGCGACGGCGATGCCGGCGTCGCGCCCGGCCACGCGCTGGTGCTGGTGAATCACGGCAACGCACGGGGCACCGAGCTGCTTGGGCTTGCGCGGCGCATCGCAGCCTCGGTGCAGATGCGCTTCGGCGTGACGCTGGAGCCCGAACCGAGGATCGTCGGGGCGACGTGGTGAACGCGCGCGCCCTGCTCCGCTGGCGACCCGCGACCGTGCAGGGACAAGCCGCGCTGCTGATGCTCGGCAGCACCTCGGCCTTCGCACTGATGGCGATCGCGATCCGCTACGCATCGGCGACCGTCCCGACGACCGAAGTCGCCTTCTTCCGCAACTTCTTCGGCCTGCTGGCGCTGCTGCCGATCATCCTGCGCAGCGGCGCTGGTCTGCCGCGCACGCGCAATCTGGGCCGTTACGTGGTCCGCACTGTGGTCGGCCTGGGCTCGATGCTGTGCGCGTTCTGGGCGATCGGCCATCTGCCCTTGTCGCAGGCGATCTCGCTCTCGTACGCGGCGCCGCTGTTCGCGACGATCGCGGCGGTGATCTGGCTCGGCGAGATCGTGCGCGTCCGGCGCTGGATGGCGGTGTCCGCAGGGTTTCTCGGCGTGCTGGTGATCCTGCGGCCTGGCGTGGCGTTCACGGCTGCGATGCTGGTGCCGGTGATCGGCGCGCTGCTCGCCGCGCTCGTCGCGATCCAGATGAAGCAGCTCTCGAAGCTGGATGCCCCGGACACGATCGTTTTCTACACCTACCTGCTGTGGGTGCCGCTGTCGTTGGTGCCGGCGCTGTTCCAGTGGGTCTGGCCGAGCCCGACGGTCTGGCTGTGGCTGATCGCGACCGGCGTGCTCGGCACGCTGGGCCAGTGGCTGTGGACGCGGGCGCTGCGCCTGGGCGAAGTGTCGGCGCTGCAGCCGATCAGCTTCGTGCAGCTGCCGATCGTCGTGCTGTTCGGCTGGCTGCTGTTTGGCGAGGTCATCGACATGTGGACCGCAATCGGCGCGGCGATCGTGTTCGGCGCGAACGGCTACATCGCGCATCGCGAAGCGGTGCTGTCGCGCCGGGCGGCGACGCAGCGGCCAGCAGAAGCGGCGAAGCCGAGCGAATAACCGGACCTGTAGGAGCGCGCTGGCGCGCGATGGGCTTGACCGGCAACACCTCTTCGCGCGCCAGCGCGCTCCTACAGGTCGCGCGTCAGACGTCGTCCTTTGCGACCTCGCGCAGCTTGCCCTGGTGCAGCTCCATCACCCGGTCGAGCTTGCGCGCAAGCCGGCGGTCGTGGGTCACCAGCACCAGGCTGGTGTGCTGCGCGCGGTTGAGCTCGAGCATCAGCTCGAACACTGTCGCCGCGGTGCGCTCATCGAGATTGCCGGTCGGCTCGTCACCGAGCACGCAGGCCGGCTTGTTGACCAGCGCACGCGCGACCGCGGCGCGCTGACGCTCACCGCCCGACAGTTCGCCCGGCTTGTGGGCGAGACGATGGCCGAGGCCGACGGTCTCCAGCAGATCGCGCGAACGCTTGGTCGCATCGGCATCGCTGGCGCCGTTGAGCAGCGCCGGCAGCATGACGTTCTCCAGCGCCGTGAACTCGGGCAGCAGATGGTGGAACTGGTAGACGAAGCCCAGCGAGCGGTTGCGCAGCGTGCCGCGCGCGGCGTTCGACAGCGCGCTCATCTTCTGCCCCGACACGAACACCTCGCCCGCGGTCGGCGTATCCAGCCCGCCGAGCAGATGCAGCAGCGTGCTCTTGCCGGCGCCGGATGCGCCGAGGATCGCGACGGTCTCGCCGGCGCGCACCGCGAAATCCAGGCCGTCGAATACCGGCGTGTTCAAGCTGCCTTCGGCGTAGGTCTTGCCCAGGCCTTCGGCCGCGAGTACGACAGTATCGGGCGCGGTCGTGGGTGCAGCCGTGATCGTGTCACTCATAGCGCAGCGCCTCCGCCGGGGCCGTGCGCGCCGCGCGCAGCGCCGGATAGATCGTTGCGACGAAGGCCATCACCAGTGCGACGCTGGCGATCATCACCACGTCGCTGACCTGCAGGTCGATCGGCAGGCCAGTCACGTAATAGACGTCCTCGGGCATCAGCACGACGCCGAACACGCGTTCGATCGCGCCGAGGATGTGTTCGAGATTGAAGGTCAGCAGCAGACCGCCGGTGATGCCGAGAATCGTGCCGATCACGCCGATCATCGTGCCCTGCACCATGAACACCTGCATGACCCCGCCGGGCGTGAGCCCCAGCGTGCGCAGGATCGCGATGTCGGCCTGCTTGTCGGTCACCAGGCTCACCTGCGACGCGACGAGATTGAACGAGCCCATGACGATGATCAGCGACAGCAGGATGCCGATCATGGTCTTCTCGAGTTTGAGCGCGCGGAACATGTTCGCGTTCTCGATGCTCCAGTCGCTGACCCGGTACACGCCGCCCAGCTTGTGCACCAGATCGCGCGTGACCTGCTGCGCACGATCCATGTCGTGCAGTTTCAGGCGCACGCCGGTGACGCCATCGCCAATGCGCAGCAGGCGCTGCGCATCGCTGAGATTGACCACGGCCAGGCGCCGGTCGAAATCCTGATAGCCGGCCTCGAAAATGCCGCTGACGGTGAAGCGTTTGAGCTGCGGCACCGCGCCCATCGGCGTGACCTGGAAGTCGGTAGTGACGATGACGCTGTCGCCGACGCCCACGCCGAGCCACAGCGCGAGTTCGCGCCCGAGCACGATGTTGAACGTGCCCGGCTGCAGGTCCTCGAGCTTGCCGATGACCATCGACGTGGTGAGGTCCGACACCTGCGCTTCGTCCTCGGGCACGATCGCACGCACCGCGGCGGGCTCGTTGCGGCGGCCGCGCAGCAATGCCTGCGTGTCGACGTAGGGCGCGGCGCCGGCGACGCGGGGATCTTCGCGGGCCACGTCGACCGCGCGCTGCCAGTTCGACAGCGTGTCGCCGTCGGCGCTGATCGTCGCGTGCGCGACCATGCCGAGCATGCGGTCGCGGATTTCCTTCTGGAAGCCGCTCATCACCGCGAGCGTGGTGATCAGCACGGTCACGCCGATGGCGATGCCGAGGATCGAGGCCAGCGAGATGAAGGAGATGAAGCCGTTGCGCCGCTTGGCCCTGAGATAACGCAGGCCGATGGCGGCAGGAATGGGTCTGAGCATGAGCGTCCGGTCATGGGGGCCGCGGCGCCTGCGGCAGCTGCGCCGGTGCACCGCCCGCCCGGGGCGTCGCTATGGTGCCATCGAATCCGCTGGCGGTCGCGTTGCGAGGGCTGATGCGGCCAGTCGGAGTTCACGTCGTGCAGCCGGCGGCAGCGTGTCGGGCCACCACAGCAGGTGCCGCCTGCGCCGGCCGTCGCGCCAGCGCAGGACCGCCATCGGCCCGCGCCATTCGAGTTGCGGGGTCTCAAGAACGACGCCGTCGAGGTGCACGGTGCCTGCGGCATCGATGATCAGCTCGCGTATCGGGGCGCGCCGTTCGATGGCGATGCGGTGCAGAGTCACGGCGACGATCAGCGGCAGCGCGCAAACGGTCGCGAGCGGCGGCAGTTCCGACAGCCGCAACGCGATGCAGGCGCAGACGCCGAGCAACGCGAGCGCGCCCTGCAACAACATGGAGGGCCGCCAGGCCAACCGCAGCGGCAGTGGCTCAGCTTGGCGGCAGCTGCCGGATCGACTGTACGAGGGTGTCGAGCTGCGCATCATCGGAACGCTCATGGCCGAGGAACCACTTCCAGAGCCTATCGTCCTCGCAATCCAGCAACCGTCGGAAAACCTCGCGTTCGGCTTCGGTGGATGACGGCCAGCAGCGGTCGAGCCAGCGTTCGAACAACCGATCGAGTTCACGCATGCCACGCCGGCTGCGCCAGCGCAGGCGACGGAGTTCGGTGGCGTCGTCGTAAGTCATGCGTGCCTGATCCCTGACGGGTCGCGGACTATAGCCCCGTCATTCCGGCGAAAGCCGGAATGACGGGCAGGTATTCCGAAGGGAACTGGCGCCGCCTGTGCGCCCGACCGATGCAACGCACCGATCAGGCGCCAACCAATCAGCCACGCCGCGCCAGCATCAGCTGCTTGATCTCGCCGATCGCCTTGGCGGGATTCAGACCCTTCGGGCAGGTCCGAGCGCAGTTCATGATCGTGTGGCAGCGGTAGAGCTTGAACGGATCTTCCAGATCGTCCAGACGCGCACCGGTGTCCTCGTCGCGGCTGTCGATGATCCAGCGGTAGGCCTGCAGCAGGACCGCCGGGCCGAGGTAACGCTCGCCGTTCCACCAGTAGCTCGGGCAGCTGGTCGAACAGCAGGCGCACAGGATGCACTCGTACAGGCCGTCGAGCTTGGCGCGGTCTTCCTTGGACTGCAGGCGTTCACGGTCCGGCGGCGCCGCGCTCTGCGTGCGGATCCACGGCTGGATCGAGGCGTACTGCGCGTAGAAGTGGGTCAGGTCGGGGACCAGATCCTTGACCACTTCCATGTGCGGCAGCGGGTAGATCGGCACCTCGGCCTTCTTGCAGTCCTCGATCGCGCGGGTGCAGGCCAGCGTGTTCGTGCCGTCGATGTTCATCGCGCACGAACCGCAGATGCCCTCGCGGCACGAACGGCGGAAGGTCAGCGTCGGATCGATCTCGTTCTTGATCTTGATCAGCGCGTCGAGAACCATCGGACCGCACTTGTCGAGATCGACTTCGTAGGTATCCGTCGACGGATTGCGACCGTCATCGGGATTCCAGCGGTAGACCTTGAAGGTGCGCGTACGCGTGGCGCCTGTGGCCGGGAAGTGCCGGCCCTGCTGCACCTTGGAATTCTTCGGAAGCGAAAATTCTGCCATCTGGGGTCCCCGGCTCAGTAAACGCGTGCTTTCGGCGGCACGACTTCGACTTCGTCGTCGAGCGTGTACATGTGCACCGGGCGGTAATCGATCTGCGTGTTGCCGGCATCGTCGGCCCAGCACAGCGTGTGCTTGTGCCAGTTCTCGTCGTCGCGGTCCGGGAAGTCCTCGTGCGCGTGCGCGCCGCGGGATTCCTTGCGGTTCTCGGCCGAGACGATGGTCACCAGCGCCTGGCCCAGCAGGTTCTGCAGTTCCATGGTTTCGATCAGATCCGAGTTCCACACCATGGACCGGTCGCTGACCTTGACGTCGGCGAACGAAGCGTGGATCTCGCGGATCTTGTCGACACCCTCGGCCAGCGTCTTGCTGGTGCGGAACACCGCGGCGTCGTTCTGCATCGTGCGCTGCATGTTGTCGCGGATCACCGAGGTCGGCGTGCCGCCCGTCGCATGGCGCAGCTTGTCGAGATTCGCCAGCGACTGGTCGCAGGCATCCTTGGGCAGCGGCTTGTGGCGTGCGTTCGGTGTGATCGTCTCGGCGCAGCGGTTCGCGACCGCACGGCCGAACACCACCAGATCCAGCAGCGAGTTCGAACCCAGGCGATTGGCACCGTGCACCGACACGCAGGCGGCTTCGCCGATCGCGTACAGGCCCGGCACCACTGCATCCGGATTGCCATCCTTCAACTGCACGACTTCGCCGTGATAGTTGGTCGGGATGCCGCCCATGTTGTAGTGAACGGTCGGAATCACCGGGATCGGCTGCTTCTCGACGTCGACGCCGGCGAAGATCCGCGCGCTCTCGGCGATACCGGGCAGCTTCTCGTGGATGTCCTTCGGATCGAGATGGGTCAGATCCAGATGGATGTGATCCTTGTGCTCGCCGACACCGCGGCCTTCACGGATCTCCATCGTCATCGAACGCGAGACGACGTCGCGCGAGGCGAGATCCTTGGCGTTGGGCGCGTAGCGCTCCATGAAGCGTTCGCCGCTAGCGTTGCGCAGGATGCCGCCTTCGCCGCGCACGCCTTCGGTAATCAGGCAGCCCGCGCCGTAGATGCCGGTCGGGTGGAACTGCACGAACTCCATGTCCTGCAGACCCAGGCCCGCACGCAGCGCCATGCCGCCACCGTCGCCGGTGCAGGTGTGCGCCGAAGTCGCGGAGAAGTACGCACGGCCGTAGCCGCCGGTCGCCAGCACCACGCCCTGGGCGCGGAACAGATGCAGCGTGCCTTCGGCCATGTCGAGGGCGAGCACGCCGCGGCAGGCGCCGTCCTCGTCCATGATCAGATCGAGGGCGAAGTACTCGATGAAGAAGCGTGCGTCATGCGCCAGCGACTGCTGATAGAGCGTGTGCAGGATCGCGTGACCGGTACGGTCGGCCGCCGCGCAGGTGCGCTGGGCGGTGCCCTTGCCGTAATGGGTGGTCATGCCGCCGAAGGGGCGCTGGTAGATCTTGCCCTCTTCGGTGCGCGAGAACGGTACGCCCTGGTGCTCGAGCTCGATGATCGCGGGGATCGCCTCGCGGCACATGTACTGGATGGCGTCTTGGTCGCCCAGCCAGTCGGAACCCTTGATCGTGTCGTAGAAGTGATAGCGCCAGTCGTCCTCGCCCATGTTGCCGAGCGCCGCGGAGATGCCGCCCTGCGCCGCCACGGTGTGCGAGCGTGTGGGGAAGACCTTGGTCAGACATGCGGTCTGCAGGCCCTTGTGGGCCAGCCCGAAGGTCGCGCGCAGGCCGGCGCCGCCGGCGCCGACGACGATCATGTCGTAGGTGTGTTCGGTGATCTTGTAAGCGTTGGTCATGTGGTTCTCAGCCCAGCAGTGCGATGCGCGCAATCGCGTACAGCGATGCGAGCGCGCCAGCGGCGCAGGCGAATGTGACGAGAAGCTGGAGACTGACTTCCAGCGCGCGCTGGTGGATGTAGTCCTCGATGATCACCTGCAGGCCGAGCTTGGCGTGCCAGAACATGGCGATCGCGAAGAGCGCGAAGGCGATCGCATTGAACGGACGCGCGATGACGGTCTGCACGGTGGCGAGGTCAGCGCCGGCCAGCGACACCAGCGTGCCGATGAACCAGGCGACCAGCGGCACTAGCGCGACGGCGGTCACGCGCTGCCACCAGAAATGACTGGTCCCGGTCTTGCCCGAGCCCAGGCCACGTGCACGACCGACCGGCGTGCGGAAATCGCGCTGGCGCACGACCTCGACCGGTGCCTTCGACTCGCTCATGCGCCACCCCGCAATGCAATGAACCAGATCACGGCCGTCAGCACGACGGCCAGCGTGATCACGGTGTACCCGGAGCGATAGACCTCCGGCAGTTCGAAGCCCATGCCCGCATCCCACATCAGGTGGCGGATGCCATTGAGCAGGTGATAGACCAGCGCGAACGAGAACGCGGCGAGTGCGAGCGTGCCCAACGGCGAAGCGAGGCAGGCCGACGCATTCGCGTAGGCGTCGCCGCCTTGGGCGACCGCCAGCAACCACCAGGCGAGGCCGAATGCACCGACCGAGGCGATGATGCCGGTGACCCGGTGCATCAGGGACATCACCGATGTGATCTGCAGGCGATACAGCGTGCCGAGCATGAACGGTGACAGAGGACGGTTACGGTGTGCCATCGTTGTAGTGCTCTCCTCGCTGGCGGCGTCTCGCCGCGTGGCTGGTACTGCGGATCTGCCCGCCAGACACGACGTGACAGATCAGAAATCGATGCAACGACCGTTCTTTTCCCAGTCGCCATAGCGCGTCGGATCGAGGCCCTCGCGGCCTCCGATCTCTTCGGCGGGCGGCGATGCCGGAACAGGCATTTCCGCAGGCGTCGACGACGGCGTGTCCGTCTGCTCGCCTATGATGTCGGGGTTGGTCATTCGTTCAATTTTAGTTCCCACAGGCATGTCAGACAAGCTGCAATCCACTTCACGCCCTGCATTCGCGCTTCCGGACATCGCGTCGCTGACGCTTCACGGACGCGATTGCATCGCATTCGCGCAGGCGCAGTTCATGAGCGACATCGCGGCGCTCGGTGACGGACAGTGGCAGTGGAGCGGTTGGTTGACCCCGAAGGGGCGCGTGATCGCCCTGTTCGCCGTCTTGCGGCACAGCGCGGAGCGGCTCGACCTGATCGTGCTCGACGCCGATATCGCTGCATTGGCGACATCGTTGAAACGCTACGTCTTCCGCAGCAAGGTCTCGATCGAGGTGGGCGGTGGCGTTTCTGCGATGGGACAGTTCGCATTGCCGTCGATTGCGCGCGGTGCGACTGCCGCGATCGATGCGTCTGCGGTCGAGCTGGACCTCGGCTCACCGTCGGAACCGCGCTCCCTTACCCTGCGCGAAGCCGATCCGGTGATCGCAGTCGATGAGGATGCGCAACGCCGCTGGCGCGCCTTCGACATCACCCACGGCCTGCCCCGCCTCGACGCGGACCAGCGCGAGCAGTGGACGCCGCAACAGCTGTCGCTGGAACGCCTGCGTGCCTTCAGCGTTGCCAAGGGCTGCTATCCCGGACAGGAGATCGTCGCGCGCACGCACTTCCTCGGCCAGGCGAAGCGCGGCCTGGCCGTCCTGCGCGGCGCGCCTGATGCCGCAGCTGGCGAAGATGTGCGTGCCGGCGAGCAGGTGCAAGGCAAGGTCGTGTCCGTCGCCGGCGATCTCGTGCTGGCCGTGCTGCCGCTCGAACGCCTGGATGCGCCGCTGCAGATCGGCGGCATCGATGTCGTCGATACACCGCTGCTGGACGGCCTCGCCCGCTGATCCCGCGGATTCACCCCCGCTCGTCCGCCATGCGAATGTCGTGATCCGGCTGCTATGCTCGGCCGCGACAGGGGGCGCACGCGCCCAGGGGAAATGTCGAAGCCGTCGCCGCATGGGCTGCCGCCGGTGTGGCGATATGGATCAGGGGCATCATCCAAGGGGTCGTCATGAAGCACAGCTCGCTGTCTGCGGCGTTTGCCGCATCCGTGTTTACGTGTGTACTCGCTGCCTGCGCAAGCTCGGCACCGATGCACGAATCCGCCGCGCCAGCGCCTCCCGAGCCGACCGCGTTCGTCGAGCAACTCGACGCCGACGGCCTGTTCGCATTCGGCAAGGCCGACATCCGCGACATCAGCCCGGCGGGGCGCGCCGCACTCGACACACTCGCCGGCCGCCTGACTGGCCGCAATCTCGACGTCGTCCACGTCATCGGACACAGCGACCGCATCGGTAACCGCCAAGGCAACCTGCGCCTGTCGAACCGCCGCGCCGACGCTGTCCGCGATTATCTGGTCGAGCGCGGCGTACCGTCGGACCGCATCACGGCCGTCGGGCGCGGCGATGTGGAGCCAGTGGCAGAGTGTGGATCGGAGCGCGGTCAGGCGTTGATCACCTGCCTGGCGCCGAACCGACGTGTGGAAGTGCGAGTGCGGTTGGCGGACTGACGCCGATCGCGAGCTTCTTGATGGGTTGCGACCCTTCCCCCTCTGGGGGAAGGTGCCCGCAGGGCGGATGAGGGTGCTTTCGCAAATGCGCCCCCCCTGATCGACCCTCGCCAAGAACAAACGGTGTCCATTTCCCTTCTGGCTGACGAGGCACATCCCTGCACCAACAGGTGCGTTACACCATCGCTAACGCCGCCGTCACGATGTCCGCCTCCGACGGAATCACCAGGAACGCCGCGCCCGCCAGCGGCGTGAACGTATCGGCGCCCACCACGCGCCGAAGCGGCACGTCGCCGAACCCGGCCTCGGCGATCGCGGTGACGATGCCCTCGCCCACGCCCGCACTGCGCCGGCCCTCGTCCACCACGAGCACGCGGGCACACTCGCCGACATGGCGGGCAATCTCGCCCTCGTTGAGCGGCAACAGCCAGCGCAGATCGACTACGCGCACCCGCCAGCCGCGCTCGGCTTCGATCGCGCGCGCCGCGCGCAGACTCATCGGCACACCATTGCCGAACGTCAGCACGACCAGGTCGGTGGCATCCGCGTCGTAGACGCGCGCCTCGCCGAACGGCATCGCCTGGTCCGGCGTCGGGTATGTCGTCGACCAGCCGCCGTCGCCTGCGGCGTACAGATCCTTGGCCATGTACAGCGCGATCGGTTCGAGGAACAGGCAGACGCGGCCGTCGACCTTGGCCATCGCGGTGAGCGTGCGCAGCATCGTCGCTGCGTCGTCGCCGCGCGAGGGGCAGCCGATGACGATGCCGGGAATGTCGCGCAGTGCGGCAATCGAGTTGTCGTTGTGGAAATGCCCGCCGAACCCGCGCTGGTAGCCCAGCGATGCGATCCGCACGACCATCGGATTGCGGTACTGCCCGTTGCTGAAGAACTGCAGGCTGGCGGCCTCGCCGCGGATCTGGTCGCCGGCATTGTGGAAGTACGCCAGGTACTGGATCTCCGGCAGCGGGAGCATGCCCATGTTGGCGAAGCCCTGCGCCAGGCCGAGGATCGTCGTCTCGTCGAGCAGGGTGTTGAACACGCGTCGGCCGCCGAAGGCCTTCTGCAGCCCCTTGGTCACGGTATAGACACCCCCCTTCTTGGCGACGTCCTCGCCGAACAACAGGGCTTCGGGATACTTTGCGAACAGGTCGTGCAGCGTCTGGTTGATCTGCACCGCGAGATGCTTCGGCGGCTGACGCTCGGGCAGCGCGGCCTCGCTGCCAAAGGCCGCGAGGCGCGCTGCCGCGTCGGGAACACGGGTGGCCTCTTCGTGCACCGGCCCGGGCGAATACGGCGCGAGCGGCGCCATCACATCGTCAAGCCGGGTCAGTCGCGGACGGCTGTCGGCATCTTCCGCGGCTGCGAAACACCGCGCACGCGTGGTTTCATACAACGCCAGCAAATCTTGCTTCGACATCAGGCCGGACTGGAGTGCGATCGCGGCGCTGCGCAGCAGCGGATCGCTGGCCTCGACGGCGCACAATTCCCCCAGCGCGCGCCATTCGATCTCGAAGTCGGTCCCGGCGTGGCCCATGAGACGGACCGTGCGCAGGTGCAGGAAGGTGGGACGCCGCATGCGACGGCAGTGCTCGACCGCGCGTGCCACCTGGCCGTAGCCGGCTCCCAGATCCAGCCCGTCGGCGGCGAAATAGTCGAGGTCCGGGCGGTGGGCGAAATTGCGCGCGATCCAGCCCTCCGGTGTCTTCACTGAAATGCCGATGCCGTTGTCCTCGCAGACGAACAACACCGGCGCGGGCAGCTTCTGGTACGCGGTGTAGGCCGCGGCGTTGAACGCTGTCTGCGCAGTCGCGTGGTTGGTCGACGCATCGCCGAACGAGCACACCACGATGCTGTCGGCGGGCACCGGCAGCGCATGGCCGATACGACGCGCGTGCTCGATCGCGATCGCGGTGCCCAGCGCCTTGGGCAGGTGCGAGGCGATTGTCGAGGTCTGCGGCAGCACCCACAGCGGCTTGCTGCCCCAGACCTTGTGCCGACCGCCGCTGGCCGGATCATCCGCGCTGGCGGCGAACGACAATGCCGAATCCATGACCGGATCCATCCCCGGCACCTTGCGGAACCGCTCCGCCATGAAGCCGCCGCTGCGGTAGTGCAGGAACGCTGGATCGGTATGCCGTGTGACGCGCGCGACCATCGCGTTGCCCTCGTGGCCGCTGGAACCGATCGTGTAGAAGACCTTGTTCTGCACGCGCAGCACGCGTGCCATCAGATCGAGGTGTCGGCTGATCAGCTGCGATTCGAACAGCTCTCGGAAGCCTCGTGCATCGAGAGCGCTGCCGTGGAGAATCGGCGCGTCTTCGGCCGGCGCCGCAGCGCGCGGCCCTTCCCAGTCGCGAACGAACTGCTGGAAATTCGCGTCGCAGATCTCGGCGCGGTTGAGCCCCTTCATGCGGGCCGGGATCGGATCGGGAACGACTGCGAACATCGAGTCACCTTCAGTCCGTGGCCGCGAGCCTCGCGGCGTTCACCGGCGCGGGCGCCGGCATGTCGATGAAACCCGGCGTGCCGCGCACGCGCGTCAGCCAGTCTTGCAGCGCGGGATACGGGGCCAGGTCGAGGCCGCCGTCGGGCGCGACGGCGGTATAGGCGAACAGCGCAATATCGGCGACGCCATAAACGCTGCCGGAAAACCATGCCGCGCCGCCCGCGAGATGGCCCTCCATGACCGCCAGCGCACGATGGCCACGCGCCTGCAGCGCGGGAAGTTCAGCGCGGCGCGACGAATCGGCTTCGGTCCAGCCGCGGATGAAACGCGCGACCGCGATCGCCGGCTCATGGCTGTACTGCTCGAAGAACATCCAGCGCAGCGCCTGCGCGTGCTGCCAGGGATCAGTCGGCAGCAACGGCGTGCCGGCGGCGAGGAAACACAGGATCGCGTTCGACTCGACCAGGACGCGGCCGTCCTCGAGCTCCAGCATCGGCACCTGGCCGTTCGGATTCTTCGCCAGATACGCCGGCGTGCGCGTCTCGCCGCGACTGCTGTCGGTTTCGATCCACGTGTAGGGCCGCCCGAGTTGCGCCAGCAGCAGACGCACCTTGTGGCAGTTGCCGGACGGCGAGTACCCGTAGACGACGGTCATGCAGGAGTCGCCCTGCCCGCCTGCCACTGGGCGCGCGTCTGACCCCATATCTCCATTGGGTCGGTGTCAAACGGTGCGGGCAGCAGACCCATGCGCAGAAAGCACGAGCCCAGCTTTTCCGCGACACGTTTCGAACCGGCATTGGCCGGTGCAATGGTGTGAATCACTTCGTCCCAGCCCAGCGTGTCGAATGCCCAATCGATCGTCGCGGCCGCCGCTTCAGGCCCGTACCCCTGCCCCCACGATGCGCGACGCAGGCTCCAGCCCACTTCGGGACCCGGCCATCCGAACGGCTGCCAAGGCCCGACCCGGCCGATCCAGTCGCCGCTGGCCTTCTCGATCACCGAGAACATGCCGTATCCCAGCAAATGCCAACTGCCCACCAGTGCGGCCAGGCTGCGCCAGGCCGTCGGTGGCGGCTGCACGCCACCGAGGTGACGCATGGTCTCCGCATCGCCGGCAAATTCGGCATACGCCTCGAAGTCCTCGCGCCGCGGCAGGCGCAGGATCAGGCGTTCGGTTTCGAGCTGGACATCCGGATATGGCACGTCGTGACCTCCTGGAACGTCGGTGCAGTGGCCTCGGTCCCCGCCGCGCATGCGGCGCCCGGACCGCGGGTGTCAGAACGCGCTGATCCCGGTCAGCTCACGCCCGACCACGAGCTGATGCACGGTCTCGGTGCCCTCGTAGGTGATCACCGATTCGAGATTGAGCGCGTGGCGGATCGGACTGTGCTCGGTGGTGATACCGGCGCCGCCGAGCAGGTCACGCGCTTCGCGCGCGATGTCGATCGCCATGCGGCAGTTGTTCCACTTCGCCAGCGACACCTGCGTGGGCTGCATGTTGCCCGCATCCTTCAGGCGACCGAGCTGCAGCGACAGCAACTGCGCCGTGGTGATGCGGCGCGCCCAGTCGGCCATCTTGATCTGCGCGCTCTGCGTCGCCGCGACCGGGCGTTCGAACAGAATGCGTTCCTTGGAGTAGTTCAGTGCTTCGTCGAGGCAGGCGATCGCCGCACCGATCGGCCCCCAGGTGATGCCGTAACGCGCCTGGGTCAGGCAGCCCAGCGGGCCTTTCAGACCCTTGACGTTAGGCAGGCGGTTAGCCTCCGGCACGCGCACGCCATCGAAGTACAGCGCGCTGGTCACCGACGCCCGCAGGCTCATCTTGTGCTTGATCTCCTGCGCGGTGAAGCCGGCGAAGTCTTTCTCGACCAGGAACCCCTGGATGCCCTCGTCGGTCTGCGCCCAGACGATCGCCACATGGGCTAGATTGCCGTTGGTGATCCACATCTTGGAACCGGTGAGCACCCAATCGTCGCCGTCGCGTTTGGCGTGGGTCTTCATGTTCGCCGGATCCGAGCCGCCATGCGCTTCGGTCAAGCCGAAGCAGCCGATGACCTCGCCCTTGGCCATGTCGGGCAGCCAGCGTCGGCGCTGCGCTTCGGAGCCGTAGGCAAAGATCGGATACATGCACAGCGAGGACTGCACGCTGGCGAAGCTGCGCAGACCCGAATCGCCGCGCTCGAGTTCCTGGCAGATCAGGCCGTAGCTGACCGAGTTGAGGCCGGCGCAGCCGTACTCCTCCGGCAGCGTTGCACCAAGCAACCCGAGGCTGGCCATCTCGGGGATCAGTTCGTTCGGGAAGCGCGCCTGGTCGAAGCAGTCACCGATGATCGGCAGCACGCGTTCGTCGGTGAAGCGCGCCACTGCATCCTGTACTGCACGCTCCTCGTCGGACAGCAGCGAACGCACGTCGTAGAGATCGTAGGGATGCAGGGCCATGGCGGATCGTCCCGGAGGGTGATCGGCTGATTGTATCGAGGGCAACGATTGCGTGCCGACCCGGGCCTGGACGTGCGAAGGGCCGGCATTGGCCGGCCCTTCGGGTCACGCGATCACGCGGTGAATCGTTACTGGCGCTCGGCCGACGACTCCATCGCGGCCGTCATGATCCGGCCGTTGATGACCGGCAGACGCTCCTCCGGACGCTCGTCCATACGGATGGTGCGCTCGGTACCGTCGTAGACGTAGGTCACGTCGTAGCCGACCGTGCGCTCTTCATCGCCCAGCAGGATGCGGTTGCCCGGCTTGGCGTCGGTGCGCATAGAGCCGGTCGTGCCGTCGGGATTGCGATAGCTGACGTTGTAGGCGACGACGCGCGAGGACTGTGACGAATCCTGCACCGTGCGGCACTGGCGATCGACGCGCTCCACGACGCGGCCACCCACATGGTTGCGGTCGACGCGGTTACCGACGAATCCGCCCGCAGTCGCGCCAGCGGCCGTGGCCAGCTTGCGGCCGTTTCCGCTGCCGATCTGGTTGCCGACCAAGCCACCGATCAGTGCGCCGGCTACCGTGCCGCCGACATTGCCGTCGCGTTCCGGAAGCCGCTCCTGCACCACCACGTCTTCGCAGACCTCACGCGGCGAGCTGCTGGTCATGGTTTCGCGGATCGGCTCACTGCCCAGCACGGTGGCATAGAGCTGCCCGGTTTCGGTCACCGGGCGGACATCGACGACGTCGGCATAGGCCAGCGCGTCGGTTGCGGTGCCGATAGGCTCGCCGGTTTTCGCGTCGATGGCGCCGGGTGCATCCGCGCCGGCAACCGGATCGACCGCATCGCGGCTGTTGTGATACGCGCCGACGGCCACGCCACCCACGAGCAGGGACGCCAATGCAATCGCGATCGTGTTGCTCTTCATCGCTCTCTCCTTTCGACCTGGACGGCCTGTTGCGTTCTTGGTGCCGATTGCAGCATTCGCATGCTGAACAGCCACCGGAATATGACCCTCCAGCCTGAGGACCCGCTAAACCGGGGTTGCACAACCGCGTGCTAGCGTCCATTTGCTGTTGTGAATTCCGCCGCTGGAGGCCGCCGTGCGCAATCCCCTGTCTGTCCCGCTCATCGCCTGGCTGTCGCGGCTGAGCTACCCGCGCATCTTCATGGTCACCGCCGTGCTGTTCGGGGTGAACCTGCTGATTCCCGACCCGATCATCCTGATCGACGAGGTCCTGCTCGGCCTGGCAACCGTCGTGCTGGCCAAGCGCAAGCGCGCGCCCAAGCCGGGCGACGAAGCGCCCCGCCCGCCTCTGGACGGCGAGGCGCGTCGCTCCTGAGCACTGCCATGCTGGTCGACAGCCACTGCCATCTCGATGCGTCGGAGTTCGACCCCGATCGCGAGGCTGTCATCGCGCGAGCGCGGCAGGCCGGGATCACGCACCAGGTGATTCCGGCGACCCACGCCGAGGCTTGGCCGAAGCTGCGCGATGTCTGCGCGGCCGCGCCCGGCCTGCATGCGACCTACGGGCTGCATCCCACATTCCTCACGCGCCACAGGCACGAGCACCTCGACGCGCTTGCCGAATGGGTCGAACGCGAGCGCCCGGTCGCCATCGGCGAGTGCGGCCTGGATCGCTTCGTCGAAGGCCTCGATTCCGACGCGCAACTGCATTATTTCGAAGGCCAGCTGCGGCTCGCGCATGCGCACGATCTGCCGGTGATCGTGCATGCGCGACGCGCGGTGGAAGAAACCATCGGCCTGCTGCGCCGCTTCGACGGGCTGCGCGGCGTGGTTCACAGTTTCAGCGGCAGCCCCGAACAGGCCACGCAGTTGTGGAAGATCGGCTTTCTGATCGGGCTCGGCGGGCCGCTGACCTATGACCGCGCCAAGCGTCTGCATCGCGTGGTCGCGGAGATGCCGATCGAACAGCTGCTGCTCGAAACCGACGCGCCTGACCAGCCCGACGCCGATCACCGTGGTCAGCGCAACGAGCCGTCACGGCTGTCGCGCATCCGCGACGTGGTGGCGCAGCTGCGCGGTATTACGCCCGATGAGGTCGCCGCCCGGACGTCGCGCAATGCGCTGACGCTGTTCCGGATCGACGCGGACTGAAACGCCTGCTCAGGCCGCGATCTCGGCCGGCGGTTTGAGCAGCAGTTCGATCGCGCGGCCCACGGCGGCGAATGCGAACGCGCCTGTGATGTGCGTCGCCGCGCCCAGACCACTGCCGCAATCGAGATTCAGCGCCGCATCGGGACCGAGCTGCGGACGGATGCCGCAAACCGTGCCATCCGCCTGCGGGTAGCGCACATTCTCCAGCGAATAGATCGCCGAGACGCCGAAGTAGCGCTTGACGGTTTTCGGGAAATTGAACTCCGCGCGCAGCTTCTTGCGGATCAGCGCCAGCATCGCGTCGTGTTCGGTGCGTGACAGGTCGCGCACGCGGACCAGGGTCGGGTCGACGCGTCCGCCCGCGGCGCCCACCGTGATTACCGGCAACTTGCGACGACGGCACCAGGCAATCAGTTCCACCTTGCTGCGGAAGCTGTCGCAGGCATCGATGACGAGATCGAAGCCGCCGCCGAGCATCTCTTCCAGATTGGTCGGGGTCACGAAAGCCTGCACGGCGTGCAGTTCCATCGACGGATTGATCGCGCGACAGCGCTCGGCCATCGCCTCGGCCTTGTTGCGCCCGTACTGCCCCGCGAGCGCGGGCAGTTGCCGGTTGGTGTTGGAGACGCAGATGTCGTCGGCATCGATCAGGGTTAGCGCGCCGACGCCGGTCCGCGCGAGCGCCTCGGCGACCCACGAGCCGACGCCGCCCAGCCCGACCACCGCAACGTGCCGCTGCAGCAGGCGCGTGACGCTGCCCTGCCCGTACAGGCGTTCGATGCCGGAAAAGCGTGCACGTGCGTCGTCGTCCATGCGCACAGTTTAACGGGGGCGAAGGCCCGCGCGGCGGCATGTTAGTGTCGCGCAGCCCCGCAGCTCGACAGGAATTGCGATGTCCACGGCACCTCCGCCCCCTACCCAGTCGCCGCGCACACCTCCCTCGGCAGCCGGCTATCTGGTGGTGTTCGCGATTGGTTTGCTGATGGGTATCGTATTGATCGTGGTGATGCTGCGCGTGCTCGATGCCCGCAAGACCTGGCAGGACCGCTATCCCGCCGCACTGATGCAGCTCTACCAGGCGCAGATGGCCCAGCTGTCGGGAAATCTGGATGCCAACCGCTGCGCAACGAGCGATACCGTTGGGCATCTGCAGACGATGCGGGCTCTGTCCAACGATCTCGAACCCGCCTTCCCCGCCCTGCGTGACCACCGGGGCTTCGTCGCTCATGCAGCCGACGCCCGTCGCACGCTCGATACAGCGCTGGCGTCGCCGCCGGTGGACTGCGCAGGCCTGCGCACGACGATCGATTCAATCGGAGCGACCTGCAGCGCCTGTCACCAAGACGTGCGCGGGTGATGCCGAAGCCGCGATTCGACTGAACGGGCGCTGCACGTTTCTGCTGGCGCCGGCGGAATTGCTGCGTCATTCACGCACACCTGCCTAGCGTTGACCCGTCGGGCCGATCACGCCCGCGCTCCCTTAAGAATGCTGCGAATGCAGCGGAGGCTTGCCCCATGAAGACTGGTCTGATCGGAACCGCCGTACTGGCCGCGTCCGTCGCCCTTGCCGGCTGCGCGACCTCGCCCGGATCCTCGTCCGGCTACGGCAACAGTGGCTATGGCAATAGTGGCTACGGCCGCCCCGCGAACTGTTACGACTGCGGCACCGTTACGCGGATCGATACCATCCGCGGCAACAGCAACCCCAATGTCGCCGGGCCGCTGATCGGCGGCGTCGTGGGCGCGGTCGCTGCGAAGGAGCTTGCGCGGCGCAACACCGACAGCGAGGGCCGTCGCAACGTCGCGATCGGCGCGGGTGCGATCGGTGGTGCCGTCGCCGGCAACGCGATCCAGAACCGCACCGAAGGCGGCAATGTGTACAACGTCCATGTGCGCATGCAGGATGGTCGCACGACCGTGCTGTCGCAGGGCGACGTCAGTGGTCTGCGCGAGGGTTCGAACGTGCGCGTGCAGAACGGTCAGGCCTACGCTTACTGATCGGCGCCGCGCAACCGGACAAGAAAAAACCCGGCGCAAGCCGGGTTTTTTCTGGCTCGAATCCGGCGGGATCAGAGCGGCGTGACAGCATCCGCCTGCAGACCCTTCTGGCCCTGCACGACTTCGAACGAAACCTTCTGGCCTTCCTGCAGCGACTTGAAGCCGGTGCCCTGGATGGCGCGGAAATGCACGAATACGTCTTCACCGCTCTCGCGGCTGATGAAGCCGAAGCCCTTGGCGTCGTTGAACCACTTGACGGTGCCTTCTTCGCGAGTTGCCATGCTGCTCTCTCTCCCTGGAACGTTTCGATGGTTGATCGATGGAACGCCGGATGCGGCGGCTGGTTGCAAGGAGAACACGGGTGCGACGATGCAGCGGACCGGGTGGGACGAGCCAACACGAATCTACTTCACGCAGGGTCACGGTTCACGGTGACCTTGACAAACACAGCGGTTGGAAAGTAACCCGCTGTTTATGAAAATGCAATCCGGGGTTTCCCCAGCTTTTTCCCCTCGTCAAAACCTTGCTGAAACACGCTTGTGTGGAGTTGAAACATGGATCTGAGTGCGCTGTTCTACATCCTGGCGGCGCTGCTCGTCCTAATCGGTCTGGCAGGTGTCGTATTGCCTGCGTTGCCCGGCGTGCCCTTGATGTTCGGCGGCATGCTGCTTGCGGCCTGGGCGGATGGTTTCGAGCGCGTCGGCGTCTGGTCGCTGGTCACGCTGGGCGTGTTGACGGCGGTGTCGTTCGCGGTGGACTTCTGGGCAACCGCGCTCGGCGCGAAACGGGTCGGTGCCAGCAGGCTCGCGCTGGTCGGCACGATCATCGGTACCTTCGTCGGCCTGTTCTTCGGTCTGCCGGGCCTGTTTGCCGGCCCGTTCGTGGGCGCAGTGATCGGCGAGCTGATCAGCCGCCGCGATCTGCGCCCGAGCGGGCTCGGTCAGGCGACCCGGGTGGGCATCGGCACCTGGGTGGGGATCGCCATCGGCGTGGCGCTCAAGCTTGCCCTTGCGGTGCTGATGCTGGCGGTCTTTGCATTCGCCTGGTGGTGGTGAGTGCACTATCGTCGCGCTTCGACCGCACGCGAACGACTGCAACATGCACGATGTCCCCCTGCCCAAGCTTTTCCCGGCACGCCTGACCTGCGTGATGGGCTGTGTCCTCATCGCACTGCTGGCAGCCGCGCTCTCCGCACCGCTCCATGCAGCCACGCCCGGCGTCTCGACGTCGGCCGTTGCCGCAGCACCTGCCGCGCAGCCAGTCCCTGCCGTTGCTGAAACGGCGCACGGCAGCGTCGTTGATGAAGTCGATGTGCGCACCCGCCTGGAACAGGTCTACGACGAAGCCGAACTGCGGGTACTTCGCCTCCTCGCCAACCTGCCGCTGCTGCTCGCCGCTGCGCTGATCGTGTTCCTGGCCTCGTGGATCGGCGGCTTCATCTCGCAACGGCTGCATTGGCTGCGCCTGCGCACGCGCAATCCTTACCTGGATGGTCTGATCCGGCGCGCGGTCCGTGCGGTGATCCTGCTGATCGGCTTTCTCGTCGCGCTGGATCTGCTCAATGCCACCGCACTCGTCGGCGCGATGCTGGGGTCGGCCGGCGTGTTGGGGCTGGCGCTGGGCTTCGCGTTCAAGGACATCGCCGAGAACTACATCGCCGGCATCCTGCTGAGCCTGCGACGGCCGTTCGAACCCGGCGAGCTGGTCAGAATCGACAGCTACGAAGGCAAGGTGGCGGCGCTCAGCGCGCGTGCCATGACGCTGATCACGCTGGAAGGCAACGAGTTGCGCCTGCCCAATGCGCTGGTGTTCAAGGCCGTGATCCTCAATTACACCAGCAACCCGAAGCGGCGCTTCGATTTCACCTTCAGCATCGATGCCAGCCAGTCGATCCGCAAGGCGCACGCGATCGCCATGGAGGAGATCGCCAGCATCGCGGACGTGCTGACCGACCCTGCGCCGTCGTGGACCGTGGTCGAGTTCGGCGCCAGCGGCAGCGTGCTGCGTTTCTTCGGCTGGGTGGACCAACGCCACAGCGATCTGGGCAAGACCCGCAGCGAGGCGATCCGCCTTGTGAAGGGCGCATTCTGGCGCGAAGGGATACAAGGGCCGAAGACCACGACACATGTGGTGCTGGCCAAAGACGAAGCGACCGCCACTCCGGCGCTCGCCGACCAGGAGCCAGCCACCAGCGCTGGCGTCGACACCTCGGTCAACCGGGATATCGACCGCCAGGTCGCCGAGGTGCAGAGTACCGACGAACGCAACCTCCTCACGCTCAAGGACGCGACCTGATCATGCGACCCGCCTACCTGTTTCCCGCTGCTTTGGCTGCAGCTTCCAGTCTTGCCTATGCGCAGGTGCCCGAAGGGCCCAGCCTCGCCCCCACCGCGCCGGCGAGCCTCGACGCCTGCGTGGCGCTCGAGCAGGACGCCCAGCGCCTGGCCTGTTTCGACACCATGACCGGACGGGCTGCGCGTACGCCGGAGCAGGCCGACACCGAGGCCGCCGTCGCACGCGAGTTGCGCAAGGATCCGGCCCTGCGCGCGGACGCGCTGGCCGAGGGCACCGCATCGCACAGTCTTTATGCCCACGATGGCGGCGACCACCTCGCCAACGCGATCGCCAACGTCGGCCAGGGCTCGCTGCTCGACAGTCGCTGGGAACTGGCCAAGGACTCCAAGCTCGGCATCTTCAATATGCGGGCCTACAAGCCGGTCTATCTGTTGCCGGCCTTCTGGACCTCCGACGTCAACCAGACGCCGTCATCGCCGAATCCGGACAACACGTTGACCACGCCCCAGGGGCTCGACAGCCTGGAGGCGAAGTTCCAGCTGAGCTTCAAGACCAAGGCGGTCGAGAACCTGTTCGGCAGCAATGGCGACATCTGGATGGGCTACACCCAGAGCTCGCGGTGGCAGGTCTACAACACCGAGGAGTCGCGCCCGTTCCGCGAGACCAATTACGAACCCGAAGTGCTGATGGTCTTCCGCAACGGCTACAGCCTGCCCGGCGGCTGGCATGGCCGCATGGCCGCGATCGGCGTCAACCACCAGTCCAACGGGCGCGGCGATCCGCTGTCGCGCAGTTGGAACCGGGTGATGTTCAATTTCGGATTCGACCGCGATGACTGGGCACTCGTGGTACGCCCTTGGGTGCGCATCTCGGACGGCAGCGAGGACGACAATCCGGATATCGAGGACTACATGGGGCGCGGCGACATGACCCTGACCCACGTCCGCGGCGGTCACATGTACACGCTGATGGGTCGACATACGCTGCGCGGCGGCGAACGCTCGCGCGGCGCGCTGCAGTTCGACTGGGGCTTCCCGATCCACCGCAATTTCCGTGGCCACCTGCAGGTGTTCAACGGCTACGGCGAAAGCCTGATCGACTACAACCACAAGGCCACCTACGTCGGCCTGGGCATTTCGCTGCTCGACTGGTTCTGAGGCGCGTCCACTGACGACCTGACGCCGTCGTCGCCTCACCCGGGCGGCGACGGCGCGATCTGCCCTATGCTCGGCAGCATCTCCCGCCGACCGGTTCATGCATGGACGCTGCCGCTGAACGCCCCCGCCGCTCGTTCTTGGCCTACGCATCGGCCCTGCTGGGCTTGCTCAGCGTCTTCGGCGTCGTCTGCTTCCACTTTCCCGACCTGCTGACCAGCCGCGAATTCCGCGCGGTCTACAACGAATATTTCGCACGACACCTCCTGCTGGTCGGGCTGGTCGCGGCCTTCATCCTGGGAACGCTGGCGATCCTGCGTGACCGCAACAAGCGCATCGCGACGGTCGGGGTCGGCAGCGCGACGCTCGCCGTGCTGCTCGGTGGCAGCAACGTGCAGTTCGAGGGCATTGGCGAGACGCCCTACTCGCTGGGGCTGGACTGGTTCGTGATCTCGCTGTTCTTCTCCGCGTTGGTGTTCGTGCCGCTGGAGCGGTATCTGGGCAAACGTCGGCTGTCGCCGCTGCGGCGCGGCTGGCGAACGGACATGACCTACTTCTTCATGAGCCACGTGCTCGTGCAGTTCATCCTGATCCTGGTGACCGCCTCCACCTCGACGATCGCCGGCCTGGCCGCGTTTCCGGCGCTCAAGGATGCGATCCAGTCGCTGCCCGTCTGGGCGCAGTTCCTGATCGCGGTGTTCGTCGCCGACATGGCGCAGGCCCTGCTGCACCGCGCGTATCACAACGTGCCGTGGCTCTGGCGCTTCCACGCCGTGCACCATTCCAGTCGCGAGATGGACTGGCTCGCCGGCTCGCGCATCCACTTCGTCGAAATCGTACTCACGCGCAGCATCGTGCTGCTGCCACTGCTCGTGCTCGGTTTCTCCACGCCGGCGGTCAACGCCTACGTGATTCTCGTCGGCCTGCAAGCGGTACTCGCCCACGCCAACATCGGCGTGCGCTTCGGCTGGCTCGAATACCTGCTGGTGCTGCCGCGCTATCACCACTGGCACCACGCGCGGCAGCAGGACTACATCGACGTCAACTACGCCATCCACCTGCCGCTGGTCGACATGCTGATGGGCACGTTCAAGCTGCCGCGCGACCAGACGCAGTGGCCGGAAGAATACGGCGTCATGAAACTGGAGACCGTGCCGCAGGGCATCGTCGAGCAGCATCTGATGCCGTTCCGGCGGAAGAAGACATTCGACGCGTTTGTCGAATGACGCTGCCGGCAGGATCCGGCAGCGCTTGCACTGCGCGGCAATCCCGCCGCCCGATGCGCATGCATCAACGCCAGTCGGTGATGCCCTCGCGCCGGTAGACCTCGGCAAATGCCGGACGTGCTTTCAGGCGATCCGCGTAGGCTTTCAATACCGGCCAGGTATCACTCGGCGTGGGCATGTTGCGCGACCAGCGCATCAGCATCACCAGCATGAAATCGACCACGCTCACTGCGTCGCGCAGCACATACGGGCCGTGCGTGGACAGGTGCGCCGCAAGATGCTGCCAGCCGCCTTCCAGACGCTCGCGTGCCCGCTCCCGTGTCGCATCCACATGCTCGGCACCGGCCATCTCCTGCGGATAGAACCACGCACGGTACGCGGGCTGCAGGGTATTGGCGCACCAGAACATCCAGCGATAGGCCTCAGCACGCCCGGCGGTGCCGGGCGCCGGCAGCAGTGCGGCTTCCGGATGCCGTTCGGCGAGGTGCAGCGCGATGGCCGCTGCTTCCGTCAGCACCTGTCCGTCGAGGACGAGCGTCGGTACCAGACCGGCCGGATTCAAGGCGAGATACGCCGCCGTCTTGTGCTCGCGCTTCTCGAAATCCAGCAACACCAGTGCGTGCTCGATCTTCAATTCCAGCAGCAGCCAGTGCACCACCAGGGCGGCGGTGCTGGGGGATCCGTACAAGGTGGTGCGCATGTGCATGGTTCTCTCGACGGAGGCTCGCATTGTGCGCGCGAGCGGAGATTCCGGGCAGCCCAACCTGGCCGTCGGGCGGGACCGCCAACGAGAACGGCGCCCTGGGGCGCCGTTCTCGTTCAAGCGTCGCATCGACCAGGGATCGATACGTGACGCTGGCGCAGCAACGCGCTTCAGGCGATCTCGACCACCGGAATCCCGCCGATGCGTGCCTTCCACTCGCACGGGCCGGTCTCGTGCACCGAGGTGCCGGCCGAATCGACGGCGACGGTCACCGGCATGTCCTGCACGGTGAACTCGTAGATCGCTTCCATGCCGAGGTCCTCGAACGCGAGCACCTTCGCCGCCTTGATCGCCTTCGACACCAGATACGCCGAGCCGCCGACCGCCATCAGGTAGACCGACTGATGCTTTTTGATCGCCTCGATCGCGGTCGGCCCGCGCTCGGCCTTGCCGACCATGCCCAGCAGGCCGGTCTGTTCGAGGATCTGGTCGGTGAACTTGTCCATGCGCGTCGCGGTGGTCGGGCCCGCGGGGCCGACGACTTCATCGCGCACCGGATCGACCGGGCCGACGTAATAGATGAAGCGACCCTTGAGATCGACCGGCAGTGTCTCGCCGCGGTTGAGCATTTCGACCATGCGCTTGTGCGCGGCGTCGCGGCCGGTCAGCAGCTTGCCGCTGAGCAGCAGTACCTCACCCGGCTTGAAGGTCGTGACCTCGTCCGGCGTGATCGTGTCGAGGTCGACGCGGCGCGCGCCGGTCGGGTTGTAAGTCAGCTCCGGCCAGTCGGCCAGCGACGGCGGATCGAGCATCACCGGGCCGCTGCCGTCGAGCGTGAAGTGCGCATGACGCGTGGCCGCGCAGTTCGGGATCAGCGCCACCGGGAGATTCGCCGCGTGGGTCGGGAAATCCTTGACCTTGATGTCGAGCACCGTGGTCAGGCCGCCCAGGCCCTGCGCGCCGATGCCGAGCGCGTTGACCTTGTGGTAGAGCTCCAGCCGCAGTTCCTCGGCACGGGTCGACGCGCCGCGCGCCTGCAGCTCGACGATGTCGATCGGCTCCATCAGCGCTTCCTTGGCCAGCAGCATCGCCTTCTCGGCGGTGCCGCCGATGCCGATGCCGAGCATGCCCGGCGGGCACCAGCCGGCGCCCATCGTCGGCACGGTCTTGAGCACCCAGTCGACGATCGAATCGGACGGATTGAGCATCGCGAACTTCGACTTCGCTTCCGAGCCGCCGCCCTTGGCCGCGACGATCACATCCACGGTGTTGCCGGGCACGATCTTGACGTTGACCACGCCCGGGGTGTTGTCCTTTGTATTGATGCGCTTGCCCGCGGGATCAGCCAGGACCGAAGCGCGCAGCTTGTTGTCCGGGTGCGCGTAGGCGCGGCGCACGCCCTCGTTGACCATGTCCTCGACGCCCATCGTCGCGTCGTCCCAGCGCACCGACATGCCGACTTCAAGGAACACGGTGACGATGCCGGTGTCCTGGCAGATCGGCCGGTGGCCCTCGGCGCACATGCGCGAATTGATCAGGATCTGCGCGATCGCGTCCTTCGCGGCCGGCGATGCCTCGCGCTCGTAGGCGGCGGCGAGGTTCTTGATGTAGTCGACCGGGTGGTAGTAGCTGATGTACTGCAGCGCGTCGGCGACGGACTGGATCAAATCTTCCTGGCGGATCTGGGTCACGGCGCTCAAGGCCTCAGGCTGGGAGCCGATAGTGTAACTTCAGGCGCTGCCACGCCCGGTCCCGCGAGGCTGCCGCGCTGGCGGACCGAGGCGCGATCACCGGGCACTCCGGCCACCCAGGGCGACGTACGATGACGGCAACGCCACACGCGCCTCCCCCTTTTCGACCGGACGCGCGGCAGATCGAAAAGCTCTACGGCGCGCTGTGGGACACCACGACGGACGCGGTGCTGATCCTCGATGTCGACAGCACCATCGTGTCTGCCAACCCTGCGGTCCGGGACGTACTGGGCTATCGACCCGAGGATCTCGTCGGCCGGAATCTCGAGGTGCTGCAGCACATGCGTCATCGCGAGGCGCATCGGCATGGCATGCGCCGCTATCTGGAAAGCGGGGTCCGCACGCTCGACTGGCGATCGACCGAGGTCCCCGCGATCCGCGCCGATGGGGCCGAGGTGCCCGTCGACATTTCCTTCGCCGACATCGAGATGGAGGGCCGGCGACTGTTTGTCGGCTTTTTCCGCGACATCAGCGCGCGCAAGCGCGCCGAGGAAGCCCTCTGGAACGAGAAGGAGCGTGCGCAGACGACCTTGCGCTCGATTGCCGACGGCGTAGTGACCGTGGATTGTGATGGCACCATCACCTTCCTCAACGCGGCCGCTGAGCTGCTGACGGGCTGGCATTACGACGAAGCGATCGCCCGCAACTGCGGCCAGGTCCTGCACCTTGTCGACGAGGAGAGCGAGGCGACAGTGCTCGACCTTGTTGTCCGCGCGCTCGACAGCGGCGAGGCCCTCCAGCTTGGGGACCGCAGCCTGCTCGTCCGGCGCGACGGCGAGGTGTTCTCGATCGAGGGATCGATCGCGCCCCTGGCCGATCGCGGCCCTCGGCCGGCCGGTGCGGTGATCGCGTTTCGCGACGTGTCCCCGTCCAGACGCATGGCGGCCGAGATCAGCTACCAGGCACGACATGATCCGCTGACCGGACTCGTCAATCGCAACGAGTTCAATCGCCGGCTGCGGGCCGCACTCAAGAGCGCAACCCGGCAGGGCCTCTCGCACTCGCTGCTGTACCTGGACCTCGACCAGTTCAAGGTGGTCAACGACACCTGCGGCCACATGGCTGGAGACGAGCTCTTGCGGCAGGTCTCGACCGTGCTCAGGGCCGCACTGGGGCGGACCGACGTCCTGGCCAGACTCGGCGGCGACGAGTTCGGCGTGCTGCTCGAGAACAGTGCGCCCGATGTCTCGCGGGCGACCGCCGGCCGGCTGCGCCGCGCCGCGTCGGATCTGGCCTTCAGCTGGGAGGACAAGCGGTTTCCAGTGGCGGTCAGCATCGGGCAGGTCGATTTCAGCGATGGCAGCATGACGCCCATGGAGATCCTCAGCACGGCGGACGCGGCGTGCTATGTCGCCAAGGATCAAGGGCGCAACCGGGTCCATGTCTATCGACCGCAGGACGAGGCGCTGGCGCGCCGCCATGGCGAGATGGAGTGGATCGGGCGCGTCAACCGCGCATTGGAGGAAGGACGGCTTCTGCTGCACGCCCAGCCCATCTATGGCCTGCAGGATGGTCATGTGCTGCATCACGAGGTCCTGCTGCGGATGCGCGACACCGATGGCACCCTCGTGATGCCGATGGCTTTCATACCGGCGGCCGAACGCTACGGCCTGATGCCGACGCTCGACCGCTGGGTGATCGGCAATGTCCTGGCGCGGCTGCGCGCCGGCACGCAGGCCGAACAGGTGTTCGCGGTCAACCTGTCGGGCGCTTCGCTGGCCGACGAGGGCTTGGCTGTGTTCGTGCGCGAGGCATTCGATGCCACCGGCGTCGACCCGGCGCGGATCTGCTTCGAGATCACCGAGACCGCGGCCATCGGCAACCTGGCCCAGGCATCGGCGCTGATGGTCGAACTCAAGGCCCTGGGCTGCACCTTCGCGCTGGACGATTTCGGCAGCGGCATGTCCTCGTTCGCCTATCTCAAGCACCTGCCGGTGGATTATCTGAAGATCGACGGCGCGTTCGTCCGCGATCTGCTCGTCGACCCGATCGACCAGGCGATGGTGGAAGCCATCAACCACATCGGCCACATGATGGGCCTGCGCACCATTGCCGAGTTCGCCGAGGACGCAGCGATCGTCCAGCGACTGCGCGAGATCGGCGTGGACTACGCCCAGGGATACGCTCTCGCCAGGCCCGCGCCGCTGATCTGACACCTGTCGACGCGGGCGGCATGCCGGTTCCGGCACGCCATCACGGCCGCATGCGCGGCCGGACTCTCCCGTCTGCGGGTGCCAGACGCCGGCGTTCCGCCGACCGTGCACTGCAATGGCGACGCGGATCGCCGTGTGCGCGCGGCCCGCAATCGCGCATCGCCCGTGCCCATGCCCATGCCATCGACCCTCGGGGATCGCGCACAATCCGCGGATGAGCACAGCGAACAGGTCCGCCTCCGTCAAACCGAGCTTCCGCGAACGCGTGAACGCGATGCGCAACCTGCGGCCTTTCCTGCGCATGATCTGGCAGACCAGCCCCGGCCTGACGCTGACCAGCCTGGGCCTGCGGCTGATCCGCGCGTTCCTGCCGGTGGTGATGCTCTACATCGGCAAGCTGATCATCGACGAGGCGATCCGGCTGGTCGGCGCGGGCGTCGCCTTCGACGATCTCGCCACTGCCTGGAATGGCGGCGCGCTCGATCATCTGGCCTGGTTGCTCGCGCTGGAATTCGGTCTGGCGATCGGCTCCGATCTGCTCGGCCGCGTGGTCAGCTACGCCGACAACCTGCTGTCGGAGCTGTTCACCAACGCGACCAGCGTGCGCCTGATGGAACATGCGGCGACGCTCGACCTCGAGGACTTCGAGGATCCCGAGCTGCAGGACAAGCTCGACCGCGCGCGCCGCCAGACCATGGGACGCATGAACCTGATGGGCCAGCTGTTCGGCCAGGTGCAGGACGCGATCACGGTGGTGAGTTTCGCGATCGGCTTGGTGGTCTACGCGCCGTGGCTGATCCTGCTGCTGGCGATCGCGCTGATCCCGGCTTTCATCGGCGAATCGCACTTCAACGCGCTCGGCTACACGCTCAACTTCCAGTGGACGCCCGAGCGCCGCCAGCTCGAATACGTGCGCCAGACCGGCGCCAGTCTGGAAACGGCGAAAGAGGTCAAGATCTTCGGCCTGCACCGGTTCCTGATCGACCGCTACCGCACGCTCGCCGACGGCTTCTTCCGCGCCAACCGCTCGCTCGCGCGCAGGCGTGCGGTCTGGGGCACGCTGCTGGCCGCACTCGGCACCCTGGGCTACTACGTCGCCTACGCCTACATCGCCTGGCGCACGGTGCGTGGCGATTTCACGATCGGCGATCTGACCTTCCTCGCCGGCAGCTTCCGCCGCCTGCGCCAGCTCTTGGAAAGCCTGCTGGTCGGGTTTTCGCAGGTCGCCGGCCAAGCGCTGTATCTCGACGATCTGTTCTCGTTCTTTGCGATCGAACCCGAGATCACCTCGCCCGCCGATCCGGTGCCGTTCCCGCAGCCGATCCGCGAAGGCTTCACGTTCGAGAACGTGGGCTTCCGCTATCCCGGCGCCGAACGCTGGGCGGTGCGCCATCTCGATTTCACCCTGCAGGCCGGTGAAGTGCTGGCCCTGGTCGGCGAGAACGGCGCGGGCAAGACCACGCTGGTCAAGCTGCTGGCGCGGCTCTACGACCCGGACGAAGGCCGCATCCTGCTCGACGGCCGCGACCTGCGCGAGTACGACCTCGACGCGCTGCGCGCGAACACCGGCGTGATCTTCCAGGACTTCGTGCGCTACCACCTCACCGCCGGCGAGAACATCGGCGTCGGCCGCATCGAGGCCATGGGCGACGCGTCACGCATCCAGGACGCCGCGCGCCGCTCGATGGCCGACGAGCTCATCGCCGGCCTGCCGGACGGCTACGACCAGTTGATCGGCCGGCGCTTCAAGACCGGCGTGGACCTGTCGGGCGGCCAGTGGCAGAAAATCGCCATCGCCCGCGCCTACATGCGCGAGGCGCAGGTGATGATCCTCGACGAGCCGACCGCCGCGCTGGACGCACGCAGCGAGTTCGAAGTGTTCCGCCGTTTCAAGGAGCTTTCGGAAGACCGGACCGCGGTATTGATCTCGCACCGCTTCTCCAGCGTGCGCATGGCCGACCGCATCCTCGTGCTCGAGCAGGGCCGCATCGAAGCCAGCGGCACCCATGCCGAGCTGATGACGCAGGGCGGACGCTATGCGGAGCTGTTCGAACTGCAGGCCGCCGGATACCGCTGATCCGCATCTGTAGGAGCGCGCTGGCGCGCGATGGGGCGTTGCCGGGAATGCCCTCGCGCGCAAGCGCGCTCCTACACGGGCAGCGGTCGTGAGTCGCCGTTGACGGCGCCTTGCGTACGCTGCGTGGGACCAACGGAGTAGACCGAATGACCGACACCAGCCGCGCCCTTGCGCGCCATGCGCAGATTCTGCGATTCCTGATGAAGTATCGCAGTGCGGGGGTGTTGTCGGGATTCGAATTCGACCCGTCCACGGCGGATGCGGCGCCCGAAGGTGAACCCGGCAAGCCCGAGGCCTTCGTCGACGATCTCGAAGCGCTGGGTCCGACCTTCATCAAGATCGGCCAGGCCTTGTCGACGCGGCCGGACATGGTCCCGCCGGCGTATCTCGTCGCGCTGGAGCGCATGCAGGACGACGTGGCGCCGCTGCCGTTCGAGGTGATCCACGAAGCAGTCGAAGATGCGCTGGGTGTGCGCATCAGCAAGATCTTCGAGAGTTTCGACGAGAAGCCGCTCGGCAGCGCGTCACTGGCGCAGGTGCATCGCGCGACGCTGCGCGACGGCCGCAAGGTCGCGGTGAAGGTGCAGCGCCCGGGCATCACCGAACAGATCCGCGACGACCTCGACACCCTCGCCCGCCTCGCCGGCGGCGTGGACCGGGTCACCGAAGTCGGCCGGCGCATCCGCTTCGCCGACTGGGTGCACGAATTCCGGCGCACCCTGCTGGCCGAACTCGACTACCGCATCGAGGCCGAGAACCTCGACCGCTTCGACGCGCATTTCGTCGCCTATCCCGCGCTGTTCGTGCCCAAGCCGATCTGGGATCTCACCCGCGCCCGCGTGCTGACGATGGAGCTGGTCGAAGGCACCAAGGTCACCGACATCACCGGCCTGCAGCGCACCGAGCGCGACATGGCACCGCTGGCGACCGAACTGCTGCACGGCTATCTGGACCAGGTGTTCGTGCACGGCGAGATCCACGCCGACCCGCATCCGGGCAACCTGTTGTTCACCCGCGACGGGCGGCTGGCCCTGCTGGATCTGGGCATGGTCGCCCACGTCCCTCCGCGTACCCGCGAGCGCTTGCTCAAGCTGCTGTTCGCAGCGGTCGACGGCCGCGGCGAGCAAGTCGCCGCCGAAGGCATCGCGATGGGCACGCGGCTGGAAGACTTCGACGAAGGCCGTTACTACCGCGATGTCGGCCAGCTGGTCGCGCGCTACGCCGCGCAATCCGGCGCAACCGGGCAGACCGAAGGCCGGCTGATGCTCGACCTCGTGCGGCTAGCCACGGCGTGTGGCCTGCGCACCGCGCCGGAAATGAGCCTGCTCGGCAAGACGCTGCTGCATCTCGAATCGGTGGTGCAGGCGCTCGATCCCGATCTCGACATGAAACGCGTCGTCGAGGATCACCTCAACAACATGATGCGCCAGCGCCTGCGCAAATCGCTGTCGCCGGCGAACCTCGCCAGCGAACTGATGGACATGCAGGAGCTGGTGCGCGACGCGCCGCGCAAGGTGTCGAACGTGCTGTCGCTGCTGTCGGAAAACCGCCTGCGGGTGCGGCTCACCGGGCTGGAGGAATCGCACCTGCTCGAAAGCCTGCACAAGATCGCCAACCGCATCGCGGCCGGCATCGTCACCGCGGCGCTGATCCTGGCCTCGGCGATGATGATGGACAACCCCGGCGGCCCGCGGCTGTTCGGCTACCCGGCGATCGCGCTGCTGCTGTTTTTGACCGGCGCCGGTCTCGGCATCGCGATCGTGCTCAGCGCGCTGCTGGGCGACAAGCGCGCCAGGCCCAACGAGGAACGCGGGCCGAACTGACGCCGCCCAGTCTGACGCGCAACGGCAAGGCCCGGGTGGAACGCCATGTCCGCCCCGTGCCAAGCGCGCAGAATGAGAACCGGTCTCATCGCTGGTATCATGCGCGCCTTCCCCGCGTCGCCTTTCCGCATATGTCAGCCGCCTTTGGCACCGAAACGGTGCTGGATGTCCGTCACTGGACGGACGCCTATTTCAGCTTCACCACCACCCGCGACGATGGCTTCCGCTTCGAGAACGGCCAGTTCGTGATGATCGGGCTGGAAACCGAAGGCAAGCCGATCCTGCGTGCGTATTCGATCGCCAGCGCGAACTGGGAAGAACAACTCGAGTTCTTCAGCATCAAGGTCGACAACGGCCCGCTGACCTCGCGCCTGCAGCACATCCAACCGGGCGACCAGGTGCTGATCGGTCGCAAGCCGACCGGCACGCTGCTGATCCACGACCTGCACCCGGGCCGCAACCTGTATCTGCTGGGCACCGGCACCGGCTTCGCGCCGTGGTTGTCGGTGATCAAGGATCCCGAGACTTACGAACGCTTCGACAAGGTCATCGTGACCCACGGCGTGCGTACGCCGCAGGATCTGGCCTACCGCGACTACATCGTCAACGAACTGCCGCACCACGAGTTTCTCGGCGAGCAGATGTCGAAGCAGCTGCTGTACTACCCCGCCGTGACCCGCGAGGACTTCGACTTCAACGGTCGCAGCCACCGCGGGCGCCTCACGGAACTGCTCGACAGCGGCCGCATGGCGTCCGACCTCGGCCTGCCGCCGCTCGATCCCGAACACGACCGCGCGATGATCTGTGGCAGCCCGCAGATGCTGGCCGATTTCCGCCAGTTGCTCGACGCACGCGGCTTCGAGGCCGCGCCCCGCATCGGCACGCCGGGCCAATATGTCTTCGAGCGCGCGTTCGTCGAGAAGTAGCTGCGGCAAGCAGGCCTTACACTCCACGCATCATCCACTGGAGCGGCCCATGAAAATTCTCGTGACCGTCGACGGCAGCGACATCAGTTCGCGCGCCCTGAAGTTCGCCCTGAAGCTCGCCAAACAGTCCACGGCAGCCTCGAGCGTCACCGTGCTACACGTCGATCCGCCGGTGTTTCCGGGCGTGGAGCGGCGCATCGGCAAGGAGGCCGTGCAGGCCTATCACGCCGACAACCACGCGCATGTCTTCAAGACCGCTCGCAAGGCGCTGGGGCGCAGCCAGGTGGCTGTGGAGGAAGTCGCTGCAACCGGCGAGATCGCCGAAACCATCCTAGCGGTCGCAGCCAAGCGCAAGGTCGATCTGCTGGTGATGGGCTCCCACGGCCGGAGCGCGGTGAAGGGCGTACTGCTCGGATCCGTCTCGAGCAAGGTCATCGCCCAGACCACGATTCCGGTGACCGTCGTGCGCTGACGCAGAGCCTGCGCTGCCGTACTGACGCCCGCGTCAGTCGGCCAGCGCTGCCTCGATCGGCTTGCGCAGGCTCTCTGGCTTCGCGGACGGCGCGAACCGGTCGAGGACCTGACCGTCCCGCCCGACCAGGAACTTGGTGAAATTCCATTTGATCGCGCGCGTGCCCAGCACGCCGCGTTTCTGCGCCTGCAGCCAGGTCCACAGCGGGTGCGCGTGCGCACCGTTGACGTCGGTCTTGGCGAACATCGGGAAATCGACGGCGTAATTGAGCGCGCAGAAATCCCGGATCTCGGCCGCAGCGCCCGGCTCCTGGTGCCCGAACTGGTCGCAGGGGAAGCCCAGCACCACCAGCCCGCGGTCACGGTAGTCGCGCCAGAGCTGCTGCAGGCCGGTGTACTGCGGGGTGAAACCGCACTTCGAGGCGACATTGACGATCAGCAGCGCCCGATCGGCGTAATCGGACAGGGGCTGCGGCGAGCCGTCGAGACTGGTGGCCTGGAAATCGAACGCGCTGGTCATCGCGGCTCCGGCATGGGAAACGGACCGCCAGTCTGCCCCGTGCCGTCGCGACGCGCGACTCTTTCTGTCGCGCGTGCATTTCCGCCCGCAAGCCGTTGCTGCACATGGCATTTCAGCAACCGGACTTCCGGCATGGGCCGTCTCCAC
This sequence comes from Luteimonas sp. 3794, assembly GCF_031456825.1. Lineage (NCBI taxonomy): Bacteria > Pseudomonadati > Pseudomonadota > Gammaproteobacteria > Lysobacterales > Lysobacteraceae > Luteimonas > Luteimonas sp. 3794. The sequence goes on along the minus strand of NZ_JAVDVJ010000010.1, from coordinate 68,661 downwards.
ATCCGATCGGCTAGCCTAGTGGGTCATGTCACCGGGAGAATCCCCTTGCTGAAGCACCCGCTCGCCGTCGCACTCTGCGCGGCCCTCGCCGTGTCCGCCCTGCCCGTCTTCGCGCAGTCCACCGGCACCGCCACCGCCACGCCTGCCACGAGCGCCCAGCGCCCCGCCGACAATCCGCTGTTCGTCGAAAGTACGCTCGACCTGCGCTACCCGCATTTCGACCAGATCCAGGACGCGCATTTCGGTCCCGCGTTCGACGCCGGCATGGCCGAGAACCTGCGCGAGATCGAAGCGATCGCCGACAATCCGGAGGCGCCGACGTTCGACAACACCATCATTGCGCTCGAGAAGTCCGGTGACCTGCTGTCGCGCGCGCGCGTCATCTTCGGCAGCCTCAACGGCACCGACACCAACGATGCGCGCAAGAAGATCGACGCCGACTACGCGCCGAAGTTCGCCGCCCACCGCGACGCGGTGATGCTCAACCCGAAGCTGTTCGCCCGGGTCGATACGCTGTTCAAGAACGTCGACTCGCTGGGCCTCGACGCCGAGGGCAAGCGCCTGGTCGAGCGTTACCACACGATGTTCGTCCGCGCCGGTGCCAACCTGACCGAAGCGCAGAAGGAAGAGATGCGCCGCATCAATGCCGAATCGGCGAGGCTCGGCACGACCTTCAGCCAGAACGTGCTCAACGAGGTCAACGATTCCGCTGTCGTGGTCGACACGGTCGAGGAACTCGACGGCATGAGCGAGGCGCAGATCGCTGCCGCCGCCGAAGAGGCGAAGACCCGCGGCCTCGAAGGCAAATACGTCATCACCCTGCTCAACACCACCGGTCAGCCGCCGCTGCCGCAGCTCAACAATCGTGAGGTGCGCGAGCGCGTGCACAAGGCGTCGGTCGCACGTGGCAGCCGCGGCAACCAGTACGACAACACCGAGGTCATCTCGCAGATCCTCAAGCTGCGCGCCGAGCGCGCGAACCTGATGGGCTACCCGAACCAGGCAGCCTTCATCCTCGAGGATTCGACCGCCGGCACCGTCGAGGCCGTCAACGACATGCTGGGCCAGCTGGCACCGGCCGCCGTCGCCAATGCCAAGCTCGAAGCCGCCGAACTGCAGGCGATGATCGATCGCGAGCAGGCCTCCAAGGGCGAGCCGACGTTCCAGCTCGAGCCGTGGGACTGGGCGTACTACTCGGAGAAGGTCCGCCAGGACAAGTACAGCTTCGACGACGCGCAGCTCAAGCCCTACTTCGAGATGAAGAACGTGCTGGAAAACGGCGTGTTCTTCGCCGCGACCAAGCTCTACGGCATCACGATGAAGGAGCGGACGGACCTGCCGAAGTACCACCCCGACACCTGGACCTACGATGTCTTCAATGAAGACGGCAGCCAGCTCGCGATCTTCATCTTCGACCCCTATGCGCGTGCGTCCAAGCGCGGTGGTGCGTGGATGAACTCGTACGTGTCGCAGTCGGAGCTTGAAGGCACGCTGACGGTCACTGCCAACCATCAGAACATTCCCAAGCCGCAGGCCGGCCAGCCGACGCTGCTGACCTGGGACGAGGTGACCACGATGTTCCACGAGTTCGGCCATTCGCTGCACGGCATGTTCTCGGACGTGAAGTACCCGTTCTTCAGCGGTACCAGCGTGCCGCGCGACTTCGTCGAGTTCCCGTCGCAGGTCAACGAGATGTGGGCCGACTGGCCGGAGATCCTCGCCAACTACGCCAAGCACTACCAGACCGGCGCGCCGATGCCGGCCGAACTGCTGGCCAAGGTGCAGGCCGCGGCCAAGTTCAACCAGGGCTTCGCGACGACCGAGTACCTGGGGTCAGCGATGCTCGACCAGTACCTGCACCAGTTGCCGGCCGACCAGCTGCCAGACGGTTCCCAGGTCATGGCCACCGAGGCCGCCGCGCTCAAGGCCGCCGGCCTCGACTACGCGCCGGTGCCGCCGCGTTACCGCACGCCGTACTTCAGCCACATCAACGGCGGTTATGCAGCCGGCTACTACGCCTACATCTGGTCGGAAGTGTTGGACGCGAACACCGTCCAGTGGATCGAGCAGAACGGCGGCCTGACCCGCGAGAACGGCGACCGCTTCCGCAGCACCCTGCTCTCGCGCGGCGGCAGCAAGGATGCCAAGCAGCTGTTCCTGGACTTCACCGGACACGAGCCGCAGATCGAGCCGCTGCTGATCAAGCGTGGCCTGGCGCCGGATCCGCAGGCCGCCACGAACTGATCGTGCCTCGCACTGTGTGACCCCAACAACGCCCGGCCTCGCGCCGGGCGTTTTCTTTTGCGCATCCGTTACAGCGTGCGACGCCGCCACGGCGTCCGTACGTCCCGTTCCACGCACATTGCGGGATAGCCGGCCTGTAGCATGACCACATGTCCGCGACCGTCCTCGATATGCCCGATGCCTCCACGCAATTGCGTGACTGGCTTGCCCGGTTCCAGCGCTTGTTCGTGCTGACCGGTGCAGGCATCAGCACCGGCTCGGGCATCCCCGATTACCGCGACGCCAACGGCGAATGGAAGCGGGCAGCGCCGGTGACCTGGCAGGCGTTTACCGGTGATCCCGCCATCTACCGCCGCTACTGGGCACGCAGTTTCGTCGGCTGGCCGAAGTTCTCGGCCGCGCAGCCGAATGCGGCGCACCGCGCCTTGGCCGCACTGGAACACGAAGGACCGGTCACGACCTTGCTGACCCAGAACGTCGACGGCCTGCACCAGGCCGCGGGCAGCCAGCGTGTCATCGATCTGCACGGCAGGCTCGATCAGGTCACCTGCCTGTCCTGCGGCGACCTCACACCGCGCGATGCGTTGCAGCCGCGGCTTGTCGCCGACAATCCGGACTGGCATCCCGGCGACGCAGCAATGGCGCCAGACGGCGACGCCGACATCGCCGCAGATGCCGAACAGCGCTTCGCGCCCCCGTATTGCAAGCGCTGCGGCGGGATGCTGAAGCCGGACGTGGTGTTCTTCGGCGAAAACGTGCCGCGCGCCCGGGTACAGGACGCGCAGGCCGCTTTGCTGGCGAGCGAGGCGATGCTCGTCGTCGGCTCGTCGCTGATGGTCTATTCGGGGTTCCGCTTCGCGAAGATGGCGGCCGATGCCGGCCTGCCGCTCGCGATCCTCAACGGCGGCACGACCCGAGCCGACGCCCTCGCCACATTGCGGCTCAACGCCGAAATCGGCATCACGCTTGGTGCGCTCGGCCGCTGATCCGTCGGCGGGTCAGGCCTGCACGAACAGATCGCGGTAAGCCGGCGCCACATGCGGCAGCAGCACCGCGGCCGGCACGTCCACGGTCTGGGCGCCGTCCGAATACGGCCCGACCTGATAGGGCGGGAATACGAAGCGCAGACCCGACAGTTTGCCGCCTGCGCCGGGGATCGGCTCGAACTGCTGATAATTGGCGACGTCGGGGCCCGAGCCCTCGTCGATCATCCTGCCGGCCGAGCGCATCAGACGGCTGCGCTCGTCGGGCTCGAGTTCGTCGGCGTCGATCCGCTGCGACAGGGCCGCATGCAACTGCTCGCGCACGTAGCGAGAGATCACCTTCCAGTCGTCTTCGCCAGCCACCAGCGCCTCGGCGGTCAGCAGCTTCTGCTCGCGCACCAACCACACGAAGCGTTCGATCAGCGGCGCGTCGTGCGCACCACCGGTGTAGCTGCTGCCATCGGCCGCGATCGCCAGCATGTCCGGCGTGTCGAGCAAGGTACTGAAGTTGAGCGACAGGTCGTACATCGTGCCCGGCTGGAGTTCGGCGCCGCCCACCGCTTCCATGAGTTCCTCACGCGCGCTCTGTGCATAGCGGTGCAGTTCAGCGGCGAGTCCGGGGTATTTGTTGGCCTCGGGGGGATAGCTGATTCCGACGATGAATTTCGGGTCCATCTCGACCACGTCCTGCAACTCGGCCGGCGTTTCTTCGAGCGGCTCCACGGTCTCGGCAACTGTCATCGCCGCAGCGTCCCCGGCCTGTTCGGGCGCCGGCACGTCGCGTTGGCAAGCCGCCAGCGCCAGTGCGAGCAGTGGCAGGCAGTACAGGGACCGGATCGGTGCAGACATTGATGTTCCAAATGACATGGTGAAACGAAAAACTAACGGGCGCGGCGTGCGATTGTCGTGACGGTTCGCGTCGAGGAATCACACACACGAAAAACCCCGGACGTCGCCGTCCGGGGCTGGGTCTCGCGGAAGCGTGGCGTCTTAGACGGCCTGCACTTCGTCAGCCTGCAGGCCCTTCTGGCCCTGGACGACCTTGAATGTCACCTGCTGGCCTTCCTGCAGCGACTTGAAGCCGGTGCCCTGGATCGAACGGAAATGGACGAACAGGTCCTGGCCGCTTTCCGGGGTGATGAAGCCGAAGCCCTTGGCATCGTTGAACCACTTGACGGTTCCGGTCTGGCGCTGATCCGACATGTTTATTACTCCTTGAAGCAGTTTTTATTGGGAACACGACACCCGCCGACGCTGTGGTCCGGATGCCGCGACTGTCGAGCAAGGGGTAACGCGAAGCGATGGAGCGGATCGTCCCGACCGGCGAACCGGGCGTTCAACGTGGATCTACCGCATCGGAGTCACGATGGATCGTGATCCCGCCTTGAACAGTTCGCGAACGATACCGCAAAAAAAACAGAAAGGGTGAATGCGCAAACGGCGCTTAGTGACCGGTTTTGCCAGCCGTTGCGCGGGCCTCGTTTGCCGCCAGACGACGCGTCGCGTACCCGCATTCCGATGCGACCCGGAGGCCCGCCTGCAACGCATGCGCGACCGCCGCATCGACCAGCGCGGCGCCGTATCCGCGGCCGCCCAGTGCACTCGGCACAAGGGTATGCAGAATCGTCAGAACGCCTTGTTTTTCGCGGTATTCGAGGTGCGCGACGTGTCCGTCGACGCTGATCTCGAACAGTCGGCGGGCCGTGTCCATTTGGATGGAGGGGGTCGACATGAGACGTGCATCCGGTCTGAAAGGCGGCGCGTTACGCGAGGCCTCCCGCGGCACGTCGCCACCCTGGAGGCCGGTCCCCGTGCACCCGGTGATGACGCACTGCGTCACGATCCGGCGCTGGCGCCTTCGCGGGCCGCGCGCAGGGGGCGGCACGCTGATTGGGGGGGAGTTTGGCACGGGACGTGCTGCATCCCCGGCATACAGGGGAAGGCCACGATGACCACGCGACGCAAGGATCTACAGGACGCTCTCGAGCGGCTGTTCGAACTCACCCGGCTCGACCAGACCGCCTCCAGCGAATTCGAACAGCTGGACCACTTCGTCCAGCAGCGCCTGCTGGACGCCTATGCGGACGCGACCGAGGTCGCGCTGCGCGTTGTCGCCTGAGCGATCACGCGAAGGGCGCGCGTTGCGGATGGCGCGCGCCCTGCGCGGTCAGTCGCTGCGATGGTCGCGCTTGCTCTGATTGCGTCGGTCACGCGTACTGATGCTGCCGTTGATCGAGGCCTGCCGGGTCTCGGCCTCATGCAGCGCCAGCACCTTGGACCGCGCCTGCGGTGACTGGAAGCCGGGCGCTTCGGGTGAGGCTGGTTCCGCGCCCAGTGTTTCCCAGGACTTGCTGCCCTTCGCCTCGGCCTCCCGCTGTTCGAGCAGTTTGCGGGTGTTCGCAAGCGCCTGTTCGGGTGTGATGCCCCGCTTGCCGCGACCGCTCGCATTCTTCGCCTTGCCCACGCGCGCCTTGGCTGCCTTGGCACCGTCACCTGCAGTTCGGGTCGCGGCCGCCGACGCGGCCTTGGCGGCAGTCGACTGCTTAAATGCGGTTTTTTTCGCGACCGCCTTCTTTGCGACCTGCTTTTTCGCAAGCTTGGGCGCAGCGGGAGCCGTGGCGGCGCTCTTGGCCGACGCCGTCTTCTTCGCGGCCGCGCCGACAGTCTTCTTCGTGGCCGTGGCTGCCGGAGCACGCGTTGCCGCCTGCTTCGTGGTCGATGTCTTCTTCGCGGACTTCGAGGTCTTCGCAGCCGCCGTCGGCTTCGCGGCCTTCGTCTTGCCTGCAGTCGTCTTCGCAGCCTTGGCCGGCGCACGCTTGGTTCCAGCGGCCTTGGCGGGCTTGTCCTTCGACTGCGCGCGCGCGGATGTTTTCACGGCCTTGGCGACGTCGCGCTGACGGGTCTCGAGCCGGCCCAGGATGTCGGCCAGCAGCTCTGCTTTCTCGCCCGTGCGCGCATTGGCAATACCCGTGCGGCCCGATTTGCTGCCGCTGGTCTTGCGCGATGCCAGGCGCTGACGCTTCTCCAGATCCCGTGCGCGGTCGCGCGCCGTACGCGCACGCGTGACCAGTTGCGTCAGGCGCGACTCGCTGTGTTCGCGCAGGGCATTGGCACGACTGTCGTCGTAGAGACCCATCTCGGTCTTGTTGAGCAGGGCGGTGGCTTTCGCTCGCGTAACTGCCATAAGGCGCACTCCGTGGTTGAACGTGCGACCAGGATTATCACGCGCTCCATGCAGATGCGGTGAGCAGTGCCGGCCAACGCGCCGTCAGAACGAGGGTGACATCAAGCGTTCGAGGAACACTCCGATGATCCGCGGCTCCATGATCACGGTGAACAACATGCCGTAACCCGCACCCCACAGATGCGCGCTGTGATTGATGTTGTCGCCGCCGCGCTTGTCCATCCAGATGCTGTAGCCGATGTAGCAGACGCCGAACACGATGGCCGGCATCGGGATGAAGAGCACCAGCAGCAACTGCCAGGGATTGATCAGGATCGAGGCGAACAGCACCGCCGACACCGCGCCCGATGCACCGAGGCTGCGGTAATTCGGATCGTGGCGATGGCGCAGATAGGTGGGCAGGATCGCGACCAGGATCGCCGACACATAGAACAGCAGGAAGCCGACCGGACCGATGTACGGCGCGAATGCGCGCTCGATCCCGGCGCCGAAGAAGAACAGCGTGATCATGTTGAAGATCAGGTGCTGCCAGTCGGCGTGGATGAAGCCGTGCGCGATCAGCCGGTCGTACTGCTTGTGGCGATCGATCGCAGGCGGCCACAGGATCAGACGGCCGAGCAATGTCGGCTTCTCGAAGGCCTGCCACGAGACCAGCACGGTCACGGCGATCAGGAAGAGGGTGACGGGTCCAAAATTCATCGAAAGTCCTCCGCGTCAGGCGACGCGGTAGTTGTCCTGCATGGGATAGCGGCGCGCGTAGAGGCCGAACGCGAGTGCCGCAGCGAAGGCGAACGCGGCGAAGAAGAACATCAGGAAGGCGTTCTCGCTCATGCCGGTCGATGCGATGTACGCCGTCACCGCATCGTTGCGCACGCCGGCGTTGGTCAGCAGCACCCACAGACTGCCGAAGGTGCTGGTGAGGTACCAGAGCGCCATGATCACGCCCTTCATCGCCTGCGGGGCCTGGCTGTAGGCGAATTCCAGCGCGGTTGCCGAGACCAGCACTTCGCCGAAGGTCAGCAGCAGGTACGGCACCGACTGCCACGCCAGCGACACTTCTTGGCCGCCGTCGAGCCACAGCTGCAGACCACCGGCGATGATCCACGAGGTGCCGGAGATCGCGATGCCCCAGCCCATGCGGCGCAGCGCCGTCGGCTCGAAGCCCATCCGGCGCAACGCCGGATACAGCACGAGATTGTTGAACGGGATCAGCAGCATCACCAGCAACGGATTGAGCGCCTGCATCTGCGCCGCGTCCTGGATCAGCCAGCTCGGCCACCATGCCGATGCATGCGGGATCACCATCTCGCGGCCCTGGATGATCCAGGTCGACGCCTTCTGGTCGAACAGCGACCAGAACGGCGTGACCAGCGCGAACACGATCAGGATGCGCAGCACGGCGCGTACGCCGTCAACGGCGGCATCGGGATGCAGCCCGCGCGCACGTTCGAGCTGCAGCGACGCGCCCCAGCCGCCCAGCGCGATGATCACGCCCAGCGACAGGCATGCGGTAATGACGAAACCGAAGTCCGTCGGCCACCACGGCATCGAGACCGTCGCCGACAACAGCCACAGCAGCAACATGACGACGGCCGACACCATACCGACCATCGCCACTGCCAGACCGGGACGACCCGCGCCGGCCTGACGCGCGCGCAGCGCGGTCTTGACCACTTCGAAGAACGCGTTTGGATCACGACGCGCCGGCGGCACGTTAACGTATTCCTTGCGGCCCAGCCAGAACACGAAGGTCGCGATGAACATCAGGATGCCGGGAATGCCGAAGGCGACAGCCGGCCCGTAGTGGCGCAGGAACAGCGGCGCCAGCAGGGAGGCGAAGAACGAACCGAAATTGATGATCCAGTAGAAGGCGTCGAAGACCACCTTCGCCTTGCTCTTGTTGGTCTGGTCGAACTGGTCGCCGCAGAATGAGACCACCAGTGGTTTGATGCCGCCCGAACCGAGCGCGATCAGGAACAGACCGGTGTAGAAGCCGGTCGCGTTGTTCTCGAACGCGGCCAGACATGCGTGGCCGGCGCAGTAGATCAGCGAGAACCACAGGATGGTGTGGTACTTGCCGAAGAAGCGGTCGGCCAGCCAGCCGCCGAGCAGCGGGAAGAAGTACACGCCGATGACGAAGGTATGGAAGATGTCCTTCGCCGCCGCGTCCCGGTCCGCGCCCTGCGGCAAATAGCCGAGCAGCACCGAACTGATCAGGAACGGCACCAGGATGTTGCGCATGCCGTAGAAGCTGAAGCGCTCGCAGGCTTCGTTGCCGATGATGTAGCCGATCTGGCGGGGCATCGGCCCACTGGTGGTCTGCGGTGTCGTCATCGGCGCGTCGCGGGTGGCTGGAAGCCGCACAGCCTACCCGATCGCGGTGCTCCGACAGCGGCTTGTACGCCCCTCCGGATGGGGCACATGCAAGGCCACTGCGCCTGATCCGGGGGCCGCCCCATTTGGGCCTGCGCGCGGCGGGCGGCATCATGGCGGATTACCCGTCCGGACCTCGCCATGCCCGTTCCCCGCCTGCCGCTGGCTCTCGCCCTGCTGCTCTCCGCCCTACCCGTCGCGGCCGCCGATGATCCGCGCATCACCGTCGCTGAGCGCAGCGGTTTCATCGAGACCGGGCGCTACGACGAAGTGATCGCGCTGTGCGACACCTTCGCGCGACTGCATCCAGACGCAGTGCGCTGCATCCGCTTCGGCACCTCGCCCGAAGGCCGGCCGATGCAGGCCCTGGTCGCCAGCCGCAGCGGCGCGCTCGATCCCGAAGGCGCGCACAAGGCCGGCATGCCGGTCGTGCTGGTGCAGGGCGGCATTCATGCCGGCGAGATCGACGGAAAGGACGCGGGTTTCCTCGCCCTGCGCGAACTGCTCGACGGCGACGCCGCGCCCGGCGCGCTGGACGATGCGGTCCTGGTCTTCGTGCCGGTGTTCAGCGTCGACGGCCACGAGCGCTTCGGCGCGTGGAACCGGCCCAACCAGCGCGGTCCGCGCGAGATGGGCTGGCGCACGACCGCGCAGAACCTCAACCTCAACCGCGACTACGCCAAGGCCGACGCGCCCGAGATGCAGGCGATGCTGGCGCTGGTGGAGGCCTGGGATCCGATCGCCTATATCGACCTGCATGCAACCAACGGCGCGCAGTTCGAGCACGACATCTCGATCCAAGTCGAGCCGGTGCATGCCGGCGACGCCGTATTGCGCGAGGTCGGCCGCACGTTCCGCGACGCGGTGATGGCAGATCTTGCCCAGCAGGGCTCGCTGCCGCTGCCCTATTACCCCTCGTTCGTCGAACACGACAACCCGGAATCCGGCTTCGAGGATGGCGTGTCGCCGCCGCGGTTCTCGACCGGCTACTTCCTGCTGCGCAACCGTTTGGCCATGCTGGTGGAAACGCATTCCTGGAAGGAATATCCGGTGCGCGTGCGCATCACCCGCAATACCGTGGTGTCGGTGGTCGAACAGGTCGCGCGTCATGGCCGCGACTGGATGCACGTCGCGCGCGAGGCCGACGCCCGCGCTGCGTCCCTCGGCGGCACGCGCGCGCCGCTGGCCTGGAAGGCCACCGACGCCAGCCACACCGTGGACTTCCGCGGTTACGCCTACACGCGCACGCCGTCCGAAGTGTCCGGCGCGCTGATGACCCGCTACGACGAGACCACGCCGCAACTATGGCGCGTGCCGATGCGCGACACGCTGGTGCCATCGCTCGAGGTCACGCTGCCGCGCGGCGGCTATCTGGTGCCGGCCGCGCACGCGGCCTGGGTTGGCGAAAAGTTGCGCCAGCACGGCGTCATGTTCCACGCGCTCGCCACGGCGCAGCCCGCAGCCGCGGTCGAGGTGTTCCGCGCGACGCAGGCCACACCCGCGACGACGTCGGTCGAAGGCCACCAGCGGCTCGAACTGCAGGGTGCATGGACCATCGAGCAACACGATGTCGGCGCGGGCGCGCTGTTCGTGCCGATCGGGCAACCCAAGGCACGCCTGGTCGCCGCGCTGCTGGAACCGCAGGCGCCCGATTCGCTGGCGGCGTGGGGACGTTTCAACACGCATTTCGAGCGCAAGGAATACATGGAAGACTACGTCGCCGAACAGGTCGCGCGCGACATGCTGGCGGCCCATCCGGCGCTACGCGCCGAGTTCGAGGCCAGACTTCGCGACGATGCCGTGTTTGCCGGTGACGCCGCCGCGCGCCTGGAGTTCTTCTACCGCCGACACAGCGCCTGGGACGATCGCTACAACCTCTACCCCGTCATGCGCACCGACGCTGCGCGGACCACCGGAGACATCACGCCATGAAGCATCTGTTGACCGCCCTGCTCGCCTTCTCGCTCGCCGCCTGCGCCGCCACCCAGCCGCGCGTGAACCAGGCACCGGATCTGCGTGTCGTCACGCTCAACATCTATCACGACAAGGCGGAGTGGCCGAAGCGGCTGCCGCTGATCGTCGAACAGCTGCGCGCGCTCGATGCCGACATGATCGCGCTGCAGGAGGTGCTGCAGACCGCGGAGTTGCCGAACCAGGCGCAGACACTCGGCGACGCGCTCGGCTACTCGGTGCAGTTCGTATCCAACGACCCCGAAGGCCAACCACACCGCTATGGCAATGCCCTGCTGACCCGATTGCCCGTGCTCGAACAGGACTGGACGGCGCTGGAGCCACGCGATGACTCGCGCAGCATGGGGCACGCGCGGCTGCATTTCGACGGCAGGCCGCTGGACGTCTACTTCACCCACCTGCACCACACACCCGAGGGCGTTGCACTCCGCCGTCGCCAGCTCGAGGATGCGCGCGCCTTCATCCAGCGTCAGGGTGATGCGGCGCCTTCCATCGTGCTGGGCGACTTCAATGCACCGGTAAGTGCGCCGGAGCTTTCGGTGCTGGACGGATACATCGACACCTACGGGGCACTGCACCCCGGTGCCGACGCCGAAGGCGTCACCACATTGAACCCGCATTTCTTCCCCGATTACCGCAGGCGCATCGATCACGTTTTCGCTCGGAGCGGTCGCTTCGAGATCCGCGAAGCGCGCATCGTGCTCGATACGCCCGGCGCGGACGGCACCTGGCCGTCGGACCACTTCGGCACCTTCGTCGTGCTGCGCCCGACGACGCGTTGACCCGCTGTTCCATCGCGCCGGCGCATGCTCGTCCGCGACGCCATCCATCAGGAAGCCGATCATGTCCCGTGCCCTGCTCCGCCTTGCCGCACTGCCGCTGTGCGCATCCGCCCTGCTGGCCGCCTGCCAGACCGCGCCGCCCTCGCCCGTTTCTGGAGATGCGCCGATGACCGAGTCCACCGAAAGCGTGCGCGTCCAGGGCGAAGCGATGTATTTCGAGAAGATCCTGCTGCCCGAAGGTGCGCAGCTGCGTTTGCAGGTGCTCGACAACCAGCTCGCCGACACGCCGCAGGCGGTGCTCGCCGAGCAGGTGACGACGGTCGGCCCGGGGCCCTACGAATTCGCAATCGACGTGCCGCGCGCCAGGTTGCGCGACAACGGTCAGTACGGCTTGCATGCCTCGGTCTCGATGCCCGACGGCAGCCTGCGCTTCGTCACCGACACGCGCGTGCCGGTGAACATCGCTGCCGATACCGTGGATGTGCATGTGGGCCGCATCCGTCTGACCCACGTGCAACCGTAAGGCAAGACGTCAGTCGTTGACGAAGCGCACGCGGCGGGTGATGCCGCAGGTCAGCGCATAAGAGATCGTGCCGGCGGCTTCGGCCACTGTCTCCACCGGCAAGGCATCGCCCCACAGCACGACTGGATCGCCAGCGCGTGCGTCGGGCTGGCCGCGCAGGTCGATCGTCATCAGGTCCATCGACACGCGCCCCGCCACGCGCGCCATGCGGCCATTCACCAGCACCGGCGTACCGGCCGGCGCGAGCCGCGGATAGCCGTCGCCGTAGCCGACCGCGGCCACGCCGACCGGCATGTCCTCAGGTGCTTCCCAGGTTGCCGAATAGCCGATGCGCTCGCCCTTGCTCACGCGATTGACCGCGAGCAGACGCGTCTCGAACGTCATCGCAGGACGCAGGCCGAACGAAGCGCCACTGCGGCCGGTGACCACCGACATGCCGTACAGCGCGCCGCCCGGGCGGATCCAGTCGCCGCAGGCATCAGGCCAGCCGAGCACGGCCGCGGAATTTGCGAGCGAACGCGGGCCGTCGAGACCTTCGGTCGCCGCGACGAACGCGCGCATCTGCGCCGGCGTCTGCAAACCGTTCGGCGCCTGCATGTCGAACTCGTCGGAACTGGCGAAGTGCGTCATCAGCACGATGTCGCCGGTGACGCCGCGCGCGGCGCGCAGTCGCGCATGCGCCGCGCGAACCTGGTCGGGCGCGAAGCCGAGCCGGTGCATGCCGGTGTCGATCTTGAGCCAGACGCGGATCGGCGCGCCGTCGGTCTGCTCCAGCAGGTCGAGCTGCGCCGCGTGATGCACGATCGCCTCGGCGCGCAGGGCGCGCAGCTGGTCGAGATCGTCCGGGTTGTCGAATCCCGACAGCACAAGAATCGGCTGCTCGAGCCCGGCGTCGCGGATGCGCGCGGCGTCCTCGATCGCGGCGACACCGAACGCATCGGCCGCGCGCAGCGCACGTGCTGCGGTTTCCAGCCCGTGGCCGTAGCCGTCGGCCTTGACCATCGCCATCAGCCGCCGCCCTGGCGCCCGCGCGCGCATCGCGCCCAGGTTGTGGCGCAGCGCGTCGGTGTGGATGGTGGCGGTAATCGGGCGGGCCATGCGACGGAGGGCGGCTTTAGGGCCGCCTATTGTGCGCCTGCGGCGGCGCGTTCGCTGGACGTGCGGGTGAACCGCTGCGTTATTCGAAGCTGCCGATCGAATCGTGCGAGAGGTTGTCGAAGCGCGTGTACTCGCCGAAGAACTTGAGCTTCACCGAGCCCGTCGGACCACTTCGCTGCTTGCCGATGATGATCTCGGCCAGGCCTTTGTCCGGCGAGGTTTCCTTGTTGTAGTAATCGTCGCGGTAGATGAAGACGATGATATCGGCGTCTTGCTCGATTGCCCCGGATTCGCGCAGGTCGGCCATTACCGGGCGCTTGTCGGCGCGCGTTTCCAGCGAGCGGTTGAGCTGCGAGAGCGCCATCACCGGCACGTTGAGCTCCTTGGCCAGCCCCTTGAGCGATCGCGAGATCTCCGAGATCTCGGTCGCGCGGTTCTCGCTGTTGCCCGGCACCGACATCAGCTGCAGGTAGTCGATGACGATCAGGCCCAGATCGTGCTCGCGCTTCAGGCGCCGGCACTTCGCACGCAGCACGTCGGGACCGAGGCCCGGCGTGTCGTCGATGAAGATCTTGGTCTCCTTGAGCATCCGTATGGCGCTGCTGACGCGGCTCCAGTCCTCGTCCTCGAGCGCACCGGTGCGCAGGCGCGTGGCATTGATGCGGCCATTGGAGGAAATCAGGCGCAGCGCGAGCTGGCTGGCCGACATTTCCATCGAGAACACGCCGACCGCCTTCTTGGTCTTGATCGCCGCGTACTCGGCGATGTTCAGCGCGAACGTCGTCTTGCCCATCGCCGGACGCGCGGCGAGGATGATCAGATCGGTCGGCTGCAGGCCGGCGGTCATCTCGTCGAATTCGGTGTAGCCGGTCGGCAGGCCGGTGACGCCGCCACCATTGGTGTAGCGGGTCTGCAGCACGTCGAAGGCGTCGGCCATCGCCTTGTTGATGGCGGTGAAGTCGGTGCGCCCCTGCGCGCCGGCCTCGGCGATCTTGAACACCTGCTGCTCGGCCTTGGCGAGGATCTCGCTGCTGTCGCGACCGTCGGGCTGGAAACCGTCGTTGACGATCTCGGTGCCCACTTCGATCAGCTGCCGCAGGACCGCCTTGTCGCGCACGATCTCCGCGTACGCACGGATGTTGGCCGCCGACGGCGTGGTGCTGGCGAGTTCGCCGAGATACGCGCCGCCCGCGACGAGCTCCGACAGGCCGTTGGACTCGAACCACTCGCCCAGCGTGACCGCATCGAAGGGCTTGCTCTTCTCGGACAGCTCCTGGATCGCGGCGTAGATCTTCTGGTGATCGCGGCGATAGAAGTCCTCCGGTACCAGCAGGTCCGCGATGCGGTCCAGCGCGTCGGGCACCAGCATCAGGCCGCCGAGGACCGCCTGCTCGGCCTCGACCGACTGCGGCGGCACGCGCAGCTGCTCGACGCGTGGATCGCTGCGTTCGTGGCGATCACGATCGCGATCGCGATCGTTGTTGCGGAAGTCGTTGCGTGCGGCCATGGGTCTCGGATTCGAAGAACGGAATGCTGCAACTGGATGCTAGGACGTGCGCCTGTGGACACGCGACCCCACAACCTGTGGATAAGATTTTCGGATCGCCTGCGCGACAGGTTTGCCGATGGCGATCTCGCTGGCTGCAAACTGGGGTCCTGGCTCACACCCATCAAGGAGCAAGCCTCCACCCCACCCGCCGCGCGTCGCGCGTCGACCCCGAATCACGTCCGGGGCAGGCTCTTTCCCGGAGGACGAGGTGTCCGTCCTGTGCTGCACGGAACGAAGGAGAGCTCACTCGAAGTGCCGCGGTCGCGCAGAGCGCGCCAGGGATCGCACGCGCCCCACTCAGGGCAGCAGCCCCTGATCAAGGAAAAGCGACTGCGGGACGGCAGGCCGCTGCACGCTTCCGAAGTCGACAGCGGCGCCAAAGCCCAAACAAAAACGGGCGCCTCGCGGCGCCCGTTTCAGGACAACCTGATCCGATGGATCAGGCGACCTCACCTTCGATGACGACCTTGACGGTGGTCTCGGCGTCGGCGTGCAGGTGCACCACGACCTCGAACTCGCCGGTGTTGCGGAACGCGCCTTCACCCAGCACGACTTCCGACTTGTTGACCGGCGTGACCGCCTTGGTCAGCGCGTTGGCGATTTCGCGCGGGCCGACCGAGCCATACAGCTTGCCTTCGGTCGACGCGTTGGCGTAGATCGTGACGCTGGCGCCTTCGAGCTTGGTCAGGCGCTGCTGCGCCTCGTCGAGCTGCGACTGGGCCTTGGCCTCGTACTCGGCGCGGCGCGCTTCGAACTCGGCGATGCTCTTGGTGGTGGCCGGCACGGCCTTGCCCTGCGGCACCAGGAAGTTGCGGCCGTAGCCCGGCTTCACGTTGACCTTGTCGCCAAGGTTGCCGAGGTTGGTGACCTTCTGCAGAAGAATCAGTTGCATGGTGTTGCTCCGTATCCGTTAGCGGCGCCGGGGCGCCGCAACGAGTGCTGTCCGAATCGGACGAGAACGCGTAAAGCCCGACGGGCTCAGACGTTGTGGTTGTCGGTGTACGGGATCAGCGCGAGGAAACGCGCGCGCTTGACGGCCGTGGCCAGCTGGCGCTGGTAACGCGACTTCGTTCCGGTGATGCGGCTCGGGACGATCTTGCCGTTCTCGGTGAGGTTCTGGCGCAGGGTGTTGAGATCCTTGTAATCGATCTCCTTGACACCTTCGGCGGTGAACTTGCAGAACTTGCGGCGGCGGAAGAATTTGGACATGTGCGTGATCCTCAGGCGGCTTCGGCGGAGTTGTCGGACTTGTCGGCATCAGCATCTGCATCGCTGCCGCCAACCGAATCACCCTCGTCGTCACGACGACGACGCTCGCTACGCTCGGGCTTGTCGCCCTTCTCGTCCTTGTTCTTCATGATCAGGGACTGCTCGGTGTCCGCCTCGTCGCGGCGCACCACCAGGTGACGCAGCACGGCGTCGTTGAAGCGGAACGCTTCGACGAGCTCATCGAGGACGGCCTGGCCGACTTCGATGTTGACCATCACATAGTGGGCCTTGACCAGGTTGTTGATCGGGTACGCCAGCTGGCGGCGGCCCCAGTCTTCCAGACGGTGGATCTTGCCTTCGGCACCTTCGATCAGCGCCTTGTAGCGCTCGATCATCGCGGGCACCTGCTCGCTCTGGTCCGGATGGACCAGGAACACGACTTCGTAATGACGCATGTTGGTTTCCTTTCGGATATCGACCGCGCTTTCGCAGCGGCCTGGATAGCCCCCCGTCGCAGCGACGCCGCATGGTGGGGCAAGGGTCTCCCGGGGACAGACGCCGCAGGGAGCCGGGCATTGTCACAGAAGCTGTGCGCACGGGCAAGCCGGGCAGGACTGCGACACCCGACCTACGTCCGCGCTGCGACATTCGGTCGCAGTCTCACGGACCCGCGCGACATGATGAAATGCACGTGCCGGGGTGCAGGCCTCCCTTCCCCGCCCGGTCGCCCCGCACATTGATCAGAGACGTGCGCCGCCGTGCGGCGCCGAGGATTATTCCCCGTGCAAGCACTCCGCCTCCGCATCACGCACGCCCCCCGCGGGGAGACGTGCATGCGCGGAAAGCGGCAGCGCGGGTCAGCGCACCGTTTCGAGCGTGCGGCTGAAGGCCAGCGCGCCCAGCGTCACCAACGCGCCGGACAGCAGGTAATAACCGACGTACTCGAGGCCGAACTTGCTGCACAAGCCCAACGCGACCAGCGGCGCGAAGCCGGCACCGACCAGCCACGCGATATCGGACGTCACCGCAGCGCCGGTGTAGCGGTAGATGCTCTCGAAGCGCGAGGCGATGGCGTTGCTCGCCTGGCCCAGCGACAGGCCCAGCAGTGCAAAGCCGACGATCACGTAGGTAGTGCGGCCGCCGGTGGTGTCACTGCCCAGCAGCGGCGCGGCGAAGAAGCTGAAGATACCGATCAGCACCGCTGCGATTCCCAGCTGTCCGCGACGGCCCACGCGATCGGCGAGGACGCCCGACAGCATGATGCCCAGGCCGCCGACCACCGAGCCCAGGAACAGGCTGCCGAGGAAATCGGCGGCGTCGTGGTCGGTGTAGAGCGTGGTCCAGCTCAGCGGGAAGATCGTCACCAGATGGAACATCGCGTAGGTGGCCAAAGGGATCAGCGCGCCGACGAAGACCTGACGGGGATGGGTGCGGATGGTTTCGATCACGCGCCGCGGCTGCAGCTCCTTTTCGTCGAACAGACGCTTGAACTCCGGCGTGACCACCAGACGCAGGCGCGCGAACAGGGCGACGACGTTGAGCGCCAGCGCGACGAAGAACGGGAAGCGCCACCCCCAGGCCATGAAGTCTTCCTGGCTGAGCGCGCGCGTGAACACGTAGAACATGCCGCAGGCGAGCATGAAGCCGATCGCCGCGCCGAGCTGCGGCACCATTGCGTACCAGCCGCGGCGGTTGGCCGGCGCACTAAGCGACAGCAGCGACGGCAAGCCGTCCCAGGCGCCACCCCAACCCAGCCCCTGGCCGAAGCGGAACACCGCCAGCAGGACCGGCGCCAGCATGCCGACCTGCGCGTAGCTGGGCAGGAAGGCGATGGCCATCGTGGAACCGCACAGCAGGAACAGCGCGCCGATCAGCTTGGCCGCGCGGCTGAAGTTGCGGTCGACCGCCATGAAGATGATCGAGCCGATCGGCCGGGCGATGAAGGCCAGCGAGAACACCGCGAACGATTTGAGCGTCGCCTGCACCGGATCGCTGTCGGGAAAGAAGAGATACGGAAATACCAGCACCGCGGCGATGCCATAGACGAAGAAGTCGAAGAACTCCGACGTCCGCCCCATGACCACCGGAAACGCGATCTTTCCTGGCGAGATATCCAGGCCATCGGATTCCGGTGCGTCGTCGAGGCCGGTGGTGGCCTGCTGTGCGGGTTCACTCATCTGCGCGCTCTCTCCGGTCGTTACAAAGGTTCGTTATGGGGGATAATGCACCGCATTGTGACCCCGAAACGGGCCCACCAGGCAAGGTGCGCAGCAGCAAGGTCCAGTGCCATCGCCACACCCCCACGCTAACGGCCGCGCCGTAGCGTCTCCGTCAAGTCGCTTTCCTCTCTCGTTGTCGTCGATCCCCCAATGAAATCCATTCTCCGAGTCTCCGCGCTGCTGCTGGCAGCCATGCTGCTGTCGAGCTGCGACTGGGTCGTGATGTCGCCGGCCGGCGATATCGCCGTCCAGCAGCGCGACCTGATCGTGCTGTCCACGGTCCTGATGCTGCTGATCATCGTGCCGGTGATCTTCCTGACGTTCTTCTTCGCCTGGAAATACCGGGAGTCGAACAAGGGCGCGGAATACGCACCCGAGTGGCACCACTCCACCCGTCTGGAGCTGGTGATCTGGTCGGCGCCGCTGGCGATCATCCTCGTGCTCGGCACGGTGACCTGGATCGCGACGCACAAGCTCGATCCGTATCGCCCGCTCGACCGCATCGACGCGAACACGCCGCTCGCCGAAGGTGTCGAGCCGCTGGTTGTCGAAGTGGTCGCGATCGACTGGAAGTGGCTGTTCTTCTATCCCGAACAGGGCATCGCGACGATCAACGAACTCGCCGCGCCAGTGAACACGCCGATCCAGTTCAAGCTCACGTCCTCGTCGATCATGAACTCGTTCTTCGTACCGGCGCTTGCGGGCCAGATCTACGCCATGCCCGGCATGCAGACCCAGCTCAACGCCGTCATCAACAAGGAAGGCGTCTACAAGGGCTTCTCCGGCAACTTCAGCGGTGACGGCTTCTCGCACATGCACTTCAACTTCCACGGCCTGAGCCAGGACGGCTTCGATGCGTGGGTGGAGAAGGCGCGCGCCGAAGGCGTGGCGCTGGGCCGCGAGGAATACCTGGTGCTCGAGCGTCCGTCGGAACGCGAGCCGGTGCGGTATTTCAACGATGTCGACCCGGCGCTGTACGAGGCGATCCTCAACATGTGCGTCGCGCCCGGTTCGATGTGCGTGCACGAGATGGCGCATATCGACCGCAGCGGCGGCGGTGGCGTGGACAGCCAGGACAACTACGCGCGCCTGCGCTACGACAACCGTCATGCAGATGACCCGTCCGTAGCGCCTGCAGCGACGTTCCCCGAGGCGGGCCGCGAGGCACGTGGCGACGAGCCGCAGGGCCACCAGCCGCGCGCCGTGTCGTCGGAAGAAGAGACACCGGTCCCGACGCCGACCAACGAGGACGACGACGAAGGCATCAAGCCGATCCCGCCGGGCCAGGCGCCGCAGCAGGAAGGCGCACCCGGCAAGCCGGACAACGACGGCGCGCCCCCGGCTCGCTGATCGTTCGCCCCGCACAAACGCTATCCAGTACCAGGCAGGAACCCCATGTCCGCACCCCAGGACCAGCTCAACTCACCGTGGATCGGGCGACTCTCGCTCGATGCACTGCCGTTTCTCCATGACCCCGTCGTCGGCGTCACCTTCGTCGGCGTCGTGCTGGGCGGTATCGCCCTGCTCTTCCTGCTGACCAAGTACCGCCTCTGGGGGTATCTGTGGAAGGAATGGTTCACCAGCATCGACCACAAGAAAATCGGCATCATGTATTGCATCCTCGCAATCGTGATGCTGCTGCGCGGGTTCTCCGACGCGGTGCTGATGCGCGCGCACCAGGCGATGGCGGCGAGCGGCAGCGAGGGCTTCCTGCCACCGCACCACTACGATCAGATCTTCACCGCGCACGGCGTGATCATGATCTTCTTCGTGGCCATGCCGCTGGTGACGGGCCTGATGAACTACGTGGTGCCGCTGCAGATCGGCGCGCGTGACGTCTCGTTCCCGTTCCTCAACAACTTCAGCTTCTGGATGACCACCGCAGGCGCGGTGCTGATCATGATCTCGCTGTTCGTCGGCGAGTTCGCGCGCACCGGCTGGCTGGCGTATCCCCCGCTGTCGGGCGCCGATTACAGTCCGGGCACGGGCATGGACTACTACCTGTGGGGTCTACAGGTGGCGGGTGTGGGCACCACGCTGTCGGGCATCAACCTGATCGTGACCATCGTCAAGATGCGCGCGCCGGGCATGAAGCTCATGCGCATGCCGATCTTCACCTGGACCTCGCTCTGCACCAACATCCTGATCGTCGCCTCGTTCCCGATCCTCACGGCGACCCTGGCGCTGCTGACGATGGACCGTTACGTGGGCACGAACTTCTTCACGAACGATCTCGGCGGCAATCCGATGATGTACGTGAACCTGATCTGGATCTGGGGTCACCCGGAAGTCTATATCCTGATCCTGCCGGCCTTCGGCATCTTCTCCGAGGTCGTCGCGACCTACTGCGGCAAGCGTCTGTTCGGCTACACGTCGATGGTCTACGCGACCGCGGTGATCACGATCCTGTCGTACCTGGTGTGGCTGCACCACTTCTTCACCATGGGATCGGGCGCGAGCGTCAACGCGTTCTTCGGCATCACGACGATGATCATCTCGATCCCGACGGGCGCGAAGATCTTCAATTGGCTCTTCACGATGTACAAGGGCCGCATCCGCTTCGACGTGCCGATGCTGTGGACGGTCGGTTTCATGTTCACCTTCGTCATCGGTGGCATGACCGGCGTGCTGCTGGCGGTGCCTCCGGCGGACTTCGTGCTGCACAACAGCCTGTTCTTGGTCGCGCACTTCCATAACGTCATCATTGGCGGCGTGGTCTTCGGCCTGTTCGCCGGCATGGTGTACTGGTTCCCGAAGGCCTTCGGCTTCAAGCTCGACGAGTTCTGGGGCAAGGTCTCGTTCTGGTGCTGGCTGGTCGGCTTCTGGCTCGCGTTCACCCCGCTCTACATCATGGGTCTGATGGGCATCACCCGTCGTCTGAGCCAGTTCGAAGACACCTCGCTGTCGCTGTTCTTCATCGTTGCGGCGGTCGGCGCGGCGCTGGTGGGCGCGGGCATCCTGGCCTTCATCATGTCGATCGTGGTCGCGGTGAAGAACCGCAAGCAGCTGGCCGACACCACCGGCGACCCATGGAACGGCCGCACCCTCGAGTGGGCAACCTCCTCGCCGCCGCCGAGCTACAACTTCGCGTTCACCCCGATCATCCACGAGATCGATGCGTGGCATGACATGAAGAAGCACGGCTACCAGCGTCCGACGACCGGCTTCGTGCCGATCCACATGCCCAAGAACACCGGCGCGGGCGTGGTGCTGTCGGCGATCAGCGTGGCGCTCGCCTTCGGGCTCGTGTGGCACATCTGGTGGTTGGCGGGCGTCTCGTTCGTCGGGCTGATCGTCGCGGCGATCTGGCACACCTTCAACTACGACCGCGAGTTCTACATCCCGGCCCAGGAAGTCCAGAACACCGAGGACCAACGGACGCGTGAACTCGCGCAGCAGGCGCTCTGAACATGGCACACACGATTCGAACCCAGAGCGGCACCACCGAACGCGTCTACCACGTGATCGAGGATCCGCACGCCCACGACGACGGGCACGAGCACCATCCCGAAACCGGCACCAACCTCGGTTTCTGGATGTACCTGATGAGCGATTGCCTCATCTTCGCGATCTTGTTCGCGGTGCATGCCGTGCTCGGCCGCAACTACGCGGCCGGCCCGTCACCCGCCGACCTGTTCGACCTGAAGCTGATTCTGGTCGCGACGTTCATGCTGCTGTTCTCGTCGATCACCTACGGGTTCGCGATGCTGAACTCGTACCGGAACAACGTGCGCGGCACGATCGTGTGGCTGCTGATCACAGGTCTGTTCGGACTGGCGTTTCTGTGCATCGAGCTCTATGAGTTCCATCACCTGGCGCATCTGGGTGCGACGCCGCAGCGCAGCGCATTCCTGTCATCGTTCTTCACCCTGGTCGGCACGCACGGCCTGCACGTGACGTTCGGCCTGATCTGGCTGGTGACGCTGGTCGTGCAGCTGAAGAAGCACGGCCTCAATGCCGCCAACAACCGTCGCCTGATGTGCCTGTCGATGTTCTGGCACTTCCTCGATGTGATCTGGATCGGCGTGTTCTCGTATGTGTATCTGATGGGAGTCGTGGGATGAGCACCAACACAAACACCCCGGCGCAGCACCACCCCGCCCACGAGTCGGCGCACGACGCCCACGGCCACGGCAGCATGCGCGACTACGTGATCGGCTTCGTGCTGTCGGTCATCCTCACCTTGATCCCGTTCTGGCTGGTCATGGGTGAAGTGCTGGAAAGCCGCGTCTGGACGGTCGCGCTGATCATGCTCTTCGGCGCCGTGCAGATCGTCGTGCACATGGTCTACTTCCTGCACATGAACCGGAAATCGGAAGGCGGCTGGATCCTGATGTCGCTGCTGTTCACCGGCATCATCATCGTCATCGCGCTGGTGGGTTCGCTGTGGGTCATGCACCACCTCGAGGCCAACATGATGCCGATGTCGCCCGAACAGATGCGCGTCGCGCCCTGACGCGCAGGCTGTCGTGAGCGAGGCACCCCGCGCTACTGCACGCCCGGTCATCCGCTGGGCGTTGCTGGTGTTCCTGATCGCCGCCAGCGTGGGCTTCATTGCCCTCGGTGTGTGGCAGGTGGAACGCCTGCAGTGGAAGCGCGACCTGATCGCACGCGTCGATGCACGCGTGCACGCGACGCCGGCCGAGTTGCCGGCGTCATCGTTCCGGTCGGCGCTCGATCCCGCCGAGGACGAATATCGCCGCGTCACCGTTACCGGCCGCCTGCTGCATACGCAGGAAGTCGCGGTGTACGCGACGACCGAACGCGGCCCCGGTTACTGGATCATGACGCCGCTGGTAACCGGCGACGGCACGGTCTGGATCAACCGCGGCTACGTCGACAACGCGCATCGCGCGCGTGAGACCCGCGCACGGCATGACGAGTCGGAGACGGTTAGCATCACCGGCCTGCTCCGCCTGCCCGAGCAGCACGGCGTGTTCCTGCGGGCCAATGTGCCGGAGGAAGACCGCTGGTACACGCGCGCACCTGCCGAGTTTTCCGCCGCGCGTGATGTCGATGGCGCGGCCGCCCCGTTCTTCATCGACGCCCAGGACCGCATCGACACCGGCAACTGGCCCGTGCCCGGCCTGACGATGGTGCAGTTCCGCAACAACCACCTCAGCTATGCGCTGACCTGGTTCGGCATGGCGTTGCTCGGCTTGCTGGCGACGGTGTTCGTGCTGCGGAGCGAGTTCCGGCGGAAGCGATAGGGCTTCGGGTTTTCTGGGGATGCGGCTTCGCGCGATTCTGCATCTTTGCGATCGGCGGCCCTCACCCCAACCCCTCTCCCGGAGGGAGAGGGGTTCAGATTCACGCGGCGGGCGCTTTTTGGTGTGCCGATTTGCACGCAGATGCAGCGCTGCTCGAACCGTGCGGGAGACTTAACGCTTGAGCCCCTCTCCCCCTGGGAGAGGGGTTGGGGTGAGGGCGGCAGGTAGACGCGAACACTCCGTCCAACACTTTCGAACCGATAGACGAACGCAACCGCGAAACGCAAGCACCGCCCTACTCCGCCAAAGCGTCGCAGGCAGCCCGCTCTTATCCCAAAAGAAAAAAGCGGACACGTATCCGCCTCAGCGTCACCCGGCTACTTCGTCGGATCCGTGGTGAAACTCTCGCCACACCCGCACGCCGCGGCGGCATTCGGATTGCGGAACACGAATTCCTGGTTCAGGCCCTTCTGCGCGAAGTCGATCTCGGTGCCGTCGACGATCGGCTGGCTCTGCGCGTCGACGTAGATGCGCACACCTTCGTATTCGCTGATTGCATCGCCCGGCTGTTCTTCGCGGGCGATGTCGACGACGTAGCCCCAGCCCGAGCATCCGGTCTTGGTGACACCGAAGCGCAGCCCGAGCGCGCCGGGGCTGGCCGCCAGGAAGCGGCGGGCACGTTCGAGGGCGGCAGGGGCAAGTGCGATGGACATGAGGCGAGTGTACTCCCGTGGACCCGAACGCCCGCTGGCGGACAGAGCCGCCGGGGCGCAGTCCGGCTCCGGTAGACTGTGCAGCCGCGTGTTATCGGACCGGATTTCCAGGATTCAAGGCATGACCACGATCAGCGTCCAACAGGCCCTTGCCGGGCACATTCCAGAAGGCGGCGAAGTCACCGTCCGTGGCTGGGTCCGCACCCGCCGTGACTCCAAGGCCGGGCTGAGCTTCGTCAGCGTCAGCGACGGTTCGTGCTTCGCGCCGATCCAGGTCGTCGCGCCGGACACGCTCGGCAACTACGAATCCGAAGTGAAGCGCCTGACCGCGGGCTGCTCGGTCATCGCCACCGGCACGCTGGTGAAATCGCAGGGTCAGGGCCAGAGCTTCGAGATCCAGGCTGCTTCGCTGGAGGTCGTCGGCTGGGTCGAGGATCCGGAAACCTATCCCATCCAGCCCAAGGCGCACTCGCTGGAATTCCTGCGCGAGGTCGCGCATCTGCGCCCGCGTACGAACCTGTTCGGCGCCGTCACGCGCATCCGCCACTGCCTGGCGCAGGCGGCGCACCGCTACTTCCACGAGAACGGCTACTACTGGATCAATACGCCGATTGTGACCACGTCCGACGCCGAAGGCGCGGGCCAGATGTTCCGCATCTCGACGCTGGATCTGGCGAACCTGCCGATGCGCGAGGGCAAGGTCGACTTCAGCCGCGACTTCTTCGGCAAGGAAGCGTTCCTGACCGTGTCCGGCCAGCTCAACGTCGAGGCCTACTGTCTGGCGATGAGCAAGGTCTACACCTTCGGCCCGACCTTCCGCGCCGAGAACAGCCACACCACGCGCCACCTGGCCGAGTTCTGGATGATCGAGCCGGAGATCGCGTTCGCCGATCTCGCCGAGAACGCGCGCATCTCCGAAGAGTTCCTCAAGTACCTGTTCCGCGCGGTGCTCGACGAGCGCGCCGACGACATGGCCTTCATTGCCGAGCGCGTGCAGAAGGACGCGATCACGCGCCTGGAAGCCTTCGTCAATGCGCCGTTCGAGCGCATCGAATACACCGACGCGGTGGAGCTGCTGCGCAAGTCCGGGCACAAGTTCGAGTTCCCGGTCGAATGGGGCCTGGACCTGCAGACCGAGCACGAGCGCTGGCTGACCGAGCAGCACGTCGGCCGCCCGGTCGTGGTGACCAACTATCCCGAGCACATCAAGGCGTTCTACATGCGCCTCAACGACGACGGCAAAACCGTCGCGGCGATGGATGTGCTGGCACCGGGCATCGGCGAGATCATCGGCGGCGCGCAGCGCGAGGAGCGTCTCGACGTTCTCGACGCGCGCATGGACCAGTTCGGCCTCGATCGCGAGCACTACAGCTGGTACCGCGATTTCCGCAAGTACGGCACCGTGCCGCACGCCGGCTTCGGTCTGGGCTTCGAACGCCTGATCGTCTACATCTGCGGCCTGTCCAACATCCGCGACGCGATTCCGTATCCGCGTGCGCCGGGGCAGGCGGAGTACTGAGGATTCTGGAGACGGAAATGGGGATTCGTAGAAGCAGCGCATCGCCCGGCCCGCGCATTTGCCTCTTGCGCGGGCGAAGCACGTGCTCGCGAACCGCGAACCCCGGTGTTCAACGGACGCACGTCCGATTTCGTCGGATCCCGTCGTTCGAATGACCCTCTTTCTCGCCCTGTGTTTCTTCGGTGTCGCGATCGGCGGGTTCACCGCATTCGTGATCTTCTGGCCCTTGTCGCTGGTGCATCTGCGCGACCGCCACCCGGCGGTGCGCGCCCGCTTCAGTGAGAACGCGTTCGTGCAGCCGGCAGCGCTCCGCTGGCTGCTGGGCGGTGGCTACTACGAAGTGCCCGACCGGCAGTTCACGGGCCTGGCGACGCCGGCCCGCATTTCGTTGATGGTGATCCTCGGTGCGCTCACGGCTTCGGCCGTGCTGTGGCTGTGGTCGATCGCCCCCTGACCCGGAGTTCCGTTTTATGACCCACGACCAGTGGTGGCTCGCGTCCATCGGCCGCACCGTGATCTGGGCGCGCCTGCGCGTGCTCGATGCCGGCGTTGCCGAAGTGCTCGACAGCGACGGCAACACCCTCGTCTACGACAGCGAGGACACTGCGCGCGGCATGCTGCTCGACGCCGAGTTCGTCGAATGGGACGGCCTCGATCCCGATGACGCGCTCGAGCGTGGCTTCGCGATCGACGAGATCGCACCACCGCAGGCCGACGACGATGCCCAGCTGCGGGAGCGCATGGTGCAGTCGCTCGGCAAGCGCGCCTGAGCCGTCCTGACACGCCGCAGACGATGTACACGCCTCGCGCGTTCGCCGTTGACGACCTGCAATCGCTGGACGCGCTGTTCGCGCGCGATGCCTTCGTCACGCTGGTGACGACGGCGGCCGACAGCGCGCCGCTCGCCAGCCCGTTGCCGGTGCTGTACCGGCGCGACGGCGACACGTTGCGCATCGAAGGCCACTGGGCGCGACCGAACCCGCAGGCCGCGCACGACGGTCCGGCGCTGATGATCGCGCACGGGCCGCACGCCTACGTGTCGCCGGGCTGGTATCCGGACAAGATCGAAGCCGCGCGCGTGCCGACCTGGAACTACGCCACCGCACACCTGCGCGGCCGGCTGGAGCGCTTCGACGATGAAGTTGCGCTGGCCGGTCTGGTCGCGCGCATCAGCGACGAGTTCGAAGCGCGCGTTGGCGGCGACTGGCGATTTGACATCGACGACGATCGCCAGCGTCGGCAACTGCGCGGCATCGTCGGCTTCCGCTTCCACGTCGATGCGGTCGAAATCACGCACAAGCTCAGCCAGAACCACCCGGCCGCCAACCGCAGTGCGGTCGCCGAGGCGCTGTCTGCCGGCGACACGCACGCACGCGAGATCGCCGCGATGATGCGTGCGATCGAACCCTGATTCCGCTTCGGAGCCCCGCATGGACCTCGATCTCACCGGCCGTCACGCCCTCGTCTGCGGCGCCTCCGAAGGCATCGGCCGCGCCACCGCGCTCGAACTCGCGCAGCTCGGCGCCAGCGTGACCGTACTCGCGCGCCGCATGGATGCACTGCAGGCAGTGGTCGACGCACTGCCCAAGTCTCAGGGACAGACCCATCACGCACTGGCCGTGGATATGGACGACACGGACGGCTTGCGCGAGGCGATCACCACGCATGTGGCCGCGCATCCGGTGCAGATCCTGGTCAACAACACCGGCGGCCCGGCAGGCGGTACGGCGCACGAGGCCGCGCTCGATGCATTCGAAGCCGCGTTCCGTCGCCATTTGATCGGCGGGCAGGTACTGGTGCAGGCGGTGCTGCCCGCGATGCGCGCCGCGCACTGGGGCCGCATCGTCAATGTCGTCTCGACCTCGGTGCGCGAACCCATCGCCGGGCTGGGCGTGTCGAACACGGTACGCGGCGCGGTCGCCAGCTGGGCCAAGACGCTGTCGCGCGAACTCGCGCCCGACGGCATCACCGTCAACAACGTCCTGCCGGGCTACACCCGCACCAGCCGGATCGACCAGGTGGTCGCCGACCGCGTCCGCCGCACCGGGCAGGACGAGGACGCGGTGCTGGCCTCGATGCGCGCGAGTGTGCCCGCAGGACGCTTCGCGGAGCCGTCCGAGACCGCAGGCGTCATCGTGTTTCTGTGTGCGCCGGCAGCGGCCTACGTCACCGGCGTCAGCCTGCCGGTCGATGGCGGGCGAATGGCCTCGATCTGAGCGGCGCACCGCTTCGCGCGCGATCGACTCCGCCGAAAACTCGCGCAAGACCTGTTGAGCGCTGCTGCTCATGGAGATCTGGTGGCAAGGAAATCCTGCGCATCTCGTGCGCTCGAAGCGCAGGAAGCGATGTCGTCATGAGGGCTGCCCTGCACCGGCCACGCGCACTACAAGGCTTTTGATTCAACGACCGTCTACGTCACCGCCCGGTCAGCACGCCAATGTCACGACGCCGCGACACGTCCATTGCTTCGATGCGGCGATGCCAGAAGGCCCCGAAACCCACGCCCTCGCCGATCGTCTGTCGATGTTGCTCGTCGACGAGACACTGAGCCATGTGCATTTCATCGACCCGGCGCTGCAGCAGCGCCGCGGCCTGCTCGAAGGCCAGCGTGTGCTCGCGGTCGAGGCGCGCGGCAAGGCGCTGCTGACGGCGGTCGCAGGCGGCTGGACGCTGTACGCGCACAGTCACCTGTTCGGGTTCTGGCGCTTCGTCGACGATCAAGACGCCCTGCCCGACGGCGCGCCGCCGCGGCTGGTGCTGGCGACCGTGCGCGGCGTGGCGGCGCTGTACGCCGCGCCGTCGATTTCGCTGTGGCGCACCGATGCACTCGGCGCGCAGCCCTACCTCGCCAAACTCGGGCCGGACGTGCTCGATGCCGCAGTCGATGGCAGGGCGCTGCTCGCACACATGCGCACGCCGCGTTTCGCCCGGCGCACGCTGGCCGTGCTGCTGCTCGACCAGGGCTTCGCGGCCGGCATGGGCAACTATCTGCGCTCGGAAGTGCTGTTCCAGGCGAAGCTCTCGCCGCACCGGTTGCTCGCAGATCTCGCAACCGGCGAGCGCCGCCGCCTGGCGAATGCGCTGCTCGACGTGCCGCGGCGCGCGTATCGCGCCAAGCACGACGACGCGTTGCCGCCGGGCAAGGACTATCTCGCCAGGACCCGCGCGCAGTTCGGCTTCGAGGTGTTCGAGCGCAAGGGCGATCCCTGCCCGCGCGGTGATGGGCGCATCGTCGAGGACCGTCTGGCCGGCCGACGGCTGTACTGGTGTCCAGGCTGTCAGCAGTGAGCACGCGCCGGTAGGAACGCGCTGGCGCGCGCATGGCCTTCCCGAACAAGCCGGATCGCGCGCCAGCGCGCGCCTACAGACTTGTTTGATCGGCGCAGGTGCAAGGCGGAAACCAGCCTGCCTGCGCCTCCGGTAAGCTGGCGCCATGCAACGGCTGACGCACTGGATCGATGGCGCTGCGCGCGCACCCGGCCGGGATCACTGGCTGCCGGTGCATGCGCCCGCGACGGGCCAGGTCTACGCCGAAGTCGCGGCCGGCGACGCCGCCGATATCGAGGCCGCGATCACGGCCGCTGCCCGCGCCGCGCCCGCCTGGGCCGCGTTGCCCAACAGCGCGCGCTCGGCCTGGCTCGAAAAACTCGCGGCGGCGCTCGAAACCCGGATCGATGACTTCGCCCATGCCGAAGCCCGCGATGGCGGCAAGCCGTTCGCACTCGCACGCGATGCCGAAATTCCGCGTGCGGTCGCCAACCTGCGCTTCTTCGCCCACGCGGCGACGCAGTTCGCCAGCGAATCCCACCACGGCGAAGCCGGGCTCAATTACACGCTGCGCGCGCCGCTGGGCGTGGTCGCGGCGATCTCTCCTTGGAACCTGCCGCTGTACCTGTTCACCTGGAAGATCGCGCCGGCACTCGCGGCCGGCAACACCGTCGTCGCCAAGCCGTCGGAGATCACGCCGGCCAGCGCGTCGCTGCTCGCAACGCTGTCGGGCGAGATCGGCCTGCCGCCGGGTGTGCTCAACATCGTGCACGGCACCGGCGCCGATGTGGGTGATGCACTGATCGACGATCCACGCGTGCGTGCGGTGTCGTTCACCGGCAGCACCGCAGTCGGCCGGCGAATCGGCGCCCGCGCTGGCGCGCAGCTGAAGAAGGCGTCGCTGGAACTCGGCGGCAAGAACGCGACGCTGGTATTCGCCGACAGCGACTGGGAATCGCAACTCGGCACGCTGGTGCGCTCGGCTTTTCAGAACGCCGGACAGATCTGCCTGTGCGGCTCGCGGATGCTCGTCGAGCGCAGCATCTATGCATCGTTCCGCGAACGCTTCGTCGCCGAGGTGCTGGCACTGCGGGTCGGCGATCCGATGGATCCCGATGCGCGCATGGGCCCGCTGGTGTCGCAGGCGCACCACGACAAGGTGCTCGCCGCGATCACGCGCGCGCGCGACGAGGGTGGCAACGTCTTGTGCGGCGGCCATGCGCTGGAGCGGCCCGGCTGGTTCATCGCGCCGACCGTCATCGACGGTCTGGGCCCGGACTGTGCGACCAATCGCGAGGAGATCTTCGGGCCCGTGGTCACGCTGCAGCCCTTCGACGACGACGCGCACGCGCTGGTGCTGGCGAACGCAGGCGACTACGGCCTGTCGGCCGTCATCTGGACACGCGACCTGACCCGCGCGCACCGCCTTGCTGCGGCGTTGCACGTGGGCATGGTCTGGATCAACACCTGGCTGATGCGCGACCTGCGCACGCCTTTCGGGGGGACCGGTGCATCCGGTCTCGGCCGCGAAGGCGGCATGGAAGCGATGCGTTTTTTCACCGAGCCGAAGAACGTCGGCCTGTCTCTGGAATAATCACGCCATGACCGATATCGAATCCCTGCTGCAACGCAACCGTGACTGGGCCGAGCGCGTCCGCCGCGACGACCCGGATTTCTTTCACCGCCTCGAGAACC
The DNA here is from genome assembly GCF_031456825.1 of Luteimonas sp. 3794. Lineage (NCBI taxonomy): Bacteria > Pseudomonadati > Pseudomonadota > Gammaproteobacteria > Lysobacterales > Lysobacteraceae > Luteimonas > Luteimonas sp. 3794. Next base: position 38,122 of record NZ_JAVDVJ010000010.1, on the reverse strand, counting down.
AGCAGACGCCGAAATACCTGTGGATCGGCTGCTCGGATTCCCGCGTGCCGGCCAACCAGATTCTTGGGCTGGACCCTGGCGAGGTCTTCGTCCACCGCAACATCGCCAACGTGCTCTCGCACGGCGACCTCAATGCGCTGTCGGTGATCCAGTTCGCTGTGGACGTGCTCAAGGTCGAGCACATCCTGCTGGTCGGCCACTACGGCTGCGGCGGCGTGCACGCGGCGATGACCGGAGCGCGCGTCGGCCTGGTCGACAATTGGCTCCGGCACGTGGGCGACATCGCCTACAAGCACGCTGAGCTGCTGGCATCGATCGACGACGTCGGCCTGCGCCATGCCCGACTGTGCGAACTCAATGCCGTGGAACAGGCGCTCAACATTTGCAAGACCACTGTGGTCCGTGATGCCTGGTCGCGTGGACAGCCGCTCGCGATCCACGGCTGGGTCTACGCGCTCGGCGACGGCCAGGTCCGCGAGCTGGGCATGGACGTCGCGAAGTACGAGGACATCGGCCCCGCCTACGCATCGGCGGTTGCCGATATCGCCCGCGTTGCCGCCCAGGGCCGGCGGGATGGCTGAGGCCGTCCAGGCCGATACGGCGCCGCGGCCGGTCGGCCGCTATCCACACGCGCGCCACGCCGGCGGCCTGCTGTTCCTGTCGGGCATCGGCCCACGCAATCCCGCCAGCGATTCTGTGCCGGGCAATGTGCTTGATACCGAAGGGCGCGTCATCGCCCACGACATCGTCGCGCAGACGCATGCGGTGTTCGCCAACGTGCGCGCGGTGCTGGAGGCCAGCGGCGCCCGCTGGGAGGATCTCGTCGACGTGACCGTGTATCTCACCGACATGGCCGGCGATTTCGCCGCCTACAACGCGACCTGGGCCGAGTACTTTCCCGATCCCGCCATCGCGCCCTGTCGCACTACCCTGGGCATCGAGGCGTTGCCGACGCCGATTGCGATCGAATTGAAATGCGTTGCGGTCGCAGACCGCGCGCCACCGATGCCCCTCGCCCGCACCGCGGGAGAGGGGGGGACCATCGGCGGCGCCGATGGTGGGGTGAGGGCAGCGGACGCCGGCCATCCGCCACACGTGCGAAAGGAGTGAACCGATGATCCCCGGACCGCTGAACTTCCAGAAGTGGATCGACGAGCACCGCCATCTGCTCAAGCCGCCGGTCGGCAACAAGTGCATCTACGACGGCGACTTCATCGTCATGGTCGTCGGCGGACCGAACGCGCGCACCGACTATCACTACGAGGAAGGCCCGGAGTGGTTCCACCAGTTCGAAGGCGAGATGGTGCTGCGCATCCAGGAGGACGGCCGCGTCCGTGACATCCCGATCCGGGCCGGCGAGACCTTCCTGCTGCCGCCGAAAGTGCCGCATTCGCCGCAGCGCGGGCCCGATTCGATCGGCTTGGTCATCGAGCGCAGGCGTCTGCCGCACGAGCAGGACGGCCTGCTGTGGTTCTGCGAGAGCTGCAACCACACGCTGTTCGAGCAGTACTTCCACCTGCACGACATCGAGCAGGATTTCCCGCCGGTGTTCGACCGATTCTACGGATCGATCGAGCACCGCACCTGCGAAGCCTGCGGCCATCTCAACCCGCGCCCCGCCCGCTACGATCCCGACCCGGACACGCTGGCCGATATCACCTGATACCCGCGCATCCAGGGAATGGAGACCACCATGCGGACGTCTCTGCTGATTCTGTTGCTGTCCTGCCTGCTCGGCGCGATCGCGCCGCTGCAGGCGCAGGGCGCCGACAACCCGGAACTCGCGGCGCTGTACCGCGACGACCAGCAGGCACGTGCGGACGCGGCGAACATCGACTGGTCCGTAGTATTGCGCGAAGACGCTGCGCGGCGCGCGCGCGTGCTCGCACTGATGCGTGAGGGTGCGATGCGTACCGCAGCTGACCACCATCACGCGGCGATGGTGTTCCAGCACGGCGCAGGTCAGGAAGACATCCGCATCGCGCACGCGCTCTCGACGCTGGCATCCACGCTGGCACCTGACGAAATCCGCTACCGCTGGCTGATCGCCGCATCCTGGGACCGCATCATGACCACGCAGCTGCAACCGCAGTGGTACGGCACCCAGTTCCACGGCAGTGACGACGGCCTGTTTCTGTAGCCGGTCGCCGATGGCGCGGTCGACGATGCCGAGCGCGCACGCATGGGCGTGCCGTCACTGGCGGAAGCGCAGGCAAACGTTGCTCAAATGGCGGCCTCGATGGGAGCGCCGGTACGAGCCAACCCGCCGACCATGGAGCAATTGCGCGCGGAACGTCGCGCCGCCGGTGCCACGACGCCGTGAACCTGCTGTGCGCCTGCGGCGTGATCGCCGGAGGCCGGTCGTCTAGGATGACCGCCATGCTGAAGATCGACATCCACGCCCACTATCTGCCACGCGACTGGCCGGACCTGGCGGGCAAGTACGGCGACGCGCGGTTCCCGGTGATCCACCACACCGCCGACGGCCGCCACCGGATCTACAAGGACGGCCGCTTCTTTCGCGAAATCTGGTCCAAAACCTGGGACGCGCGCGAGCGCATCGACGACTACGCGCGCTTCGGCGTACAGGTGCAGGTGATCAGCACGGTGCCGGTGATGTTCAGCTACTGGGCGAAGCCTGCGCATGCGCTGGAGCTCCATCAGGCGCTCAATGACCACATGGCGGCGACCGTGTCCGCGCATCCGCGCCACTACGCCGGCATCGGCACGGTGCCGATGCAGTCGCCACGGCTGGCGATCCAGGAACTCGAGCGCTGCGTCGACCAGCTCGGCCTGCAGGGCGTGCAGATCGGCAGTCACATCGGCGACTGGAACCTCGATGCACCCGAGTTGTTCCCGTTCTTCGAGGCCGCGGCCGATCTGGGCGCGGCAATCCTCGTGCACCCCTGGGACATGATGGGCAGCGAGTCGATGCCCAAGTACTGGCTGCCGTGGCTGGTGGGCATGCCTGCCGAGCAGTCGCGCGCGGCCTGCTGCCTGGTATTCGGCGGCGTGCTGCAGCGGCTGCCGAAGCTGAAGATCTGCATGGCGCATGGCGGCGGCAGCTTCCCGTATACGATCGGGCGCATCGAGCACGGCTTCAACATGCGCCCCGACCTCGTCGCCACCGACAATCCGCACAATCCGCGCGGCTATCTCAAACAACTTTTCTTCGATTCCTGGGTGGCCGATCCGCGCGCGCTGCAGTATCTGCTCGACACCTGTGGCGTGGACCGGGTGATGCTGGGCACCGATTATCCCTTCCCGCTGGGCGAGCAGGTGCCGGGCGCCGGCATCGAAGAGATCCCGCTCGACGACGCCGCGCGGGCGCGCCTGTATCACGGCACCGCGCTCGAATGGCTGGGCCTGCCCGCAAGCCGATTCCTCTGACCAAAGACCCCCATGCCCCACCTCATCCTGCACCACACCTCGAACCTTGACGGGTTCGATGCCGACGCCGCGCTCGCAGCCGTCAACCGCGTCCTCGTCGACAGCTGCCACTTCGAGGATGTCGCGATCAAGAGCCGCGCGCTCGCGCTCGACCATTACCGAATCGGCAGCGCGAACGACGGCCACGGCTTCGTCCATGCCACGCTGAAAATCATGCCCGGCCGCTCGGAAGACGTTCGCGCCGCGCTGGGTCGCGCCGTCCACGATGCGCTCGCGCCGTGCCTGCCACGGCTCGACTTGGACTGCCAGCTGTGCGTCGAGGTGGTGGAGCTGCAGGCGGCCACCTACATCAAGAGCACGCACGCGCGCAGCGTCGTGCCGGAGACCCACGCATGACCGATTTCTTCACCGACGACTACGCCGCGGCCGCCGACGCCGCCGATCCGCTGCAGCATTTCCGCGCGCAGTTCCACATGCCACGCTTCGGCGATGTCGAGCAGGCCTATTTCGTCGGCAACTCGCTGGGCCTGCAGCCGCGTGGCGTACGCGCACAGGTCGAGGACGTGCTCGACAAATGGGCGATGGAAGCAGTCGAGGGCCACTTCCGCGGCAACTCGCAGTGGATGACCTATCACGGTCTGGTCGGTGCGCAACTGGCAGAGATCGTCGGCGCGCAGCCCGAAGAAGTGGTCGCGATGAACTCGCTGACAGCGAACCTGCATTTCCTGATGGTCGGCTTCTACCGCCCGACCGCGGAGCGCCCGGCGATCCTGATGGAAGCCGGCGCGTTTCCGTCCGATCGCTACGCGCTCGAATCGCAGGTGCGCTTCCACGGCTTCGACCCGGACACCGATCTGATCGAAGTGCAGCCCGGCGCCGACGGCCTGTTCGGCATGGACGCGATCGCCGCGGCGATCGAACAACACGGCCACCGCCTCGCACTGGTGCTGTGGCCGGGCGTGCAGTACCGCACCGGCGAGGCCTTCGATCTCGCGGAGATCACCCGCCTCGGCCATGCCGCCGGTGCGGTGGTTGGTTTCGATCTCGCGCATGCGGCCGGCAATCTGCCGCTGCAGCTGCACGACAGCAACGCCGACTTCGCCGTGTGGTGCCACTACAAGTACCTCAACAGCGGCCCGGGCGCGGTGGCCGGCGCGTTCGTGCACGCGCGTCATGCAACCACCGGCCGCCCGCGTTTCGCCGGCTGGTGGGGCCACGACGCGGCGACGCGTTTCCGCATGGGGCCGGACTTCCAGCCCACGCCCGGCGCCGAAGGCTGGCAGCTGAGCAATCCACCCATCCTCGGCCTCGCGCCGCTGCGCGCCTCGCTCGACCTCTTCACCGAGGCCGGCATGCCGGCACTGCGCGCGAAGTCGGAAACCCTGACCGGTTATCTGGAAACGCTGATCCATAGCCAGCTCGATGATGTGCTCGATATCGCCACGCCGCGTGACGTCACGCGTCGCGGCGCGCAGCTGTCGCTGCGCGTACGCGGTGGCCGCGAGCAGGGCCGTGCGCTGTTCGAATACCTGTCCGACAACGGCGTGCTCGGCGACTGGCGCGAGCCCGACGTGATCCGCATCTCGCCCGCGCCGCTCTACAACACCCACGCCGATGTGCTGCGCTTCGTGCGGACCGTCGCCCGGTGGCGCGACGCGTGACGGCGCCCGCACGCCATCTGACGATCATCGGCGCGGGCCTGGCCGGCGCCCTGCTCGGCATCCTGCTGCGACGTCGCGGCTGGAACGTGGATCTATACGAAAAACGCGGCGACCCGCGCGTGCAGGGCTACGGCGGCGGACGCTCGATCAACCTGGCGCTGGCCGAACGCGGCCGGCACGCACTGCGCGCCGCCGATGCCGACGACGCGGTGATGCACCACGCCATCATGATGCGCGGCCGCATGGTCCACGTCGGCGACACCGAGCCGGTGCTGCAGCGCTATGGCCGCGACGACAGTGAAGTGATCTGGTCAGTGCATCGCGGTGATCTCAATATCGTGCTGCTGGATCTGGCGGAAGCCGCCGGCGCGCGGCTGCACTTCGATGCGGGCCTGGACGCGGTGAACTTCGACTCGCGGCGCGCGGTGTTTCGTGATCCGCGTGGCGACAGCACGCGCGAAGTCCAGTTCGAGGCGCTGGTCGGCGCAGACGGTGCAGGCTCCGCATTGCGCGCGGCAATGCACCGGGTGCGCGATTTAGGCGAGCGCAGCGACTTCCTCGACCACGGCTACAAGGAACTCGAGATTCCACCGCGTGCCGACGGCGGCTTCCGCATCGAGCCCAATGCGCTGCACATCTGGCCGCGCGGACATTACATGTGTATCGCGCTGCCCAACGACGAGAAGACCTTCACCGTCACCCTGTTCCTGCCCCATCACGCGGGCGCGGACGGCGGTCCCGCGTTTGACCAGTTGGTCGATGTCGATAGCGCGCGTGACTTCTTCGAGCGCGACTTCCCGTCCGCGCTGGCGTTGATTCCGGAATTCGACCGCGACTGGCGCGCCAATCCGGTCGGGCAGCTGGGCACCCTGTATCTCGATCACTGGCATCTCGACGGGCGCGCAGTGCTCCTGGGCGATGCCGCGCACGCGATGGTGCCGTTCCACGGCCAGGGCATGAACTGCGCGTTCGAGGACTGCGTGGCACTGGCGCAGCAGCTCGACGCGCACGACGACCTGGCGAACGCATTCGCCGCGTTCGAGGCCGGACGCAAACCGGATGCCGCCGCGATCCAGCGCATGGCGCTCGACAACTATCTGGAGATGCGCGACCGCGTCGACGATGCCGATTACCTGTTGCAGCGCGAACTGGAACTCGCACTGCAGGACCGCCATCCCGGCCGCTTCGTGCCGCACTACGCGATGGTCACCTTCATGCGGATTCCGTATTCGTTGGCGATGACGCGCACCGACCTCCAGCGCGGCATTCTCGAACGCGCAACGGCGGGGCATGCCTCGATGTCGACGCTGGACTGGGACGCGATCGACGCCGAAGTGCGCGATCTGCTGACACTGCTGGAGGATGTGCCGGCGTGAGCGACAGTTTTCTTTTCTACGATCGCGCCTCGACGAGTCTGCCGTCCGCGGTCCGAATGATGCCGTCGCAACGGCTTGCCGCAACGACGCGCCAACAGCACCGCTTATGAACGACAGTTTTCTCTTCTACGATTTGGAAACCTTCGGCTCCGATCCGCGACGCACACGCATCGCCCAGTTCGCCGCGATCCGCACCGATGCCGGTCTCAACGAGATCGACGATCCGATCGACTTCTTCGTCCGCCCGGCCGACGACCTGCTGCCCTCGCCCATCGCGACGCTGATCACTGGCATCACACCGCAGCATGCGCGCTCCATCGGCATGCCGGAGGCCGACGCGTTCGCGCGCATCCACGAGGAAATGGCCCGGCCAAAGACCTGCACGCTGGGCTACAACTCGCTGCGCTTCGACGACGAATTCGTACGCTTCGGCCTGTATCGCAACTTCCACGATCCCTACGAGCGCGAATGGCGCAGCGGCAACTCGCGCTGGGATCTGCTCGACGTGATGCGGCTGTGGCACGCGCTGCGTCCGGAAGGCCTGGTCTGGCCGACGCGCGAGGACGGCGCAACCTCGTTCAAGCTCGAACATCTGGCGACTGCCAACCATGTGCGCACCGGTGATGCGCACGAGGCGCTGTCGGATGTGCGTGCGCTGATCGGTCTGGCGCGCCTGTTCCGCAGCGCGCAGCCGCGCTTGTGGGACTACGCGTTGAAGCTTCGCGAAAAGCGCCACGCGGCGTCGATGCTCGATACGATCGCGATGACGCCGGTGCTGCATGTCTCGCAGCGTTATCCGGCCGCACGCCTGTGCGCGGCGCCGGTGCTGCCGATCGCGCGCCATCCGCGCATCGACAGCCGCGTGCTCGTGTTCGATCTCGACGGCGATCCGGACTGGCTGCTCGACCTGGATGCCGAGGCCATCGCCGCGCGCGTGTTCGTGCGTCGCGAAGACCTGCCTGAAGGCGTCGCGCGCATTCCGCTCAAGGAAGTGCACAGCAACCGCTGCCCGGCGCTGGTGGCCTGGAGTCATCTGCGCGAAGCGGATTTCGAGCGGCTGTCGATCGACCCGGTCGATATCGAACGCCGCGCCGCGCGACTACGCAGCGCAGGCCCGGCGCTGGCCGAAAAGATCCGCCAGGTGTTCGCGGTAGAGCGCGAGTTCGCGCCGTCCGATCCCGATGGCGCGCTGTACGACGGTTTCGCCGGCGATGGCGACAAGCGCCGCATGGCCCAGGTTCGCGCGACGCCGCCGACGCTGCTGGGCGCGCGCGATTTCGGCTTCGAGGATCCGCGCCTCGATGCCCTGCTGCTGCGCTATCGCGCGCGCAACTGGCCGGACACGCTCAACCCCGAGGAACAGCTGCGCTGGGACGACTACCGGCGCGCGCGCCTGGCGCCCGGCACGACGCAGGCCGAACAGGATTTCGCCACCTACTTCACGCAGATCGACGCCCTGCGCGCTGAAAATCCCGATGACACAACGCGTCTGCCGCTACTCGACGCCCTCACCGACTGGGGCCAGAGCCTGCAGACCCGCTTGCATCCATCCCCCACGCTGCCCATCCAGTCCGCATGACCACGTACTTCAGCGACAAGAGTTTCAAGTTCCTGCGCGCGCTCGCGCGCCACAACGAGAAGCCCTGGTTCGAGGAGCATCGCAAGGAGTACGAGGCGCATGTGCGCCAGCCGTTCCTGCGCCTGATCGGCGACCTGCAGCCGGACGTCGCCGCGGTCAGTCCGCATTTCCGCGCCGACACGCGCACGGTGGGCGGCTCGCTGTTTCGCATCCATCGCGATGCGCGCTTCTCCAACGACAAGTCGCCGTACAAGACCTGGCAGGGCGCGCGCCTGTTCCACGAACGCCGCCGCGAGACCGCGGCGCCTTCGTTCTACGTGCACCTGCAACCGGGTGGCAGCTTCGTCGGCGCCGGGCTGTGGCATCCCGAATCCGACACCCAGCGGAAAGTCCGGCAGTTCATCGTCGACAATCCGGAAAGCTGGAAGGCCGCCGCGCACGCGACGAAACTGCGGAAAAAGTTCGAATTCGAGACCAGTGAGATGCTGGTCCGCCCACCGCGCGGCTTCGACCCGCAGTTCGAGTTTATCGACGATCTCAAGCACCGCAACTGGGTGTTCTGGCGCACGCTCGACGATGACGCGATGACCGGCCCGAAGCTGCGGCAGACGATCGCCGCCGATCTCGTCGCATTGGGCCCGTTCGTCGACTACCTGTGCGCTTCGCTGGATCTGGAGTTCTGATCACGCCGGCACGGACGGCGGCTTCCCGTCGTCGTTCAGCACGCACTGCGCCGTCGTCTCCGACAATCGCCTTATTTCCTTCGATGCGATCTTGATGAAGCGACTCTGCTGGCTCTCCCTCGCGATTCTCGTGCTGTTGCTCGGCTATGTGGCCGCCGGCCCGTACCTGACTGTCCACGCGATCCGCGAGGCGGTGCGCAACGAGGATTCGCGGGCGCTGTCGAAACAGGTGGATTTCCCCGCATTGCGCGAGAGCCTGCGGCTGCAACTGGCCGATGCGATCGTGCGCGAGGCGGGTCCCGACCTGCAGTCGAACCTGCTCGGCGCGATCGGGCTTCGACTTGCCGGCAGCGCAGCCGGCACTGGCGTCGACACGATGGTGACCCCTGTCGGCCTGAGCGCGCTGATGCGCGGCCAGCGGCTGTGGAGCCTCGCCGGCGGCGCATCGCCGACCCAGGTCCGCGCCGACCCCGCCCGCGGAGCACCGCTCGAAGACGCGCACTACCGCTACAACTCCACGTCGCGCTTCACGGCGACGGTGCGTGACGACCGCGGTCGTCCGATCGAGTTCGTGCTGACGCGCAAGGGGCTGACGTGGAAGCTTTCCGACATCCGGTTACCCCTCTGAGAATCGTCTCCTGCCTGCGGCAGGAAACACCTACGTCCCTCTCCCGCTCACGGGAGAGGGGGGGACCAATTGCGAAGCAATTGGTGGGGTGAGGGCAGCGCGGACCTCAACGAAACAGCGCTTGGGCCGTCAGCCATCTCGATCCGATGGGTTCCGCTCCGCTCTATAAATCCCATGATCACAAGCCGGCAACCGGCCAAAGCCCCATCGCGCGCAAGCGCGCTCCTACACGAAGCGTTACGTGCCCCGTCCGAACTTCGGCCGGTGGTACATCACCAGATACACGCCCACCACCCAGACCGAGGCCGCAGCCCAGCCCGCCAGGATGTCGGACGGGTAATGCACGCCCAGATACACGCGCGACAGGCCGACCATCGGCACGAAGACCGCCATCGCCGCGGTCACCCACCAGCGCGCGCGGGTGGGCCAGGCCAGCAGGACCAGCACCGCGGCCAGGGTCATCGATCCCATCGCGTGGCCGCTGGGGAAACTGTAGGTCGCCTCGGGTGCGATCGACTCCCACAGGCTGGGGCGGTCGCGCGCGAACAGCTGCTTGGTCGCGAGATTCAGCAGCGCTGAGCCCCCTGTGGCCACCGCGACGAACAGCCCGTCGCGCCAGCGCTTCAACGCCAGCAGGATCAGCACCAGCGCGATATCGACCGGCACCACGCCCTTGGCATAGCCGATTTCGGAGAAGAAGAGGAACACGCGCGTAAAGCCCTCACGCGCCGCCTCGTGCGCGAACAACAGGATCGGCTCGTCGAACGGAATCGCCTCGGCCTCGTGAATCTCGTCGGCGAGTTCCATGAAACCCCACATCGGCAGCAGTACGCCGGCGAACAGCAGCAGGAACTTCCAGCCATGCCGGCGCAGCAACCCGCCGGTTTCGCGTGAGCCCTCGGCGACGACGTCGCCGCCGTCAGCCGGCATCGACAGCCCGACCGTAGTTGCGGTGAACGTAGTCGTCGACGAGCGCCACGAACTCGTGCGCGATGTTCTCCCCGCGCAGGGTCATCGCCTTCTCGCCGTCGATGAACACCGGCGCCGAGGGCGCTTCGCCGGTGCCCGGCAAAGAGATGCCGATATTGGCGTGGCGCGATTCGCCGGGGCCGTTGACCACGCAGCCCATCACCGCGAGCGTCATGTTCTCCGCGCCCGGGTGGGTGATCTTCCACTCCGGCATCTTGTCGCGCACATGGTCCTGGACCACGCCGGCCAGTTCCTGGAAGAACTCGGACGTGGTGCGGCCGCAGCCCGGGCAGGCGGTGACCATCGGCGTAAACGCACGCAGGCCCATCGTCTGCAGCAGTTCCTGGGCGACGACGACTTCCTTGGTGCGCGACGCGCCGGGTTCGGGCGTCAGCGAGATGCGGATGGTGTCGCCGATGCCTTCCTGCATCAGGATGGCCAGCGCGGCGCTGGAGGCCACCATGCCCTTGCTGCCGATGCCGGCTTCGGTGAGCCCCAGATGCAGCGCGAAATCGCAGCGCGCGGCGAGATCCCGGTAGACGGCGACCAGTTCCTGCACGCCGCTGACCTTGGCACTGAGCACGATGCGGTCGCGGCCGAGGCCGAGTTCCACCGCGCGCTCCGCCGAATCCACCGCCGAGCGGATCAGCGCTTCGCGCAACACCTTTCCCGCGTCCCAGGGCACGGCGCGCTGGGCGTTCTCGTCCATCAGCGTCGCCGCCAGCGACTGGTCCAGCGAGCCCCAGTTCGCGCCGATGCGCACCGGCTTGCCATAGCGCATCGCGAATTCGATCAGCTGGGCGAACTGGGTGTCGCGCTTCTTGCCGAAGCCGACGTTGCCCGGGTTGATCCGGTACTTGGCCAGCGCTTCGGCGCAGGCCGGCTCGCCCGCCAGCAGCTGATGCCCGTTGTAGTGGAAGTCGCCGATGATCGGCACCTCGATGCCCTGCATCGCCAGCCGCTCGACGATCCGCGGGACGGCGGCCGCAGATTCGGGAGTGTTGACGGTGATGCGCACGAGTTCCGAGCCCGCGCGCCACAGCTCGCCGATCTGTTTGGCGGTCGAGGCGATATCGGCGGTGTCGGTGTTGGTCATCGACTGCACGACGACCGGCGCATCACCGCCGACCGCGATCCCGCCGACATGGACCTGACGCGTGCCGCGGCGCGCGGCGGCGCCGAAGGCAGGCAGCGGAACAGGCTGGGAAAGGCAGGCGGCGGACGCTGGAGCGGGCTGGGCGGACATGCGCGCATTTTAGCGGCTCGCGCGCGCCTTTTCGGTGACGCCGGGCGAAACCGCCGGCAGGTGCGACCGAACGCCGCAGCGCGGCCCGCGCGGGCCTGCACTACGATGCAGGGCGATGCAGCCCAAGCACCCCGCCACCGCCCTGCTCCGCACCCTCTACAGCCTGCGCTGGTTCGCAGTTGGCGGGCAGTCGTTGACGATCCTGTGGGCGACGCACGGCTTCGACATGGATCTGCCGCGCTGGCCGCTGTGGGGCCCGGTGCTGCTGCTGGCCGCGTTCAATGTCCTGGTCCATTTGCGTTTGGCACACAGCCGCGATGCGGCGCCGGCCGAGGCTTTTGCCCACGTGCTGGTCGACACCGCCGGACTGGCGTGGCTGGTGGCGTGGACGGGCGGCATCGCCAATCCCTTCGCCTCGCTATTCCTGCTGCCCATCGCGCTGACCGCCATGGCCCTGCCGCGGGCCTGGGCGATCGCCGCCGCATTGGCCTGCGTGACGGGCTACATCCTGGCGGTGCAGTTCGGCCAGCCCCTGCCGCACCTGCACGATCATTTCAGCCTGCACCTGGCCGGCATGGCGGTGAACTTCTTCCTGTCGGTGGCGCTGGTGTCCTACTTCCTGCTGCGGCTGGCAGCAGCGCGCGACCGCCGTGAGCGCGAACTGGCGGCCCTGCGCGAGCGCTTCGTGCGCAACGAGGGCATCCTCGCGCTGGCCACGCACGCGGCCTCGGTCGCGCACGAGCTCAACACACCGTTGGGCACGATGACCCTGCTGCTCGACGATCTCGACACCAGTCGCATGGGCGCCGATGGCGCCGAGGACGTCGCCACACTGCGGCGGCTGGTCGACACCTGTCGCGACCGCGTGCGTTCGCTGGCCGATCCCGCCGATCCGGCGGCGAGCACGCGGGTGGACATCGGCCGGGTGCTCGAACACTGGCAACTGGTGCGTCCGGCGATTGTGCTCGTACGCAGCGGCAACGTGGACATGCACGCGCGCGTGGACCGCACCATCGGTCATCTGCTGCTGGCCCTGCTCAACAACGCCGCCGATGCCAGTGAAGGCAACGGCAGCACCCGCGTCGACCTGCGTCTGCAGATCGAGGACGGCATGCTCGACGGCGCGATCCGGGACTACGGCACCGGGTTCGACGCCCAGGCGCCGTTTTTGCCGGTGCTGTTCCGCAGCGGCAAGCCCGATGGCCTCGGCGTAGGCCTGGCGCTGTCGCATGCGGCGATCGAGCAACTGGGCGGCGAACTGGACATGGAGGAAGCCGACGGCGGCGGTGCACGCGTGCATTTCCGCGTGCCGGTCGGCACCGCAGACAGCCACCGCGAACCGGAGACGATGCGATGAAGGGCCTGTTGGTCGACGACGACACCCTGTATCTGGAAGCGCTGCGGCGTGCGCTGACGCGGCGCGGGATCGAATGCGAGATCGCAGCCGATCCCGTCACTGCACTCGAGGTCGCCAGGCGCATTGCGCCGGACTTCGCGCTGGTCGATCTCAAGCTCGGCGAAGCCTCGGGCCTGTCGCTGATCGAACCGCTGCGCGCGATCCGCGCCGACATGCGCATCCTGCTGGTCACCGGCTACGCGAGCATCGCGACCGCGGTGGAGGCGATCAAACGCGGCGCCGACGATTACCTGCCCAAGCCGGTGTCGGCCGACACCCTGCAACGCATCCTGCTCGACACCGAAACCGCGCCCGGCGCGCCCCTGCCCGAGCGGGACGAGGACGACACCCTCGAAAGCCCGACGATGATTCCGCTGCACCGACTGGAGTGGGAGCACATCCAGCAGGCGCTGACGGAAACCGGCGGCAACATCTCCGCGACCGCGCGACTTCTCGGCATGCACCGCCGCTCGCTGCAACGCAAGCTCGCCAAGCGCCCGGGGCCGGAGCGCCGGCCGCCCACTGACGGTTGAAAAACCCCGCGCAGGTTGGATGAGCGCGATCAGTGCCCGCTGTGATCGGCGGCGGACGCATCGCCTGCCAGCGGACGGACCTCGAACGTCACCGTCTGTTCCGGCGCATTGGCGAAGCGCAGCGTGGCCTCGATCGACTGGCCTGCGCGCACCGACTCAACCGGGTCGATGAACATCAGATGGTTGCCGCCGGGCTTCAAGGTGACTTCGCTGCCGGCCGGCAGCTCCACGCCATCGGGGAGTTCGCGCATCCGCATCATGCCGCCCTCATGGGACATCTCGTGGATCTCGACGCTCCTCGCTGCCGGCGTCTCGACCGAAAGCAGACGATCGGCCGCCCCGCTGCGCAGCGTGAGGTAACCACCGGCGACGGCCGCGTTGGGCGGCGTCTCGCGGATCCAGGCGTCGCTGACGGCGATGCCGGCGGTGGCGTCCGCAGCATTCGCGGCCGACGTCTGCGCGGCCGATGACGACGCGTCCGGCGTCGCGGGCTGACAACCGGCAAGCGCCAGGATCAGACCGGCGGCGATGGGGCCGATGGCACGGGAAAACGGACGGCGTGCGGGCATCGCAGTGCTCCTTGAGTCAGGCATGTGGGCGCCAGCATCGCGCCCGGTGGCGGACATTATCGCAGCGCGCGATATCCGGCCGCCGCGCGACGCAAGCGATCGCCATGCTGGCCGTGTGCAGGTGGCGATGCCAATGCGACCGGGTGTCGCAGTGGGTGGCCTGCATGGGGAAGCGCTCCCTGCATGACGCGGGGGCCCGGTTGAAGCCCTCCCCCGCAGTGCGGGGGAGGGCTCAGGTCTCCTGCCGCTAATGGCGCATCTCCGGCTTCAGGGCACCGTGCAAGTGACGAGGACGATGCGATCGGGTATCGCAGCGGAAGTTGCAAGCCGCCCTCATCGCTCAATCGATCGCATCCGCCGTCATCCCGGCGGCTCTCAACAGACGCACGTCGGTTCGGGCCGGGATCCAGTGACTTCCTGCGCCGGACGCGAGCGTCGAACAAAGGTGTGCCCCCATATCGACCGCATTGCGACCTGTGGCTGAAGTGCTGCAAGGCGCCGGGATGACGTTGCAGAGCGCGCCACGCACGAGGCGCTTGTCCAGATCTGGACCGTGCGAACGCACGCTTGCATTTACACCCAAGCGGTATCCTGTCTCCATGCAAGACACCACCGCATCCGACATTCTCACCCCCACCCAGCTCAACACGCTGGCGCGCGGTCTGCTGGAGGACACGTTTCCGAACGTCGTCGTCGAAGGCGAACTCGGCAACCTGTCGCGACCGGCGTCGGGGCATCTGTATTTCACCCTCAAGGATGCGCGCGCGCAGGTGCGGTGTGCTCTGTTCCGCTCGCGTAGCCAGGGGCTGCGCTTCGTGCCGCGCGAAGGCCTGCTGGTCCGAGCGCGCGGGCGCGTCACGCTGTACGAGGCGCGCGGCGACTACCAGCTGATCCTCGATTCGCTGGAAGAAGCTGGCGAAGGCGCGCTGCGTCGCGCGTTCGATGTGCTGAAAGCCCGGCTGCAGGCCGAAGGCCTGTTCGATGCCGAGCGGAAACGCGCCCTGCCCGCGTTTCCGCGGCGGATCGGCGTCATCACGTCGCCGTCGGGCGCGGCGGTGCGCGATGTGTTGAGTGTGCTCGCGCGACGCCTGCCGCTGGTCGAGGTCGACGTGCTGCCGGTGCCGGTCCAGGGCACAGATGCGCCGCCGAAGATCCGCGCGATGCTGGAACGCGCCGGTGCCAGCGGCCGTTACGACGTGATCCTGCTCGCTCGCGGTGGTGGCTCGCTGGAAGACCTGTGGGCGTTCAACGACGAGGCACTCGCGCGCGCCGTGGCCGCATCGCCGGTGCCTGTGGTGTCGGCGATCGGCCACGAGACCGACTTCAGTCTGACCGACTTCGCCGCCGACCTGCGTGCGCCCACGCCATCTGTGGCGGCGGAGCTGCTGGTGCCGGACCGCATCGAGCTCGCGACACGTGTGCGGCGTCTGCAACGCCATGTCGACGACGCGCATCTGCGCGCGATGCAGCAGCGCTTTCAGCGTCTCGATCGCGCCGCATTGCGCTTGCAGGCCCAACGCCCGCAGGCACGTCTGGATGCGCTGCGCCTGCGACAGGATGAAGCCCTGCGGCGCTTGTCGATGGCGATGCGCCAGCAACTGCAGCACCGCGGCGCGCGCTTGCGTCATGCCGAGGCCGTGCTGCGCGCAGCCACGCCGCAGCGCCGGCTGCAGCAACTGCGCGAGCGCCTGGCCGCGCTCGGCCCACGTCCGCGTGCGGCCCTTGCCCGTCATCTAGAACGTGACCAGCTACGCCTGCGCGGACTGGCACGTTCCCTGGAAGCGGTCAGCCCGCTGGCCACGATCGCCCGCGGCTACAGCATCCTGCAGCGCGAGGACGGCGGCGTTGTGCGCAGCGTCTTAGATACGACGCCCGGTGAGCCGCTGCAGGCGCGGCTTGCGGATGGAAAGCTGCGGGTGCGTGTGGAGCCGCCGGACGCCTGAGCCGCGCACGTCCATCGGCACCCTGTAGGAGCGCGCTCGCGCGCGAGCCAGGCTTTCCGGCCACACCCACCGCTCGCAAGCGCGTCTTCATCACCGGTCCGTCCGGACAGAACAAACGCAGCGTTCCGCAGCATCTCGCTTGCCGCTCACGCCGGCGCTGGCATGCTGGTCGCCCACGTCACGACGGAGTTCCCGCACGATGACCAAGGCGTCCGACCTGTTCGTCCAGGCGCTCGAAGCCGAGGGCGTGACCCACGTCTTCGGCATTCCGGGCGAGGAAAACCTCGACCTGCTCGACTCCCTGCGCGCGTCCGACATCGCGCTGGTGCTCACCCGTCACGAACAGGCGGCCGGCTTCATGGCCGCCACCTACGGGCGTCTGACCGGCAACGCCGGCGTGTGCCTGTCGACGCTCGGTCCCGGCGCGACCAATCTCGTCACACCGGCTGCCTACGCGCAGCTCGGTGCGATGCCGATGCTGATGATCACCGGACAGAAGCCGATCCGCACCAGCAAGCAGGGCCATTTCCAGATCGTCGACGTGGTCGACATGATGCGGCCGCTGACCAAGTCGACTCACCAGCTGGTGTCCGCCGACAGCATCCCCGCGCGCGTGCGCGATGCATTCCAGCGCGCGGAAGAAGAACGCCCCGGTGCCACGCATCTCGAACTGCCGCAGGACATCGCAGGTGACGAAACCGATACGCGTCTGCTGCCCGCGCCGTACACGCGCCGCCCGCTGGCCGAAGACAAGGCGATCGCGCATGCGGCCGAGGCGATACGCAATGCGAAGCATCCGTTGCTGATGCTCGGCGCGGGTGCCAACCGCAAGACCACGGCGCGGATGCTGCGCGCCTTCGTCGACCGGCTCGGCATTCCGTTCTTCAGCACGCAGATGGGCAAGGGCGTGCTCGACGAGACCCATCCACTGTGGCTCGGCACCGCCGCGCTGTCGGACAAGGATTTCGTACATCGCGCGATCGACGCGGCCGACTGCATCATCAACATCGGCCACGATGTCATCGAGAAGCCGCCGTTCTTCATGCATCGCGGCCGGCGCACGGTGATCCACGTGAACTACGAAAGCGCTGTGGTCGACCAGGTGTATTTCCCGCAGATCGAGGTCGTCGGCGACATCGCCAATTCGGTCTGGCAACTGGCCGAAGCGCTGGATGCACCGCAGCCGCACTGGGACTTCGCGTTCTTCGACCGCGTGCGCACCGCGCTGTGCGAGAACATCGCCGAGCTTGCGGCTGATGACCGCTTTCCCGTACATGGCCCGCATCTGGTCAAGACATTGCGCGATGCGCTCGATCCGCGCGACATCATCTGTCTCGACAACGGCCTCTACAAGCTGTGGTTCGCGCGCAACGACCGCTGCCGGGAGCCCAACACCCTGCTGCTCGACAACGCCCTGGCGACGATGGGCGCGGGCCTGCCCTCAGCGATCGCCGCCAAGCTGGTGCACGGCGAGCGCAGGGTCGTTGCGGTCTGCGGCGACGGCGGCTTCATGATGAATTCGCAGGAGCTCGAAACCGCCGTGCGGCTGAAGCTCGACCTCGTGGTCATCGTGCTGCGCGACGATGCCTACGGGATGATCAAGTGGAAGCAGCAGCACGAGGACTACCCGGTCTACGGCATGGACTACGGCAACCCGGATTTCGTGCGCTACGCGCAGAGTTACGGCGCACGGGGTCATCGCCCTGACAGCGCCGCCGCGTTCGCCGACGTGCTGCGCACCGCGCTGGACACACCCGGCGTCGATCTGATCGATCTCGAGATCGACTACCGCGACGACGACGCCCTGCTCAACACCGAGATTCCCGAACGCAGCGCAGCGATCAACTGATCCGCCGCGCACCCCTTTCCGTCCGATTCCGGAGCACCCCATGGCCAAGAAGACGACCGCCCGCAAGACCACCGGGCTCGCACGCAGCTATCCCTATTACCTCGCCAACGCCGCGGTCTCGGCGAACACCGATCTCGAGGTGCGCGACAAATACAGCGGCAAGGTCGCCACGCGCGTGGCGATGGGCGATGCCGCCGCGATCCGCAAGGCGATCGTCGCCGCGCACAAGGCGCGCGGGCCGATGGCCGATTTTCCACCCGACAAGCGCCGCGATGTGCTCGACCACTGCGTGCGCCGCTTCGAGGAGCGCTTCGAGGAACTCGCGCTCGCGCTGTGCATCGAGGCCGGCAAGCCGATCAAGGATGCGCGCGGCGAAGTCACCCGCCTGATCGACACCTTCCGCATCGCCGCAGGTGAAGCCACGCGCAGCGAAGGCGAAGTGATCGAACTGCAGATCTCCGAGCGCACGCGTGGTTACCGCGGCATGGTCAAGCGCGTGCCGATCGGCGTCTGCAGCTTCATCACCCCGTTCAACTTTCCGCTCAACCTGGTGGCGCACAAGGTCGCGCCGGCCATCGCGGCCGGTTGCCCGTTCGTGCTCAAGCCCGCGGCGAAGACGCCGGTCGGCGCGCTGATCATCGGCGAGATCCTCGCCGAGACCGACCTGCCCAAGGGCGCGTTCTCGGTGATTCCGTGCAGCAACGAAGATGCCGCGGCGCTGACGGAAGACGAACGCATCGCGCTGCTGAGCTTCACCGGCGGCCTGATCGGCTGGGACCTCAAGGCGCGCGCCGGCAAGAAGAAGGTCGTGCTGGAACTCGGCGGCAACGCGGCCTGCATCGTCGACGAGGATCCGGGCCTGCCGCTGGACAAGGTCGTCGAGCGTCTGGTGTTCGGCGCGTACTACCAGTCCGGCCAGAGCTGCATCGGCGTGCAGCGCATCTACGCGCACCGCAGTGTGCACGAGGCGTTGCGTCGCAAGCTCAAGAAGGCGATCGGCGCGCTGCGCAGTGGCGACCCGCGCGACGAGAGCACGTTCGTCGGCCCGGTCATCGACAGCGACGCGGCCGACCGCATCGAGCTCTGGATCGAGGCCGCGCGCAAGGGCGGCGCCAAGGTGCTCGCCGGCGGCAAGCGCGAAGGCAACATCATCCCCGCGACGCTGCTGGAAAAGGTGCCGCGCGACGCGGACCTGGAGCGCAAGGAAGTCTTCGGCCCGGTCGCACTGCTGGAACCGGTCGACAGCTTCGACGAGGCGATCGCACGGGTGAACGACAGCGACTTCGGCCTGCAGGCCGGCGTGTTCACCGGCAACCTCGCCCACGCGATGCGCGCCTGGGACCGGATCGAAGCCGGCGGCGTGGTCGTGGGCGACGTGCCCAGCTTCCGCGTCGACAACATGCCCTACGGCGGCATCAAGGATTCCGGCTGCGGCCGGGAAGGCGTGAAGTACGCGATCCGCGACATGACCGAAGAACGCCTGCTGGTGATCCGAGACCCGGCTTGAGTCGGGTCCCTGCCCGCTCAGGCGATTGCGCGCTGGGCGCCAGCGTCGCTGGGCTGGGTCGCAGCCGGGTTGGTCACATCATCCCGCTGCACCCTGCGCAGCAGATCGATCGGGGCCGGTGACGTTTCGAACGTATCGGACTCCATCGCAGTCTCGAACACGCGAACCTGCCCCCGCCCGCCCCGCTTTGCGGCGTACATGGCCTGATCGGCCTGGCGCATCAGCGTGGCGAGGCTATAGTCCGCACTGTCAACCGCCGCAACGCCGAAGCTGGCCGCGATGCGGAAGCCATATCCCGCTGCGCCCGTATCGATCGCGCCGAAGCGGGCCTGCACGTCACCGGCCAGACGGATTCCCGCCGCCGCGTCGAGTCCGGGCAGGAACAATGCGAACTCCTCGCCCCCCAGGCGCCCGAATGCATCGACCCGCCGACACAGCGGACGCACCGCATCGGCGACCTGCCGCAGTGCCCAGTCGCCGGCAGCGTGGCCGAAACGGTCGTTGACCTGCTTGAAGTGGTCGAGATCGAACATCAGCAGCACTGCGTGCTCGGCATCCCGCTCGCAGCCTGCGAGCGCCGAGGCCGAACGCTCGGAGAAATGCTGGCGGTTGCAGATACCGGTCAGGGAATCGATCTCGGTCATGCGCCTGAGGCGCATCTGCAGCCGCTTGGTCTTGTAGGCCCAGTAACCGACCGACGTCATGCCCACGACGAGCACCAGCGCCAGCCACAGCCAGCTTTGCGCGCGCTGTTCGGTCACCCGCTTCTGCAGTTCCAGCAATGCGTTCTTCTGGTGCAACAACTCGATCTGCTGCGCCTGCTGCAGTGACTGGTGGCGGACCACCTGATAGGCCATCTCGCGCGATTTCACGTCGTTGAAATGCGCGCGTTCGGCTTCGGCGTAAAGCCGATGGGCGCCGAGTGCGACAGCCGGGTCTTCGTCGCGTAAAGCAAGCTCGTAGAGCGTCCTGTAGGCGACAGCAAGTGCGAGCGCACTCTTGAGAGACGAGATTGCCTCCACAGTGGCCCGGGCGTGACGGGCGGCCGCCGCGTGCTGTCCCAGCGCCATCCGGTATTCGGCCAGCGCCGAATGGAACTGTCCGATCAGGAGTGGGTAACCCGCTGCCTCCACCTTGCCTACATAGCCGTCCAGCAAGGCGACCGCGTCAGCGGTGCGCCCAATACGATGCAGCCACGCGGCGGCATAGCCCCTCGAGAATCCCGCGAGAATGGGTTCGCCGGCGCGATCACAATGTCCAACCGCGCCGTCGGCTTCCGCCTGCGTGATCGGCAAATCGAGACCAATCTTGGACTCCAGCACCAGGTTCGAAGCGATGCAGAGGCTACGTGCGTCGGGCTCACTCGCCAGCACCTGCTGCGCATAGTCCATGCCGATACGAAACTCGCCTACCTGGTTGTAGACGACGCCTGCGACCTGCAGCCCGTTGTAGCGGATCTCCCGGTCCGCGACGGCCTGCTGCAGTGGCAACACCTGCTCGAGAATACGTAACGCCTCCTCGAATTCGCGGGTGATGGCGTAGGTGTTGGCCAGTAGCGCCCCAGCCTCGTAGCGAAGCGCTTCCGGCGTGTCCATCGTCGTCAAGCGACGCAGCGACGTGATCGCCTTTCGGGTATTGCCGGTGACCGCCATCTGGTGGGCACGAAGAATAGTCAGGCGATGACGCTGTGTCTCGGACAGCGTGTCCGCTGACGCCTCAAGCTGATCCAGCAGAGGCCCCAGCGCTTTCGGATCCGTGGTCCGCAATGCGCGCGCATGCTCGAAGGCGGATTCGAAGGACGTGTCCGCCCAGACCGGTCCTGCGCACAGGGCCAGTGCGAGAGCGGCCAGCAATGTCAGTCGTAGGGACATGTTTCCCTGCCCGGCGCAATCCGAATCGTCAGCCTTCGACGTGTGGCCCAGACGCTTCGTCCGCGTCTTCCTCGGCGGGCGCGTCATGATCCGGCGACTCCTCTGCCTCTTCCGTGTCCCCGCCGTCAGGCGCGACGATCATGCAGATCATCGTCGGACGCGCGTCGAGCAACTGCGCGAGCGCTGCGTTGCCGGCGAACGTCAGTTCCGCTCGGTTGAAGCCAGCGCCTGGCAGTTCCCGCGCATTTCCAGAACGCCAGACCACATCTACCTCGACAGCCGCGCCTTCGAGATACTTGATCAAGTCCATCAGATTGTTCCCCTGTCGTCCGCAGCCGGGGGGCCGCGCTCATTCCAATGATTGAAGCAGGCCCCACATCCCTTCATCCCGCACCATCGCCCGCCCCGGCGGCACCACGAGCGTGGTGTGTTGATGCAGTTCGGCGTCCACGAGCCCCCTGAGCGGCACCCGCTCCACCCGGGGCCGCTCAACCGCGAGCGTAGCAGCTTCATAGAGCGTCACGACATGGTCGGGGGGGTAGTCCTCCGACAAGCGGTCGACCAGCAGCGTCCGCTCGGCGGCAGTACTCGCAAAGCGGCCCGTGTCGCGGATTCCGGCTACGCCCACCTGCCACAGCACCAGCCAGGCGGACGGATCGATGATCCGGCGGTAGAACATGAACTGGCTCGCCTCGTAGTGCTGGCAGCCGACCTCGCCCGGGTCGACGCCCAGATCCGCGTACAGACAGTCTTCGGCCGAAATGCCCGGCTCCATGACGGCTTGGAAGCCTTCGGCCCGCGCCGTCGCGATCGCCCGGTGCGGCACGCAGGCGAAGACGCCCGGGTGGCCGTAGAACGCGCCGCAGACCTCGCGGCCGGCGCGCACCTCGGCGAGCATCGCCTCGACCATGTCGGCATAGGTGCGGTGCCGAGAGCGGCCTTCGCGGTAGAACGGCTGCAGGCTGCGGCAGTCCGCATTCATGCGCATCACCCACTGCTCCACCAGCGGGTCGGAGACCGCGACGAAGACCACGTCGGCGGCCTCGATGTAGCGCCGGGCGCGGGGCCCCAGATGCGCGCCGAGCATCATGCCCACGCCGACACAGGCCAACCGGCCCTGGCTTTCCATGCGTGATCCGCCCCCCTTGCGAAGGCGGCAATCTAGACTGTGACCGGTGTCTCGGCAAGAGCCTGCAGGCGTCGCCGGTCCATCTGCCAGCGCGCCCAGCCGTCCGCGGTCCCGAGCGGCGCGAATCCGAGGGCTCGCATCAAGCCGTCGGCCGCGGCATGGCCGGGGCGATGGCGCGTCCACACCGCATCCAGACCGCCGGCGCACACCACCCGCGGCAGCAGCGCCGCCAGCGCTTCTCGCGCGATTCCGCGCCCGCGCGCGCCATCACCCAGCAACACGCCGGTTTCGGCCGTGTGCCGGTCGGGATCGACGACCAGCGACAGCAACCCCGCTGCATGCCCATCCTCGTCCAGCCGCCAGTAACGCGCCTTCGGCGGATCGCTGCGCATCTGCCGGAGCGCGCCGGACAGCCCGCGCGCCGCCGCGTCCACGTCGAGCGGCGCGCCGATGTGGGCCATCGTCTCCGCATCGCCATAGAGCGCAGCGAACAGCGCGCCGTCGACTTCGCTCACCGGTGTCGCACACAGGCGCTCCGTGCTGAACACATCGGGCCAGACCGCCGAGACGTCGACGCGGCCGGTCACGTCGCTCATCGTGGGCGGGCACCCTCGGCGAGCGCGTGCAGCAGGTCGACATAGGATTTCTCGACCTCGGCGAGGCCCGCCGCACCCACCCCATCCGCCGGGCGGAGCAGCATGTATTCGTCCGGCCCATGTGCGCCCCAGCCGTGGCCCAGGCCGCCGAACACGAACGGCAGGTCGAGCGTGCGCGTGAACTGGTAGAACGGTGCGCTGCCCGCCAGCCACGGTGCGACGCGCGCTTTCGCGCCGTACTTGTTGAAGACACCGATCGCGGCCTGCACCAGCGGGGTGTCGGCGGCGGTCGACGCGGCCGGGTAGCCCGACAGCGGGCGCAGCACGATGTCCTCGAAGCCGCCTGCGTCCAGGTGCGCGCGGATCATCGCGTAGGCGGCGTCGGGCTCCAGGCCGGGCGGCAGGCGCGAGTCCAGCTTGGCGGTCGCGACATGCGGCAGGATGGTTTTCATGCCCTCGCCGGTGTAGCCGCTCCAGATGCCGTCGATGTTGAGCGTCGGCTCCCACAGATTGCGCACGATGGCCTCGCGCCCGGTCAGCCCGTCGACCCAGCGCGACACACCCAGCGAGCGCTGCAGCGCAGCGTCGTCGACATCCACGGCCAATGCGTTGACGAGGGTCTGTTCGGCTTCGGTCGGTGGCCGCACGGCGTCGTAGTAACCGGGAATCCGCACCGTGTTGCCGTCGATCGAAGTCAGCGAGGCGATGGCCTGCACCAGACGCAGCGCGGGCGCATCGACCAGCGACTTGAACGAGCCGTGGATCTCCGACCGGCTCGGCCCACCGTGCGCGCCGCCGCGCGCTTCCAGCTCGAAGTACACGATCCCCTTCACGCCCAGGTTGAGCTGGGCCTCGCCCGTCGCCCCCTGGATCAGCATCGGGAAGAACGCGCCGTCGGCCTGGCGCAGGCGGTCGCGCCAGGGCGCGAGCACTGCGCCGAAATTCGGCGAACCGAGTTCCTCTTCGCCTTCTGCGACGACATAGAGATTGACCGGCAGCGTGCCCTCGACCGCAAGCATCGACGCCACCGCATTGAGGAACGCGCGTTGCGGCCCTTTCTGGTTCATCGCGCCGCGTGCCATCAGCACGGTCCCGAGTTCGTGCTCGACCAGATCGCCGGCGAACGGATCGTCGATCCGCCAGTTCGGTTCGACCGGCTGCACGTCGTACATCATGTAGACCACCAGCGTGGTCGGCGCGCCGGCATCGTAATACCCGAGCACGCCCGGATGTCCCGGCGTTTCGACCAGCTGCACTTCGCCGAAGCCGAGCGCACGCAGGTCGTCCGCAAGCAGCGTCACCATCGCATCGATGCCGTCGTCCGCGGCGCTGATGGATCGCTGGCGCACCCAGCGCTGCAGCTGCGCGACATGCGCGTCCTGTTGGGCGTCGATATAGGCATAGACCGCATCGTGGCGGCCCGCGTAGGCCGGCACCGTGGCCGAATCGAACCGGGCCTCGGTGGTGAACGGGTAGACGGGCCGCTCGGCCCGCGCTGCTCCGGTCATCCACAGCAGAGGGCACAACAGCAGAACAGCAGTCGACAGGCGCATCCTTGGCACTCCCGGGTCAGTTCACCGGATCATGCCTGCACCGCTGGCGCGGGGGAAACCACGCCGCGATGGCGTCACCCGCCGCGGGCGCGGAGCACCGCCTCCACATCCGCCAGCGACAGACCCCGCGCACGCAGCAGGACAATCAAGTGGTAGAGCAGGTCCGCACTTTCGCCCAGCAGTTCCGCATCGCCCTGCACCACGCCGGCGAGCGCGGTTTCCACCCCCTCCTCGCCGACCTTCTGCGCGATGCGGCGGATGCCGCCTTCGAACAGGCGCGTCGTGTAGCTGCCTTCGGGGCGTTCGTGCTCGCGGCTTGCGATCAGGGCGTCGAGCTCGGCGAGCACGCCGGCCGGCGCGGTCGGGAAACAGCTCGGACGCTGCAGGTGGCACGTGGGCCCGCGCGGATGCGCCAGCACCAGAATCGTGTCGGCATCGCAGTCGGCCTCCATCGAGACCAGCTGCAGCGTGTGACCAGACTGCTCACCCTTGGTCCACAGGCGGTTTTTGCTGCGGCTGAAGAACGTGACATGACCGCGGCGCAGGGTTTCGGCATAGGCCGCGCGATCCATGTAGCCGAGCATCAGCACGCGCAGCGTGGCGGCGTCCTGCACGACGGCGGGCAGCAGGCCGTCGCCCTTGGTCCAATCGAGTGCGTCGACGTGGGGCGCGGTCGGCGTTGCGGTCGATGTCATGCGCGGCGGACCTCGATGTGCTGCGCGGCGAGTGCGCGCTTGAGTTCGGGAATGGCGATGCGGCCACTGTGGAACACGCTGGCCGCCAAGGCGCCGTCGACGTCGGCGTCCAGGAACACGTCGACGAAATGCGTGATCTCGCCGGCGCCACCCGAGGCAATCAGCGGTACCGGGCACACCGCGCGCGCGGCCTGCAGCTGTTCGAGATCGTAGCCGGTGCGTACGCCGTCCTTGTCCATGCAGTTGAGGACGATCTCGCCAGCGCCCAGCTGCACCGCCTCGGCGATCCAGTCCAGCGTGCGGATCGGCAGTTCGCGGGTGCGGTCGGGATCGCCGGTATAGCTGCGCACGCGCCACTCGCCATCCGTCTCGCGGATCGAATCGATACCGACGACGACGCACTGCACGCCGAAGGCCTCGGCGAGTTCGGACACCAGGGCCGGTCGCTCCAGCGCAGGCGTGTTGACCGAGATCTTATCGGCACCGGCATGCAGCACTGCGCGCGCGGTCTCCACGTCGCGAATGCCGCCTGCAACGCAGAACGGGATGTCGATCAAGCGCGACACGCGCTCCACCCAACCGCGGTCGACCGAGCGGCCCTGCGGACTGGCCGAGATGTCATAGAACACCAGTTCATCGGCGCCTTCGTCGCGGTAGCGCAGCGCGAGATCGACGATGTCGCCCATGTCGACGTGGTCGCGGAAGCGCACGCCCTTGACCACGCGGCCCTCGCGCACGTCGAGGCAGGGAATGATGCGGCGGCTCAACATGCCAGCGCCTCGGCCACACCCAGGCGGCCTTCGAGCAGCGCACGCCCGAGCACGATGCCGCCACAGCCCTGGGCTTTGGCGGCGTGCACGTCGGCGAGTTCGCGCACGCCGCCCGAGGCCTGCACATCGAGCGTCGGCACCAGCGCCTTGAGATGCGCGTAGAGATCCAGATTCGGGCCGGACAGCATGCCGTCGCGGGCGATGTCGGTACTCAACAGATGCTTGAGACCGCCCTGGGCATAGCGCACCGCGAGTACGTCGAGCGTCGCGTCGGCGGTTTCGGTCCAGCCATGCACCGGCAGATGCCAGACGCCATCGCGGCCCTGGCGGGTGTCGAGCGCGACGGTGACGTGCTCGGCGCCGAAGGTCTCGATCCACTGCAGCACCTGCGCCGGCTCGCGCACCGCCAGCGAGCCCACCACGACGCGTTCCGCGCCCGCATCGAGGATGCGGCGCACATCGTCTTCGGTGCGCACGCCGCCGCCGGTCTGCACGCGCAGCCCGGTATCGGCGCGGATACGTGCGAGCAGCGGCGCGAGCGTGTAGCCGCCCTCGCGTGCGGCATCGAGATCGACCAGGTGCAGCCACTCGGCGCCGGCCTCGGCGTAGGCCTCGATCTGCACCAGCGGATCGTCGCCGTAGCGGGTTTCCTGCGCGTAGTCGCCCTGCGCCAGGCGCACGACGCGGCCGTGGCGGATGTCGATCGCGGGATAGACGGTGAATGCCATGACTCAGGCCTCGAACGCAGGGGAGAGAAAATTGCGCAGCACGCGCGCACCAACAGCGGCGGAACGCTCGGGATGGAACTGGGTGCCGGCGATGGGGCCGCGACGCACAGCGGCGGCGAAGGCCTCGCCGTGATCGCCGGCCAGCACGCAATCATCGGTGACCGGCGCGGCGAAGCTGTGGACGAAATACGCCTGGGCGCCGTCGACGCCTTCGGTCAGGGGATCGGGCCGCGTTGCGCGCAGCGTGCTCCAACCCATGTGCGGCACGCGCAGGCCGGGGCCGCCACGCAGACGGGACACACGGCCCGGCAGCAGGCCGAGACCGACCACCTCGCCCTCTTCCGAGGATTCGAACAACAGCTGCATGCCGACGCAGATCCCGAGCAGCGGACGCTCCAGCGTGCGCAGCACATCGACGAGGTTGAGCTGGTGCAGCCGCGCCATGACCTGCGCCGCGGTGCCGACGCCGGGCAGGATCACCCGATCGGCGGCACGAATGCTGGCGGCATCGGTGACCAGCGCCGCGTCGATGTCGAGCCGCTCGAAGGCGTAGCGCACTGAGCCCGTGTTGGCGCCGCCGGCGTCAACGATTACGACGCGCATGGCACCGCTCCGCGTGACTGCGCAGACCTCGCACTGTCCCCCACTACCGTCATTCCCGCGAAGGCGGGAATGACCAGCTCAGGTTTCATCGTGTCCGCCAACATCACAAGGTCCCCTTCGTGCTCGGCAGAGCATCGCCGCTGCGCCGCACGGCCTGGCCGAGCGCGCGGGCGAAGGCCTTGAAGCAGGCTTCGACCTTGTGGTGGTCGTTTTCGCCCTCGACCTTCAGATTGAGGTTCAACGCCGCCGAGTCGCAGACCGACCGGAAGAAATGCTCGACCAGTTCGGTCGGCATGTCGCCGACGCGTTCGCGCACGAAGCTGCCGTTGAAGACGAGGTACGGCCGGCCGCCGAAATCGAGTGCGGCGCTCGCCAGCGTCTCGTCCATCGGCAAGGTGAAGCCGTAGCGCGCGATGCCGCGCTTGTCGCCCAGTGCTTCGCGCAATGCCTGGCCCAGCGCGATGCCGGTGTCTTCGATGGTGTGGTGTTCGTCGATCTGCAGATCGCCTTCCGCCTGCACCACCAGCGAGATGCCGGCGTGCTTGCCGATCTGGTCCAGCATGTGGTCGAAGAACGGCAGTCCGGTCGAGACGCGCGCATCCGCTGCGGCATCGAGATCGAGTTCAACGCGGATGCGGGTTTCCTTGGTGTTGCGCACCACGGTCGCGCGGCGCGGCGCATCGCACAGTTCGTGCGCGATGCCGGCCCAGTCCCAATCGCCGCCGAACTGCGCAGTGCGCAGCTTGAAACCGCGGATGCCGAGGTTGTCGGCGAACTGGATGTCGGTATCGCGGTCGCCGACCATCGCCGAGCCGTCGAGATCGATGCCGCGGTCGCGCAGGTAGTGCATGACCAGGCCGAGCGCCGGCTTGCGCGTCGGCGCGTTGTCGGCCGGCCAGCTGCGGTCCACCAGCACCTCGCGGAACACGATGCCCTGGCTTTCGAAGATGCCGAGCATCAGATCGTTCGGGCCGTCGAATGTCGCCTGCGGATAGCCGTCGGTGCCGAGGCCGTCCTGGTTGGTGACGATGACGAACTCGAAGCCGGCATCACGCAGGCGCAGCATCGCCGGAATCACCCCGGGCACGAAGCGCAGCTTCTCGAAGGCGTCGATCTGGAAATCGGCCGGTTCCTCGATCAGTGTGCCGTCGCGATCGACGAACAGGATCTTCTTGCCGCGCGCACTCATGCCGCGATCTCCAAAGCTTGCAGGGCGGACAGCACGCGCGCGTTCTGCGCAGGCGTGCCGAGACTGATGCGCAGCGCGTCGCCGAGTTGCGGCGCGGCGCGCTGGTCGCGCACGACGATGCCGGCCGAGAGCAGCGCGGCGAACGCACGATCGGCATCGACGAAGCGGACCAGCAGATAGTTGCCGGCCGACGGATAGATCCGGCGCACACCGGGCGTAGTCGCCAATGCCACGGCCAGTGCATCACGCTCGGCGATGGCTTCGACAACGCGCGCCTGCGTAAGCGCGAGCGCGTCCGCCGACAGCCCCGCCAGCGCGAGATCGGCGCAGGGCGTCGGCACGGGATACGGCGCCTGACAGCGCCGCAGCACCGCGATCAGATCGGGATGGCCGATCGCCACGCCAATCCGAGCGGCCGCAAGCGCATGCGCCTTCGACAGCGTGCGCAGCACCACGAGATTGTCGTGCGCGGCGAGCAGCGTGGTGGCCGAGTCCGTCCCGGCGAACTCGATGTAGGCCTCGTCGACGACGACGACCGCCCGGCCCGCCAGCGCATCGGCCAGGTGGTCGACCTCGGCAAGCGGCACCAATCCACCGGTCGGATTGGAAGGCGAGCACAGGAAGACGAGTTTGACGCCGCGAGAGAGCGCCGCGCTGCGGACCGCCCCCAGATCCACGCCGAAGCCCTCGATCCCGTCGACCAGCGGCACTTCGATGAACGTCGCGCCCTGCAGCCGCGCACTGACCGCATACATGCCGAACACGGGGGGCGTCGCCAGCACCGCGTCGCGGCCGGGCACGCACAGCGCGCGCACCAGCAGATCGATCGCTTCGTCGCTGCCGCGGCCGATCAGCAACTGCTCGACCTCGACGCCATACAACGCCGCCAATCGCGCCTGTAGTTCGGGCGGCTGTGGCGATGGATACCGGCGGCAGCGTCCGTCGATATCGCCGGGATTCGCCAGCGGCGCTTCATTGGCATTGAGCCAGACATCGCCTTCGAGCCGCTGCGACCGCGCCGACGCGTAGCCGGCGAAGTCACGCAGGTCATCGCGGACCAGATCGAGCACGCTGCTCATGCCGCCGCCTTCGCAATCCGCAGCGCGACCGCGTTCGCATGCGCGTCCAGACCTTCGGCGCGCGCCATCGTGACCGCATCAGGACCAATCGCGCGGATACCGGCGGCTGATGCGGACTGCACGCTGACCGTATTCTGGAAGCTCGACACGCTCACCCCGCTCCACGCGCGCGCCGCGCCGCCGGTGGGCAGTACATGGTTGGTACCGCTGCAGTAATCGCCGAGCGCTTCGGGCGTCCAGTCGCCGAGGAACACCGAACCGGCGACCTCGACGTGATCGAGCCAGGCGCGCGGCGCGCGCAGCGCGAGGATCAGGTGTTCGGGCGCGTAGCGATTGCTGATCTCGAACGCGGTGGCGAGGGTGTCCACCCGCAACAGCCGCGAGCGCGCCATCGCCTGGCGTGCGATCGCCGCGCGGGGCAGCGCCGCGAGTTGCGCCGTCAGTTCGCGGCGCACCTTTTCCAGCAGCGCATCGTCGTCGGACAGCAGCAGCACCTGCGAATCCGGCCCGTGTTCCGCCTGCGACAGCAGATCGGCGGCGACGAACGCCGCATCGGCGCCGGCGTCGGCGATCACCAGCACTTCCGACGGGCCGGCCGGCATGTCGATCGCAACCGTCCCGCCCTGCGCGACCTGCTGCTTGGCCTCGGTGACGAAGCTGTTGCCGGGGCCGAACAGCTTGTCGCAGGCCGGCACGCGCTCGGTGCCGAAGGCCATCGCGGCGATCGCCTGCGCGCCGCCGAGCTTGAACACGCGGTGCACGCCGGTGAGCCTGGCGGCCACCAGCACGGCCGGATCGGCGCTGCCGTCGGGGCGCGGCGGCGTGCACAGCACGACCTCGCGACACCCGGCCAGGCGCGCCGGCACGCCGAGCATCAACGCGGTCGACGGCAGCGGTGCGGTGCCTGCCGGCACGTACAGGCCCACACGTGGAATCGGCCGCACGATGCGCGCGCAATTGACGCCCTCGGCGGTGTCGACGTTGTAGCCGGGCGTCATGCCGGCCGCGTGGAAACGCTCGATGCGCGCCGCGGCATTGACCATCGCCTGACGCAGTTCGGCCGGCACCGCAGCCTCGGCAGCGGCGAACTCCTCGGCGCCCACTTCGAGATCCTCGAGCGCGACGCGGTCGAAACGCTCGGTCAGTTCGCGCAAGGCAACATCGCCGCGTGTGCGTACGTCGTCAAGCACGTCCGCGACTGCGCTGCGCGTCTGCGCAGCCACGGCCTGCGTGGGCCGGCGCAGGAGCTCGGTGCGCGTGTCGGCATCGGCGTCGCACCAGTCGACGATCGCCGGCACCGCGCCATCGATGGCCATCGAATCGATCTGCATGTTCATGCCAGCATCCGCTCCACCGGCAGCACCATCACACCGGCCGCGCCGGCCTGCTTCAGCGCTTCAAGGCGCGGCCAGGTCATCTCGCCGTGGCAGAGCACCTGCAGCGCGACCTTGTCGCTGCCGTCGACCTGCAGCAGCGTCGGCGCCTCGGCGTCGGGCAACAGCTTGAGCAGTGCGTCCACGCCATCGCGACGCGCCTGGAACATCACCAGCCGGCTGTCACGCAGACGCAGCACACCGTCGAGGCGGCGCAGCAGCAGCGACGCAAGTTCACCGCGCACATCGGCGAACGGCGTGACCGGGCCGGCCAGTACCGCCTCGCTGGGCATCAGCGTGACCGCGGGCTTGAGCTGGTTCGCAGTCAAGGTGGCACCACTGGAAACCAGATCGCAGATGAAGTCGGCTTGGCCCAGACGCGGCGCGATCTCGACCGAGCCCGACAGATTGACGATCGTCGCCTGCACGCCCTGTGCGTCCAGCCACTGCTGCAACAGGCCCGGATAACTGGTCGCGATGCGGCTGCCCTGCAGCTGCGCTGGACCGGTCCACTCGGTGGATTCGGGAATCGCGATGTCGAGCCGGCAACCGCCGAAACCGAGGCTGCGTACCGCCTTCGACACCTGCGGCCGGCCGCGCAGTGCGCGATCCGCGCCGACCTCGTCGAGCACGTTGCGACCGACGATGCCGTAATCGCAAACGCCGTCGGCGAGCAGCCCGGGGATGTCGTCGTCGCGGACCAGCAGCAGATCGACCGGCAGCGTTTCGCCGTAGCAGAACAGCTTGTCGCGGCTCTCGCGCCAGGACAGGCCGCAGGACGCCAGCAGCGCGCGCGCCGGCTCGCTCAGGCGGCCGGACTTCTGGATGGCGATGCGCAGGCGATCGCGCGTGGCGCCGCCGTTCACAGGACTCATGGGGATGACCTCAGTGGGATTCGGGTGTGCGCGCCACGCGACGCGCCGCGATCGCATAGCCGCCGGCGCCGCGATCGAGCGTGCGGGCGACGCGGCCGACCGTCGTCACGCTGACGCCGGTGCGATCATGGATCTCGCGATACGGCACGCCCTGCTGCAGCAGCGGCACCACGCGCCAGCGATCGACCAGCGCTTCCAGCTCGGCCGGCGTGCACAGATCGTCGAGAAAACGCGCGACCTCACCGGCCGTCTTCAGACCCGCGAACGCACGCGCCAAAGCCTTCAGGGAGGCACTGGCTTCATGGTCCGGCAGGGGTTCGGGGCGTTGCTTCACGGGCGTGGCGGGTTGTATCAATGTAATAGCGTGCTAGTACATTACTCCGATTTCCCGGCGAGTCAATCGCGGGATGGTCGCGGAAGTGCCTACGTGGTCGAATGCGTTCATCCCACCCGCGAAGGATCGTGATGTCCCGGAGCCTCGTCGCCCTCTGCCTCGCATTCCTGGCGATGCCCGCACTCGGCACGGATCCGGAGCCGGCCGCGCCGCCATTCGTCACCGCTGGCGCGCTGACGGACTGGCTCGCCCATCATCCGTCTGCGCTGGATCACGCGCCGCCGCACGCACGCGCACTGTTTCTGGAAGCGCTCGATTTCGGCCCCAGGGGCGTACGCGGCTTTCCCTATGGCGAACTCGCGTTCGATCTGACCACCGCGGAACTGGCCGAGGTGCAACGCCTGCTGCTCGACGAAGCGATGCCACTGCCCGGACTCGAAGTCGAGGAGGCGCGACGCCTGCGGGCGGTGCGGGCTTCAGGCGCGCTCGCAGCCCCATCCGCGCCGGTGCTGGCCACGTATCGTGAATGGCGCGGCACGCTGGAACCGATGGAAATGTCCGGCGAAGCCATCGACCGGCTGGCCGCAGAACAGACACAGGCCGGCAGCGATGTGAGCGAGGATCTACGTCTGCTGCACCGCGCGGCACTGGAACGCGCGACTGAATTCCGGGACGACGCGCGGATCCACACCGTACGCGCCCTGCATGCACGTCTTCAGGCACGGACACTCGCGAGCCGGCAGGATCACCGTGCGCTGCAGCGTCTGCTGATTGTCAGCGGTCGTATCGAAGACGCCCGGACGTTCACCGCAAGCGTGCCCGATGCGGGCCTGCCCGCGGTGCCAAGGTTCGATGCATCCCGGCCGCTTCCTCAAAGTGCGGTCCGCATCTGGCAGATCGAAGACGATGACGGGGCCGAGCCCTCACTGCGTCAGGATGCGCTGGATCTCGATCTCCGCATCGTCGTCGTGTCGTCGCCCGGTTGCGGCTTCAGTCGCGCGGCCGCCACCGCAATCCCGTCCGATCCGGAACTCGGTCCGATCTTCGCGCAGCATGCGGTCTGGCTGATCGCGCCCGATGCGATCGCGGATGTGGCCGCACTGCGCGAATGGAACCTGCGCAATCCGAACGCCGGCATCAAGATCGCCGTCGACGCGGCGCAATGGCCGGTCGCGCTCGATACCACGCCGCAGTTCCTGGTCTTTCGCGATGGGCAGCTCGTCGAGCACGTCGATGGCTGGCGACGCGATGGCAGCGATCGCGACGCCTTGCACGCGGCGCTGGCGCGGGCTGGACTGCTGCGTTCCAACGCGGACATCCCTGTTCCGGCGAACATCCGGAACACGACTTCCGGACACAGGTGACCCATGCGAGAACGTCTGCAGGCGCTGCTCGATGCGGGACGCGACGATGCGCTGCTGCGCTTCGGGCTGGGCAATAGCTGCCTGCAGGCGGGCGACCTGGACGCGGCGGCGACGCATCTGGCAGCCGCGACGCGGCACGATCCCGATTACTCGGCAGCGTGGAAGCTGCTCGGCAAGGCACTGCTGGCGTCGGGGCGCGAGGACGCGGCCGAAGCGGCGTGGCGCGCGGGACTCGACGCGGCGGCGCGACGCGGGGACGTGCAGTCGTCAAAGGAGATGACGGTGTTCCTGCGCCGGATCGAGCGCGGGCGGCAGGCGGACGCGTAGGTCGAGGCAGCGACGCCTGAGACGCGTTCGCTTTGAACTGCCCACCCTGAGATCGCGTCGGAACGCTCTGTAGGAGCGCGCTTGCGCGCGATGGGGCTGACCGGGAAGGCGCCATCGCGCGCAAGCGCGCTCCTACAACAGCGTCGGATGTCCGCTAGTCGGCGCGGCGGCGCGCCTGCATCGCCATCCAGGCCAGCGCAACACCGCACAGGGCCCCCATCGATGACATGAACACCCGCGCGGCGAGGAAGTTTGGGTCGTGGATCTTCTGCAGCGCGATGCGCGCATACACCGGCGATTCGAGTTTGACCACGCCCATGTAGAACAGATGCCAGGCGTCGATGCCGGTCGCGACCCCCAGTGCCAGCAGACAGCTCCAGCCGAGCGCGGGGCCGTGCGGCCATCGGTTGCGCGCACCGATCCAGTGGAACAGCAGGTAACACAGCACGCCGACGCCGAGCGCGATCAGCGCCGCCTCCAGCACGCCCAGCCAGCCGAAGTGCAGCGCGAGGTTCAAACGCCGGTGTCCGGCGCGGGCAAGCGCCAGCGCGGCAGCACGCCGAGCAAGGCGCCTTCGGATACCAGCTTCACCGCGGCCGCGACTTCGCCATCGAGCGCGCGGTCGCGATCGAGGAACGGGATCGCCTCGCGCACGATCGCGTGCGCCGCGGCGACGATTTCGCCGGGATGGAAAGGGTCGCAGGCGGCGAGCTCGGCGCGCAGGGCTTCGACCTCGTCGACGAAGGCGCCACGGGTCGGGCGATCGGACGCCGGACCGCCCTGCACTTTCGCCGCCAATGCTTCCGCATCGCCACGCCGGGCGAGATCGCGCGCCGCGTTGATCATGTCCACGCGCAGATCGAGCGCCTGCGCAGCAGTGTAGATCTCGAGCGCCAGTACCTTGCCCAGATCTTCGGCCATCGACAGCACGTGACGCGCCTCGTTGGTGCCCATCGACACGTGGTCTTCGGCGTTCGCGCTGGTCGGGATCGAGTAGACGCTGGCCGGGTGCGCGCGCGTGGCGAGATCGTTGACGATCGCCGCAGCGGTGTACTGCACGATCATGTAGCCCGACTCGGTCGCATCCTCGTTGCCGATCAAAAAGCCCGGCAGGCCGTCGTTGGTCGACGGATCGACCAGCTTGTTGAGACGGCGCTCGGAAATCGACGCGAGCACAGGAATTGCGGCCTTGACGTAACTCATCGCCAGCGCGAGCGGCATGCCGTGGAAGTGGCCGGCGGAGATGACCTTCTCCTCGACATGCTCGGCCTCGCGGTCCGGGAACACCAGCGGATTGTCGGTGACCGCGTTGAGCTCGATCTCGAACACGCGCTTGCCCTGCTCGATCGCGTCGCGTACCGCGCCGTGCACCTGCGGAATGCAGCGCAGCGAATAGCTGTCCTGCGGCTGGTGCTTCTTGCCGCCGCGGAACGGGCGGAAACGCGTGTAGAACTTCTCGCGACCGTGACGCTGGTCGCTCGGCACCCAGTCCCAGCCGATATCGAAGCGCAAGGCCTGCGCCTCGGGCGTGTCCCAGCTCGTCGGCAACCACGGCCGGAAGCGCGGCACCAAGTGATACGGGATGTCGGCGAGCGTGGACCCGGCGAGCAGTTCGCGCAGATGCGCGGCCACCTCGACCTGGCCCGGATGCGGGCGCAGTGCGTGGACGTCCGGATCGAACGCGCCGAGGCGACCGGCGAAGGCATCGATCGTCATCGCCGCGGCGAGATCGGCGGTGTCGAGCAACGCATCGAGCTTCTGCAGCGCCAGCACGCCGGTGGCGAGCATCTGCGCGGTGCCGTTGTTGAGGGCGAGACCTTCCTTGTACGACAGCGTGACCGGCGTGAGGCCCGCGCGCTTCAGCGCTTCGGCGCCGGGCATCCGCTCGCCATCGAAATACGCTTCACCGCCGCCGAGCAGCACGATCGCCAGATGCGACAGCGGCGCGAGATCACCGGATGCCCCGACCGAGCCCAGCGCCGGCACCACCGGCACGATGCCGGAATTGAGCAGCGCGGCCAGTGCCTGCAGTGTCTGCACGCGGATGCCCGAATGGCCCTTGAGCAGCGTGTTGATGCGGATGCACAGCATCGCGCGGACCACGTCCGCGGAGAGCGGCTCGCCGACGCAGACCGCGTGGGTCACGATCAGGTTGACCTGCAGTTCCTCGTGCAGCGAGCGGTTTGATGGCGTCGCGCCCGGCAGGTCATCGCGCAGCGGACGTGCGCCCAGCAGGCGGTCGGCATTGCTGCCAAAGCCCGTCGACACGCCATAGATCGGTTCCTCGCGGCGCACCTGCTCGGCGAGGAAGTCGGCGGCTCGGGCGACGCCTTTCAGCGCGTCTTCGTCGAGCGCGACCGGCGCGCCGTGCGCGACCATGACCAGTTGCGCGCGGGTCAGCGAACGGCCGTCGAGGCGGATGGATTTCATCGGGTGGACTCCAAGCAGGTCACGGTCGTGGTGACGCGGGCGGCCGGACATTCGCCGAATACGCTGCCGCGGGTGCCGAGAAGCGAAGTGACGGTGTCATCAAGGCGATGGCCACCGCGACAGCGACGCTCGCCCTCGGCCGCGATGTCGGCCAGCGCCGCGGACGCGTCGCCGGACCAGGCGCACTGGACACTTTCCACGTGGTAGACGCCGGGCGTCACCCGTTTGAACCGGGTGTCGAACGGCGAGCAGGCCGCCAGCGACAGGATGATCAGCGGCAACAGGGCCGCCGGCCCCGGCGACCGCAGCGTCATCGCATCGCCTGCCACTGCTCGCGCTCGACCAGCAGCGTGCGCGGCAGATCGTCGTCGACGACCTCGAACTGCTCACCGCGGCGCAGATCCTTGACCGCGACCACGCCCTTGGCGACCTCATCCTCGCCTCGGATCACGACGAAGCGGATGCCGGCGCGGTCGGCGTACTGCATCTGCTTGGCGAGCTTGCGCGGCTCAAGTTGGGTTTCGACGTTGAGGCCAGACGCGCGCAAACGCTGCGACAGCGCGAGCGCGTCAGGCAGCGAGGCGTCGTCGAGCAGCGTCACCAGCACGTCCACCGAACTGTCGGCCGTGGCAATGAGACCCGCTTCGCGCAACTGCCAGAACAGGCGCGTCAGGCCGATCGAGATGCCGACACCCGGCAGCTTCGACTTGGTGTAGTGGCTGGCGAGGTTGTCGTAGCGACCGCCCGAACAGATCGAACCGATCTGCGGGTGCGCGTCGAGGATCGTCTCGTAGACCATGCCGGTGTAGTAATCGAGACCGCGCGCGATCGACAGGTTCAATGCGTAACGCGATTCGGGCACGCCGAGTGCGCGCAGCTGGTTGAGCAGGTCGCGAAGTTCATTGCGGCCTTCCTCGAACAGATCCGTGCCGGCGCCGAGCGCGTCGAGCTTCGCCAGCGCATCGTCATGACCGCTCGAGCGCACCCGCGAGAACGCGAGCAGACGCTCGGCGATTTCGTCCGACAGGCCGAAGTCCTCGCCGGTCAGCGTGGCGCGCACCGCGTCCTCGCCACGCTTGTCGAGCTTGTCGATCTCGCGCAGCACGGTCATCTGACGGCTGTCGTCGATGCCCTGCCCTTCGAAATAGCCGCGCAGCAGCTTGCGGTGGTTGAGCTGGATCGTGAACTCGCCGATGTCGAGCGCGGCGAACACCGCGCTGATCACTGCGGGCACTTCGGCGTCATAACGCGGCGACAGCGAATCCTTGCCGATCACGTCGATGTCGCACTGGTAGAACTCGCGGAAGCGGCCGCGCTGCGCGCGCTCGCCACGGTAGACGCGCTGCATCTGGTAGCGGCGGAACGGGAACGCGAGGTCGTGCTCGTGCTCGGCGACGTAGCGCGCCAGCGGCACGGTCAGGTCGAAGCGCAGCGCGAGTTCCGGCAGGCCGTCGGACTGCTTCTCGAGTGCGCCCGTGGACTGCACGAAATACACCTGCCGCTCGGTCTCGCCGCCGGATTTCGTCAGCAGCGTCTCGGACAGCTCGAACACCGGCGTTTCGATCGGCAGGAACCCGAAGCCCTCGAACGTGCGGCGGATCGTGTCCAGCATCCGCTGGAACGCGATCTGGTCGCGCGGCAACAGTTCCATGACGCCGGGCGGGGTCCGGGGCTTGATCATGCGGGCAGGCTCTTGTCGTGATGCGGATGGAGGCGGACATTCTAATGCGTCCCCGTGCTGCGCATTCCCCTGTAGGAGCGGGGGGGGGGGCGGGGGGGGGGGGGGGGGGGGGGCCCCCCCCCCCCCCCCCCCCCACCCCCCCCCCCCCCCCCCCCCAGAAGCCGGCCCCAAACCCCCCCCGAAAGAGGGACACGCG
>NZ_JAVDVJ010000009.1:0-118965 GCF_031456825.1 Luteimonas sp. 3794 | reverse complement strand
ATACCCGACAACAGGAGAACAGCAAATGCCTCAACGCTCAGGCGCGGCGCTCATGCACTCGGAGTTGACAGGAAGCTCCTTACGGAATTGTTAGGCGGCTACGGCTGACCGAACAGGAAGTCAAAGGGAACCTCCCGTGTGCGAGACCCCGGACCCGCCACGTATTGCCACTTTGCCACTGCAGCTTGAGCAGCAAAAGCCCAAGCAGGGTGCCCGGATGACGAAAGAACCCTGGACGACTGCACGGAGCCGTCAGGTTCCACTTTGACCTCCAGCGTCACCTGCCCCTCGCGAAGTTCCGTGATCCGTGGCGCCTCGGGCGCCGGACAGTGGATAAGCTCCGGATCAAGCCTGGAGCAAGGCTCAGCGGCTGGAGCAGCAGTTGAAGTAGCTGCTAGTGCAACGACGATCCAGAGCGTGCTCATAGTCGCCTAACTAGTATTCGACCCTAGATGTGGGGCGTTGCGCCGAGTATGCGTTGGAACTCCGGTAGTCGCCAAGGGGAGATTTCCGACGCAGGATCAATGCGTTGTCGCGTTCTCTGAAGTGCCTCACGTGTTTAGCCTGCATGCGTTATCCGGCGCATGGAGGCGCGCGGTGTTATCCGACACAAGTGAGGTGGTAACGGGGGCGCGGGGGTCTCCGAGGCTGCTGGACCTGGTCCGGGCGCGTTGCCGGGTGCGGCATCTGAGTATCCGGACTGAGCACGCCTACGTCGGCTGGATCCGGCGCTTCATCCTTGCCAACGGCAAGCGGCACCCGCGGGACATGGGTGGGGCGGAAGTCACTGCATTCCTGACGGTGCTGGCCATGCGACATCGGGTTGCGGCAGGCACGCAGAACCAGGCGCTCGCAGCGCTGCTGTTTTTGTATCGCGACGTGCTTGGTGTGGAGTTGCCGTGGATGGATGCAGTCGTGCGGGCGAAACGGCCGCGGCGGGTGCCGGTCGTGCTGGCCGTTGAAGAGGTGCTGCGTCTGCTGCGGGCGATGGAGGGACGGACGGGCCTGCTCGCGGGGCTTCTGTACGGCACCGGGATGCGGTTGATGGAAGCGCTGCGGTTGCGGATCAAGGATGTCGATTTCGTCCAGCATCAGATCATCGTGCGGGAAGGGAAGGGTGGGAAGGATCGTCATGTGCCGCTGCCCGAGCGCTTGACGGATGCCCTGCATGAGGAGATTGCCCGGGCGCTGCAGTTGCATGAGGACGACCTCCGGGCGGGACATGGCGCGGTCTGGCTGCCGGACGCATTGGCGCGCAAATATCCGAACGCTGCGCGCGAGCGGGGCTGGCAGAACGTGTTCCCCGCGCAGCGCCTGTCGCGCGATCCGCGCGATGGGGTGATGCGTCGCCATCATCTGGACGAATCGGTTCTGCAGCGTGCGGTGCGCAGCGCCCGGCTGCGCGCGGGCATTGTCAAACCCGCCAGCTGCCATACGCTGCGCCACTCGTTCGCGACGCATCTGCTGGAGGCCGGTCAGGACATCCGCACCATCCAGCAATTGCTCGGGCACAAGGATCTGTCGACAACGCAGATCTATACCCACGTCCTCAATCGCGGGGTGCTGGGGGTGCGCAGTCCATTGGATCGGCTTCCCGGCGCATGAGCCGCATGCTGTTTCCGGCGCTCGGGCTTGGCGTAGCGGCCGCACTGGTGCTGGGGGCGATTGCCTGTCTGCAGGTGCCCGCCTTGCCACCGTGGTGGGGGATGGCGCTGGTGCTCGCGGTGGCGGTGACGGCATGGGCTGCCGGGCGCGGGCGGGCGCTCGCGGCGTTCTGCGTGGGTGCAGCGCTGTGCGGTTTACACGCGGCGCATGCCCTGTCTATCCAACTGCCGGCGTCGATGGAGCGGGGCGATTTCGCGGTGCGCGGGCAGATCGTCGGATTGCCGGTACACGAGCCGCAGCGCACGGCGTTTCTGTTCCGCGTCGCTGGCGACGATTCGGTGCCGGCCCCGTTGCGCGGTCGCTTATTGCGCTTGTCCTGGTATGACGATCGCCGCGAAGGCCCGGATCTGCGGCGATACGGCCTGCACGCCGGCAGTCAGTGGGCCTTCACCGCTCGGCTGCGCGCGCCGCGCGGGCTGCGCAACCCGGGCTGGTTCGACGGCGAGAAGCGGGCGATGGCGCAGCGCGTGACGGCGGTGGGCTACGTGCGCAGCGCTGAGCCCGTCACGCGTCTCGACGCGGGCCGCGGCGTGGATCGGTGGCGCGAACGCGTCGCGACGCGTATCGATGGCGTGGTCGACCGCGACAGTGCGCGCTATGTGCGGGCACTGGCGATCGGCGACACGCGCGCGCTGAGCGATCTGGACTGGGAAGCGCTGCGCGCGACCGGGCTGACGCATCTGATCGCGATCTCGGGCTTCCACGTCGGCATGGTCGGCGGTTTCTTCGCATGGGGGGCCACCGCGGTGTGGTGGTGCCTGCCGTGGCTGGGACGCTGGCTGCCGCGTCCGCAGGCGGCGGCGATCATCGCGCTGCTCGCGAGCACGGTCTACGCGGCAGTGGCCGGTTGGGAGCTGCCGACCCTGCGCACGGTACTGATGATCGGCGTGGTCGTGATCGCGCGGCTGGCGCGGCGGCATCTGCGCATCGCCGATTCCCTGGCCTACGCCGCAATCGCCGTCGTGCTGGTTGATCCGATGTCGGTGCTGTCCGCGGGTTTCTGGCTCAGCTTCGCCGGTGTTGCCTGGCTGGTCTGGTGTCTGCCCGATGCGCGTGAA
The DNA here is from genome assembly GCF_031456825.1 of Luteimonas sp. 3794. Lineage (NCBI taxonomy): Bacteria > Pseudomonadati > Pseudomonadota > Gammaproteobacteria > Lysobacterales > Lysobacteraceae > Luteimonas > Luteimonas sp. 3794. The sequence goes on along the minus strand of NZ_JAVDVJ010000009.1, from coordinate 116,242 downwards.
CTGTCGAAGCTTCGCGGCCTGCTGGCTTCGCAGTGGGTGGCGACCATTGGCCTGTTGCCATTGACGGTGATCCTGTTCGGGCAGGCCTCGCTGGCCGGGCCGATCGCCAATCTGGTCGCGATTCCATGGTGGAGTCTGGTCGTGGTGCCGCTGGCGCTGATCGGCACCGGGCTGGAGGCGATCCATACCGGCGCCGGCGACTGGGCCTGGCGCAGCGCCGCGTGGGCATTCGAGCTGAGCTGGCCGCTGTTCGACTGGCTGGCGGCGAGTCCCATCTCGCTCTGGTGGTTGCCCGAGCCGCACTGGTTTGCGCTGCCGCTCGCACTCCTGGCGGCGTTCTGGATGCTGTTGCCGGGAGGCGTGCCGGGAAGATGGCTGGCGGCGCTGTTGTGGCTGCCGCTGCTGTGGCCCGATCGGCGGCTTCCGCAACACGGCGAAGCGGAACTGGTGGTGCTCGATGTCGGACAGGGACTGTCGGTCCTGATCCGCACGGCGCATCACGCGTTGCTCTACGACGCCGGGCCTGCGATTCCCGAGGCATTCGACGCCGGTGAGCGGGTGGTCGTCCCGGCGCTGCAGGCGTTGGGCGTGCGGCATCTGGATGCCATTGTCATCAGCCACGGCGATGCCGATCATGCCGGCGGCTTCGGCGCCGTGCAGCGGCGCTTCGCTGCGCCGGTGGTCTTCGCGCCGCAATGGGATCGCGTGCCGGGCGCGTCCCCGTGCGTGATGGGCAGTGCCTGGGAGATGGATGGGGTGACGTTCCGATTCCTGCACCCGGACCTGTATTTTCCGGCATTCCGGAATCCATCGAGCTGCGTGCTGCGGGTCGAGACCGCGCATGGCGCTGCATTGTTGCCGGGGGATATCGACGATCTGGTCGAGCGAATGCTGGTGCGGCGCGACGCCGCGTCGCTCGCCGCCGATGTCGTGATCGCCGCGCATCACGGCAGCCGCAGTTCGTCCGATCCCGCGTTCGTGCAAGCGTCCGGCGCCGCGGTTGCGATGATGTCGGCGGGTCACGGCAACCGCTTCGGGCATCCGCATGGCGAGGTCGTCCGGCGCTGGACCCATGTCGGCGCTGCGGTCGGCAGCACGGCCGGCGGCGGGGCGACCCGGCTCCGGCTGCAGGCCGGCGGCCTGGTGGTCACGCAGGAACGCGTCAGGCGGCCGCGGTTGTGGGACGCCGCGCAACAGGCCGAGCGGCGCGAAGCGCAGCCCGGGGCGGCCGGGCAGGCTGGGCTATCCTATTCCCCGGATTGAACCGGCCATCGGCCGAAGGGGTTGCTGTGCTCGAACTGGTGAAGGCTGGCGGCTGGCCGATGCTGCCCCTGCTGCTGCTGTCGGCTGTCGCGCTGGCAATCATCGTCGAGCGCTTCTGGGCGCTGCGCCGCAAGGCGGTGCTGCCGCCGGGGCTGGGCGCGGAAGTCCGCGCCTGGGCTGCGCGCGGCACGCTGGACCCGGCACATATCGAATCGTTGCGCGGCACTGCGCCGCTGGGCGCACTGCTCGCCGCCGCGCTGGACGTGCGTAATCGCCCGCGCGAAGAGATCCGCGAACGGGTCGAGGATGTCGGCCGCCACGTCGCCTTCCGCATGGAGCGCTATCTCAACGCGCTGGGCACGATTGCCGCGGCCGGTCCGCTGCTGGGCCTGTTCGGCACCGTGGTCGGCATGATCCAGATGTTCATGGGCGTCATGGACCACGGCGTCGGTGATGTGAACCAGCTCGCGGGTGGCATCGGCAAGGCGCTGGTGTGTGCGGCGGCGGGCATGATCGTCGCCATCCCGGCGCTGATGTTCCACCGCCATTTCCGCGCGCGCATCGACGGCTACATCGTGCAGATGGAGCACGAGGCGATCGCGCTGATGGACGTCATCGACCCGCGCAACCGCCGGCCGGTGCAGGCGCCGGTGCAGGGCTGACGCATGCGCATCCGCGACCGCCGCGCCGAGGACAATCCGGAACTCAACCTCGTGCCGCTCATCGACGTGATCCTGGTGCTGATCATCTTCTTCGTGATCACCACGACCTTCGATGCGCGCTCGGTGCTGAAGCTCGAACTGCCGCAGGCGACCGGCGAGCGCAATGATGCGCAGGACGGCGCGCTGAGCCTGCTGATCAACGCCGACGGGCGGTATTTCGTCGACGATCGCGAAGCGTTGCGCACCGATGTCGAATCGCTCAAGCGGACCATCGCGGACGTCGCAGGCGATGACCGCGAACGCACCGTGCTGCTGCGGGCCGATGCGCGCACGCCGTGGCAGGCGGTCGCGACCGCCTACGACGCGCTGGGGCAGCTCGGCTTCAAGCGCATCGCGAACGCGACCGCGCCGACGACGGCGGCTGCGCCATCCGCGGCCACGCAAGAGGAATGACATGAGTACCGTTGTCGACAAGGCGCAGCACGACGCGCCGACGCCGGGACCCGCGCGCGCCGATCGCGCCTGGCCGGTCTATCGCCGGCTGCTGAAGTTCTCGACCGACTATCGCGGCCTGCTGTCGGTGGCGCTGGTCGGCATGCTGATCGAAGCGGCCGCGGGCGGCGCCTTCACCAAGATGATGGAGCCGATCATCGACGAGACCTTCGTCGGTACGAACGCGGGTGTGAACCTGTGGTTGCCGGCGGCGATCATCGGGCTGTTCGTGATGCGTGGTATCGCGGGTTACCTGGCGGACTACAACATGGCCAAGGCCGGCCGCGGCATCGCCCGCGATCTGCGTGTCATGGTGCTCGGCAAGTATCTGCGCCTGCCGGGCATGCGCTTCGATGCCGAGCCGGTGCCGTCGATGCTGATACGCCTGGGCTCGGACTCCGACCAGGTATCGCAGGCCGCAGTGGACGCCGCCAAGGTGATGATCCAGCAGTCGCTGCAGATCATCGCGTCGCTGATCGTGATGCTGTGGACAAGCTGGCAGGTGACGCTGACGATCCTGGTCATCGCCCCGCCGCTGTCATGGATCATGGGCAAGGTCGCGCGTCGCTACCGCCGCGTCAGCCACAACATCCAGGACAGTTCGGCGCTGCTGCTGCAGGCGGCCGACCAGTCGCTGAGCAACCAGCAGGAAGTGAAGATCTACGGCGCGCAGGCGGCCGAGAACGCGCGCTACCGCGCGGTCGCCGACACGCATATGCGCCTGAACCTCAAGGTCGAGGCCACGCGCGCGATCTCGTCGGCGGTCGTGCAGCTGATGGGCTCGGTGGGCCTCGCGCTGCTGATCGTCATCGCGGGCTACGAGGCTTCGCAGGGGCGCCTGACCGCCGGCGGGTTCGTCGCACTGATGATCGCGATGATGGCGATCATTCCGGCGCTCAAGCAGCTGACCAACGTGCAGAACATGCTGCAGCGGGGCGTGGCCTCGGCCGAGCGCCTGTTCGAGATTCTCGATTCCGACGACGAGCGCGACACCGGCACACGGCCGCTGGCGCGTGCGCGCGGCGAGATCGAGTTCCGCAACGTTGGCGCGCGGTATCCGGGCCAGAATGCGCCGGCGCTGGAGGATGTCAGCTTCGTCGCCAAGCCCGGCACGGTGACCGCAATCGTCGGGCGCTCGGGCAGCGGCAAGTCGACGCTGATCAAGTTGATCCCGCGTTTCTACGCGCAGGCGCAAGGCGAGATCCTGCTCGACGGCTATCCGATCGACGACTACAAGCTCTCCGACGTGCGTCGGCAGATTGCGCTGGTCGGTCAGCAGGTGATGCTGTTCGACGACACGGTGGCGGCGAACATCGCCTACGGTGAGATGGCCGGCGTGTCGCGCGAAGCGCTGGACGCGGCCATCCGCGGCGCCAATGCGATGGAATTCATCGAGAAGCTGCCCAAGCAGCTCGAGAGCGGCATCGGCAGCCGCGGCGGTCGCCTGTCGGGCGGCCAGCGTCAGCGTCTGGCGATTGCCCGCGCGATGCTCAAGGACGCGCCGATCCTGATCCTCGACGAAGCCACCGCTGCGCTCGATACCGAGTCCGAGCGCCTGGTGCAGGACGCGCTCGAACATCTGATGCCCGACCGCACGACGCTGGTCATCGCGCATCGCCTGTCGACCATCGAACACGCCGACCAGGTGCTGGTGCTCGATCACGGCCGGCTCGTCGAACACGGCACGCACCAGCAGCTGCTCGAGCAGGGCGGCCTGTACGCCCGCCTGCACCGCATGCAGTTCCGCGAGGGCGACGCTGGATGAAGGCGCCGCGGTACTGGTTCGACGGCAGCCCTCCGCCGTTGCATACGCGCGCGCTCGCCAAGGTGTATGGCGCGGGATCGCGACTGCGAGCGAAACTCGTGCGCCCGCGCAAGGTCTCGAAACCTGTGCTGGTGATCGGCAACCTGATCGCCGGCGGCAGCGGCAAGACGCCGCTGACGATCGCGGTCGTCGCGCGCCTGCAGGCCGCCGGTTGGACGCCGGGTGTCGCCAGCCGTGGCTACGGCCGCGATGACGCCGGTACGCCGCGCTGGGTCGAGCCGGTCACCGATCCAAAGCTCGCCGGCGACGAGCCGGTGCTGATCGCCGCGCGCACCGGCGCGAAAGTGCGCGTGGATGCCGATCGCGTCGCGGCGGCCAAGGCCTTGATCGCTGCGGGCTGCGACATCGTCGTCTGCGACGACGGTCTGCAGCATTACCGCTTGCGCCGCGATGTCGAGATCGAAGTCATCGACGGTGCGCGTCGCTATGGCAACGGCCTGCTGATTCCCGCCGGCCCGTTGCGTGAGCCTGCCGCGCGCAGCGCCCACTGCGATTTCCGCGTGCTCAACACCGGCAGCGATACCGATCTGGACGCTGGGTTCGGCGAGTGGCCGATGCGGCTGGAAACCGGCCAGGCGTTGCCTCTGGTGGGGGGGCGCCCATTGCCACTGTCGCGGTTCTCGGGTCAGCGCGTGCATGCGGTCGCCGGCATCGGCGATCCCGAACGCTTCTTCGCGACCCTGCGCAGTCACGACATCGCCGTCGTGCCGCACGCCTTCGCCGACCATCACCGCTATACGGCCGAAGACCTGCGCTTCGGCAGTGATCTGCCGGTGCTGATGACCGAAAAGGATGCGGTGAAGTGCATGCGCTTTGCCGGCGAACGCCATTACAGCGTGCCGGTGTCCGGGGAGCTGCCGGAAGCGTTCTGGATCGCCTTGCTGGACCGGTTGGCTAAGCTGCGCTGACGAAGCGCTGGCCGAGAAGGCGCGGCCTGAGCCCCTCTCCCTCGGGGAGAGGGGTTGGGGTGAGGGCGGACGCTCGCGATATGTTGTCTGCACGCAGCCTCTGATGCGATGGATTTGGCTTCGCTCCAACTATCCTGCGGCCCGCCGCGTTGGCCATTGCGCTAGCGCCGTAAGGCGCCGCACAGCCCGACGCACCGTGATCTGGGACAATCCCCGCATGAGCACATCCTCCGGTTTCGTCGTCGCCATTCCCGCGCGTTACGCATCCACCCGCTTGCCGGGCAAACCGCTGCAACTGCTTGCCGGCGAACCGCTGGTGCTGCATGTCGCGCGGCGCGCACTGGCGGCGGGCGCGGACGAGGTGTGGGTGGCGACCGATGACGCACGCGTGCGTGAGGCGCTCGCCGGCACACCGGTGCAGGTGGCGATGACGTCGCCCGAGCATCCCTCCGGCACGGACCGTCTGGCCGAATGCGCCGCACTCGCCGGTTGGGATGACGCGCGCGTGGTCGTGAATCTGCAGGGCGACGAACCCTTCGCGCCTGTGTCGGGCATCCAGGCCGTCGCCGCGCTCGCGGCGCAGCCGGGCGTTGATCTCGCGACGCTGTGTGCGCCGGTGGAGGACGTCGAAACCCTGCTGGATCCCAATGCGGTCAAAGTCGTGCGGAGTGTCGAAGGTGATGCGCTGTACTTCAGTCGCGCGCCGGTGCCGTGGCCGCGCGATGCCTTCGCGCGCAGCCGCGACGTCATGCCGGATGGCGAGTGGTTTCGGCATATCGGCATCTACGGGTATCGCGTGGGCTTTCTCAAGCAGTTCGCGGCGATGCCGCCAGGGCGGCTGGAACAGATCGAGATGCTCGAACAGTTGCGTGTACTCGAAGCCGGGCACCGGGTCGCGCTCGGCATCGCCAGCGAGCCGTTTCCGCCCGGCGTGGATACGCCAGAGGATCTCGCCCGCGCGCAGGCGCGTCTGGCAGCCGGCGAATGACCCGCCTGCTGGTGGTGTGCCTGGGCAATAGCTGTCGTTCGCCGATGGCCGAGGGCGCATTCCGCGCGCGGATCGAGGGAGCCGGCCTGCGCGACGTGATCGAGGTCGATTCCTGCGGCACCGGTGACTGGCACGTGGGCGACCCACCGGACCCGCGCGCAATCCGCAACGCCGCCGGTCACGGGGTCGACATCTCCGGCCTGCGCGCCCGCATGCTCGACGCCGCCGATTACCGGACCTTCGACGTGCTGCTGTGCGCCGATGCCAGCACCTTGCGCATCGTCCGCGACCGCCGGCCGCCAGATGCCACAGGCGAGATCGCGCTGCTCCTCGACTGGGCCGGGCAGGGCGGCGACGACGTGCCGGACCCCTATACCGGCGACGCGGCCGGCTTCGAATCGGTCTGGCAACTGGTCGATGCGGCGGCCCGGGAGATTGTCGCCCGGTATCGACGCGGCGCCCCGGCCGTTCGCGCATAATCCGGGCATGACCGACGCCGCGATCGCACCCGAGTTCCCGGCCAGCCTGGAGTGGCTGAACCTGACCGACCCGCTGCGCATGGCGCAGCTGCGGGGCAAGGTGTGCGCGCTCGCGTTCGTGAACCTCGCATCGGCCTGGTCGCAGCAGCGGCTTGCCGACCTGGGGCATCTGCGCGCGCGTCATCGCGAGCGTCTCAACGTGGTGGCTGTGCACGTCCCGCGGTTCGATGCCGAGCGCGAGTCGCGCCGCGCGTCCAAGCGGGTGCACCGGCAACAGCTCGAATTTCCGGTGGCCCATGACCCCGACTGGGTGCTCTGGCAGCACTACGGCATCGAGGCCTGGCCGACGGTCGTGTTGATCGATGGCGAGGGCCGGGTGCGCGAACGCATCGTCGGCGAAGGCGGCATCCGCGAGCTCGACGCGCGCGTCAACGCGTTGACCGCCGAGCTCACGCCGTATCCGGTCAGTGTCGAACCCATCCGCATGCGTCGCAGTGGCGAGCCGCCGTTGCCGCTGCAGTTTCCGGTCGGCCTCGCGCTGTCCGGCAATTTCCTCTACGTCGCCGACAGCGGCCATCACCGCGTGCTCGAATGCGACACCAGCGGTCGCGTGCTGCGCCAGTTCGGCAGCGGCAGTCCCGGCTTCATCGACGGGCCGATGGAACTGGCCGCGTTCACCCGGCCGCATGGCCTCTACGTCGAGCGTGACGTGCTCTACGTCGCCGACACCGGCAACCACGCGGTGCGTCGTATCGAACTGCGCAGCGGCGATATCTCGACGCTCTGTGGTGCGGGTCGCCCGGGCATCACCGCCGAGGGCGCGCTCACCGATCCACGCGCGGTCGCGCTCGACCAGCCGCGCGACATCGTGCTCGCCGGCGACAGGCTCTACATCGCCTGCGCCGGTGACAACCGCATCTGGCGGCTGGATCTCGGCCGCTCGACGATCGAACTGCTGGCCGGCAGCGGCAAGCTCGCGGTGATGGACGGCAGCGGATCCATGGCCTCGTTCGCCGAGCCGGTATCCCTGGCCTGCGTGCAGCAGACGCTCTACGTCTGCGATGCCAGCGGCTCGGCCGTCCGCAGCGTGCATACGCGCACCGGCGCGGTGTCGACGCTGGTGGGCCAGGACCCCTGGCAGTTCGGCCGGGTTGATGGTCCACGCACCGATGCGCGCATGCAGCATCCGCAGGCGCTCGCGCTCGAACCCGACGCGCCGGTGCTGTGGATCGCCGACGCCGGCAACGACAGCCTGCGCCGGCTGCGGCTGGGCGGCGGCGAACTGACCTCCTTCGAGCTGCCGCAGCGCCTGCATGCGCCCGGTGGTCTGGCGGTCGGCAGCGACGCGGTATGGATCGCCGACACCGATGCGCACGCCGTGCTGCGGCTCGACCCGGTCAGCGGCGCCGTGCGTCACGTCCCGATAGGCGAATGACCGGGCCGCGCAGGGCAAGCAGCGGTGGCGTGATGTTCGACGGCAAGGCGTTCGTCGCAGGGCTCAGCACCGCACCGGGCGTCTACCGCATGTATGCGGCGGATGACACCGTGCTGTACGTCGGCAAGGCGGCGGACCTGCGCAAGCGCGTGGCGAGCTACTTCAATGCGTCGCCCAAGGTCACCCGGACGATGGCGATGATCGCGCAGATCGCGCGCATGGAAACCACGGTCACGCGCAGCGAGGCCGAGGCCCTGCTGCTCGAAAACCAGCTCATCAAGTCGCTCAGGCCGCGCTACAACGTCTCGCTGCGCGACGACAAAAGCTACCCCTACGTGCTAGTGACGAGTGACGATTGGCCGCGCATCGCGGTGCATCGCGGGCCGCGGAACGTGCCCGGTCGTTATTTCGGTCCGTATCCGGGCGTGACCGCGGTGCGCGAAACGCTGAACCTGATGCAGAAGCTGTTCAAGCTGCGCAACTGCGAGGACAGCGTGTTCCGCAACCGCTCGAGGCCGTGCCTGCAGCACCAGATCGGGCGTTGCACCGCGCCCTGCGTCGGCATGATCTCGGCGCAGGACTACGGCGATGCCGTGCGCCGCGCCTCGTTGTTCCTCGACGGACGCAGCGACGAACTCACCCGGGAAGTGACGCGCGACATGGAGGCGGCGGCCGAAAAGCTCGATTTCGAGGACGCCGCGCGCCTGCGCGATCTGCTCGGCAACATGCGCAGCATGCAGGCGCGCCAGTACGTCGACGGCAAGGTCGCCGAACTCGACGTGCTCGCGTGCGCGATGCAGGGCAGTCAGGCCTGCGTGCTGCTGCTCGCCTTCCGCGACGGCCGCAATCTGGGCACGCGCGCGTTTCATCCGCGCACCAATGGCAGCGACGATCCGGCCGAGGTGCTGGCCGCGTTCGTATCCCAGCATTACGCCGAGCAGACGCCGCCGCGCGAGATCGTGCTCGACCGCGCGATCGAGGACGTGCTGTTGCTCGAGCAGGCGTTCAGCGAATCCACCGGTCGCCGCGTGCAGATCAAGACCAGCGTCCGCGGCGATCGTGCGCGGTACGTGGATCTTGCGCGCCGCAACGCCGAGATTTCGCTGGCGACCGAAATGAGCAGCCAGGCTGCGCAGAACGCACGCGCCGAATCGTTGCGCGAGATGCTCGGGCTCAGCCAGCTCGCGCAACGCATCGAGTGTTTCGACATCAGCCACACCATGGGCGAGGCGACGGTTGCCTCATGCGTGGTGTTCGACGCGGCCGGTCCGGTGCGCGGCCAGTACCGGCGCTACAACATTGCCGGCATCGAACCGGGCGACGATTACGCGGCGATGCACCAGGCGCTGACCCGGCGCTTTCGCAAGGCCGCCGATGCGCGCGCCGCCGAAGTCGCCGCGGTAGAGGCGGGCACCGACGTGCCCGCGGCCGCGGAAGGTGCAGGCATCCTGCCCGACGTGCTGCTGATCGACGGCGGCACCGGCCAGGTGGCGCAGGCCCGCGCGGTGCTCGACACGCTGGGCATTACCGGCATCTGCCTGGTCGGCGTGGCCAAGGGCGAGGCGCGCAAGCCCGGCGACGAAACCCTGCTGCTGCCGGACGGGCGCGCGCTCAAGCCCGGCGCCGCATCGCCGGGCCTGCAGCTGGTGCAGCAGGTGCGCGACGAGGCGCATCGTTTTGCGATCACCGGTCATCGTGGACGCCGTCAGAAGGCACGCACCACGAGCCGGCTCGAGGATATTCCCGGCATCGGCCCCCGCCGCCGCGCGAGCCTGTTGAAGCATTTCGGCGGTCTGGGGGGCCTGAAGGCCGCCGGCGCCGAGCAGATCGCCCAGGTCGAAGGTGTCAACGCGGCGCTCGCGCAGCGCATCTATGCGACCCTACACGGGCTCGACCCCGGCCCAGGCGCCGGACACGACTGAATCCCCCACAGGCGTCCAATGAAATTCACGATTCCCACCTGGATCACGCTCCTGCGGATCATGCTGATCCCGGTGCTGGTGCTGGTGTTCTACCTCCCGTTCCAGTGGACCAACTTCGCGACCGCGCTGGTGTTCGGGTTCGCGTCGATCACCGACTGGCTCGACGGCTGGATTGCGCGCAGGTACCACCAGTACTCCGCGTTCGGCGCGTTTCTCGATCCCGTTGCCGACAAGCTGATGGTCGCCGTCGCGCTGTTTCTGATCGTGCAGGGCCATCCGACGCCGTGGATGGCGCTGTGGGCGGCGGTGATCGTGGGCCGCGAGATCGCGGTGTCCGCGCTGCGCGAATGGATGGCCGGGCTCGGTCAGCGTGCGACCGTGCGCGTCGCGGCGATCGGCAAGATCAAGACGATCGCGCAGATGGTCGCGCTGCTGTGCCTGCTGTACTCGGTGACCCCCGACCAGCCGCCGCGTCCGCTGCCATGGTTGGGCCGCGAGATCTTCATCGTCGGCGACTGGCTGCTTGCGATCGCGGCGATCCTCACGCTGTGGTCGGGACTGCTGTATCTGCGCGCGGCGTGGCCGATCATGCGCGCCGCAGAAAAGAACAAGTATTGACACCCCGCCGGCGACGGGTAGAATTTCGCCTCCCAAGCGGGAATAGCTCAGTTGGTAGAGCGCAACCTTGCCAAGGTTGAGGTCGAGGGTTCGAGCCCCTTTTCCCGCTCCAGTTTCGAAGACGAAGCCCCGGGTTGCATGCGGGGTTTCGTTTTGTCGACAGGACCTGGTCCTGCACGGCGTCACCGGCCTGGTGGCAGAGTGGTTATGCAGCGGATTGCAAATCCGTGTACGCCGGTTCGATTCCGACCCAGGCCTCCAGCCGGCGCACCCTACAGGGCGCAGGCGGGTTACAATTCGGTTCCAAGCGGGAATAGCTCAGTTGGTAGAGCGCAACCTTGCCAAGGTTGAGGTCGAGGGTTCGAGCCCCTTTTCCCGCTCCAGTTCGAAAGGCCCTGCAGATGCGGGGCTTTTTCGTATCTGGCGCCGCGCGTTTCCGCGTGGTGGTTCCAATCGGCGGCGCGCTGCGGCACGCTGCCGACGGCTTGCCCGGATGGCGAAACTGGTAGACGCACCGGACTTAAAATCCGTTGGCCGCAAGGTCGTGCCGGTTCGATTCCGGCTCCGGGCACCATCATTGGCAACGCCTTGCAGGCGGAGCCCGCAACTCCCGTCACGCTCCGCCTGATCGGCGCGCCGCTTTCACAGTCGCGTGCCCGGTGGGGGCGCAGGGTCGGACCACAGCGGACGCAGAGCCGGGGCGGCAGGCGGACTCTGTACGCCGCGGCATGCCCCGGGAGCGGGCGCGACCACCATGATTGCGAGACTGCGCAACGATTTCCGGCTGACCATCATCACCCTGCTCGGGTCGGTGACCGCGGTCGTGCTCGGGAGTTTTCTGCTGTGGCGGCTCTCACGCGGCGACTGGGGCATCGCGGCGCTGGACGCGGCGGTCGTTCTGACGATGCTCGTGATCATGCGATTCGCCTGGCGCGAAGGCGGGACCGAGCGCGCGGGTGCATGGATGGTGGTACTCAATTCCGGATTCTCTGCGCTCGCATGCCTGACCATGGGCGCGGCCGCGAGCGGTTGGGTATACGTCGCGCTGATGACCAATTACTACCTCGCGCCGCTGCGGGTGGCGACCTGGAGTGGTGCGACGCTGTTGCTGTGCGCATCCGCGACCCTGCTGTGGCGCGATGTCGGTCCCTACCACGTCAGTACGTTGGTGACGTGGTCGCTGGTTTACGGCTTCTCGATGGTGTTCGCGCGCCGTCTCCGCACGCACAGCGCGTCGCTGGAACAACTGGCAAGCGTGGATCCACTGACGCGCATTCCCAACCGCGGCGTGCTCGAGGACGATCTCCGCCACGCGATCGCCACCGGCCAGAGCGGTCGCATGGGATTGCTGGTGCTGGACATCGACCGCTTCAAGGCCGTCAACGACACCTTCGGACATGCAGCCGGTGACGCGGTGCTGGTCGATCTCGCAGCGCTGCTGCGCGAGGAGTTGCGGCAAGGCGATGCCGTCTACCGGTTTGGTGGCGAGGAATTCGTCATGTTGATGCCGATGGCATCGGAACAGGCGCTGACGCGCGCGGCGGAGCGGATACGCGAAGCGGTCGCAACGCGGCTGATCGGTCCCGGCGGCCACATCACCGTGGCCGTCGGCGGCGCGATGCTGTCGGCGGAACGCGACTGGCAGGACTGGTTTGCACGTGCGGACGCATCGCTCTATCAGGCCAAACGCGACGGCGGCAATACGATCGCGGTCGCGCCACCGTTGTAAGGCGTCGGCTCAGCCGCGACCGGCGTGTTGGACGACGCTTGACTGATCGCTGTCGTGCCATTCCGCCCCGACACGGGCATGGCTGGCCGCATGTACGCGCCGGACCGCACGCAAGCGTCGCCGCCAGCGCAATATGACGCCCGCAATCGACAGCAGTGCCAGAGCGGCCGCCATCACGATGGCCCAGGGCGCAAACGGAGCCAGCGGCGAGAGGATGGAGCCCGCGGTGTTGCGCAGCGCCAGTGCGAAGACGGCGCCTGCAATCAGGATGTAGGTCGGCATCACCAGGACGCGCCAGAGGGTGCGGGGCGTGATCATCCGTGGATTCTCCGCGCCGCGCTGCTGCCCAAGCCGACCACAGGTGCCGCATCGGGCAGCCCACACATCGTGCGGAAATGTGAGGCAGCTTCCGGGCGGGCCATCTCCCATGCAACCGTGCGCGGGATCCGCTCCCATTGGGCGCGCAACAGCGGCTCCAGCTCATGCCAGTCGGCATCCGGGCTGTCGGCGCGGGCCGCCCGGGTCATTTCCGCCAGGATCACCGGGTTGTAGGGCGACTGCGACATGGACTCGAGGAATGCGTGGGTTCGCAGCGACAGTAGGCAGCGCGCCGACAAACCGCCGTGAAGCGGATCGGCGCACAACGGAATGTTCAGTTTGGGGTGGCTCCGTGACAGAACGCTACCTACCATGCCCGCAACATGCACCCCGGCCGATCGGCGGTGGCTGCTCTTCCTGATCGTCCCGGATGGATGGCGTGCCGCGCCATATGCCGGCTGTTTTCGAGGGGAACCCGATGGTCCGCTATTTCACATTCGCACTCTGCGTCGTCCTGGCGCTGCTTTCGGTCGTCATGGCATCGATGCACCAGTCGGTGGGCTGGGCGATCGCGGCAGTCCCGCTGTTGGCGTTGTCGGCGCTCGGCATTCTGGACATGTCGCAGACGCGTGCGACCCTGCGCCGCACGTATCCGCTGACCGCGCATTTCCGCTATGGCCTGGAAGCGTTCCGCCCCGAGATCCGCCAGTATTTCATCGAGGATGATCAGGACGAGGTGCCGTTCTCGCGCCAGCAACGCGCGCTGGTCTACCAGCGCGCGAAGAACGTCAGTGACGTGGTGCCGTTCGGCAGCGAGTTACCGATGTACGGCACACAGTACGAGTGGATCAACCACTCGCTGGTGCCTGCGCATGCCGCCTCGCATGATTTCCGGGTGCCGGTTGGCGACGAACGCGCCCAGCCCTATACGGCGAGCGTGTTCAATATTTCGGCGATGAGTTTCGGCTCGCTGTCGGCGAACGCGATCCGTGCGCTCAACCTGGGTGCCCAGCGCGGCAACTTCTATCACGACACGGGCGAGGGGGCGATCTCGGCCTACCACCGCGAGCATGGCGGCGATCTGGTCTGGGAGATCGGCTCGGGCTACTTCGGTTGTCGCGATGCCAAGGGGCGGTTCGACGAGGACCTGTTCGCGCGCCACGCCGCCGAGCCGCAGGTGCGCATGGTCGAACTGAAACTTTCGCAGGGGGCCAAGCCGGGCCACGGCGGCATGCTGCCCGGTGCGAAGGTGACGCCCGAAATCGCGGAAACCCGCGGCATTCCGGTGTGGCAGGACTGCGAATCGCCGGCCGCGCACACCACGTTTTCCACGCCGCTGGGCCTGCTGGAATTCCTCGATCGCATGCGCACGCTGTCTGGCGGCAAGCCGGCGGGCTTCAAGCTCGCGATCGGACATCCCTGGGAATGGTTCGGCATCGCCCGCGCAATGCTCGACAGCGGCATCCTGCCGGACTTCATCGTCGTCGACGGCGCTGAAGGCGGCACGGGCGCGGCGCCGTCGGAGTTCATCAACCATGTCGGCCTGCCGCTGCAGGAAGCACTGATGCTGGTGCACAACACGCTGGTGGGCATCGGTCTGCGCGATCGCATCCGCGTCGCGGCTGCCGGCAGGATCACCAGTGGTTTCGACATCGCCCGCGCGCTGGCGATGGGCGCGGACTGGTGCAACGCGGGCCGCGGTTTCATGTTCTCGCTGGGCTGCATCCAGTCCCGCACCTGCCATACCGACCATTGCCCCACGGGTGTGGCCACGCAGGATCCGGCGCGCTGGCGCCTGCTCGACGTGCCGGACAAGGCCAACCGCGTGTTCCATTTCCACCAGAACACCTTGCGCGCGCTGCGCGACATGATCGGCGCGGCCGGGCTCGAGCATCCGATGCAGATCGGGCCTGAGCACATCCTGCGACGTGTCTCGCCGACTGAAGTGCGTTCACTCGCCGCGCTGTATCGCTTCCTCGAGCCGGGTGAGTTGCTGACCGGCCTACCCGAGCACGCGGTGTTCAAGACCTTCTGGCCGAGTGCGCGCGCCGACAGCTTCGCGCCACCGGCGCGTGCATCGGCGATGCATGTGGCGAAGCGGAAGCACTGACGCGCCATCGCTGACCGGGTAGGAGCGCGCTTGCGCGCGATGGGCGGATCGCGGCACTGCGCTTCGCGCGCAAGCGCGCGCCTACGACGGGCGCTACTCGTCAGTCGAGCAGGTGCAGCAGCCGCTCGGTCGGCCTGCCGATGACCGCGCGTTCGCCGCGTACCAAGATCGGGCGCTCGATCAGTTCGGGATGTCTGACCATCGCGTCGACGATCGCACCGTCGTCCAGCGCCTCGTTGTTGAGTCCTAGTTCGCGATAGACAGCTTCGCCGGTACGCAGCAGCGCACGCGGTGCAATGTCGAGGCGGCGCAGTATCGTGCGCAGGGCGTCGGCATCGAGTGGCGTGTCGAGATAGCGCACGACCTCCACGTCGACACCGCGCGTCTGCAGCAGTTCGAGCGCGGCGCGCGATTTGGAGCAGCGCGGGTTGTGCAACAGGGTGTAGGTCATGTCGTCGAAAGATCGGTGGGCTCCGCCCCGCTGCCATGGCGGGCGACGACCGCGGTCGCGGCGACGTCGCCAGTCGTATTGGCCACGGTGGCGAACGCGTCGGGCAGGGTGTCGACGGCAAGCAGCACGCCCAGCGGTTCGACCGGCAGGCCCATCGCCTGGGTCACCGGCAGATTGTTGGTCATGAAGCTCACCTGGCCGGGCAGGCCGACCGAGCCCATGCTGATGACGACGCTCAGTCCGACTGCGATCGTGAGCTGCGCCGGCCCCAGCGCCGCGCCGTACATCCAGGCGATGAACACCACGACGCTCAGATATTGCGTGGGACTGGCGATGCGGAACAGCGACACCGCCATCGGCAGCACCAGCGAGGTCACCGCCAGCGGATAGCCCAGACGATTGCGTGCGCTGTCGATCATCACCGGCAGGGATGCCAGCGACGACTGCGTGCTCGCGGCGATCGCCTGCACCGGCAACAGCGCGGCGGCGAACCGGCGCAGACGCTCGCCCGCGACCAGCACGGCGACGCCGTACATCAGCAGCGTGATCGCCATGTACAGCACGCACTGCAGCGCGATGTAGTAACCCAGCGCAGTCAGCACGCCGAGGCCGACATGGGCGCAGACCGCCAGCACCAGCGCGAACACGCCCAACGGCGCGGCCCACAGTACCCAGCGCACGACGACGATCATCGCGTCGCCGATCGTGCGCACCAGCTCCAGCATGCGTGTGCGGCGCTCGGGTTCGAGGCGGGTCAGGGCGAAGCCGAAGAACATCGAGAACACGACCAGCGGCAGCATCGCGCTGGCGGCTGCGGCGGCGATGGCATTGCTCGGAATCACGCTGGTGATCCACAGACCGAAGCTCGGTGCCTGCGGCAGCGCTTCCGGCGCCTGGATCGCCGCGCGGAAGGCGGCGACCAGTGATTCATCGCGGGGCACCATCGCGAGCAGCGCCGGTGCCGCGATCGCGGCGAATGCACCGCAGACCGCCAGCAGCACGGCGAACGTGGCCATCGCCATGCGCGCATTGCGTCCGGACGCGGCGGCATCCGCCGCGCCGTTGATCCCGACCACGACCAGCGCCGCAACCAAGGGCACGACGGTCATCTGCAGGGCGTTGAGCCAGAGTTTCCCGACCGGCTGCGCGACTTCCGCCACGCGCAGCGCGATGTCCGCATCCCAGGCCGCCAGCGAGAGGCCGGCCACGGCGCCCGCCAACAGGGCGAGCAGTACACGGACGGAGGCGGGCAGGGTGCGACGTTCGGGAACAGCTTCGGTCATGGCGCGCAGCGGTTTGGATGGACCGCCGCAGCATGCCACGGGCCGTGTGCGCAGAGGAGGCGCGGGTGCATCAGCTGCGCGGTGCCAGCGCGAGCCCGAGCGTGTCGCGCTGGCCGTCGACGAAGCCCGCACGCAGGTACAGCGCCTTGGCCCGCGGATTGTGGTGGTGGACTTCCAGACGCAGCATCGCAACGCCCCATTCGTGCGCCAGGGTGCTCGCGAGCGCCAATGCCTGCGCGCCGAGACCACGCCCGCGCGCGGCCGGGGCGATATACAGCTCATCGAGCAGGGCATGATGCCCGCCCTGTTCGAGACTGAAGCCGCGTGTCAGGGCCATGTAGCCGTCGCGTCCATCGGCGCCGAGCAGCAGCAGCGCGCCGCAGCCGGGTTCCGACAGCAACTGCGACACCGCCTGCGGCGTCGCGTGCTCGTGGAAGTGCAGGCGGTCCTCGGCGTAGAAGGCCCGCATCATCTCGAGGATCTGCGGCAGATCCTCGAGCGTGGCGAGGCGCGACACCGGCGGCGCGGCGGCGCTCACTGCGCGAGTGCCGGCAGCTGCCAGAGGGTCTGCAGGCGCGCGTACTCGGGCTCGGGCAGCAGCACGAAGCGCGGCGTGCGCGCGGGATCCAGCCAACGCAGCAGCGTATCCATTTCGGCATCGCTCATCGCCGTGCAGCCGGCCGTGGTCTCGTCGGGGCGACGCAGCAGATGGGCGAAGATGCAGCTGCCGCGGCCGGCTTCACCGTTCGCGTTGTGTTCGATCACGAAGCCTTGGCGGTAGCGCACGTCGCCATCGTTGTGCAGATCGAGACGCATGCGTTCGCTCGAGCCGTCCACGGCCGCCGCACCCACCTCGCGGGCGTCGACGATGCGGTTGTAGAGCGGCGAGGCCGGCACGTCGATGCAGTAATGCGAAGCCTGCATCGGCAGGTAGGGCAGGGCGCCCACACCGGTGGGCGCATAGCCGAAGGCCTCGCCGATGCCGAACACGCCGGCCGGGGCGCGACCGTCACCTTCCTGCTTCTGTGGCTCGCCGTGCTGTGGCGGATGCAGTCCGATCCCCCAGCCACTGCCACTGCGGCCCAGCATCACCGGCACCGCATCGCCGACCGCGCGCCAGGCGCCGTCGCCGGCGCGTCCGAAGCGCTGCATGCGCGCCTGAGCGGCGTCCCAGTCGTCGGCTGTCACGACGATCAGCTGCTGCGCATCAGCGACCGGCGATGCCCCGGTGGAAGGCGTGGTGGCGCAGGCGGCGAGCAGCAGGCTGGCCAGCAGCAGCGCGGTGACGCCGGCGCGTCGATGGAATGGGGCCATGGGTGTCGTCTCCTGGGTCACGGGTGGAGCAGGGGATGCATGCGCGCCGGATGTTCGACGTGCCGCATTTGCGATGTTCGATCATGCACGCGGATCCGGGCTCGTTGACCTCACGCCCGGCACCGCGCGGAAGCCGCGTCGAGGCCATCCGCACCTCAGCTTGCGATTGGCTGCATGTCGCGTATCGACACGATACCGAGTCCCGGTGCATCGCCGATCGAGATCTCCGCTTCATCGAAGCGCACGCCGCCCTCGACCGGATTCGACGCGCACAGCGACGGTCCGTCGAGATCGATCTTGGTGATGACGTCCGACTTGGCCACCGCTAAATGCGCCGCCGCGGCCACGCTGATGCTGGTCTCGAGCATGCAGCCCATCATGCAGTCGATGCCGTGCAGGCCGGCGATGTCGGCGAGCTTGATTGCGTCCGACAGCCCGCCGGTCTTCATCAGCTTGATGTTGACGATGTCGGCTGCGCGCATGCGGATCAGCTCGATCAGTTCGACCGGACCGAACACGCTTTCGTCCGCCATCACCGGCACGTGCACGCGGTCCGTGACGTATTTGAGGCCCGCCAGATCGTGCGCCTTGACCGGCTGCTCCAGCAGCTCGGGTTCGATGCCGGCGTCCTCGAGCTGGCGCATCGCGTGCACGGCCTGTTTCGGCGTCCAGCCCTGGTTGGCGTCGAGCCGCAACAGCACGCGGCCGTCGACCGCGGCGTGGATCGCGCGGATGCGTTCGAGGTCCACGCGCGGCTCCTTGCCGACCTTGATCTTCAACGCGTCGTAGCCGCGGTCGACGGCTGACAACGCATCGGCGACCATCTTGTCGATGGTGTCGACGCTGACCGTGATGTCGGTGCGCAGGACCGGATCGCCGCCGCCGAGGATCCGGTACAGCGGCGTGCCGTGCAGCTGCGCGAACAGATCGTAGAGCGCGATCTCGACCGCGGCCTTGGCACTGGTGTTGCGTTCCAGCGCGGTCTGCACCAGCCGCGTCAGCGCGTTGAGATCGGCGATCTCGCGGCCAACCAGCCGCGGCGCGATGACGGTGGAGATCGCCGCGACGATCGAGCCGTGGGTATCGCCGGTGATCACCGCGGTGGCCGCGGCCTCGCCGTAGCCGATGTGGCCGGTGTCGGTGTGGATCGCCACGATGATGTCGTCGACGCGCTCCACCGTGCGCAGCGCGGTCTTGAACGGCGTCTTCAGCGGCACGCGCACCATGCCCAGCTGGATGTCGGTGATCTTCATCGGCGTGTCCGGTGAGGCGCGCGCGTCAGCGCACGCGCTGGATGTCGGTGATGCGGTCGATGGTGGTGCCGTTTTCGCCCGACAGCATCGGCGTCATGGGCGTGACCACGACGCCGTTGAGCGGCAGGCGCGCGATCGCGCCGTTGGCGTTTCGCACGCTCATGCCGGCGGTGTCGTGGATCACCCAGGGCTCACCGTCGACGTGACCGATGATCATCATCACGTGGCCCGGAATGAACACCATGTCGCCGACTTCGGCCTCGCGCAGCAGCTGCAGGCGCTGTGCATAGGGCATAGCGGCCGGCACCTCGATGCGGTTCAAGGCCGGACTCGTCGCCTGCGCGCTGGTGTTGCGCGGCAGCAGGATGCCGAAGCTGCGGTAGATCTCCGAAACGAATCCACTGCAGTCGCGCGCGTTATACGCGTGACCCCAGCCGTAGCGCTCACCGAGGAACTTGAAGGCCTGGCGGATCAGCGCGGCGCGCGTATACGGCAGCACGTCGCCGGCGACATCCGCCGACGCCGGCAGGAGTGCCGGCGCGAACGACAGCGTGCCGTCATCGCCGCGCACCGGCAGTTCGACGATGTGGCCGAATGCCGGCACCTGGCCATGCAGCACGCGGCTTGCATCCCAATCGGCGCGCGGCACACGAACGCCCATTTCGAGCTGTAGGTCCGAGACCGCAGGCGCCTCGGGCGTGAACACCGTGCGCGCGGTGGCGCCGGTGACAACGATGCCTGCGGCCGCACGCGCGGCGTAACCGGCGACGACGTCGCGCGTGCCGATTGCCACATGCTGTGCATCGACCCATCCGCGGTAGCGCTCGCTGACCACGAACAGCCAGTCGCCGTCGCGGCTGGCATGCAGCACCGCGACCGGCGCGCCGGGGAAGAGGGCATCTTCCTGGAAGCGGTCGATATCGGTGTCCTCGGGGCGGCTGAAGACACGCGTCGCGGTGGGAAACGCGCGCAGGTCGACGCGGCGTACGACCAGACCGAAAAGAGGCGTCACCTGCGCGGGCAGGGCGTCGAGCGCCAACGCGTGCATCCAGGCGTCAACGGTTGCGGCATCGACGGCCCCCGCCATGGTGAACCGGGGCGCCGTCGGGCGCTTTGACAGGGCCTCGATCCAACCGGTGACCTTGGCCCGGTCGAGCTGTGCCGGCAGGGCGAGCGGGTCATGGATCGAGGCGTCGTCGCGGCGCATCGCCGCGTTCTGCGCATCGATCGCGACTGCATCGAGGACCAAGGCGTCCGGCGCGTCGAGGCGGGCGATCCAGAAGTCCGGCGGCAACATCGGCGCGGCAAGGCCGGGAATCACACTCGCGGGCGACGCAGCCTGGGTGGCGCCGGGTGCCGGCAACAACGCTGCCAAGGTCAGCAGCGTCGCGAGCATGCAACGCGTGGCGAATGGGGACAGGGGTTTGAAACGCATCGTGGCTCCTGCGTCGATGCGCGCGAAGCGGCGCACCGGTCTGCGGTCGAGCACTCGAGAGTATTTGCTTTTCGCCCCGGGACAAGGCGGCGCATCAATTGACATCGATTCGGAGCGGGTGGTAATCACGTGATCATACCCGTCCGGTAGGGGGCCCATGGGACGGCCGGGTTGTGTTCGATGCGCCGTACCGGCGTGCCTGCCGGTGATGTGCGCCGTATCGTCATGTCACCAGGGGAGTCCGTCACAAATGTCCTGCCAGCCCACGCAGCACCCGCCCGTCTTCCATTGTCTGAGTGCTGCGCTGCTGTTGGTGCTCGCGGCGCCGGTAACCGCTCTTGCGCAGTCGTCGGCTGCTGATGAACGCGTCAGCACGCTGGATCAGGTGCAGGTCACCGGATCGCGTATCGCCCGCACCGAGATCGAAGGCCCGGCGCCGGTCACGGTGATCACCGCCGAGGACATCGAAAAACAGGGTTTCAGCACGGTCTGGGAATCGCTGGGCACGTTGACCCAGTTCACCGGCAACACGCTCAACGAATCCGACCAGACCGGCAATTCCCCCAACGGGCAGTTCATGAATCTGCGCGGGCTGGGGCCGGGCTATCAGCTGATCCTGCTCAATGGACAGCGCCTGGCCGACTATCCGCAGCCTTACGGCTCCAACGGCACGGCGGTGAGTCTGGGCAGCATTCCGGCAGCTGCGATCGAGCGCATCGAAGTCATGAGCGGTGGCGCCTCGGCGATCTACGGCTCGGACGCGGTTGCCGGCGTGGTCAACATCATCACCAAAGAGAATTTCAGCGGCGACACGATCCGCCTGCGCGGCGGCACGTCGACACAGGGCGGCGGCGATACCGGCCTGTTCCAGTGGACCGGCGGGCGCACCGGCGATCGCTGGAGCCTGACCTACGCGCTGGAGCGGCTGGATCGTGAGGAGATCGTCGCGACGCAGCGCGATCTGACGTATCTGGCGCATCCGCAGTACCGCACCAATCCCGAGCGGCCGACCGCATCGATCAGCGGCGTGTATTTCCGTGCCGGCCAGAATTATCTATGGCGGACCGATACCGGTGCGCTGTCGCCGTCCTACCAGGCGATGCTCGACGCGTGCGAGGCGACCAATCCAGCGTTCGCGCCCTTCCATTCGGCCACAACCGTCGCCGTGCCCAACCGCTGCGGCGCGCTCGATTACTACAACGCGCGTTCGCTCCAGAACGCCTACGGCAAGACCTCGGCCTATGTATCGGGCAGCTTCGACTTCAGCGATCGCCTCACCGGTTACGCGCAGCTGCTCGGCAGCGATGCCAACGACAAGAGTTCCAGCCAGACGCATTACTACATCGGCGAAGGGCCGTTCACCGTGCGCGATCCGGTGCGCGGTCTGGTGACGGCGCAGCGCATCTTCCTGCCCGATGAAGTGGGCGGCACCAAGTACATCGAGTACGACGAGCGGGCCTGGTCGATCAATGCGGGCCTGCGCGGCACGTTGGGCGACGGCCGCTTCGACTGGGACGCGAGCCTGACCTCGTCGCGCTTCGAGATCACCACCACGCGTCCTCGCTTCCTCACTCGCGCCGTGCGCGACTACTACATGGGTCCGGTGCTGGGCATCGCGCCGGACGGCAACGAGATTCGCGAGTTCTACACAGATCGGCTGTTCGCGCCGGGCTCGGCCGCGCTCTACGACCAGCTCACCACCACGGTGGTCAGTAGCGGCGTGTCGAAATCCGACCAGGCGCAGTTTGTCTTCAGCGGTCCGCTGTTCGATCTGCCGGCCGGATCGCTGCAGATGGCGGCGGTGCTCGAAGCCGCGAAGCAGGAATACTCGCTGACCCCCGATCCGCGCACGACTGTCGACTACACCGGACCCGACCGCGTCTACAACCTGACCAGTACGCCTGGCGGTGGTCCGCGTGACCGCTTCGCACTCGGTCTCGAATTCCGCGTGCCGGTGCTCGCGAGCCTCGAAGCGACGCTCGCCGGTCGCTACGACAAGTACGACGACATCACGTCAGTCGACGATGCGGTCACCTGGCAGGCAGGCCTGGAATGGCGCCCCTTCCGCACCCTGCTGCTGCGCGGCGCGCATGCAACCAGCTTCCGTGCACCTGATCTGCTGTGGATTTACGCCGGCACCACGGGTTCCAATCCAATCGTCGATGACGAGTATCTGTGCCGGCTCAACGGCATCGCTGCCGAAACGCCTGCGTGCACGGCGGCGTTCAACTACCAGACCTATATGACCCAGTCGTCGAACCCGCTGCTCGAAGAAGAGAAGGGCAAGTCGACGACGCTGGGCGTGGTCTGGGACGTGCTGCCGAATCTGTCGGCGAGCGTGGACTGGTATCGCATCGAACTCGAAGGACGGGTGCAGACCTTGTCGAACAGCTATTACCTCGAACAGGAAGCGAACTGCCGGCTCGGCCAGGATCGCGATGGCCGTGCGGTCGATACGAATTCGCAAGCCTGCCAGTTTTATGCGGGGGCCGTGCAGCGTGTGGTTTCGGATCTCAATCCGGACGGTCGCATCACCCGCTTCGCGACCTATCCGATCAACGCGTCACTGATGCGCACCGAAGGTCTCGATGCCTCGCTCCGCTACGGTCTCGAGCTCGGCCGCTGGGGCGATCTCAACCTGCAGGCCGGCTACACCCACGTCCTCGAATTCGAAGTCGCCCAGTTCGGCGACGAAGCGCCGCGCGATGTGCGCAGCACCGTCGAATACAACAGCCAGCGCAGCCGCGCCAATTGGCGCGCCAGCTGGTCCAGCGACGCCTGGAACACCAGCCTTTACGGGTATCGCTATGGCAGTCGGCCGAACTACAACGGCAATGTACTGCCGGGCCGTACGTCGGGCTACGTGATCTGGAACGCCGACGTCTCGCGTCGCATCACCGATGACGTGACGCTGGGCATCAGCGTGCTGAACCTGCTCGATGAAATGCCGCCGCGTGATGACTCGCACACCGCCTGGCCATACTTCGCCAGCAGCTACAGCGCGATCGGGCGTCAGGTGTTCGCCAACATCACGTTCGACTTCTGACGGCCATGACGTGTTGGGGCGTGGCGTGGCACACAGCACGCACAACGAAGAATATTGCGTCGCAACTGCGGCATACGCGTCACGCTGATCTGTGGCGGCGCGCCTGACGAAACGCCTTGGGACGTGAAGCGGCAAAGCTGAAGATGGCCGCGGTCGATCCGGATGCGGATTCCAGTAGCGACATCGAGGCTTGCGCGTGCCTACGCCAAGGGCAGTTGCGGTCGTTCGGGCGCGCTGCGCCGACGTCGGCACACACGAAAAACCCCTGCATTTCTGCAGGGGTTTTCGCTTGCAAATGGCGGAGCGGACGGGACTCGAACCCGCGACCTCCGGCGTGACAGGCCAGCATTCTAACCAACTGAACTACCGCTCCAAGGCGCGAGATTCTACATGAAAGTTCGCGCTTGGGAAGAGGGGAGATCCACTTTTCTTTCACTGGCTTGTGCGCTGCACCGAAACCGCTTGTGACGGTCCCGGCGTTACGTGTTTTCTTCGCCCGTCCGCGCTTGTGCAAAGCGTGTCGTGGCAGTGCGGGCGGTCGAATCGATGCGACGCGCCGGAGGTGTCGCGCGCATGCGCGCGCGATAGGTGTCATCGCATCTTCGATTCCCACCGGGCGGTGGAGACGCCCAAGTCGTGTGCGTGGTCTTGGGGACGCACGCCATCGATGTACGGCCCAGGTGCGCACCCGCCACCCATCACACGCGGCTGCGCGTCGAGGCGCTCGTGCGAAGTGCGGATATCACCCGTGCGCCGCGCGGACGCCGCACGCATGACCCGCAAAAACACAGGCCACAAAAAACCCCGCATCTCTGCAGGGTTTTCTGTTTGAAGAATTGGCGGAGCGGACGGGACTCGAACCCGCGACCTCCGGCGTGACAGGCCAGCATTCTAACCAACTGAACTACCGCTCCGCGCTTTGAAACTCTTGGTGGGTGCTGAGGGTTTCGAACCCCCGACCCTCTCCGTGTAAAGGAGACGCTCTACCGCTGAGCTAAGCACCCATGCGGAACAATCGAGCCGCTTACTTTACTGCATCCTTCAGCGCCTTGCCAGCCTTGAACGCAGGCACGGTCGAAGCGGCGATCTGGATCGGCTCCTTGGTCTGCGGGTTCAGGCCGGTGCGTGCAGCGCGCGGACGGGCGACGAACGAACCGAAGCCGACGAAGTTGGCCGCGTCGCCGTTCTTCAGCGCCTCGGTGATCGTGTCGAGCAGGCCGTCGACAGCGCGGCCAGCGTCGGCGCGCGACAGGCCGGACTTCTCGGCAACCGAAGCGATGATGTCGGACTTGGTGAGGTTTGCCATCAGTGAATTCCTCTTCTTTTTGAGATAGCGACGTGTCGTACGTCTGGAGCATCCGGCCGGCGGCGCATTGCGCTGCTGGTCCGGACGGGGATTCCGGTCAGGCGCGCATGGTACGCGATCCCCCAGGCGATTACGACCGGATTCCGGATCGCGAATGAACAGGTGCAAGAGCGCCTGCAGCGCGGTGTGGACGGGGGCTATGCCTGCGCGCGCGAAGCCTTGCGGGTACACTGGGCGGCTCGCCATCCCGTGTCCGAAACCATGCTGCAAGCGCTTCGAGATAAGACCAGTGGTTGGATCGCCATCGCCATCGTGGCGGTGCTCGCGGTCCCCTTCGCGTTCTTCGGGATGGAGCAGTATCTGTTCCAGAACAATGCCGACTATGCGGCCAAGGTCGAGGCGCCGCCGAAATGGTGGCAGTCCGCGCCGGACTGGTGGCTGGTGCGCAAGTTCGCCTGGAGTTCGGCGGAAGTCAGCGCCGCCGAGTTCCGGCAGACCTTCGACAGCATGCGCGAGCAGCGCCGTCAGCAGGAAGGCGAAGCCTTCGACGCGCGCGCGTTCGAAACGATGGAAAGCAAGCGCGAAGTGCTCGAGCAGCTGATCGACCGCGCCGTGCTCGGCCTGGCCGCGGATCGCGCCAACATCGTCGTCGGCGATGCGCAGGTGCAGGAGATCATCCGTTCGATTCCGGCGTTCCAGGTCGAGGGCCGTTTCGATCCGCAGCGTTACCAGATGGCGTTGCAGTCCACGCAGCCGCCGCGCACACCGCGGGATTTCCAGGAAAGCATCCGCATCGATCTGCAGCGTGCTCTGGTGCCGCAGTCGATCGCCGAGACCGCGTTCGTCACCGAGGGTGAGTCCAGGCGCCTGATGCGGCTGCTCGGGGAGCGTCGCGATGTCAGCTTCGTCGTCGTGCCGCCCCCGGCGGTCGACACTGCCGAGGTGTCGCAGGCAGAGCAGCAGGCGTGGCACGAGTCGCATGCCTCGCGGTATCGCGAGCCGGAAAAGGTCGCGCTCGAGTACCTCGAACTCAAGAGCGAAGCCGGCGCGGACGGCGGAGCGGTCGACGAGGCGGAGGTGCGCGCGCATTTCGAACAGGTGAAGTCGCGCTTCACGACTGCCGAGCGTCGCTTGGCGTCGCACATCCTCGTCGAAGTGCCGGCCGGCGCGGACGACGCCACGCAGCAGGCCGCGCAGAAGAAGGCGGCCGACATCGCTGCCCAGGCGCAGGCGCCGGGCGCCGACTTCGCCGCGCTCGCACGCGAAAATTCCGACGATCCCGGCTCCAGAGACGGCGGCGGTGATCTAGGCTGGATCGAGAAGGGCATGATGGCCGGCGCGTTCGAAGACGCACTGTTCGCGCTGCAGCCCGACGCGGTCAGTGCGCCGGTGCGGACGGACTTCGGCTGGCATGTGCTGCAGCTGCGCGAGGTGGATGCCGGCGAGCCGGTGGCGTTCGAAGACGTGCGCGCGCAGATGGAAAAGGAAGTCCGCGAGGGCGACAGCTCGCGTGTTTACAACGAGCAGGTCGGCCGCATTGTCGACGAGATCAACAAGAGCCCGATGTCGCTGGAGCCTGCTGCGGCAGTCGGCGGCGTGCCCATCCAGACCATCGCGCCGTTCGCGCGCGGCGCCGGCAGCGGCATTGCAGCCAACAACGCGGTGGTGCAGGCGGCGTTCTCCGAAGCGTTGACCCAGGACGGGACGGTCAGCGATCCGATCGAGATCGGTCCGAACCAGACAGTGTTCATCCGCGTCACCAGCCACACGCCCGAGCGCGCGCAGCCACTGGAGCAGGTGCGCGAGCGGGTGATTGCCGAGGTCCGGGCCGACCGGGCGCGCAAGCAGGCCGAGCAGACTGCCGATGCGATGGTCGCCGAGATCGCGGGTGGCAAGACCCTGCAGGCGCTGGCCAGCGAGCGGCAGTTGCAGGCGCAGGAGGTGCCGGGCATTCCGCGCGGTGCGCCGGTGCCGGACGCTGCAGCGAGTCAGGCCTACTTCCGCGCCGCGCCGCCGAGTGGCGAGGCGCCGACGCCGGGCAAGGTAATGCTGGCCGACGGCAGCGCGGTGGTATTCGCGGTGACCAGGGTCGAGCCGGGCAACCCGGACGATGCGAGCGAGCAGGAGCGGGCGATGCTGCGGCAGCAGCTGGGCAGCCTGCTGGGCAGCGAGGATGCCGAAGTGCTGCAGCGCAGCCTGCGTCGCCAGATGAAGATCACGGTCAACGAAGCGCGTTTGTAATCTCGCTTGATGTGCAACGAAAAAGCCCGGCTTTCGCCGGGCTTTTTCGTGTGAGGTGTTGCGCGGGACGAGACATCCGCGCGCTCCGCGCTCACGGCAAGCGTCAGCGTTCGTCGATCAGCAATTCCATGCCCGGCCGCAACACGCTGCGCGCATCGAGTGCATTGCGCGTCAGCAGTTCCTGTGTGCGCAGGCCATAGCGCTTGGCGATCGACCAGGGGGATTCGCCGGGGCTGACGGTATGCACGCGCCGCGCAGCGCCGGCGGTGTCACCGGTCGTCGGCGGAATGTCGACCTCGGGCGGCGCCTCCGCCATGAACACAGGCGGCGCGGCGGCGGCCTGCGGGACCAGCAGGGTGACCGGTTGACCGATCCGCGCCAGGCGGCCGTCCACATGCGCAGGGTTCAGGCGCTTGAGGCGCGCGGCGTCGGTCTCATGACGGCTGGCAAGGGTGTCGAGATCGCGGATTCCGTCCGGTACCGTGATCGCCGTCAGCGCGGGCACCTCCCGGTCCATCGACGCCATCCAGGTCTCGCGCTCGCCGGCTTCCTTGATCAGGCAAGACAGCGCATGGAGCTTGCGCACGTAGGCCTGGGTGGTCTGCGGCATCGGCAGCGTGTCGGGTGTTGCATCCCGGGCCTCCTGGCCGGCGCGCTTGAGCGCGCCGAACACGCGGTACTCACCGGCGTTGAACGCCATGACGGCCAGGCGCCAGTCGCCGGCGAACATGCCGTGCAGCGTCTTGAGATAGCGCACCGCGGCGCGGGTGGAATCGGCGGGCGACAGGCGTCCGTCGTAGCCCGGGCGGATCGGAATCTCGTGGTTGCGCGCGGTCACCGCGATGAACTGCCACAGGCCGGCAGGCCCGGATGCGCTGCGCGCGCCGGGGCGGTAGCCGCTCTCGACGAAGGGAATCAGGGCGAACTCGGTCGGCAGGTGCTGTGCGCGCACCTCTTCGACCACGTAGGCGAACAGCGGCAGCACGTCATTGCCGCGCGAAGCCAGCTGGCGCGGCACATGGCCAAAATGCGAGCGCCAGCGTTCGGTAGCCTCCGCAGTGCACGCAGGCTCGGACAGGCCCTCGATGAAGCGGTGGTACACGTCCTGGCCGTTGCGGGTGACTGCCGGCGTGGAGGCGGCGGCGAGCATTGGCGGCGCGATGGAAGGCGTGGAGACGCTGGCCGGTGCATCGGCGGCGAAGCCGGCGACTGCCGGAATCGAAAGTGCGAAGAGTGCTACGGCCAGTCGGGTCATGCGCCCCGGCCTCATGCGCGAAAGCCGTCTTTCCAGCGCCGCAGGGCGGCGAACACGTCGACCCGGTCGATCAGGGCGATGCCGGCCTGACGCGAAACAGCAGCCCGGACCGCATCTGTATCGACGCGGAGGAAGGGGTTGCAGTCGCACTCGCTGGCGAGCGTGACGGGCAAGGTGGGGCGCGAGGTGCTGCGCATGTCGAGAATCTCCTGTTCACGGCGCCGCAGCGCTGCGTTGTCCGGGTCGACCACGCGCGCGAAGGCGGCATTGGACCGGGTGTATTCGTGACCACAGCAGACCAGTGTATCGGCAGGCAGAGCGGCCAGTCGATCGAGCGAGGTCAGCATCTGGGCCGGCGTACCTTCGAACATCCGCCCACAGCCGAGGCTGAACAGGGTATCGCCGCTGAACAGATGCCCGTGCCCGTGAAAGGCCACATGCGTGCGGGTATGGCCCGGTACGGCGAGCACATCGAAGTGCCAGGCGGCGATTTCGACGGCGTCACCATCGCCCACATGGCGAGTCGCCTGGGGGATCCTGGGATCGTCGGGCGCGAATACCGGCAGGTCGGGCCAGCGCGCCAGCAGCGCGTCCACACCACCGATGTGATCGGCGTGGTGATGGGTCAGCAGCAGGGCGATGGGGGTCAGGCCGTCTTCGGCAGCGGCCAGCACCGGCCCGGCCTCGCCCGGGTCGACCACGATGGCGTTACCGGACGCGTCACCGAGCGTCCAGATGTAGTTGTCCTCGAAGGCGGGCAACGGCTGCAGTCGCATCGGTCGGCTCGGCGGCGGCTGGAAGCCATTACAATGCCGACCATGCCCGCGATCTCCCAGGCCGGTCAAGCCGGCAGTCCCCGCGACTGGTTCGAGACCCCGGCCGGCCGCGCGATTCTCGACAGCGAGCACGCGCTCGTGGCCCAGGCCCTGGGCTCGCACCCGGGCCTTCCTTGGTTGTGGCTGGCGCCCGCGGCGCCTGATCTGCAGGTCGAGGGCCGCGGCCTATGCCTGGTGCGGCAGGGGAACACGCTGTACGGGCCGGTGCGCTGCGCCGCGCCCTTGCCACTGCCCAGCGAAGCCTTCGGCGCGGTCGTGCTGCAGCATGTGGTCGGGGGTGGTGAAGATGCACTGGGCCTGCTCGATGAGGCTGCGCGTGTACTCGCCCCCGGCGGTCATCTGTGGCTGCTGGTCCTCAACCCACTGACGCCCTATCGCTGGCGCTGGCGGGGGACGGGGATCGCCAGCGCCGAGCCGTTGACCTGGCGTCGCCGGATGCGCGATGCCGGCCTTGCGCCGGATGCGGTTTCCACCGGCGTGGGTCCCAGCTGGCGCCCCGAGGCCGTCACCGAATCCCAGAACGGCCCAGGCCTGCGCGCGGCCTACGCGCTGCGCGGGCAGAAGCGGCATCTGCCGCTGACGCCGACACGCAGTCGCCGTGCGATGCCGATGCCATTGGCCGCTCCGGCGGCCTGATCCTCATGTTTCCGGAACACCGATGAAGTCGATCGAGATCTATACCGATGGCGCCTGCCTCGGCAATCCCGGCCCCGGCGGCTGGGGCGCGCTGCTGCGCTACAAGGCGACCGAGCGTGAACTGTCGGGCGGCGAGCCCCTGACCACCAACAACCGCATGGAACTCATGGGCGCGATCGCTGCGCTCGAAGCGCTGAGCGAGCCGTGCGAGATCGTGCTGCACACCGATTCCCAGTATGTGCGCCAGGGCATCACCGAGTGGATGCGCAACTGGATCAAGCGCGGCTGGAAGACCGCCGGCGGCGGCGCGGTCAAGAACCAGGATCTGTGGCAGCGCCTGCAGATCGCCTGCGAGCGCCATCAGATCGACTGGCGCTGGGTGAAGGGTCACTCCGGCCATCCCGAGAACGAGCGCGTCGACGCGCTGGCCAGTGCCGCCGCGCGCGAACAGCGCACCGCCGCAGCCTGACGGAAGGACACGCATGCGTCAGATCGTTCTCGATACCGAAACCACCGGCCTGGAATGGAAGAAGGGCAACCGCGTCGTCGAGATCGGCTGCGTGGAGCTCGTCGAGCGGCGCCCGACCGGCCGCACCTACCACCAGTACATCAAGCCCGACCGCGATTTCGAACAGGGCGCGGCCGAGGTCACCGGCCTGAGTCTGGAATTCCTCGCCGACAAGCCGCCGTTCGCCGACATCGCCGATGCGTTTCTCGAGTTCATCGAAGGCGCCGAGCTGATCATCCACAACGCGGCCTTCGACGTCGGCTTCCTGGACAACGAGCTGTCGCTGCTGGGCCCGGACTACGGGAATCTGCGTCAGCGGGTCACGGTGGAGGATTCGCTGCTGCTCGCGCGGCAACGCTATCCCGGTCAGCGCAATTCGCTCGATGCGCTGTGCCGCCGACTCGGCGTCGACAATGCCCATCGGCAGTTGCACGGCGCACTGCTCGATGCGCAACTACTGGCCGAGGTGTATCTCGCGCTCACCGCCGGCCAGCACGAGATCGGGTTCGGCGCGATGGCCGAGCCCGAGCGTGCGACGCGCCATGTGGTACTTGCGCAGCCAGCCGGCGCGCGGCCTGTGCTAGTGGTGCAAGCCGACGAACTCGCCGCGCACGCGGCGCGGGTCGAGGCGATCCGCAAAAAGGCAGGCGTGTGTCTGTGGGATCCCGTGGGCGCGCCGGTGGAACTGGAGCCCGCCTGAAATCCGCGCTGGCGCTCAGTGCCGGCGGATCAGGATCACCGTGACGTTGTCCGAGCCGCCGCCATCGAGCGCGGCGGCGACCAGTCCGTCGACGCATTCCTGCGCGCTGCATTCCAGATGCGCGAGCACGCGCGCGATTGCGCGGTCGTCCACTTCCTCGGTCAGGCCGTCACTGCACAGCAGCAGTTGGGTGCCCGGCGTCAACTCGCCCGACAGGGTTTCGACGTTGAGCGTCTGCGGATCGGTGACGCCCAGTGCCTGGGTCACTACGTTGCGATGCGGGTGGCTGCGCGCCTGGTCAATGCTGATCGCGCCCTGGGCGATGAGTTCCTGCACGTAACTGTGATCCTGCGACAGCTGCGCGAGCTTGCTGTCGCGCCACAGGTACACGCGGCTGTCGCCGACCCACGCCACCTCGAAGCGGTTGCCGCTCACCCGCGCGGCCACGACGGTGGTGCCCATCGGCAGACTGTCGTTGCGCCGGCGCGAGGCGCGAATGATTTCCTCGTCGGCGATGCGGATTGCCTGCGGCAGGGCGGTGCCCTGGCGGATCTCGCGGACGATCGTCTCGCGCGCGAGGGCGCTGGCGACCTCCCCGTACTCGTGGCCGCCCATGCCGTCGGCGATCAGCCAGAGGCCGAGCTCGCTGTCGCCGTAATAAGTGTCTTCGTTGAGATCGCGCCGCAGGCCCATGTGCGTCAGGTGGCCGAACTCGATCATGCGTGTGTCCTGGCAATGGCCGACCGGGGTGTCTGCCGCTGACAACGCAGCGGTCCCATCGCGGCGGCCATCGAGGTTCGGCAGTCGGCGCGAGACACGACGCGGAGCGTCCGGAACTGGGGAGGAAGGCGCATTCGGTATTGTGACGGTGGACCCGTTCGGGAGCATAGGGCAAGCGTGGTGCACGTGGTGCATTGCGTGGACTGGGTGTGCGAACACGTTGGGTTTTGCAGCGTCATCCCAGCGGAAGCTGGAGCCGCTTTTGAACGGCCGGATGGCTGGTCAGCCATTTGATCCTGGAGATTGGACGCGTGGTTCGCGAAGTTCTGAGCGAGGTGTCTTGGACGCAGTGGTGAGGTGCGGCTTCCCGGCCGTCAGCAGGAGTCACTCGCGTCGTCTCCCGGGGATTGTTCGGCCCATCCATGGGCCTCACCCCTCCAGCGCTTCGCGCTTCCGGGGCCAGCCGTTCGGCTGTCCGGATTCGCTCCCGGCGAATCCGTCGAACCGGGGGTTCTCATCAAACTCCCCCCCTCTCCGCCAGAAACGCAAAACGCCCCTTGCGGGGCGTTTGCGAATCTGGCGGAGAGGGGGTCCGCCCAACTCTTGTCCGGTCAAGTCCAACGATGTCCCGGTTGTCCGTCTCGAAGCCGTTTAAACCGCCGGATTGGCTGGATGATCGTCCATTCTTATCCATTGACGTTCGCCTAAATCCGTGCCTTTATGTAGGTAACAGGGGAGGGAACGATGGCGAGAGCGGTCAACAAGCTGACGGCTTTGAAGGTCCGGAAGCTGAAGGAGCCCGGCCGTTACAGCGATGGCGACGGTCTGTACTTCTATATCTCCCAATCGGGCAGCCGCTCCTGGGTGTTCCGCTATCGCGACAGGGCGACCCAGAAGCATCGTGACAAGGGGCTGGGGCCCGAACGCGACGTGTCGCTCGAACAGGCACGAGAAGCTGCAAGGCGGGCGCGAGCATCTATTCGAGAGGGCATCGACCCGATCGACTCAGACGCAAAGGCGAAAGCACAAGCGGCGATCGATCGAGCACGTGGTGTATCGCTTGGCCACTGCATTGAGCAGTACATCCAGGCGCATCGTTCGTCGTGGCGCAATGAGAAACACGCTAGCCAGTGGGAGAACACACTCAAGTCCTATGCGAGTGATCTATGGGACCTGCCGGTTACGGTGATCGATACTCCCGAGATCCTGCGCACGCTTGAGCCCATCTGGTACGACAAGACAGAGACAGCGACACGTGTCCGGCAGCGGCTCGAAGCGGTGCTGGACTGGGCAGCAGCACGAAAGCTTCGATCTGCAACCAACCCAGCACGGTGGCGAGGGCACCTCGACAAGCTTCTTCCCAAACCCGCAAAGCTCAAAGCCGTAAAGCCGCGGCCAGCCCTGCCATACACCGAGGTGGGCGGCTTCATGCAGCAGCTCCGCGCCAAAGACAGCTTGGGTGCCCGAGCGCTCGAGCTAATCATCCTCACAGCCAGTCGTCCCAGTGAGGTCACTGGTGGGCAATGGAGCGAGATCGACTTTGCACGCGCGACCTGGACGGTTCCGGCCGAGCGCATGAAGGCGGGCAAGGCGCATCGAATCCCGTTATCCGATCAAGCAATCGCCGTGTTGACAGCAATGCCCCGGATCGACGCTAAGTACATCTTCCCCGGCGAGGGAAAGAATGCATCGATGACGACTGCTGCACCGCTCAAGGTCCTCAAGGAGCTGAGCCCCGGCGTTGTTTCGCACGGCTTTAGAAGCACCTTCCGTGACTGGGCTGCCGACATGACCGCGTTTCCGCGGGAGATTGCTGAGCAGGCGCTCGCGCACTCGCTGAAAGACAAAACGGAAGCCGCCTACAGGCGCACGGATCTTTTCGTGAAGCGGGAAAAGCTCATGACTGCGTGGGCCGACTACTGCGACCGCATCCAAGCCGAAAGCGACAACGTTGCGTCAATCGTGAGGGCAACTGAGAAAACTGGCATGCGCTAAGGCGGATGTCTTCAAGCTGGCATGAGCCGGCAAAGCGGCGAAACCGGGTGCGTCAACACCCGGCTCGCCTTCCACAAACGTTCCTATGGAGAACGATCATGGCAACGCAAATTATACCTGCACGGATGTCCTTTCCGCGGTGGCACAACTCGTGCGACCGATGCGATATAGAAGTGACGAGCGCCTTCGGGCCCACTCGCAGGTGCACGTCTCATCGGGAGGACGCAGCCGGCATGTTCACCTGCGTCCTATGCGCCAACTGTTCGACCGAAGTTGAAGGCAAGCGGCCGCCGGCGCGCGAGAATGCCTATCGCAGGGCGTTGGTCAGGCATGCCGCGAAGTACTCGCCTGACTACGCCCGATTCGTCGCCTCTTGGTACGGCGTTCGCTTGACCAAGCGTCTGTTGGAGGCCTGATCATGAAGATCGAATCAGGTGAAAATTCGCCGAATTCTTGTCCGCTCTCTGCAGACCCGCTGTTGCAATTTCTGTGTGCTGACGTGCCCCTTCGAACGCTCTTGGAGCATGGCGCGCAGGCGCTGGATTGGCTCGCTGCACTGAATGTGTCGCCAATCGTGATGACGTATCCCGACGCTGAGGGCGGCATGGTTGTCGAGGAGGTCAGCAAGGTCGGGCTGATCGAGCGCGCCTATCAGCTCGGCTGGGAAGTCGTTGACGAGGGATGCGAGGGGGTCACATTCCAGAATGCAGTCGATTGGCAGGACGCTCGCGACGCGCCGGAACGCGTGCCTGGCATCTGGTTCTCTCATTGCGACTGCGTTGAATGGGAGGTAGATGGCGGGGGGGCGCCGCTCAGTCTTCCTTCTGATCGTCTGCGCGCGCTCAAAGACGCTTATGTAGCGGGCAGACAGAAACTGCACGCCGAGAGGCTGCAGCGGGAGGCTGATGCAATTGCAAAGCGCGATGCAGATGCTCGCGAGGGGCACGAGATCCTTATCGAAGGTCGCATCGCACTGCATCGGCGCAAGGGTGTGGAGATCACCCGCGAGCAAGCAGAGCGGGAGGTCGAGGACATGGTGCAGGGGTTTAGCGGTATCAGAGAGCTAGCTGTTGACCTGGCGGCGATCGTCAACGACGGATCAGCGAGTGAAATTTGATGTGGGCAAGGTTGATATGCGTCGCATAGGAATGCGTTCCGGTCACTCCTCGGATCAGAGGGGTGTTCGGCACGTTGCGATCCTGCTCGCCCATTCCTTGGTGCAGGAGCTGGCAAGCGCCGAGTTCCATGCTTCGGATCTTCGTGCACGCCTAACTAGAGCGCAACGACAATGGAAAGACTGAGCCACATAAAGCCACCAACGCGCGAGGAATTTGCCGACTTCCAGCGGCTTACCTCAAAAGTGGGTGAGCAGCCGCTACTCGCGTTTAAAGATGGAAGACCGGAGTTTGATTGGGTCTCAGACCCTCTGCAGGACGCTGAGTCAGTCCTCACGCTTCTTGAAGAAGCCTGGATGCAGTGCGGAAAGTTGATTGAGATTAGCGCAGTGGGAATTTGGCTTTCTGCGCACCCCACAAGCGAGCGCGCGTGGGCGGCTGCACATAGAGCAAGTAAAAGCGTTTCCTTGCCTGATCCGGTATCCGCTCGAGCTCGCGAGATTGTTGAAAGCTGCTATCGAGTGCGCACCTTGGAAGACATCACAGGCACGTATGGTCCAACCATTCGAAGGGGAGGGGCTGAAGTTCAACGGACTCCCCAAGATTTCCAAGATTTGGTGGAGATCGAGAATTCAACAGGACGTCGTAATAGGCGTATAGAGCGGCATCTTGAGTGGCTTGCAAAGCAGGATGTATACGGCGTCTCCCGCGGTGTCGCAGCGGCTTTTGAAGATTATTTTTACGGTTCGTCATTTGTTCGACACGCAGTTAAGCCCGCAGAACTGCGCAAGCAGGCGTCCGAACTGCTTGAGGCCATCGCCGTAATCGAGGATCCAGCTCGTTGGGGCGCAATAGGAATGGAGCCGCTAAAGCTGGCTGCCTACCATCGACGCAAGACCGACCAGTTGAGGGGCCTGCTGGACAATCCTCCTCTCTCGCCCATCAAGAAGCTCGACGGAACTGCTCCTGACAGATTCCTCGCGTACAGCCTTTGGCGCGTGTTCCAGAGAGCCTATCGAAGCAATAGAACCACCGCCATCTACAACTTCATGCAGTTCTACGGAGTCAAGAACACACCCGACGCCAGAAGCGTCGAGCGGTGGGTCAAGGATTGGCGAAGGGATAGCAGGAAGAATCGTGAGACCGGTGGCAACAGCTCATAAAAGAGCGAAGTTGTGCCGGGGCAGATCTTTGTTTCCCAGATGGCGATTTCTGCCCCGGCGAGTACCTCCAGTTATCTGTCTGAGTTCCCCCGTTATCTATCCTTAGCCCTCTAATCATCCTGCCCCCATTCCCACAGACGTGGATACAGGGCGCAGATGATGGACACAGGTGGATATCGAGAGTTCCGACCCTTCGTCGCTGAGTGCACGAAGGTCGGTATCGGCCGATCGAAGGCGTATGAGCTCGCCTCGGAAGGGTTGCTCGAGACGGTCACGATCGGAAAGAAGCGGTTCGTTTACCTGGATAGCCTCTACTCGCTGCCGGCCCGCATAGGGGTTGCCAGTGGTCGCGGCAAGGCGCACCCAAGCGCCTCTGCGCCTGGAGGTGTCCAGTGAGCGACATCTCGCTTCTCCGCGCCTTGTATCGGCCTGACAAGTTGGTCCCCGTGCCCAGTCTCATTGACCTGGGCGATGCCTTGCAGGCGCAGTTCCTCCGGTTGGCTGAGGATCCGACGCCCGAGCGGTATCAGGCTGTCATCGCAAACCTTGATGGAGTGCGACGTGCTGTCGTTCGCATGTCTGCGGAGGCAAGCACGCTGGACGGTGCAGCATGAGCTCGCCGGTCCCTCATTCGTCGGTGGATTTGTTCGGAGCAGACAGCTCCACCAGTGATTGGACGGTGGAGGCTGCCGCACTACTCGAGCGGTTCGCTGCATCCGAATCTCAGCCTTGGACTTGCGAGCGCTATCGCGCATGGGCCGCCCAGCAGGGCCTGCATCTGCCCGATGAGCAGCGTCGGTTCGGCGCTGTGATTCTCGCGGGACTGCGGTTGGGTTGGTTCGTGCGGGTCGGCTATGCTCCGGCTCGATCGAGCAACAGTGCGCCGAAGCCGCTCTACATGGGTGTCGGTCAGTGAGTGCCGCGCCGCTTGACCATTTGCTTTCCAGGCTCGAAGGCGTGCAGTCGTCTGGCCGCGGCTATCGAGCCCGCTGCCCTGCGTGTGGGGGGCAGAGCCGCAAGCTCAGTGTTACCGAGGCGGATGAGGGGCGGCTGCTAGTTCACTGCTTCGGCGGATGCGAGACGAGCGATGTTCTTGGCGCAATCGGTCTTGGAATCGCGGACCTGTTCCCGGAGCGTTTGCCGGCAGACACTCCTGCGGCTCGGCACCAGGCACGTATCGCAGCACGCGAGTCTCAATGGGGCGCAGCGCTCGAAGCGCTCGAGCATGAAGCGCTGATCATCCATATCGCTGGCCAGCAGCTCGCGAAGTGGCACCTCCTCAGCATCGAAGACGACCAACGGCTCGCTTTGGCACTCCGTCGAGTGGAAGAGGCGCGAGCGATCCTCCGGCCCTTCAGGCCTAACTGGCGCGCCAAGGCGGTGGGCGCGTGATGGTCTCGGCCGCATCTCTCGACGCGAGGGCGGAGCGTGCGGCGCTTTTGGAGCGTAGCTGCGATCCGCGGGACGAGGTGATGGCTGGAGCGTATGGGGCCGCACCCAGGGCGCTTAGTGAGTCGGTGGGTGGACGCACGCAAGGCCCATCGATCTCCGAGGCTCTACGGGACCAGCTAGTTCCTTGGAGCGAGGAGGAGCTGCTGGCCGCACTGCAGCCATGGCCGCACGCGTTTCGCGAGGGCAACACGGGGCTCTTTCCCTCCGGAGAGGTGAGCATCCTTGCCGCTGCCGGCCGCGAGGGCAAAACGACCGTCAAGATCGGCATCGCGGTGGCGATGGTGACTGGCCACAGTCTCGCCGGCGGCCTGCTGCCCGAGTCAGACCGAAGCGTGGTGGTGTACTCGGCCGAAGACGACCGACAGCAATACGCACGGAAGGTGGCCGCCCAGATCGCATGTCTAGGCGAGCGCGAGGGTGCTTGCGTGCGAGAGCGGCTCTTGGTGCCGAACCTCGATGACGCCGGCCTCGTGGCGGCCAAGACGCTGGTCATGGTGCTCGACGGTCAGCCGCTACCCACCGGCACCGTGGACGCCATCATCGAAGCGCTCGAACCGCTGACGAATGCTCCGGCACCACTCGGCCTTCTGATCTTCGAGACAGCCAGCACGCTGTCTGATGCGGAAGAATCGAACCCGGGTTTCAGAGTCCTTGTTCTGGCGCTGAAGCGGATCGCCAGAGAGCTCAAGGTTCCTGTTGTCCTGTCCCACCACGTCTCGCAGGCATCGCTTGCGAACCTGGCCGACCTAAACGTGTCGACGACGGACATCCGCGGCGGCACTGCGCTCGTCAACAACGCTCGCCAGACCGGGCTGCTCGTCAACCTGGGCAGCGAGGACGATCCCTTCCCAGAGAACGACGCGCGGACAGTGCTGCGACAGATGGCGGCGCCCGGCCGGCCCGAGAAGGTGACAGCGCTCATTTCGCTGGACAGCTCGAAGGGCATCACGCCACCGCCAATCTTCTTCCGCTGGGTATCCACGGAATGGGGGCCGGCTGCAGTTGAGTTGGACGCCCCCCGGGAGCTCGCTGAGCGGTCATGGCGAAAGGTCCACGAGATGGTCCGCGCTCGGCGCTCGGAGCAGAAGGGCCAGGCGAAGGAAGAGAAGGCAGAGGCAACGACCGCCGAGCGAGTCCGCCGTGTCGTCGAGGCTGTGCAGGCCTTGGAGGCTCGCGGGACTGACGAGCCAGTAACGCTGCGGCGCATTCGCGAGCTGGCGTCCATGTCGTCCGACGTCGCCAACAAGGCGATCGACAGGGCCGTGGAGGAGCGTCTGATCAAGAGCGCCGCGGCAACTGTCCGGGGGAAGGCGGCCACGGTCTACGCCCTGACTGATAGCGGGGAGTCCCGCCAGTGATTAAAAAACGCAAAGAAACGGCGCTGCGAGCAGGGATCTCGCGGGACATTTCGCGGGACTCCCGCCAGTCCCACCACAGCTACGAGGATGCGGGCGTTAGCCATGGCGCGCGCCGCAAGGGGCGCATGGCGTCGCCCTCTCCGCTGGCCGGTGCTGCCAATTTGGCGGGACTGGGACAGCTCTATAGGGGTGTGGGGTTGTCCCGTCCCGCCAGATTTGAGGCGAGCACGGTCTCAAGTGATGGGATGAGAGATGGGAGGGTGGCAAGCGCTCGACTTCCCGCATCGCGCCCATGCGCGTGCGCGCGAGACGCTTTGTCCGCAGCTCCGGAATTTCGCCAGTCCCTAAAAGATCCCGCGGCCCAGTACGCGCGCGAGAAGCAGGTGTCTGCATGAGCCGGCATCCGTCAGCGAACCGTACGCAGAGGGAACGACGGGCCAGAAATGTCCGCATCGACTACTACCCGTCAACCGAGGCGCTCCTCGTGATCGAGAGCATGCGGCGGCCCGGTCTGCAGGGAACGAACAGTGCCGTGCTGAATTCCATAGTGGAGGCATGGGCGAGGAAGCCTGGTCCCGCGCCCGGAATTAATCGACACGTATGCGCGCGCGCGCGTGACTCTGGCGCGCCGTCTGAGGCTTTGGGCGATTTTCAGCGGGCAGTCCATCAACCGAAGGTGCCGCCTGTCCGCGTTCCCTGTGGCGCTTCAAGGCGAAGGGATGGTCAGCCCTGCGAGGCCCTTAGCGTTCCAGGGAAACGCCGCTGCCGCTTCCACGGGGGCATGAGCACTGGGCCGCGGACGGAGGAGGGCAAGCGACGGGTAACGCGGAACCTGCCGCACCGCCGGGGGGCAGCCGATGCAGATTGAAGAGCATCAGGAGTTCGAACTTCGCCAGGCGATAGCGGAGCAGGCGTTGGGTGAGCCTGCACGAGGCTGGTGGATGGAACACGAGCTGTGGTGCCAAGTGGGCACAACCGGCAACTGCCTCTGCGGCACGATGCTTTGGTTCTCCGCTTCCCGTCAGGTGGCGAGCGTGAGCTATGAGCTCTCGCCTGCCGTGTTCCCCCTCAACTGACGGGGTGGCCGGTGCAAGCATCTGAGCTAAACCGGTGGTCTAGGCGACACCTTCCTGAGCAAGCTGCAGCGCTCTCCTTCATGCGAGAGGGCATCCACGATATTCGGCCTGCGCTTCTACTGCTCTTCCACGCGGGGGATGCGTCCCAGGTAGAGCGAGTGGCTGAGCACGGTTTTCGATACGTGACTGCCTATGCAGCCATGCGTGGGATCCGAGTCTCTGACGAGGCGTTGTGGATTGCCGCGGTCGATGCGTTATCCGTCTGTTGGCGGCGGCGGGCTCCCGAGCCCGTTGGAGTGAGATCCCGCCAACTTCGCATGAGAAACGGAACGTTCTTCGAACTGCGGACGGCAGCGGACAACATGTACCGCGCTCGCCTCCACGAAGCCCGTGTGCGCTTTGCTTCGGGAACGATTTACACCCACAGATCGCTATTCTTAAAGAGAGGATTGGGAATTTCCGCGCAGGCGGAAAGCCCACCATCTTCCGGCCTCAGCAAAGCTGCTTGATGGTCCGGTACTCGTGATTGGTCGCCCCGGGGAAGGAGTCGTGTCCCTCCCCGGGGCTGGGGAACGAACTTGCTTCTAGTGATCGACAGCTTCTTGCCGGCTTCAGTCCGGCAAGCGGGGCTGTGCGCGCAGTTCGTTGATTGGCCCGGGCCAGATGGCGAGGTCTACAAGCGAGTCGCGCTGGTCGAGGTGCCGGGCTTGTGTGCGGCGATCGAAGCCCGGTGCGGGCCGGTCGACATGCTCGGCATGGGATACCGACTGAACTTCAACGGCGAAACACCGAACCACGCCGTTCATTCCGACATGGGCTGGGGGACGCACGCCGCGGTGGTCTACCTCAGCGAAGGCGAGGGCGGCACTGCCTTCTGGCGCCACAATGCTACGGGTGCCGAGCGCATCGACCCGGGCAACGTCGACCTTTACGACCAGATCAAGGGCGACTGGAACGACGAGTCAAAGTGGGAGATGACCCAGCTCGTCGAGATGAGGCTGGGCCGCGGACTGATCTACGAGAGCTCGCGCTTCCACTCGCGCTACCCATTCGCAGCGTTCGGCAGCGGCCCTGAAGACGGCCGGCTGATCGCTATCGCCTTTTTCTCTCCGAGGTAGGCATGAAAGTCTGGCAAGCCACCGAGCACGACGTCGATGACATCGTGAGGATGAGTCGCGACTTCTACTCGACGACGACGTATCGCGGATATGCGGATTTCGATGAGGACACCGTGCGCCGCCTGGCGGAAACGCTGGCCTCGGAACACGTGATGCTGATTGCGGAGCTCGACGGACGTGTGGTCGGGATGGTCGGACTCTTCGTAGTCCCATTTCTCTTCAACGGCGCGCGACGCATGGCCCACGAAGTCGTCTGGTACGTCGATCCAGGCGCACAGGGCGCCGGCGCCGGGAAAGCGCTTCTAGCGGCCATCGAGCCGGCCTGTCGCGACAAAGGTGCCGACGGAATTTTCATGATCCACCTCTCCAACAGCCCGCCCCAGGCAGCGGAAATCTACCAGCGCATGGGCTATGCGCACTCCGAAACCGTCTACGTGAGGACTCTCTGATGGGTGCAGTAACAGCAGCAGTGATCGCTGGCGTCGCAACTGTGGGCGCAGCAAAGATGCAGTCCGATGCATCGAAGAATGCCGCATCGGCACAGGGCGCCGCCGGCAACGCGGCGATCATGGAACAGCGCAACGCGCGTGATCAGTTCCAGCAGAACATCACGCCGTACCTCAACGCTGGTCAGGGCGCCCTGGGCGGGCTCAACGCCTTGAACTCTGGCGACTACTCGGGCTTTCAGGACAGCCCTGACTACCTCTGGGCGCAGCAACAGGGCGGGCAGGCTCGAGACCGTAGTGCTGCAGCCCGCGGCAGCTTGTATTCCGGCGGACACCAAGCTGACCTGATGCAGTTCGGCCAGGGCCTCGCAGCGCAGCAGCTCGGCAGCTATCGGAATTCCCTGTTTGATATGGCGCGCTTGGGGCAGAGCTCGGCAGTAGGCGCCGGCGCCGCTGGCCAATCGAACGCAAATGCGCTGAGCGGGATTCTGGCGGGACAGGGGCAGGCGCAGGCAGATGGCGCGCTCAATCAGGCAAATGCTTGGGGTGGCGCACTCAATGGGCTTGCCGGCTTAGCTGGGCAGTACGGCCAGCGTCAGAGCAGCTACCAGACGCCATACGCGTCGGGTGTGCTCTCGAACAACAACGTGCAGGTAGGGGGCGCCAATGCGTGGTCAAACGCCACCGCGTTCGGAAACAACCGCTACCCGGGAGGCAAGTGATATGGCTGAGCTGAAGAACTTCGATATCGTCGGGTCGTTCCAGCGTGGCCAACAGATCGGTACGCAGCAGCGCCTGGTCAAGGACGGCGAGCAGCGTCGCAACATGCTGGCTGAGCTCGCTGGGCAAGCCTACGGTGCTCCCGCCGAGCAACGGCAGGGCCTTGTGCAGAAGGCAATCGCAACGGATCCCGAGGCCGGCTTCGCACTCAACAAGGGACTCGAGTACGACGACGACCGTCGGAGCCGCACGATGGTCAACATGTCCAAGATGCTGATCTCCGTGCCGGAGCAGGCTCGGCCCATGCTGTATCAGCGGATGGCGGCGGAGTTCCCCGCCATGGGCATGCAGGGCTTTCCCACGGAGTACACGCCGGAGACGAAGCAGCTCATCGACGGGACGGCGCAGTCGATCGTGCAGGCCTACTCCGGAGCCAACGGAGAAGCGCCTTCTCAGCAGCGCTATGCAGAGTGGCTGCTCAATCAGGTGCCTGAGGGCGATCGAGAACAAGCGCTTGGCGTGCTCGCGGGAACTCGAGCGCGTCCTGCCACCGGAGGCTACGGCTTCGATGAAATCGAAGGTGCAGACGGACGCAAGCGTCTGCGGCGCACCAATCCGCGGTCTGGCGTACTTGAGATCTACGACGAGCAGACGGGAGAGTTCGTGCCGTTCGGTGGTGCTCCGAGCGCTCCGGGTGCTGCAGCTCCGGGCAGCCAAGCGCCCGCTCCTGGGCTGTACAACACGCCGAATGGTCCCGCACGTATTGGCGAAAACCTCTCGCCAGGCGACTGGGAGCTCATCCAGGCGGACATGGCTAACAACGGTGCAGCCGATGCTTACGAGCTGCCGACGCGTAATCTCACGCCTGCTCAGTTCAGAGGCGCGAATCCAGCTCTCGGCGTGAGTCGAGCACCCGAAGAGCAGGCGGCCGCCACGGAGGCGGCCAAGCTGGGCACAGAGCTCGGCTTCATGCCTCGTCAGCAGGAGATTGAGACGCAGGGCGCGGTGGAACGAACCCGCCAAGAGGCTGCTGTCAAAGCCGATGCGGAAACCGCTGCTCTCGACGCAACCCGCTCGCGCGATGCAACTGGAACGCTCGACCTTCTTGACGCGGCTGAGAAGTTGCTCGGCGGCGCCACTGGCAGCGGGGCGGGTGCTGCGACGGATAGAGCGGCAGGATTCTTCGGTGTGTCCACGCCCGGCGCGCAGAACACCGCCGGGCTTCGGACCATTGCAGGGCAACTCACATCCAAGATGCCTCGCATGCAGGGGCCGCAGTCCGATAAGGACGTGCAGCTCTACAAGGAGATGGCAGGCGATCTGGCTAATGATCAGCTCCCTGTGCCAACTCGTCTGGCCTCGTTGAGGACCATTCGCGAATTAAATGAAAAGTACGCAGATCAGCAGGCAGGGGTGGCGGGACAGGCTCAGGACGCGCCGCCTGTCCGCATCTCGGGCGCTGCTGATTACGAGGCGCTGCCAAGCGGAACCCTGTTCATCGCACCTGATGGATCGCGTCGGAGGAAGCGCTGA
Source organism: Luteimonas sp. 3794 (assembly GCF_031456825.1). NCBI lineage: Bacteria > Pseudomonadati > Pseudomonadota > Gammaproteobacteria > Lysobacterales > Lysobacteraceae > Luteimonas > Luteimonas sp. 3794. Next base: position 72,533 of record NZ_JAVDVJ010000009.1, on the reverse strand, counting down.
TGGCCAACCCCTGGGACAACGACCCGATCGTCAGCGCGGCTAGTACGGCGCCGAACCAAGCTGCACTGCAATCTTTCAGCGGTCGATCCGCCACGCCTTGGGACGACGATCCGCTCGAGATCGATATCGAGGGGGGAACGCGCGAGTCGGCGTTCGACCAACTGATCGACCCGCTGCGAGAAGGTGGTGCCGAGCGGCGCGGCTACGGGCTGGGTGCGCGGTCGGTCGTACAAGGCGCGGGGTCACTCTTAGGCGCGATCGGCGGCGACGCCTTCAATGCCTACATCGCAACGCCCATCGAGCGCGCAATCACTGGCCGTGATGTGCAGCCGCAGTCATACCGGGATGCCGGTGCGCGTGTTGCAGACCAGATCGGCCTGCCGACTCCGCAGAACGCTCGTGAGCGCGTACTGGGCGACGTCGGCGAGGCGCTGACTGGCACCGGCCTATCCCTCGGTGTCGGTGGCGGTCTGAATGCTTTGGTGGGCATGGGGCGCTCTGCGACGGCCACGGCCAGCACTAACCAGCTCGCTCGCTTGGCAGAGACGCCCAAGGCGCCGGTCAATCGCTTAGCGGAGCTACTAAGCGCTCAGCCAGGCCTCCAAGTGGCCGGCACTGCAACTGGATCGGCTGCATCCTCGATCACACGGGAGCAGGGCGGCACACAGGGCCAGCAGCTCGCCGCAGGCCTTGCTGGGGCGCTAGGTCCGTCCATGGTGCGCGTCGGAGCGCCCGCGGCAGTCTCAGGCGCGCTCAGTGGCAGCGTCCCTGCCCAGCGCAAGGAGTTGGCCCGTCAGGCGTCTGATATGGGAATCAATCTGACACCGGCGCAGCTCAGCGATAGCCGGTTCCTCAAGTGGACTCAGTCGATGCTCCGCAGCGTTCCGTTTACCGGTGCGCAGGGTCGCTACGAAGGTCAGGTTCGCCAGTTCAACCGACAACTCGCGCGAGAGATCGGGGAGGACGCGGACAACATCGGGCCGGATGTCTACGCTCAGGCTCGCGATCGACAGTCCGCGCTCTTCGACGCGCTGACCGAGCGTAATGCCATGAAGGTCGACGACCAGCTCGTTCGCAGTCTCGGCAACATCGGCACGAACTCCAAGATGGCTGGCGCTCAGATCCAGAGCGAAGTCGATGCAGCGATTGATGCGCTCTACTCTCAGGCCACGACAGGTCCGAATGGTGTGGTCGTTCCAGGACGCGCCTATCAAGCCTTCGATGCGCAACTGAACAACATCATCAAGAACGGTGGCACTTCCGCTCACTTCCTGGGCAACGTGCAGTCCGCTGTGCGGAAGGCGATGGACCAGTCGATCTCGGCTGAAGACGCATTGCTTTGGCGCGAACTGCGACGCGAGTACGGCAGCCGAAAATCATTGACGCCTCTTGTCGCCAAGGCGTCCGAGGGGCAGATCCCGCCCGCTCAGGTTCTGGGTGCGGTCTCGTCGACAAGGGCAGGCAAAGAGGCAATGGCATCTGGACGGCGTGGCAACATCGGAGACCTCGCTCGCATCGGTCAATTGATGAAGGAACCGCCCACCTCAGGCTCTGCAGAACGCGGGCTGGTGGGCACGATGATGGGTGCAGGCGCTTATATCGATCCCGTCACAGGCACGCTGACGGCTGCTGCGCTGAACCTGCTAAGCAGGGGGGTCGACAGCCAGTCTCTCGGGCGGTTGATGATCCAGGAGAACCCCGGCCTGACGCCCGAAGTAGTCGAGCAGATCATTGCGCGCTCGATCGTTCCCGCGGCTGTGTCTGCGCAAGGCCGCTAACCAGTTCGCTACTGGTGCCCCCACGAGTGACCGTTAGCACCGCAGTTGCGCTCCAAAGAGCTGACCACTTCGTCTGCTGTGTATTGGCCTGACCGGTAGCCGTCGACGTTCGCTTGGACGATGGCTCGACAGTTCTTGGGAAGACCCGAAGACTCTCCGTACTCGGCCTTCGCGTTCGGGTCGCCGAGCTTGCAGCCCGCCAAGAGCGCGACGAGCATTACGAGAAAGACGATTCGAACCGGACGGGCCATGCTGGCTTCTCTGATTAGGCTCTAATCCTACCGCTGTATCCGCCGCTCTTGCTCTATGGCCTGGTCATTGTTCTGAAGAAACGATGGCCCAGTCGCTTATGGTGCGACTCAGATGATGCAACATTGCCGTAACCCCGATCTGGCTGTAGGAAAAGTCCTACAGCCACTAGGGCTGAACAGGTCTGTTGTGGCTGATAGCGATCCCTGATGATCCCGTGCACAGCGCTCGAAGCGCTGAGACACGTGAGTCCGAAGGGGGACAGGATGCAGCAGGTATTTGAAATCGGTGGCGTCAATGTGGTGCTTCATCCGCACCCGCCGGGGCAATACGAAAAACTTTTCCGGGATGCCTACAAGCTGAAGAAGCGGGTGCGCATCCATGGGGATCGCCATGCGCTCATGACTCAGTTCAAGGCACTGAAGCGCGATGGGGTCTCACACGCACTTGAAGGAGAGATCTCAACGTTCTCGCACCTTGATCCATCGTTGCCTTGGATCAATCTTGAGACCGAAGACAGTGCTTCTGACGATGAGTTAAGCGACATCCCAGAGCACTTGAGGCCGAACCTTAGACGCTGCTCGTTCTACTTTGACGTCGCTTCTCACAAGATCTTCTTCGTGACCACAGCAAGAAAGGGGGGGATTTCGCCGAAGCTGATGGCGAAGTACCTCTCAGATCTTTTCATGGATGCTGATTTGGTTGAGCAGTTTGGAGTTCCGAAGGTTACTGTTCTCCCAGATAGAGAGGCCGTTTCAAAGATTCTGGCTTGGAAAAAGATCAGGCGATTGATCATCCACGCAGTAAAACCGAACCCCGGAGATTACGATTTGGCGGATCTAGCGGAGTTCGAGGAGTCTCTTGGTGATCAAAATGCGGATCAGTTGAACGTAGAGTTGGTGGCTGAAAGAAGTAAGTACCTGGATCTCAACGAGAAGACCCAGACGCTTGTGGCGATTGCAGCGGACAACGGCTATGTCGAAGCTAAAGGGCACGACATTCAAGGCAGCCCAACGGAGAAGTCGACGAAAAGCGGCAAGCCATTTGCCGAGAGGGGTGATTTCTATCCGGAAAGCGAAACGTATTGGGATGCCTTCAAGCGCGTTGCGCAGACGGCGGCAATGAAGTTCAGAACGAGGTGAAGGGAGGGGGTGTGATCGATAAGCTACGTGAGAATTGCAAAGGGGTCCGAAGCGAACTTTCGGGCTACTGGAAGCGGTATGGCGGTTGGAGTTGCTTGATCACGTCCCCATTTTTCCTGGCAGCTTGGGTGCTGACACTGCTATGTGCTCCCTACTGGTGGAATGGCAACTGGTGGGATCTGAGTGCGACGGTTATACCCGCCGTCTTGGGCTTTTCCATTGCGGCATTTGCCCTGCTGCTATCTCTGGGAGATGACAGCTTTAAGCTTCGATTTGGTCAGATTCGGGTGGAGGGCAAGCAGTCCACCCTAACCAACATCGCTACGTCGTTCTTCCATTTCATCGTCATCCAAGCTGTGGCGCTAGCAATTGCCTTCGTGGGTGGGGCGAGGATCATGTCTGCGGTGCTTTCGATGGCGCCGGAGGGCTCTTTGGCTCCTTGGGCCAATTTCGTGTTTATTGCGGTCGCAAAGGGGTTTCGTGCCGTTGGATTCTTCTTCCTTGCATATTCCCTGATGTCCGCCTTGGCCGCTGCTTTGTCTATCTACCGCATGGCGTTGATTTACTCGACGCACGCTACGAAAGAGTTGCGGAGGAGAGCTGAGGCAGAAGCCAAGCAGGCCGCTCAGGCCGCTCAGGCCGCGCCGCCGTGATCTGTCAACTTCCGCTCTTTGGGGCTTCTCCAGTCAGCTAGTACCCTTAAAGACCAACAGCGCTTAGGGCGGTCGGCGATGGCAATGACCTCTATCAGTCGAACGGATCTCTTCCGTCTAGTGTGGTCAGATTCGCTCGGCAAGGTCGGAGCAAGGTTTGGTGTCTCCGACGTGGCGGTTGCCAAGGCCTGCAGGAAGCACGGCGTACCGTTGCCGAAGCAGGGGCACTGGGCGCGCGAGGCGAAGAGCCGCGATCGAAAGCCCAAATTGCCGCAGGTTAGAGAAGCTTGGTTGGATACGGTCTACTTCGACCCGCCGCCCCCAAGGGATCCCGCACTTCCTGTTCCTGAGTCTCAATCTTCGATTGAAGTCGCGGTAGACCTGTCGAAGTGCAAGCCGATCGTTCGGACGACGCACCGGGTGCTGAGGAAGGCATCGGAGGACAAAGGGCTTCTGATCAAGCCACGCAACGAGGTTGCGCTCGATCTGCGCGTGTCGAAGACGAGCCTCGAACGGGCACTGCTGATCTTTGACGCGATCATCCGGGCTACTGAGGAACGAGGCGGAAGGTGGGAGGTGACTGCCTCCGAGACGCGGCTGCATGCGCTGGGCGGCTCAATCGAAATCAACATGCTTGAGAGCCGTGATCAGAGCTTCGTTCCATCAGAGTATTCCTGGCTATCAAGAGAGCAGAGGCTGACTGGTAATGGAAAGCTGGCCATCCGGAGAGGTAGCTACGAGTCCAGTGTTTCAGCGTTGCGTGACAGTCCGAAAAAGCCTTTGGAGAGCAAGATCGCCGACACCGCGACTGCGCTTCTAGAGCGTTGCGCTCGCGATCGAGAGGCGAAGGAAGAACGGGCCAGAGAACACTTGAGACACGAGCAGAAGCAGGAGGCCGAACGACAGGCCGCACGTCTGAAACAGGAAGAGACAATCCGCCTGGAGCGGCTGATCCTGGCGGCACGCGCTCATGAGGATGCACGGCTAATTCGCGAACTCTGCCGATCCACTGAGTCCGCGGAAGGCTTAGACGAAGAGCGCCGGTCATGGCTGGTGTGGGCTCACGAGGAAGCGGCCAGGTTGGATCCGATCGGCAGGGTTGGCAATCCCAGCGAACTCTCAGTGACCGAGCAGGATCGATGGGAAGCTCAGCGAAAGAAGAGCTAGCTTTGATCGCTGCTGTCGTCAACTTTGCGCTTGCGAGGCTTGTAAGGTCGAACCCGTGCCGCGCTCAGGTTCACGCCCGGAGGCAACTGAGCGCCGCAAAGCAGAGGCTATGAGGATAGAGGCAGAATGCGCGACTCTAGACTTCCATTCACCAAAAATTCCGCAGGTAAGAGCAGAGATGAACTCAGGGGACCTGTTGGCGCTTTACGAGAGGATGGATCACCGCGAGCAAGAAGCACGAAATAAAATAGACTCACGACTACAGCTCGAGCTCGCGGTGCTGACGGTGCTCGGAACAGCGAATGCCTACATACTACTCAAGGCAGTAACTGATGAAGCCGCCGGGACAGCATGGTTCGCGATCTTTTTGGTTTGCTACGTTGTGAACGTCGCGCTCTTCGTCGCAAGTTGCTTTCACTACGTACGAGCGTTGTGGGGGCATGACTATGAGTGTTTGCCGACAGCTCGCAAGATTGAAAAGTACTGGCAAGAGCTTGGTTCGTTCTATACGACGGCATCGAATGTGGCAGAGCAGGAGATGGACGCGGCCGTCCGTGAGTATTTTATCAAGTGCGCTTCGATGAACGCAGAGGTCAACACGCTGCGTTCCCAGCGCCTGCACCACAGTATTTCCTACGCCGTGTATTCGCTGCCGATGTGCTTCGTTTCCGGGACCATTTCGGTAGTAGCATCGTGGAACACGAACTGATGACTTCTATCTCATGAGCCCTGATTTGCCTGATAAGCGCGATGACGAAGGTCCGCGATCCCCCCCTGAACCGCCACCGACGAGGACTATCAAGGAGGATCATCCGTTAAATCCCTTTGGGTCCAGAGACGACAGCGATGAGTAGTTCCAAAGATTCAGGCCCAAGGCCTCCGGGCGGTGGTCAGTCTGGTGTTCAGCAGCGCCCAGTTCCGCCTCCAACGCGCTCCGTAAAAGGTGGGCTCATCAAGCCGAAGTTGCCGCCCTCCCCTAAGAAGAGAGGGTAGCCTGCAGTCAGGAGGCGAACGCAGCCTAGGCTCTCGGGTCGCCTTCGTGCCGCGTACGTCGGCACTCAGCGGTGCTGGCCCTCTAGACCCTGCGTAGCGTCGAGCACCGCTCGAGGCCAAGAGGCACCGCCTCCGACACAGTTGCGTTCTTTGGTTATCCCCGTCAGGCCAGCTATCCGGGCGTAGCACCGCTACGCGCGGCCGAGGTGGGGGAGTTCAAAAGCTTGGTCAAAGGGCACCTCCTTTTTGTCTCCCGCTTGGCGGGATCTTTGTTCTATCACCCTTTGGATGAGTTGGCGACCTGCCGCTAAAGAATTCAGTGCGGCGATTGCCAAGCTCAAGGCGTACGTTGGCCCGACAAGGCGCTGGAAGACCTGGCGCGGTGGGCACCTGCCGAGCGGAGGCGAGCGGCATAAGCCCAAGCCAGTTAGACGGGATCGTCTCCGACAGAAAATACGGGCACCGAAACGGGGCTCGACCTTGGTCTCCCTAACTGCGTTCTTCTTGGCCTGTTCAAGGACTTCCAATTGGCGCCTGACCATAGCCGCAGCGTGGCGTTGATCTGTTTCTTTCCCGGCGATGAATGTCTCGGTGAGCAAAAGCATAGTTCTTACCGACGCGGCAGCGGTTTGTACTTGGACGGCCAAGGTGGGGCTCGGTATGTCGAGATATCCGATTGAGTCGTAGGTGTTGGAAACGTGCCTGAGTGCAGACGCCGTCAGCACGCTCCCTTGGTGCTTGCCTTCGAAGTACTCAAGAAGGCGTGTCGCCGGGAAGGTTGAGTAGCTGATCAGCTCGACCATCGCGCGGGTTCTTCTCCGGCTCTCCACGTACCTCTGCCACCAAGGAAGCAGGCCCGCTACAAGAACAGCAGCGGCGGACATAAACGCTTGCGCCCAAGCGGCGGCGTTGTCGCCACCTCCTAATGAGATGGTCATTCCGGCGTCCATGCATGTTTCTCGGTTGGTGGGCTCAGAGCATGAGGTGCGGCAATTCCGCTGACAAGCATGTGTGAGCGCTAGGAGAGCAGGGCAGCCGAGCGGGGTTTTCACTCAGTTACTTCACCTCATCGCCTCTTGGCAGGGGACATCAGACGCAATCGCCGCCGCGCCCCCCGAGTGCGGTGGTCCGGCTGCCAGATCGTGCTCATCGTCGAATCACGCTATCAACGGCCTTTGCGAAACGTTCTGAGTGCCAGCAGGTGCGCGTCACTGCGAGACAAGGTTTGTTTGATGCTGGCGGCGGAACGGCTGTTGGTCGCTGACCTAGCTACCCGAATAGCTTTACCGTCGCCGCAGTTCGCAGGGGTACGACACTGCTGCAAATACTCGTCAATGATCTCGTCTGTGTATCGGATGATGCGTGTCCCAATTCTGATGGGGCAGACACGGCCAGCAATGCGCTCGCGCGCAAGGGTCGCTTTGCTGATTCCCAAGCGTTCCGCCGCTTCGGTCTCACTAAACAGTGGCGTCGTCATCTTCTACATCTACATCGCAAACGCATTCAGAGCACAGCCAAGGGATCTTCATTGCCGGAAGTCCGTAGTAGTGGTCCTGAGTGCTGAGTCGAAAAAGCCTCCCGTAACCGGAGCAGAGACGCTTGAACCGATAGCTGGCGGTGATCTTCAAGTCCGGCTTTCCGAACTCATTTCCATCGGGATCCACCCAGGTTCGCGTGTAGAACGTACGCTCTGGGTAGGTGCCCGGCTTATGGACGCTAACGCGATTCAACAACATGCGTCCCATGCCGTCCGCTTCCAGATGACTCTGGAACTCCGCCAAGCAGGTCATCATTCGCGATCCTGGCTTCCACGGAAATGGGCCACGCCGTGGACGATGGAAAGGGAACTCCACTTCAAAAATGTCCATCGGGATCACTCCTGCGGCGATGCGCGTCCGCAGTTGTAACAGCGCCGGAAGTCCGAGAGTTGGTTTCCGCGGATCACACGCCCTGTCTGCAGGAAGCCTGTTGGGCCACCGCAGCGGTCGCACCCCTGGTCGCCTTCATTGCGCTGCCAGCGGATCAGGCGGTACATGAAGTGGCTGTAGGACAGAGCAGCGAAGCTCATAGCGGCCAAGCCCGCCCAGCGGAAGGGTTCGAAGACCTCAGCGCCGAGTGGCGTGGCCTGCATGTTGCCGGCCGCCCACATGATCACCAGCGCGACAAAGACCCCCAGCGCCGGCAGCCGTGCCCCTCTTAGTAGAACCATGCTCCAGTTCATTCCCCACCTCCTCTGTGAGGGCTGAAGGTTGCTGGACGGTTGTCGCGTGGGGTGAGACTCAGCGGACCAGCGCAGGCGGTGCGGCGAAGATGGTGCCGCAAGGGTCGGCCGCGCGCCTGGCGCTGCGAGATATTACGGTTTGTTGGGCTTCGGCTAGCATACCGACGTCGGCCCGCCGGGCCTGGATTGGCACGCGGCATGACTGAGCAGGAGGATCTGGACCGCACGATGGCTGCGCTAAGCCTGAGCCGCCAGATTCTTTTCCACGCGCTCGCGGGCTATCGGCTCATGGCAGAACCGGAGCAGCCTGGAGCGGTGCACACCCTTCACGTAAGGGAAGACGCGATCACCTTCCTGCCATTTGACAGCTCTGGGACGTCTTATCGGTTCATCTTTCAATGCCGTGACCTGACTCCCTGGGCTGATCGGGTCGTCAAGCAAGTCGCTCGACAGATGGTGATCTCGTCTATCCATGACACCTGGGGCTTCGCGATTCGCAACCGGCGGAAAGATGAGCTCGCCAACGCACCCGCGCTGCTAATGGCGCGGCACATGCGTAACGCCTATGTCCATGACGGCGGCTGGCGGTTTGAAAGCTCCATGGTCGAACCCTTGAAATGGAAGAACCGCGAGCTGCGCCGCGACATGGTGGGACAGGATCCAGACGAACTCATAACGCTGCAGGACAAGCTTCAGATGTGTGCGGAGTTCCAGATCCTGCTGCTGCGCGCGCCTGGCTACGAGCACAGCTTGGGGCAGTGAGGCCCGCGCTCGGAGATCGCCTGGTTAAGCCTGAGGATCATCTGGCCATCTGCGGCCGCTGCCGCTTCTTAGGAAGAGGCGTGCAACGACATTCCAGAGGCGGACCAGCCACCGCGGCACTCTACTTGTACCGATGGAAGCCCGAGCGATGTCCTGTAAATCGTGTCGTGCCGCGATCGCCAAGTTCCTAACCTCGTTGGCATGAAATCGCTGCGCGGTCTCCCGCATGAGCTCGTCTACCTCGCCGCGAAGGTCGTCTACAAGGGCGCGATCACGTTGCCAAAGGCGGTAGTCCAGCTCGTTAATGCGTGCGCAGAATTCGTTGTCATGCAGTAGTCCGGCGATGGCGGTAAACCGTTCAAGTTCCGCCCGACTTGCGGAATCCGAACCCGATCCGTCGACACGAGTTGGCTCGTGCGAAAGCATCGCTAAGCGAAAATCTGCGGCCGCTTCGATCTGGTGGACGACGTTTAGGATCTCTGTGAATTGGTGATAGCGCGCATCCCAGAGGCGCTCGCTGCGAAATTTGCCGTAGGCCAGCTTCACCGCTACGAAAGCGCCGATCGAGCTGCCGAGAACCGAGAGCACAGCCGTCCAAATCTGGGCCTGAGTCATGACGCCTTCCAGCGATCGCCCATGCCCACGTACAGCGCGACGCGGTAAGCGAGCGAGTACACGAGCAGCGGGAGTACGAAGATGATGAGGAGCCCGAGCAGCCACTCCTTGTGCCAGTCAGGGGCGGCAGTTGCGAACTCGATCAGGCCGGATTTGCAGTCCCAGGTGGAGGTATGGCCGGCTAGATCCATTTCGACTCTGTGCCGAAAGCACTGTGCTCGCTGGTCGAGGACCACCATCTTGAAGATCGTGAGAGGCAACGCTAGGAGTAGCCCGACGAAACCGACGTTGGCCAGACGGTGCCACCAACGCTCGTTGAGGCGCTTCGAGTCCGGGAAGGCCGCCAATCGCTTGAAGATGCGCAGGATTCCCATGTCAACGTCCATGTGATCAATTGCCAAGATCGTACAGCGGCTAAAGGCTTCACAGGAGGCGGCGCTCCCTCTCGCTCCTAGCGGCGAGTTGGTGCTCTACGCGGTGATGCAGGGATCGTCATGCGGAAGCTAGGGAGCAAATCTAGGCACCCTACCGCTGGGCCTGCTCTTCGACCCATGCCCAGCAACCCTCAATGAAGGACTGAGAATTTCCGCTGCAGGAGCCGTTGTAGCTGATTCCGCGCGTGCGGGCCCATTCATAGCCCGCATGATGGCCTGAGCAGTCGGAGGTGCAGGAGTAACCACGAAATTCAGCGCGCGGCCGCGTCTGCACGACCGGGTACTGCGCTGCGGCCTTCATGTTCGGGATCATCCGCACCTCGCCTTGAACGAGATGGGGGTGAGGCGGACGGCTCACGTAAGTTCGCAAGCCGTCGAGGCTCGTGTAGGAGTAGATCCAGAGCGAAGGCGTGGTCGCGCTAGCAGACGAAGCCAGAACGACAAACGCAAGCGTTAAGGCGCGCATCGACCTGAACTCCGTGCAGAAAAGGCGTTTGAGCGAGTGTACGAGCTAGCGATCCAAGGACGCCATTGCCCACCCCGCCGCCAGCTCGAAGGCTGCCTGCGGGTCGGCCACCTTGGCGAAGGCTGCGCTGCTGCTCACTTCGAAGGTCCCGTCGTCAACGAGCCGCACGCTGGCTAGCGCAGGCGCTGAGTCGGCGCGGATTCTGTAGGCCTCCCACAACGACCGATCGAAGTGCTCGCCGCGTAGCGGGTTGCGCCAGCCCCGGTCGTTGTAGACCGAATCACCGAGCGATGGCATTTCGGCTAGGCCGGCGGGTGGAATCACCCTTGGCTCTCGAGAGCGGCGGAGGGCGGCTTTGGTGGCTTGTCTGGAAGGCATGCCGGCCATCATCCCCGCGTCGGTCGCACGGGCTGCGACGGCGTCGGCCACTGCCTACCTACGCCTAAGGATCGAGACCATCTACGAGCGCTGAAGCACCGTATTGACTCTTGAACGAGGTCTCACAAGCTTGAATTTCATCCTCAATTTGGCTCTGAAGCGAGGAGAAAAGCCTCTGGAGCGCTGGAATTCGCAGATTCAGCGGAGCGCGGTCAACTGGCTTGAACGCGATGGGGAATTCCCAGCGATGCCCCTCCCAGAAGCGCAGCGTGGGGTGCCTCACCTTCAGATCAGTGTGGGCATAGGCAGAGTCGCGATACGACTCGAGCATCTCGTGAAGCTCGAGATGCTCCTCCGCGACATATGCGAGCTTTTCCAATCGGATCCTGTAAGGCCGCGATCCATCTGACTGTCTGAAGCGAGAGTTGGCCCAGCGAAACGGACGCATGTACGCAAGAACAGAAACTTGAAGAAGAGTGCGTTGGATGAGGGGCCGGCTTTCGGTCTTCGCTTCCAGCACGAGGTTGAGCGCCTCGCTTGCGTCCGCCTCGGCGAACCGCAAGAACACGTAACGCTCTTGCGCTGCATCTTCCACGGCTAGTCCTCTGGGTATAGCCCCCGGCGCGAAAGCCTACAGGTGAACAGCAGCATGCGCTGGGCGTAGGCGGAGCGATAGCGTTGGAACGCGATGTCGGGTTGAAGCTCATGTGCCCTTTGAGAGTAAGCCCTAGTCTCATCCCGCGAGACGGCGTAACGGCACCTTGCGCACCGTCGCTGGAGCCTTTCCATGTTCACCCTGATCGATTTCCCCGCGTCGTTCGCGGGCTACGCCGCTGTCGACTCGCCGCCGTTGTATCTCCCGCTGGGCGCGGTCCCCGCGATGCTCGGATTTCCATCGCCGGCCGAAGACTTTCTTGAGGACGAACTGGACCTCAACAAGCTTCTCGTGCGGAACCCGTTGGCCACATACATCTACAAAGCTGCCGGGCACTCGATGGCGCGCGCTGGGATCCTCGATGGCGACCTGCTTGTGGTCGACCGATCGATCACCCCGCAGAGTGGCAGCTTGGTCATGGCGGCCTGGGAAGGCAACCAGCCAGCCTGCAAGATCCTCCGCATCTGCGAGCACCATATCGAGCTGCACTCGGCCAATCCGGAAGTGCCTCCGATCATCATCGAGGCCACCACTGAGGTGGAGGTGTTCGTGGTCGTCAGCATTGCGCGCCAGGTAAAGCGTGCATCGGTGCCCCGTGCGGCCCGTCCGTGATCGCAGGCGGGAAGCCGCCGCACTCTACGAGTACCCAGAGCACCTGCGCCCTGAGATCGACGCGCTGCCGCGCGCGCCGGGCGTCTACACGTTCATGGGGCCTGAGGATGACGTGCTCCCGCTCTACATCGGCAAGTCGATCGATATCCGCGGGCGAGTCATGGACCACTTCCGTACGCCCGAAGAGGCCAGGCTCCTGCGGCAGTCTCGCCGCATCAGTCACATCCGCACGGCGGGCGACATCGGCGCCCAGCTTCTCGAAGCGCAGATGATCAAAGCCACCCATCCGCTCTACAACCGCAAGCTCCGCCGCACAACACGCCAATTCTCGATCGCGCTGCACCTCGGAAAAGTGACCGTGGTGAACTCCGCTGAAATTGACCCGGCTCGAGCGCCGGTTCTGTACGGCCTACATTCCAGCCCGCGCGCAGCTATGACCGCGCTGCGCCGCCTCGCTGACGAGAACCGGCTCTGCTACACGCTGCTCGGCATCGAGCGCGGCACGCCGGGCCGTCCGTGCTTCCGGGCAATGCTCAAGCAGTGCGCCGGCGCGTGTCATGGCGGCGAGACGGTCGGCGAGCACGAGGAGCGCCTGCGTCTGGTGTTGGAAGATCGCCAGGTGGCCGCGTGGCCCTTCAATGGCGCCATCGCCTTGGAGGAGCGTGGCACCGACATGCGCCAGTACCACGTCGTGCGCGACTGGCAGTACCTGGGCAGTGCAACCACGCTCACTGCGGCCCGTCGCATCCGCGGCAGCACCGGACAGTTCGACCGGGACGCATACCGCATCCTCCGCGCGCCCGTCTTCGATGGTGCGCACCGCATCGTGCCGCTGGTCGCCTGACTGTGTTCGCCCTCGTCGACGGCAACAACTTCTATGCGAGCTGCGAGCGTATCTTTCAGCCGCGCTTGCGCGGTGCGCCTCTCGTGGTGCTGTCGAACAACGACGGATGCGCGATTGCGCGAACGGCCGAGGCGAAGGCACTGGGCATCAAGATGGGCCAGCCCGCCCACGAACTGAAGCACCTCGTGAAGCACCATGGACTCCAGATGCGCTCGGCCAATTTCGCGCTGTATGGCGACATCAGCGCGCGCGTCGTGGGCATCCTCCGAGATGAGGCGCCGCGGGTCGAGGTCTACAGCATCGACGAGTCGTTCCTGGACATGACCGGGATCTGCGATCGCGAAGCTTTCGCCCATCGACTGCGCATCAAGGTGCATCGCTGGACTGGCATACCGAATTGCATCGGGATCGGGCCGACCAAAACTCTGGCCAAAGCTGCCAACAAGGCTGCGAAGTCAGGGGCAGGCGTCGTGGATCTCACAGACACCTCAGTCCGCGCAAGCGTATTGGCCACGTTTCCCACAACCGATCTGTGGGGGGTAGGGGGGCGGTGGGGGCTGCGCCTGGCCAACATGGGGATCACCACCGCTGCCCAACTGCGAGACGCTCCCTCCGACACCATCCTCGGGGAGTTCGGGGTGACGCTAGCTCGCACGCAGCGCGAACTGCAGGGCAATGCATGTATCGAGCTGGAGGAAGTTGCGCCCGACAAACAGCAGATCATGGTCAGCCGCTCATTCGCCGACCGCGTTGAGGACCACGAGGCCGTTGCTCAAGCTTTGGCTACCTTCGCGGTGCGGGCTTGCGAGAAGCTACGCCGGGATGGCCTAGTGGCCGGCGCCGTGGGCATCTTCGCGCTGAGCGACAGATTCCGTGCTGAGCTTCCGCAGCACGCGCCTAGCCGAATGATCAACATGCCAGCCGCTACGGACGACTCGCGACTGATCCTTTCTATCGTTCGGCAACTGTTCCGCGGAATGCTGAAGGCAGGCATCGGCTACAAGAAGGCCGGCGTAACCCTGACGGACCTGTCTCGCCCGGAGGACCGCCAAGGCGACCTGTTCACTCCTGCTGTCGCGGGCAATGCGCAACTAATGGCCACCCTGGATGGCATCAACCGTAAGTTCGGCCGTGGCGTTGCTGGTCTAGGCGCTACGGGCTGGAAGGAACGCCCCGAGTGGGGAATGCGGCAGAACCTGCTCTCGCCTAATTACACGACCCGCGTCACTGATCTGCCTCGCCTCCATTGCTGAGATCGAATTGACTGCGACGCCACCCAGGCGGGCTTACGCTGCCGCTGCCGATCGATAGGACCCGACCCATGTGCTATTCCGCCCAGGTGTACGCCGAGTTCAAGGCATTCAAGCGCCACTTCCCCGGCGTGGTGATGGACGTCGACGCTTACGTGAAGACATTTTGGTGGGATCGTGGCCTGAACCCGATGGCGAAGGCGCCGCGCGCGCTGATTCGGGAGCTGATGGAGATCGGGCCGCCGGAGCTGCAGGCCAGCCTGCGCGCGGCGGATGCCGAGGCGATCGCGCAACTTGAGCAGGAGATGTTCGCCCAGCGAAAGCGGGTGGCCGATGCCGAGCGAAAGCTGGAGACCAAGGTCACAAAGAAGGCGCAAGAGGATGTGCGCATCGGCACCAAGAAGGTCGACGCGGCGAAGGCGCGAATGGCTTCGCTGAAGCGCACCGAATTCAAGCCATCCGACGCACGCGTCTTCCCAGGCATCTACTGTCCGGTGATGGTCTCGGAGGGCGGACAGCGTGTGGTGAAGCCGATGCGCTACCAGTGCCGGCCGGCGGGCAAGCCTGCCGACTACGACGTGAAATATCCGGGCACGTACAACGCCAGGCGCGACAACCTTGAAGGGTTCTGGCGCGGCCAATTCGGCGTGCGGCACGGTGTGATGGTGGCGGAGCGCTTCTATGAGAACGTGGAGATCGACGGCCGCAACCGCGTGCTCGAGTTCGTACCGCGTACCGGCGAGCCCATGCTGATCGCCTGCCTGTGGTCGCACTGGATTGACCCGAAAGGCGTTGAGCCGGATCTGCTGTCGTTCGCCGCGATCACCGACGAGCCCGAACCCGAGGTAGCCGCCGCTGGCCACGACCGGACCATCATCAACATCAAGCCCGAGCACCTCGACGCCTGGCTCAATCCAGACCCGAGCAACCTCGCCGCGCTGTACGCGATCTTCGACGACAAGCGACACCCCTACTACGAACATCGCGAGGCGGCATGACTTCGGAAACACCAGATGCCACGGACCCCACAGAAATCGTCGCGATCGCGTGGGGCGGAATCGATGCTTCGATCGGATGCGTGCTGATGGAGCTATGGGTTCGTTCGACGAACGCTGCCGGCGCGCGCATGATCGGCACGCGAGACCCGGTGCTGGTGCACTACGAGGTTCTAAAAGGCCTCTCCAACTTCGAGAGCGAACTGCTCGCCCTGTTCGAGACGAGGGGCGCCAAGAACGACGCGTTGCCCCCGGTAGCGGCGCCGCTTCCAGCTTGGGACGATGGGCCGGAGCTGTCATCGCCGAAGGCCTATCAACATTTTTGCGAAGGCCTCGGCTACGTTGACGTCGACGCCGAACTCGGCGCCTTGCGTCTGTGGTTTGAGACGCGTGCGGTCTCCCTGATCGATCGAAATCGCAAGGAAGACATCTACGGCGCGGAGTACCTGATTGCCCACCGGGCGCTTGCCGACTATCACGACGGCTTGCGGAAAGTGCTCCGTAAGATGGAGTCCGTGGGGATTGGCGTGGCCACCAAACCGCACTGATCCAGCGCGACGACGAGCCCTGCGACACCTAGACCGACGCGCGCACCTGTTTACTGCCCCACGGCGTCTCGATGGTGACCTCGCCGCCGCACGCCGGCGCGAGGCGCTTCGCTAGGCCCTCAGCGGTGAGGATCGCTCCCAATGGACCCGGAAAGGCCTCCCAGTGATGGTCTTCCGCATAGACCTCGTATCGGCCGTTGCCGGATTCCTTAATGACGATCACGTGCGGACTCCCTCTGAGAGAAGCAGCGTGCGCCGGACGAACCTGCGAACCTGCCGCCACCCAACTACCAAGGAGGAAGAGACGGCGGGACGCGCGCACGTGCTGTGGGTACACGATGCTCATGTTGCGAGGTGAACCTGCATGGGCCTTCCCGTCAGCTAGATGTCAGGGAAACCCGGTTCGGCGTATGGCAGTCAACCGACGCGGCAACCGACCTTGACGGACGAGAGGGGCGAAGGATGGCGGTGCGCGCTAACCGTACGAGATCGGAGGCGCTGGAAATCGGTCGCTCGGGTCACTCACCGTAAGCATAAAAACACCAGGCTCCGTGGGATTGGTGGTCTCTACAGAGAGCCCCTTCGCCTGTAAACCGGAGATCACGTTCTGCCAGATCCCAGGGGTAGTGGCGGCCCCCGCGCACAGAGCGCTCAGGCTCGACTCGCCTGCCCGATGCGCTTTGATCAAACCTGTGATGATCTCGGTCTCAAGTCGCTCGGGGCTGTCACCCGGTGAAGCGGTGTATCGCGGTGCCGCGCCGAAATTCAGAGAGGTCTCGTCCATGCCTTGCTCCGTAAAATTTGTGTGACTTGCTTAGCTGTTAGCAGATGGCCTGGTACATCGCCTATCCATACCGCCAAAGTCCGACGGCACTGCAGCTAACAAATTCGGGATGTCGAACGGCCTTTGGACATCGGCGCTGTCAGTCGACTCTGCGCTGATGCACCCGATAAGTAGACGGTCGTCGAAAGGCGGTGCTGCCAATCAGGTGCCGCGCGGCTTCCATCGCATCTGGCTGGACGACTGCGGCGCGGCCTGCTGGGGCTGGGCGGTGGGCTGGTCTGCCTGCGGAATAGCGGGCTGGTCCGGCTGGACTGAGGGTGCGGGCGCCTGGGCCTGCGGAGCCTCGATCGCGCCGCGCCCTCCAAGTGCAGGCGGCGGGGTGGGCATCACGGAAGCCGGATAGACGTAAATCGCCATGCCCGTGCCTGCTTGATTGTAGGTCGCTGCACTAGAGCCTAAGCCCCAGGCGGATCCGCGGTTTCCCCATGCATACCCTGATCCGACGCTGCCGGCGTATTCCTTGCCGATGCCCTGCAGCAGGATCCCGTTGGCGCCCAAGTCGGCAGCCTCCTGCTTCATCCGGTCGATCGTCTTGTTGCTCTTTTGCTGCTGAGTCAGCGCAAACGACGCTTCGCTACTTGCCTGTAGGAGTGCCACGTTCTCGTAGTGCGCGGGCGGCTCGACATAGAGCTGCACCTGCGCCGGATCGATTGGCGCGCGGACCGTTCCGACAACCACGCTGGAAGACGCACACCCGCTCAGCACGGCTGCGACAACGCAGCCAATTAAAAGACGCTTCATTTCTTTCCCCTGCCATCTTGGCGATGAGACCAAGGGCCGGCATCCGCTCCGGTCCCTCCCCAGCGCGATCATAAGTGGCCGGATGAGCTGTGGACGATTGCCCGTCGATTGAAACCGTTTTCAAACGCATATCACCTTCCCGAGGGCAGGTGCTCTCGCAATGCGGCGAAGGCCGCACACGGAGGTTCAGCGTGTTTCAACCGAAAGGCTTCTTCCATTTGGAGCAGCTTGTAGCCAGCCTGGCAATCATCGCCGTCCGATTGATCATCGATCGAGCAACCAAGCAACGCGAATAGTTGCAGCCCCTTGTCCGCTAGACCCGCCGCTCGGGAGAGCGGCGGGTCGAAGCTAGCTCCGCATGCCTCAAAGGCTAGCTCCCCCAGTCATCTAAGCCATTGATTTTTGGATGGGGACAAAGCCCGGAGCCGGTGTAAATTTTTACAGCGGCCGCTGCTCGTGGCCTCGGCCAGAGGCGATCTTTACGGTTCTCCCAAGATTCGTCGCTTGGGAAAAACCCGTGGAAAACACTGAACGTCTCTCTGTTCAGATGCTGTCTATCCGGCAGGTGCTGGCGCGCCTCAGCATCGGTCGGTCAACGTTGTACGAGTTGCTCGACAGCAGATCAGCTCGCTATCAGCCGAGCATGCCTAAGCCGGTTCGAATCGGTCGGTCGACTCGGTTCTACGAGCACGAGATCAATGAATTTCTTCTCAGCCTCTCTGAGGAACGGGAGGGGTCGCGACGCTAACTCGCCAGGCTTCGCGAGCCTGATACCCCACCTTATTCCTGACGTGAAGTCCACGAATGCTGATGAATTCGATCGATTCGATCGGGTCATCGTCGTAGGAATGAACGTTGTTAGTTATCAAGTAACGAAAGAGGCAACTAGACATGAGCGAGAGCATCACCACACTGTCCGACTGGACCATCGCGACTGCGGAAGATGGCACGCGTGTGGTCACCCACGAGCTTAGCTGCACCCACGATCTCAAGCGGATCGTGGACGTTGTCGGCGAGGTGCTCCGTACCAAGGGGCCGCTCTGGAAGATCGTTGTGGAGCGGGGGAGGCCCCACATCCGCGCGACCCCGTTGGGCGCCAGTTTCCTGATCTGCGCGAAGGCCGACTTCCATGAGATCGACCGTCGCTTCAGTGAGCGGCGGTGCAATCCGCTGTACACCGTCTTCAAGCGGTACGCCAAGCACCTCTGGTACGGAGGGGATCGGCTGCACCTGGATCAGGTTGAGCAGTTCAATCGGGCAGTCGCCCAGATCCGTCGCTTGGGCAAGGGTCCTGCTGTCCAGCGCCGCTTGAGCAACCTTCGGCGTTGCGAGCGTGCGAATGCACGTAGCGCTAGCGGTCTTCTGGAGGCGCTCCGGACTAAGCACTCGAAGGTCTTGGCCATCCGGCTGGACCTTGAGTACTACTCCCTCTACGGTCCGCGTGAGGGAATGCACCCTCAAGCGATCACCTTCAAGGACGCGCAAGTCCATCGAGACGCCTTCCTGAAGTACCTCCGTACCGGTCCTTTCTCTCAGCACCTGATCGGCTACATCTGGAAGATGGAATTTGGATGCGAGAAGGGCTTCCACTTCCATTTCGCCATCTTCTTCGATGGACAGAAGGTCCGCCAGGACATTGTTATCGCCGATGCACTGGGCGCTCAGTGGAAGGAGGTGACGACCCGGGGGAAGGGGTTCTTCTTCAACTGCAACAAGCGCAAGGAAGCCTACGTTCGCTGCGGCGTTGGAACTTTGTCGCGCAGCGACGACCAGATGTGGGACTACTTGACTCGCGCTGTTCGCTACCTGACGAAGATCGACAACTTCATTCGCTTCCAGGCTCCCGGGAAGGCCCGGACGTTTGGATTGACACGGTTCGCCAAAGATCGTCACGGCGAGGACGTTTGACCGGGTGTCGGGGGCCGTTGAGGCCCCCGACGATCCCAGCGAGATGATCAAGAATAGGTGCGACCTCAGGGTTCGCGCGAAGTGTCTTGTAGCTTCCGTCGCTCAACTCGTTGAAGACGAAGTAGCCTGTCTTGCGGCCTGCAAGGCGCATGGCCTCGCGGAGCTCGGTTTCAGAAGCAAACGGCGTACTGGCATGCCGCTCAAGCACTGCATCCAAGATCTCTCGAGTCGCCTTGACCTTCCTTGCAGCCTGCTTTGTGGCGCCAGCCTTCCCGCTGACACTCATGTGATCGCTCAGCGGCTTCGTTTCTGCCAAGAACACACCTTCAGCCTTGCCCTGCTCAAAGGATGCGATCTCTACAGCCCTTACGAGGAGGGACCAAGCCAGATCATGGTTACCGCTTTCCCTCTCTGCTTCGGCTTGATCCAGATAGGAGGCGAACCTGTCATAGGTCTGCGCCGGCGCGGATGCACGGAAGTGCGCCGCACGTTTGTCGCCCTCGCGACACAGCCGGTAGCGCGTCCCGCGCAAGAGAGTGTCGAAGTCCGCCGGCTCTTCCATTACTTCCACTGTGAATTCTTGCTGCATACCGCCCTCCTTGGTGGCTGGAAAGTTTCGAGTGCGCAAGCAGGAGAGTCAACGGTGGGATGGAAGTAGGGAACGAAAAAAGCCACCCCGAAGGATGGCTTTAATTTCAATCACTTAACGCTAAATCTGGCGGAGAGGGGGGGATTCGAACCCCCGAGGCGCTATAAACGCCTGCCTGATTTCGAGTCAGGTACATTCAACCGCTCTGCCACCTCTCCAGATGGTCTCCGATCGCCTCGCGGCTGCCGGGGGCGCAATGATACGGGCGCTCTGCGTGGGCGACAAGCGCGGCGTTACACTGGCAAGCCCGTTCACCTCCACGGCGCTGTCCATGTCCGAAATCTCCGTCCCCGTGTCCTTCGGCGAACTTCTCGACAAGCTCTCGATCCTGCAGATCAAGTCCGAGCGGATGGACGATCCTGCCAAGCTTGCCAACGTGCGGACCGAGCTGAGCGCGCTCGAGCAGACGTGGATGGCCCATCCGGCCGCGGGCCACGACATCGTGCGGCTGCGCGCCGAGCTCAAGGCGGTCAACGAGCGCCTGTGGGACATCGAGGACGCGGTGCGGGTCAAGGAGCGCGCTGGAGAGTTCGGCGAGGATTTCGTGCAGCTGGCGCGCAGCGTCTATTTCGAGAACGACGAGCGCGCGCGGATCAAGAAGGCGATCAATCTGGCGCTCGGCTCGGCCTATGTCGAAGAGAAGTCCTACGCCGACTACCGGGGCGGCAAGACCCCGACTTGAGGCTCAGTCGGCAGCCGTCACTTCCGCGCGCCGCACCTTCTGTTCGATGTACTCGTCCATGCGGCTGAGCAGCCGCCACCACTCGCTGCCGTCGTCGCGATAGGTGCGCACCGCGCCGGCGCGCACGAGGATGCGCCGCAGTTCGTCGTCCTCGAAGCCGCCGAGGTGCTTGCGCAGCACGTCGAAGGAGCGGTCGGTGTAGCCGCGGTGCGACAGGAAATGCCGGGCGGTGTCCTCGGCGGCGAACTCGGTCTTGTGTTCGGTGCGCAGACGCTCGAGCTGCTGCGCGTGCAGTTGCCGGTTGAGCAGGAAGCTGACCCCGCCGCCGACGATCGCGCCGACGAGGGTGGCGAGCAGGCCGGCGACGATCGGGTCCATCAGGCGCGCTCCAGGTCGGCGCGACGGCGTTCGAAGGCTTCGATCGCATCCTCCACCGTGACCAGCGCCATCACGTCATCGAACTCGATCTTCGTGCCCCACTTGAGATCCGCGGCCGGCTTGCCGAGGAACTTGCGCGCGGCATCGTCATAACGGTCCACGCAGAAGCGGCGGTCGGAATAGGGGCCACTGCGTTCCGGGTTGCTGGCCGCGTGCAGGCCCAGCACCTTGGTGCCCATCGCGTTGGCGATATGCATCGGCCCGGAATCCGGTGTGACCAGCAGTTGCGCGCGCGACAACAGGGCCGGCAGTTGCTTGAGCGTGTCCTTGCCGACGAGATCGAGTGCGTCGTGGCGCATCGCCGCGAGGATCGCGTCGGTCGTCTCACGCTCCAGATCGCTGCGACCGCCGCACAGCACGATGCGCCAGCCGGCATTGGCGGCGTGATCGGCAAGCGCCGCGTAGCGGTCGGGATACCAGTTTCGGCGCACGTGGCTGGAGCACGGTGAAATCATCAGCACCGGACGGCCGTCGTTCGGCCACTGCGCGCGCGCCCATTCGAAGGCCTCGGCCGGCACCGGCATGTCTTCCCATTCGACGCGGTCCTGCCGCAAACCGAGCGGTTCGCAGAAGCTGCCGAGCGCGTCGAGCACATGGATGCCGGGACGGTCGGGAATGCGCGTATTGACGAAGAGCCCGTGCAGATCCTTCGAGCGCGCCGCATCAAAGCCCACGCGCTTGCGCGCGGGAATGAACGCCGACAGCAGGTTCGCGCGCGCGGCCACCTGCATCTGCAGCAGCACGTCGAACCGGCCGGCTGCGCCGAGGCGCGCCTTGAGTTCACGGCGCAACGCGCGCATGCCGGCGATGCCGGTCTTCTTGTCGTAAACCACGAAGTCCACGCCCGGCAGGCCTTCGAGCAGACGGTGCTCGCCCTTGCCGATCACCCAGGTCAGCGCGACATCCGGCCAGGCCGCGCGCAGGGTGCGGATCAGCGGCAGCACATGGGTGACATCGCCGAGCGCGGACAGGCGCAGCAGACAGATCGAACGTGGCACGCACGCAGGGCTGGAAACCCGTGTCGAGGTGTCGGAACCGGGCAGGGCGGGCGTCAAGGCTTGATAGACTCGCTTCGATGAGCAGATTCGATCCCGCCGAGAGCCTGACGCCGATACCGGCGGGCGATCGCGCGAGCGGACAGGGGGGCATGTACGGGGCCATTCTGTTCGACGGCACGCAGCTGCGGCAAGCCGATCCGCGCTGGTTCGATCCCGCAGCCTGGGGCGAACGCGCCCAGCGCGTCGACGGCAGCGGCCGCGGCGGCGCGTGGTTCATCGATGCGTCGCACGGGCCCTGCGTGCTGCGGCAATACCTGCGCGGCGGCATGGTCGGGCGCTTCAATCGCGATCAGCATCTGTGGCGCGGTACGCAGCATGTGCGCAGCTTCGTGGAATTCCGCCTGCTGCGTGAGCTGCTTCGGCGCGATCTGCCGGTGCCGCAGCCGATCGCCGCGAGCTATCTACGCCGCGGGCTCGGCTACCGCGCCTGGATCCTGATGGAGCGGCTGCCGGACGTGCGCTCGCTGGCCGATCACATGGTCGACGCGCCTGTGGATGCGCCGCTGGAGCAGACCGGGCGCCTGATCGCGCGCTTCCACCGCGCCGGTCTCGACCATGCCGATCTCAACGCCCACAACATCCTGTTCGATGGTGTCGGCAAGGGCTGGCTGATCGATTTGGACCGCGGGCGCCTGCGCATTCCTGAAACCCGCTGGCGCGAGCAGAATCTCGCGCGGCTCAAGCGTTCGCTGCTGAAGTTGCGCGGCGCGCGACCGGAGGCGGACGTCGAGCAGGACTTCGCGCGACTGCGGCGGTCCTACGACGCGTTGTGGAGCCGGGGCACTTGATGACGGCCAGTGTCGACTGGGCGCTGCGCTTCCAGGGCGTGGGCAATGCCTCGGCGGTGTCGCTCGGCTCGCCGATGGCCACGATCGAGCGCGAGGGCGCCCCGTGGCTGACGATCGACTGCGGCGCTGAAGGCCTGACCGCGTATCTGGACCATTACGGCGAAGCGCCGCGGGCGCTGTTCGTCACCCACGTGCATCTGGATCACGTCGCCGGATTCGAGCGCCTGTTCGTCGACCGCTACTTCGACCCCGCGCGGCGCGGCCGCCTGCCGATCTACGTGCCGGCGCCGGTGGTGCCGCTGTTGCACAAACGGGTGGGCGACTATCCAAACGTGCTGGCCGAAGGCGGCGCGAACTTCTGGGATGCGTTCCAGTTGATTCCGGTCGGCGATGCGTTCTGGCACGAGGGCGTGCGACTGCAAGTGTTTCCGGTGCGTCATCACTGGCCGGAAACCGCCTACGGCCTGCGCCTTCCGGGCAGTCTGGTGTGGAGCGGTGATACACGGCCGATTCCCGAGATGCTGGCGCGCTTCGCCGATCAGGACGAACTCGTCGCCCACGACTGCGGTCTGCACGGCAATCCCTCACACAGCGGCATTGCCGACCTGGAGCGGGAGTATCCGCGAGACCTGCTCGCGCGCTGCGTGCTCTATCACTACACCTCTGAAGCCGACGGCGCCGCGCTGGAAGCGCGCGGCCAGCGCATCGCGCGGCCAGGCGCACGTTTCGCATTGCGTCCACCCGCGATGGGCCAGGCTTTCGCCCCATGAGCGCCCTGCCACATCCGCCCCAGGCGCCGCTCGACCGGCTGGGACGCCCGCTGCATGACCTGCGTCTGTCGGTCATTGAGGCCTGCAATTTCCGCTGCGGCTATTGCATGCCGGCTGATCGTGTGCCAGACGACTACGGCTTCGACCAGGCCGGGCGCCTGTCCTTCGACGAGATCGAGACCTTGGTGCGCGGCTTCGCGCGACTGGGCATGCACAAGCTGCGTCTGACCGGCGGCGAACCGCTGCTGCGCAAGGGCCTGCCGGCGCTGGTCGAACGCCTGGCGAAGGTGCCGGGCATCGAAGACTTGGCGATGACCACGAATGCGTCGCTTCTGGCGCGCCACGCGCAGGCCCTGCGCGACGCAGGTCTGCAGCGGCTGACGATCAGTCTCGACGCACTCGATCCGGAACTGTTCCGCACCCTGTCGGGTGGACGCGGCGAAATCGAAGACGTCCTCGCCGGCATCGCCGCAGCCGAGCGCGCGGGATTCTCGGCGATCAAGTTCAATTGCGTCGTCCAGCGCGGCGTCAACGACCACGAGGTCGAACGCATGGCCGCGCATTTCCGCGGCAGCGGCCACGTGCTGCGTTTCATCGAATACATGGATGTCGGCACCTGCAACGGCTGGGATCGCGCGCGCGTCGTGCCCTCGCGTGAACTGCATGCGCGTATCGACGCCCGCTGGCCGTTGCGCGCGCTGGATGCGAACTACCGCGGCGAAGTCGCCGAGCGCCACGCCTTCATCGATGGCGCTGGCGAGATCGGCTTCATCAGCTCGGTCACCGCGCCGTTCTGCGGCGACTGCCAGCGCGCCCGCGTGTCCGCCGACGGCAGCCTCTACACCTGCCTGTTCTCCGGCAGCGGCCAGCCGATGCGCAGCTGGCTCGGCGATGGCGAGGCTGCGTTCTCGGCGCGGCTGGCCGACCTGTGGTCGCGTCGCGCCGATCGTTACAGCGAACTGCGCGGCAGCGTGCGCGCACCGCGCAAGCACGTCGAGATGTTTCTGGTCGGCGGCTGAGTGTGGATGCGGACGCTCTGCAGACGCATCTCGAAGCGCTGGAGCGTGCACTGCTCGATCCGGTGGTCCGCGCCGACCGTGTGCGTCTCGACAGTCTGATCGCCGAGGACTTCCTGGAGATCGGCGCGTCGGGCGCGGTCTTCGGCAAGCCTGAAGTCCTGGCGCAATTGCCGGACGAATCCGGTGTCGCCTACGAGGCGCTGCCGATGCGCGTGCAACGCATCAGCGCCGATGTCGCGCGCGTCCTGTACACCGTGCGTCGCGACGCCGATGGCGACGTGCGCCGCTCGCTAGGCAGTTCCTGGCGGCGCCTGGATGCCGACGGCTGCTGGCGCATGGTCTTCCATCAAGGGACGCCAGACACCGGGGCCGGTACCATCTGAGGTTCCGCAGTTACGACGCAGGCGCATGGCCCGCACGAAACCAAAGGCGCCCGCAGCGCTGACCCATATCGACGCCGCCGGCCGACCGACCATGGTCGATGTGTCCGCGAAACCGACGACCGCGCGCGTCGCCAGCGCCGAATGCCGCGTGCGCTTTCCCGCGGATGTCGCCGCGCAGTTGCACGCCAATGGTTTGAAGAGCGCCAAGGGCGGCATCGTCGATACCGCGATCATCGCCGGCACCATGGCCGTCAAGCGCACGCACGAACTGATTCCGTTCTGCCATCCGCTGCCGATCGACGGCATCGCCGTCGCGATCGACTGGCAGGGTGAACGCGAGCTGCGCATCGAATGCACGGTGAAGACCACGCACCGCACCGGCGTGGAGATGGAAGCACTGACCGGCGCGACCATCGCGGCGCTGACCGTCTACGACATGTGCAAGGCGCTGTCGCACGCGATCGTGCTGGGCCCGGCGAAGCTCGTCGGCAAGCGCGGCGGCAAGCGCGATGTCGGCTCGATCGCGGACGGTGCGCGATGAGCGCGGTGCGCGTGCTGTATTTCGCCAGCCTGCGCGATGCCGCCGGGCAGGGCGAGGAAACCTGGACCACCGATGCGGCCGATCTGCGAGCGCTGTACGCGGAGTTGAGTGCGCGTCATGGTTTTGCGTTGCCGGTCGATCGCCTGCGCGTCGCTGTCGATGGCACATTCGCGCACTGGGACGATGCGCTGCAGGCCGGCAGCGAGATCGCCTTCATTCCACCGGTCAGCGGAGGCTGAAATGCACGACCGAGACTTCTGGCTGGCCGATGCGCCGGTCGATCTGGCGCCGCTGCGCCGCCGCGTGCAGCACGACCGTGCAGGCGCGTTCGCGAGTTTCGAAGGCTGGGTGCGCGACCACAATGACGGGCGCCCGGTGCGCGGCCTGCGTTACGAATCCTATGTTGCATTGGCCGAGGCCGAGGGCGCGAAGGTCGTCGCCGAGGCGCGCGAACGGTTCGACCTGTGCGCGGCCCTGTGCGTGCATCGCATCGGCGATCTGGCGATCGGCGAGATGGCGGTGTGGGTCGGCGTGACCGCCGCGCATCGCGGCGCGGCGTTCGACGCCTGCCGATACATCATCGACGAGATCAAGGATCGCGTACCGATCTGGAAGCACGAGCGCTATGTCGACGGCGATGCCGGCTGGCTGCACCCGGAGTCGCCACGCGGAGGTGATGCATGAGGCGGCTGGTGCTGGCAGCGTTGTTGCTGGTGATCACGTTTGGCGTGCACGCAGCGCCACGGCTGCTGGTCGGCAACAAGGCGGCCGACACGGTCTGGGCGCTCGACCGTGCGACCGGCGCGCGTCTTGCGGAATACGCGACCGGTCCGGCGCCGCACGAAATCGCCGTTTCGCATGATGGTCGCACGGCCGTGGTCACCACCTACGGCCACCAGGATGCGCATCACGCGCTGACCGTGATCGACCTCGTCGATGGCGACACGCGCGCCATCGATCTGGGCATACATGGGCGCCCGCACGGCTTGGCGTTGCTCGCCAATGGCGACGCACTGGTCACCACCGAGGCCAGCGGTTCCCTGCTGCGCGTCGATATCGCGCGCGGCGCGGTGACGGGCGTCGCAGAGGTTGGCGACGGCATCGGCCACATGGTTGCGGTGTCAAAGGACGGCGCGTTCGCGTACGTCAGCAAGATTCGCGCCGGCACCGTGGTGCGCGTGGACCTGGCGACGATGCACGCAACCGAGGAGCGGCCGGCGGGCGCTGGCGCGGAAGGCATTGCGGTCGCGCCTGATGGCGGCGTCTGGGTGACCAATCGCGCCGACGACACCGTGACCGTGCATGACCCCGATTCGCTCGACACCATCGCGACGCTGCCGAGTGCGGGTTTCCCGATCCGTGTCGTGTTCACGCCCGATGGTCGCCATGCACTGGTCACCAACGCGACTGCCGCGACGCTCTCGGTGTTCGATGCCGCATCGCGCCGGGCGGTGGCATCGGTCGCACTGGCGCCGAAAGATGCCGCGTTGCAGACAACACTGCTCGGCAATGGGCCGCTGCCGATCGGCGCAGTCGTTGATCCGGACGCACCGCGCGCCTATGTCGCGATCAGCGGCGCGGATCGGATTGCAGTGATCGATACGCGCCACTGGAACGTTCTCGAATACTGGAAGACCGGGCGCGAGCCCGATGCGCTGGCCCTGGTGCCGGGCGAGGCGGTGCCTTGATCCGCCGCGTCGGGTGGCTCGTCTGCATGGCGGGTCTGGTCGGCTGCGCCTCGGCGCCGCCGATCGCACCGCTCCAGCCGCCCGAACCGTCACCGCAAGGCGCGGTCGGCGCATCGCTGATCGAGCCGGCCGCGGAGACGCGGCGCATGGCGATGCAGCGCAACCGCCGTTTCATCCATCCCAATCTCGACACGCCGGCCGTAATGCCGATCTATCCGGCGGACCAGCTGGCGCTGCGTCTCGCGCCGGTCGTGGTGTGCATTGATGCCGCCATCGACGCGACGGGCACGGTGGCTGCGGCCGCGGCCCGGACGGATGCGACGTGCGAAGCGCCTGCGGGGATCGAAGTCGCGGGGTTCATCGACGCAGCGCTCGCCGCCGTACGCCAATGGACCTATGCGCCCGCACTGCTGTGCGTGGCGCCCGAAAGCTTCGATAGCACTGACGCCTGCCAGGCCGACAACGTCATCGAGACGCCGACCGCCGTGCGCCTGTCCTACGCGTTCCGATTCAGCCAGCAGGCCGGCACGCCCGAGGTCGAGCGCATCGGCGCGCCGTGATGTGGTGCGGCGGATAGGCGAGTCGCCGCGGGCCTGCTAGACTCCGCGTCCCGTCGTCATGGCGGGGGCGGGCGCAAAGCCCGGTGTGTGTCTCTATGGTGGCCCCGTCGGCCCCTCGCGACGCTAGATCGAAAATCCCGCCAGGGCCGGAAGGCAGCAACGGTATCGGTCGATGCGGGCGCCGAGGTCAGTCGGCGGGGTCATCACCTTTTCCGGTATCTGCAACTGTTTGTCGTGTGTCGCAGCGCGTGCGCTGCGGCGGATCGACGTTGCGCCAGTCCGTCGCGTCGGGGCTCAACGCGTCTCGCGTGCGCGCTCGAAGGTGATGATGCTGCGCGTCTCGCCCTTGTCGGCCCAGTTCGGCATGACCCGCCACGGCGTCAACACCTGCAGGCGATCTCCTTCGAGCTTGAACTGGCGGCGCTGCTCGGTGCCGACCCACGCCGGGTTCCAGGCCACGTCGACCGCGGTGATCCAGGTATCGCCCTCGATCCGGTAACGGCCGGTATAGGCGATCACGGTTTCCAGCAGGCGCGCCTTTTCCTGCGCACTCTCACCCGGCTCGCGACCTTCGCCGGTCAGCACGAACCACACGCGGCCTTCGGGGGCGAACATCACGTAGCCGGTGGGATGGTCGCCCATCGGTGGGAAGGTCTCGCCGTCTGCCTTCACCTCGACCTCGTACGACACCAGCCGCCAGCTGCCTTCGACAGGCGCGGCTGCCGCAGTTGCGGCGGTGGTGGGCGTGTCCTGCGGCGTGGAAGTTGGGGCCATGGCGAATGTGGACAGCGGCAATGCGATGGACATGAGGAGCGGTGCGGCAAGGCGGCGGGTCAGCATGGCGGATCTCCGGGTGGGATGCGATGCGGGCGGGCGCCGGATGAGGATTGGGGGCGCGGACCCTTGAGTCGTGCAGCGATACGCTTTGATGCGTGAACGTGTTGTTGTAGGGGAGGCATCACTGCTCAAGGAATAGCTATACGTGTCTCCGAACAAGCGTGTGAGTACCAAGTCGTCATCCCAGCGGCCTCCAACAGACGAATGTCTGGTCACGCTGGGATCCATTTTGATCTCCGCTAAGGTCCGGGATGGGGCGAACGGTCTGAGCAACGAGCGGATTGTTCGGCCTATCCATGGGCCTCACCCCTACGGCGCGCTGCGCCTGCGGGGCCAGCCGTTCGGCTGTCCGGATTCGCTCCGGGCGAATCCGTCGAACCCGCGGGGGTTCTCTCAACCCCTCTCTCCGCCAGAAACGCAAAACGCCCCACGAGGGGGCGTTTTGCGTTTCTGGCGGAGAGAGGGGGATTCGAACCCCCGAAGCGCGGTTTAGACGCTTACACACTTTCCAGGCGTGCTCCTTCAACCGCTCGGACACCTCTCCAGAACTGGCCCTTCGCGAGGCGCCTGGGCGCTTCGCAGCGGCGTTTGGACGCCGCGGGCCGGCCATTCTATCCGGCGGCGCCTGCGGTCACAAGGAACCGTTGGGGGCGTGGCAGAATACAGGGATGTCCTATCTCGTCCTCGCCCGGAAGTGGCGCCCGAAGCGGTTCGCCGAGCTCGTCGGCCAGGAGCACGTGGTCCGTGCGCTGACCAATGCGCTGGAAACCGGCCGCGTGCATCACGCCTTTCTGTTCACCGGCACCCGCGGGGTCGGCAAGACCACGATCGCGCGCATCTTCGCCAAGAGCCTGAACTGCGAGACCGGCACCTCGTCCGATCCCTGCGGTGAATGCGAGACCTGTCTGGCGATCGACGCAGGCCGCTACATCGATCTGCTCGAGATCGACGCCGCCAGTAACACCGGCGTCGACGACGTGCGCGAGTTGATCGACAACGCCCAGTACATGCCTTCGCGCGGCCGGGTGAAGGTCTACCTGATCGACGAAGTGCACATGCTGTCGAAGTCGGCGTTCAACGCGCTGCTCAAGACGCTGGAAGAGCCGCCGGGACACGTGAAGTTCCTGCTGGCGACGACCGATCCGCAGAAGCTGCCGGTGACCGTGCTGTCGCGCTGCCTGCAGTTCAACCTCAAGCGGCTCGACGAACAGCAGATCCAGGGCCAGATGACGCGGATCCTCGAAGCCGAGGGCATCGCAGTCGAGGCGGGCGCCATTCGCCAGCTGTCGAAGGCCGCCGACGGCAGCCTGCGCGACGGGCTGTCGCTGCTCGACCAGGCGATCGCCTATACCGGTGCGGGCGGCGAGGGCGGTGCGCTGGGCGATGCAGCGGTGGCGACGATGCTCGGCAGTGTCGACCGCACACGCGTGGGCGCCTTGCTGTCCGCATTGGCCGATGGCGACGGCGCGTCGCTGCTCGCCGAGGTCGCGACCCTGGCCGAATTCTCGCCCGACTGGGGCGGCGTGCTCGATGCGGTGTCCGAGGCGCTGCATCGCATCCAGGTGCGGCAGCTGGTGCCGGAAGTCTCGGTGGAAAGTGACGGCGTCGATGTCGATGCGATCGCATCGGCGGTGCGTCCGGAAGTGGTGCAGCTCTGGTACCAGATGGCGCTCAACGGACGTCGCGATGTCGGCCTCGCGCCGAGCCCGCGCGCGGGCTTCGAGATGACTGTGCTGCGCATGCTGGCATTCCGTCCTGCCGAGGATGGCGCTGCGGCGCCGGCTGCGGGCAGCGGCCATCGCGCGAGCGGTCCTGCGGCGGCACGTGCGGCGCTGGCTGCACAGGCGGCGCCCGAGTCTGCACCTGCGCCGCGTACAGCCGCGCCGCCACCGCAGCCCGTACACGAGACGCCGACGCCGCCACGCGCGGTCGTCGAAACGCCACCCGCGCGCCCGTCGCATCAGCCTGCGCGCACAGCCCCGGCTCCCCATATGCCGCCGGCTGCGCCGCCGCGAGCCGACGCGCCACCCCCGGTTGCTGCCGCGACACTGCGAACGCTCGATGCGCACCAGTGGCTCGATCTCGTTGCGGATCTGCCCTTGCGTGGCCCGGTGCGCGAACTCGCGGCGAGTGCCGCGTTCGTCGCGCTCGATGGCGCTGTGCTCAGGCTCGCGCTGCCCGAAGCCGACGAACATCTGAAAGCGCCGATCATGGTCCATCAGCTCTGCGAGGCGCTGGCAGGCCCGCTCGGCGGCGCGCCGCAGATCCGCTTCGAGACTGCGGTCGCCAGCGAAACCGTGACGCTGCACGAGCGCAATGCGCGCGAGCGCGATGCGCGCCAGTCCAATGCCGAAAACAGCTTCATGTCCGATCCGGACGTGCAGCGGCTGATGTCGCAACAGGGCGCCAAACTGGTGCCCGATTCGATACGCCCTTTTGAAGAACGAGGATTTCAGTGATGCGTGGAAACATTGCCCAGTTGATGCAGCAGGCGCAGAAGATGCAGGAAAACATGCAGCGCGTGCAGCAGGAACTCGCCAGTCTCGAAGTCGAGGGCAGCGCCGGCGGCGGCATGGTCGCCATTACGCTGACCGGCAACAAGGAATGCCGCAAGGTGCGCATCGATCCGAGCGTGCTGTCGGACCCGGAGATGGCCGAAGACCTGATCGCCGCCGCGTTCAACGACGCGTCGAACAAGGTCGATGAAGAATCGAAGGCGCGGATGTCCGGAGCGACGGCAGGCATGCCGCTGCCGCCCGGCATGAAGCTGCCGTTCTGAGTTGCGTTGATTCGTGATTCGAGAAGGCGGGCCGCGCACGCTTTCGTTTTTCGCGAATTACCAGTGACCAATTACGAATCACCAGCAGAATGTCCTCCCTGCTCGAACAATTGATCGACGCCTTGCGCGTGTTGCCCGGCGTGGGACAGAAGTCCGCGCAGCGCATGGCCTATCACGTGCTTGAACGCGGGCGCGAGGGTGGAGCGAGGCTGGCACTGGCGCTGGCCGAGGCGGTCGAGAAAATCGGCCATTGCCAGCGCTGCCGCGACTTCAGCGAAACACCGGTCTGCCCGACCTGCAGCAGCGCCGCTCGCGACGCGCAGACGTTGTGCGTGGTCGAAACGCCGGCAGACCGGCTCGCGATCGAGCAGGCCACGGGCTTCCGCGGGTTCTACTTCGTGCTGCAGGGCCGGTTGAGCCCGCTCGACGGCATCGGTCCGCACGAACTCGGACTGGACCTGCTCGGCGCGCGGTTGGCCGAAGGTGAGGTGCAGGAACTGATCATCGCGACCAATCCGACGGTCGAAGGCGAGGCGACGTCGCACTACCTGGCGCAGATTGCCCGCCAGCATGGCGTGCGCCCGAGCCGTCCGGCGCACGGGCTGCCGCTAGGCGGCGAACTGGAGTACGTCGATCGTGGCACGCTGTTGCATGCATTCGGCAGTCGCAGCGAAGTGGCCTGAGGGCGGTGATCGGTGATTGGTGATGACCGGACATTCGTCCGTTGAAAGCGGTGGTTGGAAGAGGCGAGTCACCGAGGCATGCGGGGATATGCTTTCAAGAATCACGAATCACGAATCACGAATCACGGTGTCCCCATGACGACCATCTTCCACAAGATCATCCAGCGCGAGATTCCGGCCGATATCGTCTTCGAGGACGACCACGTCGTTGCGTTCCGGGATATCGCGCCGCAGGCGCCGGTGCACGTGCTGTTCGTGCCGAAACAGGATTTCGCCACGCTCAACGATGTGCCGACAGACGCGCCCGAGATCATCGGTCGCCTTGCGGTCGCTGCTGCGCGCTATGCGAAAGAGCAGGGGTTTGCCGACGACGGCTACCGTATCGTCATGAACTGCAACGAGCACGGCGGGCAGACGGTGTTTCAGATCCATCTGCACCTGCTGGCGGGTGCGCAGCTCGGGCGCTTTGGGACAGCGGCGTGACCCTGTAGGAGCGCGCTCGCGCGCTATGGGCCTTCCCTGCACGGCGCATCGCGCGCGAGCGCGTTCCTACAAGAAGAGAATCACCAATATCCCCACCACGGCCAGGGCGCCGGGCGCGTGATCACGTCGACACGCTCGCGCTTCGGCCACAGATAGACCACATCAGCCTCGACGCGCGGAAAACGGTAGTCGTACTCGCCGACGCGGCGCGAGTCATAGCCGGCGATGCGCCCGGTGAACGTCACTTCGCGGTTGACCTCGAACACTGCCGGGTCATAGAACCCCGCGCGACACGCGATGAAGCGGCCGTTGGTGTCGTCGCTGGCCCAGTAGGGGCGACCGGTCGCGGTCAGGCGCGTGGCGATCATCTCGAAGCAGGTCGCGTCGGTGCGCGGTTCCACCTGCACGATGCGGCCACCCCAACGCACCATCGCGCCGGTGTGTTCGCCCTGCACCGCGGCATGCGGCGTCAGAGCTTCAAGGTAACCGCCCTGCAGCGGCTTGGGTTGCGAGGCGCATGCGCCGAGCAGCAGCGCGCCAGCGACAATGGACAGCAGGCGAAGGGCGGTCATCGAGTGGTCTCCCGGGCTGGACGGTGCGCGCGCAACGCCCGCACCAGCGTCGCATCAGACGCTGGCGCAGCGTAGCGGGCCGCGACGAAACGGTGGGTGAGGGCGAGCAGCGCATCCTCGCCCGTCCGTGCGCCCGTGACACGCCTGGCCCAGGCCGTGGCAGGCTCGTGGCGCTCCCGCCCCAGGCCGAGGCGCGCGTAACGGCGGCCGAGGCGATGCCAAGCGCGGAGCAGGGGGTCGCGCTCGCGTTCGGTGCGCGCGACCAGCCACAGCATCCAGCCCAGGGCGAGCGCCGCGCTCAGCGCGAACAGCGCGGTGAGGCCGCGGGCGTCGATGTTCTCGAAGCCGATCCGCTGCAGCATGCGCTGCTGGCGCGCGGCGTCGAAGCCCAGCACGAAGTCGTTCCAGGCACGCAGTGCCCAGTCGCCAAGATCCGCCATCGGCAGCAGGGCGTCGGCCCCGCCGCCCGCGCCGAGCCGGTCTTCCAACGTGTCGTAGATGCGTTCGGGTGCGACTGCGGCGGTCGGATCGACCCGCACCCAGCCGCGGCCCTCCAGCCACACCTCGTTCCAGGCATGGGCATCCATGCGCCGGACGATCCAGTAGTTGCCGTAGCGGTTGCGGGTGCCGCCGGTATAGCCGGTGACGACGCGCGTCGGGATACCGGCTTCGCGCATCAGCACCGCGAACGCAGAGCTGAAATGTTCGCAGAAGCCAGCGCGATACTCGAACAGGAATTCGTCGACCGCGTGCCGGCCGGGCAGCGGCGTGGTGAGGGTGTAGGCGAAGTCGCTGCGGATCCATGCCAGCGCACGTGCGACGAGCGCCCCGTCGTCGTTCGTTTCGGCGCGCCACTGTTGCGCGAGCGCACGCGTACGCGGGTTGAAGTCGGCGGGCAGTTGCAAAGCGAGTCGGCGCAGGGAATCAGGCAGATCGGCTTCGAAGCGGACCGGCGGTGCCGAACGCAGTTGCCAGCGGGTCACCCGGTCGAGCCTGCGCTCGCTGGTGAACGTGTATTCGTGTGCGGCGCGCATGCCGTCGGGGAGTTCGAGCGGCATCTCCAGTGCAACGAGCAGATTCCGCTCGGTGGGCTCCAGCGCGATTTCGTATTCCCAGGTCGGCGCGCCATGCTCGACCGTTGCCGGCGGCAGGCTGCGCAGCCACGGCGACGCCGTCCAGGTGCGGCCGTCGTATTGCGTCAGCGTCGGGCCGCGCCAGTACATGTCGCGGGTCGTGGGTTCGGCGCCGCGGAAGGTCACACGCATGGCCGGCGTATCGTCGGCAATGAGGTCGATCCAGTCGCCTGGCGACATCTCGTCCGACAAGCCTGGTCGCGCAGTGGAGCGCTCGGGAATGCCCCACAGCGGTGTCGCCAGGCGCGGGAACAGCCAGAACGCCGCGAGTGCCAGCGGCAGGCCGATCGCAATCAGGCGCGCAACCGTGCCGATGCGCGCGACATGGCGCACGCCCGCCGCGGGCAGTCCGGACTCCTGTTCCGACACCCGCGCCAGCGCCGCCAGCACCAGCACCGCGCCGCACAAGCCGAGCGCGAGCGACAGCGGGCCCTGATCGAGCAGGAAGGTCGCGAACGGTGCGAACAGGGCGAAGCCGAGCAGGCTGCGGGCATCGCGCACGGTCCTGAGTTCGGACGGCTTGATCGCGAGCATGCCAGCGAGCAGCGCGCAGCCGGTGTCGCGACCGACATGCATGCCGCTTTGCGCAAGCACGAGGCCGAACACGGCGAGGGCGAGCACGGTCCGCAGCCAGCCGGGGGCCGCGCCCCGTGCAGCCATGGCGGCGGCGATCGCGCCTGCGACCGCGATGACCACCGGCAGCGGCATCGGCAACTGCAGTAGCAAGGGCAGCAGGCATAGGCCTGCCGCGATCAGCGTCCAGCGGCGGCCAAGCGTATCGAGCGCGAGCGAGGTGCGTGCCATCAGCCGGCGTCCGGCAGCAGCGCGAGCGCGCGCAGGCAGGCGTGGCGATGCGCGGCGCCCCGATCCGGACCGATCACAGCTTGGCCGGGCAGCTGCAGTCGATAGCGCACGGCCTCGCGTTCCGCCTCGTCGACCCAGCGCGCGAGCCGGCGGATCCGCGACTCGGGGTCGAGTGCGCCGAGTTGCTGCCAGTCCAGCGTCAGGTCATCGCCCTGCGGACGCTCGAACTCGCGCACGATCAGAGCATCGCGCCGCGCCGAGGCCTTCCACGCGATCGTCCGCGGCGCATCACCCGAGCGCCAGTCGCGCAGATGATGCAATTCCTCGCCGGCGGGATTGAGCCGGGCCTGCGCCTCATCGCCGCCGCCATGTGGCAACGGCGGACCGGACGCTTCGGGTGCGGGATAGACCAGAAAGCGCGCCGTCGGCCAGACCCAGGACCACGCATGCGCCAGACCTAGCGGGCGCGTGGTGCTGATGCGCAACCGCGGCGGCGTCAACCAGCCCCGACGCACGGTCGGCAGTGTCACTGTCGATTCGCCGCCGCTGTCGTCCAGCGACAGCACGGCCGCGCTGTCGGCCAGGGCGACCCGTAAGCCACGACGCTCGCGGCCGGGCGCCGCTTCGACGTGTACATGCAACGGCATCGGCGTGCCGGCCGACACCGGCTCACCATGTACTGCACGGATCTCGAGTCCGCTGAGCTGCAGCTGGGTCCACAGCAGGCTGGCGAGCGTCGCGCCGACCAGCAGCAGACACAGCAGCAGGGCCGGATTGTTGTTGTAGTTGAGCGCGCCGATCGCCATCGTCACCAACAGCGCCGTGACGAAGGCGCCGAACCCGGTGGGCAGGATGTAGATGCGCTTGCGGTCGAGGCGCACCGGCAGCGCTTCCGGCCGACGCGGATGCGCCCAGGCTTCGACACGACGGCGCAGGCCGGCGAACACGCGCATCAGTCGACCGGCACGGCCTGCAGGATCGAGGCCGCCAGGCCGTCACCGGCTGCATCGGCCTCGGCGACCAGGCGATGACTGGCGATCAATGGAAACAGGGTCTGCACGTCGTCGGGCAGGGCGTGATCGCGCCCCTGCAGCAGCGCGAACGCGCGGGCCGCGCGCAACAGGGCCAAGCCTGCGCGTGGAGACAGACCCACGCGCACGCCGGGATGTTGACGGCTGCGTCCCATCAGCGCCTGCACGTAATCGATCAACGCCGGACTGGCGTGGATCGCCGCGACGGCCTGGCGCAGCGCGCGCAGATCATCGGCGCCGAGTCGCGGCACGGTTTCGGCGATCAGCGTGCGGCGATCGCTGCCCGACAGCAGAGCGCGCTCAGCATCGCGATCGGGATATCCGAGCGTGAGCCGCAGCAGGAAGCGGTCGAGTTGTGAATCGGGCAGGGGATAGGTGCCCGACAGGTCGACGGGGTTCTGCGTGGCGATGACGAAGAACGGATCGGGAAGGCGATGCGTGGTGCCGTCGACGGTGACCTGCTGCTCGGCCATCGCTTCGAGCAGGGCGCTTTGTGTGCGTGGTGGCGCACGGTTGATCTCGTCGGCCAGCAGCACGTTGGTGAACACCGGGCCGCCGTGGAATTCGAAGCGCCGCGCACTGCCCTCGTACACCGAGACGCCGACGACATCCGACGGCAACAGATCTGACGTGAACTGCACCCGCTGGAAATCGAGGCCCACTGTCGCGGCGATCGCGTGGGCCAGAGTCGTCTTGCCGAGACCGGGCAGATCCTCGATCAGGATGTGGCCATCGGCGAGCAGGGCGACGAAGCTCATCGTCACCGCGGTCGGCTTGCCCAGCACCAGCCGGTTCACCTGGGCCAGCGACGACGACAGGGCTTCACGCTGGGTGTCGGTTAGCATGGCGGGCGTCGTCGGGTCGGGCATGTAGATGTTCCTTCGGCGGTCCCCCCGAGTGTAGCGAGGTCGAGTTCAATGCGGCGGATGGAAATTCGCACGGTGTTCGTCGTTTTGTGGACGGCGATCGTGCTGCTCAAACTCGCCATTGCCGCGCGCCTGCCGTTGTTCGTCGACGAGGCCTTCTACTGGCTCGAAGGCCAGCACCCCGCGTTCGCCTATTCCGACCTGCCGGGCCTCACGGCCTGGTTGATCCGTATCGGTACCGAAGTCTTCGGCGATGGTCTGCTTGCTGTGCGGCTGCCCTTCATCGCAATCTCGGCGCTGGTGCCGTGGCTGGTGGTGCGCCTGACCGCGCGTGAGTTCGATCCGCAGGCGGCATGGCTCTCGGGCTGCGCCGCACTGCTGCTGCCGTTGCTCGGGTCGCTCGGGGTGATGGCGCTGCCCGACGCGATGCTGGCGCTGGCGACGGTGCTGTGTCTGGATGCCGGCGTGCGCCTGCTGCGTGGGGTGACCCATGGCGGTGCGTTGCTGCTTGCGCTCGGTCTGTCGCTCGGCGCGCTGAGCCACTACCGCTTCATCGCCGTGATCGGTGTCGGCATCGTCGCCCTGTTCGCAATCGCCAAGGGCCGGGACGCCCTGCGTGATCCGCGCGTGTGGATTGCGATTGCGACCGGCGCTGCAGCGTGGATCCCGCTACTGGTGTGGAACGTCGACAACGCCGAAGCCGGACTGCGCTTCCAAATGGTCGATCGGCATCCCTGGGCGCTGCACGCCGACGGCTGGCAGTTCATCGTGATCCAGGCGGTGATGGTGACGCCGCTGCTGTTCGCCGCGCTGCTGATCGCGGCGTGGCGTCTGCGCCGGGCGCAGGATGACGCGGCGCGTTTCCTCGCGATATCCGGCGGCCTGATGGTGCTCGGATTCTTCGCACTGGGTTTCGTCGCTGACACCGAGCGCGCGAGCTTCCACTGGCCGTTGCCGGGCTATCTCGCATTGCTGCCGCTGGTCGGATTCGTGCTGATGGCCTGGCCGCGCTGGCTGCGCATCGCGATGTGGGCGACGCTGGCGCTCGGCTTCATCGGGGTGATCGGCTATTACGCGGCCGTCTCGGCGCCCGAAGTGCGCGAGCGCAGTGCGGGGCTCAAGTGGTATCCGTCGAACTTCGCCGGCTGGGACACGCTGGCCGACGCGGTACGCGAGGAACTCGCGGCCATGCCGGCCGACACGGTGCTCGTCGCCGACAACTTCAAGATCGGCGCCGAACTCGGGTTCGCACTCGGTGATCCGCGCATCCGCGTGCTCGATCATCCGCTCAACCGACACCACGGCCGCGCGCCCCAGCTGCAGCTCTGGAACCTGCAGCTCGATGATCGCGCGGAACTCTCGGGGCGCCCGGTCCTGCTGGTCACCGGTGCCAATGACGTGAAGTTCAGTGCCCTGCTGCAGCGCTACCAGGCCGTCTGCGCGCGCATGGGGGCGCTGCCGGTTTCGCGCGTGGTCAATGCGGATCGCGGCGCGCAGCGTTTCATCCTGTCGCGGTTCGATGCGGATGTGGGAGCAGCTGGAGGCGAGTGCGTGACGCCGGCGATCGCCTATGTCGATACTCCCGTGGCGGGTGCAAGCGTCGACGCGCCGTTCGAAATGCGTGGCTGGGCGCTCAAGGACGGCAGCGGCATCGCATCCATCGCGGTCACGCTCGATGGTGTGCCGGTCGCCGAGGCGCAATACGGCGCGCCCAACCCCTGGATCGTCGAGCAGTTCCTGGCCGGCGCTTCGCGCGATCCGGTGGGCGTCAACATCGGATTCACAGCAATGGTCGATCCGTCCGCACTTGGGCCGGGCCGTCATTGGCTCGGGCTGGAGATCAGAGGCAACGACGGCTCGGTCGAGCGCTGGGCCGAGCAGCCGATCAAAGTCGCGCCGGCGACACGTTAAGCCGACAC
Organism: Luteimonas sp. 3794; assembly: GCF_031456825.1. Lineage (NCBI taxonomy): Bacteria > Pseudomonadati > Pseudomonadota > Gammaproteobacteria > Lysobacterales > Lysobacteraceae > Luteimonas > Luteimonas sp. 3794. Next base: position 33,595 of record NZ_JAVDVJ010000009.1, on the reverse strand, counting down.
GCTTCCGTCTCGCCGGTTAGAATTCGCGCAAGGACGGGGGTTTTGATGGAAGCAAGGATGCGGGACGCCGCCGGTTTCGGATGGGCGACGATTGGAATGGCCTGGGGTATGGCGTTGCTGTTGCTTGCCGCAACGCTGGCCTGGCATGTGCCGATGATGCTTTGGGATCATCTGGATCTGGTGCCGATGTACGAGGCATGGCAGCGCGGCGCCTTCCTGTCGTCCGAAGCATTGCGCATGCACGACGGCAGCCACCTGCATTTCCCCGCGTATGCGCTGCTGCTCGGCACGACGTGGCTGTCCGGCGGGCAGACTCTGCTCGATTGCGTGCTCGCGTGGTCGCTGCTGGCTATCTATGCATGGCTGATGTTGCGCGCTATGCGGCGCGCCTTGCCGGATACGGCGCCTGCTTGGCTGTTGCCTGCGCTGGTGGGCTTTGCGCTGCATCCCGGGCACTTGGCAAATACACAATGGGGCTGGCAGGTCGCCGTATTCCTGTGCCTGGCTGGATGCGCTGTCGTGCTGGCAGTGCTATCGCGGCCCGCGCCAAACTGGCGTGACAACGGAGTCGCGCTGCTGGCGATGCTGGTGGCGGTCACCAGTTTCAGTACCGGGCTGGCCGTTGTGCCGGTAGCGCTAGGCCTGATCCTTGTGTGTCCGGTCCTGTCGTGGCGCCGGCGCTTGGCGCTGGCCGCGCCTTGGGCGCTGGCCGCAATTGCGATCGTGATGATCGCGTCCGGCAGCACCGCGTTGCAGATGCCAGCGCCCGCGGACTTCGCGGCTTATGTGCTGAACTACATCGGCAGCAGCGTCGCCCGCTTCGCGACAGGCCTGGCGCCGTGGCTGACGGTGCTCGCCCTGATCTCGGGCTGTGCCTGCACGCTGCTGTCGCGAAGGGATCAACGGGCTCGCTTCTGGTTGGCCTGCATGGCCTTCTCGCTGGGCGCGGCGGCGCTTACAGCGCTGGGGCGCGTCGCCGACTTCGGTCACGACCATGCCTTTGTATCGCGTTACGTGAGTTTTTCCTCCATGTTCTGGATCGGCTGGCTCGGCATTGTGGCGCTCACTCTGCAGGGAATGCGGCCATCCATGAGAAGTCTGCTCCGGGGCTTTGTGATGGTTGTGCTGATTCTGGGCGCCTTCAATGCCCTACACATGACCAAGAAGGCGCGCGAGGTGGCGGAGCGAAGCGTTCAAACTGCGGCCGCGATCCGCGATCAGTACCCGGCCGTAGACGATGCGATCTTGCAGGAGATCTATTTCGGCCGCAGCGAACAGGCGAAAGCCCGGCTGGACGTGCTCCATAGCCAAGGCTTCGCACCGTTCGAAGAGCGCTGATCAGGGCAGGGCGTAGCCTGCGTCGCGCAGCAACCGCGCGGTGGCGATGAGCGGCAACCCGACCAGTGCGGTCGGATCCTCGCTGTGGATCGCGTCGAACAGTGTGATGCCGAGCCCCTCGCATTTGAAACTGCCCGCGCAGTCGAACGGCTGTTCGGCATCGACGTAGCGCGCGATCTCGTCCGCGCGGAGCGTGCGGAAGACGACGTCGGTGCGGTCCTGGGCTCAAGCGTGGCCTGTCCTGTCTGGGCCAGTGCCAGGGCGGTGTGGAACACCACGCGGCGGCCGGACATCGAGGTCAATTGTGCGATGGCGGCCTCGCGACCGCCGGGCTTGCCGAGTGGCCGGCCCTCCAGCGCGGCGACCTGGTCGGAGCCGATCACCCAGGCGCCGGGCATCCGCATGGAAACATCCTCGGCCTTGGCCAGCGCCAGCCGGACCGCGAGCGCGTGTGGGGCCTCGCCGTCGCGGGGTGTCTCGTCGACAGCGGGCCGTGCGCAGGTAAACGGCAGCCGCAGGCGGTCCAGCAGGGCACGGCGGTAGGCGGATGTCGAACCCAGGATCAGCGGCGCGCTCATGCACCACCCCCGGCGCGCGCCAGTGCCAGTTGGGCGAGCTGCCGGTCTATGCGGGCCAGTGCCTGCGCGATGGACGCCTCCATTGCTGCGAGCGCAGCGAGATCCGCGTGCGCGCCGTGCTGCTGCAGCCAGAGCCTCTGCCGCAACATCTCCTGCAGGGCATCGCGCACTGGATCGCCGCCGGTTGGGCCGATCTGCGCGCGTGCGATACGCAGTCGCGCCTCAAGGGCGTCGGCGGCGTCGAGCACGCGCGCGTAGGCGCGATGCCTGCGCCGGACGTGATGACGCCAGACCACTACAATGGCCGCAGCCAGGCAGATGGCCAGCAGCAGGCTGGGGATCGGCTGCAAGCGGCGGGTCCTGTGGCGCGGCGGGCCAGTCTGCCCGGTCGAGTGCGGCAACGGCAAATCCGCCGCGCTGTCGCGCACCGGGCCCAGCGCAGTTTGACAGTGCGCCATCGCCTCTTTAACATTCGGCGGCTATGTCCGCGCACATGCCCGAGTTGGTCGATGCCTGGCGCATGGTCGCAGGCGGCGCTCGCCTCGACGGGCGTCTGCCATTGGCGTCGTTGACGCGCTTGCGCGACCTGCTGGCCGATGTCGAAGGCGATGACGTGATCTGCTCGATCGAGTTTGGTCGCGACGCGCTGCAGCAACCGTCCGCGCTGTTGCGCATCCAGGCGGCTTTGCCGCTGGTGTGTCAGCGGACGCTCAAGCGCTTCGTGTGGCCGCTCGATCTCGAGCAGCGGTTGGGGCTGATCCGCGACGAAGCGGAAGAGGCCGGCCTGCTGCCCGATTACGAGGCGCTGCTGCTGGAAGGCGATGGTGCGTTGTCGCCGGTCGCGCTGGTCGAGGACGAACTGATTCTGGCAATACCCGCGATTCCCGTCGCGCCTGGCTCGGAAGCGATCGAACGCGACTGGCCGGTGTCGAGCGAAGAAGAGACACGCGTCAACCCGTTTTCGGCGTTGGCGGGTTTGAAGAACGATCGAAACAACTAGAACCTGTTGGAGCAATTCCCATGGCTGTGCAGAAATCCCGTGTCACCCCGTCCCGTCGTGGCATGCGTCGCGCGCACGACAAGCTCAGTGCCAAGCTGCTGTCGACCGACCAGACGACGGGTGAGACCCATATCCGTCACCACATCACTGCTGACGGCTACTACCGCGGCAAGCAGGTGATCCAGCCGAAGACGCGCGTCGTCGAGGCAGACTGATTCCCGCTGTCCGCCAGATCGTTGGCGGGCGCACGATGTACCGGGCGCAGCCACCGTCTCTGACGGGCGGCTGCGTCTGCCGTCGGCAGGGATGCCGCCTTTCGAACATGCGCCTGACGCGAGGGCCGCTCCGCAGATGACCAGCGAACGCATCTATTCCCGCATTGCCGGCACCGGCAGCTATCTGCCCGAGAAAGTGCTGACCAACGACGACCTCGCCCAGTTCGTCGACACCAGCGACGAATGGATCGCGAGCCGTACCGGCATCCGCGAGCGTCACATCGCTGCCGAGGGCGAGACCACCAGCGATCTCGCGTTCCACGCGGCAACGCGCGCGATGGAAGCGGCCGGTGTCTCCGCGTCCGAACTCGATCTGATCATCGTCGGCACCACCACGCCCGACATCATCTTCCCGTCCACCGCCTGCCTGCTGCAGGCGCGGCTGGGCGCCAACGGTTGCGGCGCGTTCGACGTCAATGCCGCGTGTTCGGGCTTCCTGTACGCGTTCTCGATCGCCGACAAGTTCATCAAGTCGGGCGATGCGAAAACCGTGCTGGTGGTCGGCGCTGAAACCTTGACCCGCATGGTCGACTGGAGTGAACGCACCACTGCCGTGCTGTTCGGCGATGGCGCCGGCGCGGTCGTACTCAAGGCCGATGCCGAAACCGGCATCCTCAGCACCCATCTGCACGCCGACGGCGCGAAGAAGGAACTGCTGTGGAATCCGGTCGGTGTATCCGCGGGCTTCCGTGACGACCAGCCCAACGCTGGCGTGCGGATCCAGATGGCCGGCAGCGATGTCTTCAAGTACGCGGTCAAGGCGCTGGATTCGGTTGTCGAGGAAACGCTGCTGGCGAATGGTCTCGATCGCCACGACATCGACTGGCTGATTCCGCACCAGGCCAACCTGCGCATCATCGAAGCCACGGCCAAGCGCCTGGACATGCCGATGGATCGCGTCGTGGTCACGGTCGACAAGCACGGCAACACCTCGTCCGGTTCGGTGCCGCTGGCGCTCGACGAGGCCGTGCGCTCGGGGCGCGTCCAGCGCGGCCAGTTGCTGCTGCTCGAGGCCTTCGGTGGCGGCTTCACCTGGGGTTCGGCGCTACTTCGCTATTGAGTCGACCCGCCGCGGGCCGCAGGCCTGCAAGTGATCCATTTTCGCGGACCTGCGTGTCCGCACGACACGGAGGCTCCCGCATGGGCGTCGAATCCATCGTCGTGGCCGGGGACGATGCCTGGCTCAAGGCCTACGCCGACGGCGACAAACGCAGGTTCGGTCTCGGCATCCTCGATGCGATCGCGCGCGGCCTCGACATCGAAGCGCTGCGCCCGCCGTCCCATCCCGGTGGCGGCGAGGCCAAGCGGATCGAGGCGCGTCGGCTTGGTGAACTCGACGCCCAGGGCGTACGCGTGCCGCGAGTGCTGGGCGAGGGTGCATCCACGCTGCTGCTGAGCAATCTCGGTGACACCTTCGCCGCGCAGTTGCGCGCCGCCGCTGGCGATGTCGCACGTATCGATGCATTGACGTCCGCGGTGATCGACGCGATCGCCGATGCGCATGCGCGCGGCGCCTATCTGGGACAGCCGATGCCGCGCAACATCACGCTCGACGACAGCGGCCGCGTGGGTTTCATCGATTTCGAGGAAGACCCGCTTGAAGTGATGTCGCTGCCGCAGGCGCAGGCGCGCGACTGGCTGCTGTTTGCGTTCGGGATGGCCAGGTACTACGACGGCCGCACCGATGTGCTCGCCGACTTGCTGTCGCGGGCGATGCAGCGCGAGCCGGAAGTGGCCGCACACGCCGGCCGCGTCGGGCGTCTGGAGGGCTTTGCGCAGCGCATACGGTGGCTCGGGCGTTCCGCGCGCCGCGTCGCGCATTCGATCCTGGTCGTCCGTGCCGCGACGCTGCTGCCTGGGTTGCTCGTCGCCGCCGTGCTGTGGGACTGGATCGAGGATGGCGAGATCGAGCTGCTGCGGATGTTGTTCTGAAGCGCGTATGCGCACGTGCCTGGCCGCGACCGCATACGCCCGGGTACAGACAATGTCGCGGCTTCGCACTTATCATCGCCACCAGTTTTTAGGCTGGAAGTCCGCGTGACCACATCGCACCTCGCAATCGTCTTTCCGGGCCAGGGTTCGCAGTCGCTGGGCATGCTGGGTGATCTTGCCGAGCGTCATCCGGTGATCGTCGAAGCATTCGCCGAAGCATCCGAAGGCGCGGGCGTGGACCTGTGGGCGCTCTCGCAGCAAGGCCCCGAGGCACGGCTCAACCAGACGGAATTCACCCAGCCTGCGCTGCTCGCTGCTGGCGTCGCGGTGTGGCGCGCGTGGCAGCAGGCTGGCGGGCCCGCACCGGTCGCGCTGGCCGGCCACAGCCTGGGCGAGTACACCGCGCTCGTCGCGGCCGGGGCGCTGTCGCTCGGCGACGGTGCGAGGCTCGTGCACCTGCGTGGCCAGTTGATGCAGGCGGCTGCGCCGGCGGGCGTGGGGGCGATGGCTGCGGTCATCGGCGCGGAGGATGCGCTCGTCGCCGAGCTCTGCCGCGATGCGTCCGAGGACGGCAGCGTCGTCGTGCCGGCCAATTTCAATTCGCCCGGGCAGGTCGTCATCGGTGGGCACGCCGCCGCAGTCGATCGCGCGATCTCGCTGCTCGGTGCGCGCGGCGTGCGCAAGGTCGTCAAGCTTGTGGTCAGCGTGCCCTCGCATACCCCGCTGATGCGGGAGGCTGCGGATCGGCTGGCCGAATCCATGGCGACGGTCGCATGGCATGCGCCGTCGCTGCCGGTGGTGCAGAACGTCGATGCCACGGTGCACGAGAGTGTCGATGCGATCCGCGATGCGCTCGTGCGCCAGCTCTATCTGCCGGTGCAGTGGACGCGCTGCGTCGAGGCGCTGTCGGCGCGCGGTGTGGTGCGTATCGCCGAGTGCGGTCCGGGCAAGGTGCTCGCCGGTCTGGTGAAGCGCATCGACAGGTCGATCGACACGCGTACGCTCGGCGCCCCGGACGAGTTCGACGCCGCGCTGGCAGACTGGAAGGTCTGAGCCGGCGGCCTCGGATCGGCGCACACTGCGCGTGGCCGGCACGACAGGCACTGTCTCCGTCGGATCCGCTGCCCTATACGTTTCACTGGAGTCCTCATGAGCGCACCTCTTTCGGGCGAGATCGTTCTCGTCACCGGCGCAAGCCGCGGCATCGGTGCCGCGATCGCCGACACCCTGGCCGCGCAGGGCGCGACCGTGATCGGCACCGCGACCAGCGAAGCCGGCGCGACCGCGATCGGCGAACGCCTGTCCGCGCACGGTGGCCATGGCCGTGTACTGGATGTTTCGCAGCCGGGCACGATTGAAGCGCTGGTCGAGTCGATCGCATCCGAGTTCGGCGCGATCTCGATCCTCGTCAACAATGCCGGCATCACCCGCGACAACCTGCTGATGCGGATGAAGGACGAGGACTGGCAGGCCATCCTCGATACCAACCTGACCAGCGTCTACCGCAGCTCCAAGGCAGTGATGCGCGGGATGATGAAGGCGCGCAAGGGCCGCATCATCAATATCGCGTCGGTGATCGGCGTGACCGGCAATGCGGGCCAGGCGAATTACGCCGCCGCCAAGGCCGGCATCATCGCCTTCAGCAAATCGCTGGCGAAGGAAATCGGTTCGCGCGGCGTCACTGTCAACGTGGTCGCGCCCGGCTTCATCGCCACCGACATGACCCGTGACCTGCCGGAGGAATCGAAGGCCGCGTTGACCGAACGCATCGCGCTCGGCCGTCTCGGCGAGCCGAACGACATCGCGCAGGCAGTGGCATTCCTCGCGGGGCCTTCGGCGACCTACATCACCGGTGAAACCCTGCACGTCAACGGTGGCATGTACATGCCCTGAAACGGGCCGCAGTCACGCATTATTTCCTCGGGCAAGCCGTTGAATGGCAAGGGCATTGATGGTGGTGCGCCCATCGCCCGGCTTTCCCTTACACTATCCACCGAAAATCGCCTCCCCGGAGCAGACTACCCATGAGCAACATCGAAGAGCGCGTCAAGAAGATTGTCATCGAGCAGCTGGGCGTGAAGGAAGAAGAAGTCAGCAACAGCGCGTCCTTCGTCGACGACCTCGGTGCCGATTCCCTCGACACCGTCGAGCTGGTGATGGCGCTGGAAGAAGAGTTCGAGTGCGAGATTCCGGACGAAGAAGCCGAGAAGATCACCTCGGTGCAGCAGGCGATCGACTACGTCAAGACGCACGCCAAGGGCTGATGCCCGCGTCCGCGCCCACGGTCTGATCCGATGGGCGTGTGACCGGTCCGGCCGCGACGCGGCAGGGCACACAGGTTCCAGCACGAGGCCGCGTTGCGGCCTTGTGCATATTGGCGGCGACCCACCGCGCCGCCACCGACTTCTCAGGAGTTGAACAATGGCCAAGCGCCGCGTCGTCATCACGGGCATCGGCATCCTCTCGCCGCTGGGCAACGATCTGGCGTCGAGCTGGGACGGCATCGTCAACGGCCGGTCGGGCATCGGCCCGATCACCCATTTCGACGCCACGAATTTCGCCACGCGTATCGCCGGCGAGGTGAAGGGCTTCGACGCGACCCAGTGGATCGCGCCGAAAGACGTCAAGAAGATGGATCCCTTCGTGCACTACGGCGTCGCCGGCGGCCTGATGGCGATCGCCGATGCGGGCATCGACGTGCGTGAGTCCGATGCCGAGCGCATCGGCGTGGCGATCGGCGCGGGCATCGGTGGCCTCAAGGGCATCGAGGAAACCGCGATCAAATACGCCGAGGGCGGCCCGCGCAAGATCTCGCCGTTCTACGTGCCCAGCACGATCATCAACATGATTTCCGGCCAGGTTTCCATCATGACCGGCGCCAAGGGCCCGAACATCGCGGCGGTCACCGCCTGCACCACGGGCACGCACAACATCGGCCTGGCGATGCGCATGATCCAGTACGGCGATGCCGACGTGATGATCGCCGGCGGCGCCGAGTTCGCGACCACGCCGACTTCGGTCGGCGGCTTCTGCTCGATGAAGGCGATGTCGACCCGCAACGATGATCCGACCGGCGCCTCGCGTCCGTGGGACGTGGAGCGCGACGGTTTCGTCATGGGCGATGGCGCGGGCGTGCTGGTGCTCGAGGAATACGAGCGTGCCAAGGCGCGCGGCGCGCGCATCTACGCCGAGGTGGCGGGTTTCGGCATGAGCGGCGACGCGTTCCACATGACCTCGCCCAGCGAGAACGGTGAGGGCGGTGGGCGTTGCATGCGCGCCGCGATCAATGATGCCGGGATCGATCCGTCGCAGATCGGCTACATCAACGCGCACGGCACCTCGACGCCGGCCGGCGATGTCGCCGAGACGATGGGCATCAAGGGCGTGCTCGGCGCGCATGCGTCGAAGGTGATGGTCAGCTCGACCAAGTCGATGACCGGGCACCTGCTGGGCGCGGCCGGCGGCATCGAGGCGGTGTTCTCGGCGATGGCGCTGCACACCGGCATCATTCCGCCGACGATCAACCTGCACACGCCGGGCGAGGGCTGCGACCTCGACTACGTGCCACTGACCGCGCGCGAGCACCAGGTCGAGTACGTGATGTCGAACTCGTTCGGCTTCGGCGGCACCAACGGCACGCTGGTGCTCCGCAAGGTCTGAGGCAGCGTTGGACTGATGAAGCAAAAGGCCCGCGCAAGCGGGCCTTTTTCCTGTCTTCCTGTAGGAGCGGGGGGGGGGGCGGGGGGGGGGGGGGGGGCGGCCCCCCCCCCCCCCCCCCCCCCCCCCCCCGCTCCTACAGGACGCCTTAGCCGCGCTTCCAGCGCACGCCCTGTGGCGTGTCCTCGAGCACGATCTGCTCGGCCGCCAGCTGGTCGCGGATCGCATCGGCGCGGGCGAAGTCGCGGGCCTGCTTGGCGGCGATGCGTTCGTCGATCAAGGTCTGGATACGCGCGTCGTCATCGTCGCTGGCGCCGCGGGCGAACCAGTCAGCGGGGGGCTGCTGCAGGAGGCCCAGCGCGAGGCCGGCGCCGAGCAATTCCGACTTGAGCGTCGCGCGCGCGGACGCATCCGTGGCCTTGCGCGCCTCGCCGGCGATGCGGGCGACCTCGGCCAGTGCGGCCGGGGTATTGAGATCCTCGTCGAGCGCGCGCTCGATACTATTTGGAATCCGCGCCTCGGCCTCGACATCAGCGAGGTCGCGCAACGTGCCATAGAGCCGATCCAGCGTGCGCACCGATTGCTCGATCAGCGCGTCCGACCAGTCCAGCGGCTGACGATAGTGCGCCGAGAGCAGGGCATAGCGCAGCGCTTCGGGTGCATGGGTCTGTACCAGATCATGCACACGCTCGATGTTGCCAATCGACTTCGACATCTTGCTGCCGGCGAAGGTCAGCATGCCGTTGTGCAGCCAGACCTTCGCGAACGGCGCGCCGCCGTGAGCGCATTCGCTCTGCGCGATCTCGTTCTCGTGGTGCGGGAACTGCAGGTCCACACCGCCGGCGTGGATGTCGATCGTCTCGCCCAGATGCGCGGCGGCCATCGCCGAACATTCGATGTGCCAGCCCGGACGCCCGAGGCCCCAGGGCGAGTCCCAGCCTGGTAGATCATCGGTCGACGGCTTCCACAGCACGAAGTCGCCGGGGTCGCGCTTGTACGGCGCGACCTCGATGCGGGCGCCGGCGATCATGTCGTCGGTGTCGCGTCGCGAGAGCTTGCCGTAGCCGTCGAAGCTGCCGACCGCGAATAGCACGTGGCCTTGCGCCGCATAGGCATGGCCACTGTCGATCAGGCGCTCGATCATCGCGACGATCTCGCCGATGTGTGCGGTCGCGGCCGGCTCGATGTCCGGCGGGGCGATGCCCAGCGCGGCCATGTCTGCGCGGTAGGCGGCAGCGAAGCGGTCGGTGATCGTCGAGATGGGCACGCCCTGGTCACGCGCCGCGGCGTTGATCTTGTCGTCGACGTCAGTGATGTTGCGCGCGTATTTCAGTGCGCCGAAGCGGCGCCGCAGCAGGTCGGCCAATACGCCGAACACGACCGGACCGCGTGCATTGCCGATGTGGACATAGTTGTAGACCGTCGGGCCGCAGACGTACATCGTCGGGCACGCGGGATCGAGGGGCGCGAACGGTTCGAGGCGGCGGGTCAGGCTGTTGTAGAGATGCAGGGACATGGCGGGCTCGCCGGGATAACCGGACGATTCTAACGGCGCTCGCCGCGCTGCGCTGCCTCCGGGCGTCAGCGGCCCGCAAGCTGCGTGATGACGGGCGCAGCTCGTGTACACGACAGCATCGATTCAGCCCCCGCCGGTGGGCGCGGCCTACACTGCAACGGTGTCGATCGCGCTCCGAAACTGCCCTCGTGCGAAACCTGCGTTGCCTGTGCTGGCAGCGCTGCTCGTGTGCGCGTGCCCGGCCTTCGCCCAGAGCCCCCCGCCGGCGCCCGAGAACGCGCGCCTCGAATACGCCCAGGTACTGCGTGCCGAACCGGTCTACCAGACCCTGCGCGCGACCAGTATGGTCGAACGCTGCGAGGCGACAACGCCGGTCGCGTCGGAAGACCAGCGCCGCGGCTTCGCGCGCATGGTCGGCGCGGTCAAGGATGTGCTGCGCTCGGACGAAGACCGGGTCGAGGAGACCGACCGCTCCGCCGGTGGCGACTGCCGCATGGTGCCGATCGAGCGCGAGTTCCGCCGGCCGATCGCCTACGACGTCGACTACGTGCACAAGGGCGTCAAGTACCGTTCGCGGCTGCCGTATGACCCCGGCAACCGGCTCCGTGTGCGCGTGTCGGTCACGCCGATCGTGCCACCGGCCGGCGAGCGTTGAATGTCGCGTCCGCCGCTGTTGCAGTGCAAGGCTCCGCGTGCGAGGATTCGCGCCTCATGAACGCCCTGCGCGCCAACGCCGATATCCTCACCTCCGCCCGCATGGCGTCGGGGATGACCTCGCGTGCCCGCCGACCGGAAGCCCACATCCTCCCGGGCTAGTCGGAACGTCGTTCGCGTATGCGTGCTGTTCTGCAGAAAACCCGGCCGGTGCCGGGTTTTTTCGTTTCCGAAACACCGGTTTCATCGATCCATCCGATCCTTCCTCCATCGCCTCCACGAGATTCCCACCGATGACCGCGATCCGACACTTCCTCAATACGCAGGACTGGTCCCGTCCCGACCTCGACGCCTTGTTGGCCGATGCCGCCCGCTTCAAGCGCGAGAAGCTCGGCGACGCGCTCAAGGGCAGGTCGATCGCGCTGGTGTTCTTCAATCCGTCGATGCGCACGCGCACCAGTTTCGAGCTCGGCGCGTTCCAGCTCGGCGGGCACGCCATCGTGCTGCAGCCGGGCAAGGATGCGTGGCCGATCGAATTCGATCTCGGCACAGTGATGGACGGCGACACCGAGGAGCACGTGGCCGAGGTCGCGCGCGTGCTCGGCCGCTACGTCGACATGATCGGCGTGCGCGCGTTCCCGAAGTTCGTCGACTGGTCGGTCGATCGCGAAGACAAGGTGCTCAAGGCGTTCGCGCAGTACTCGCCGGTGCCGGTCATCAACATGGAGACCATCACCCATCCCTGCCAGGAATTGGCGCACGCGCTGGCGCTGCAGGAGCACTTCGGCACCGCGGACCTGCGCGGCAAGAAGTATGTGCTGACCTGGACCTATCACCCCAAGCCGCTCAACACCGCGGTCGCGAACTCCGCGCTGACCATTGCCACGCGCTTAGGGATGGACGTGACCCTGCTGTGCCCGACGCCGGACTATGTGCTCGACGCGCGCTACATGGACTGGGCGGCGCAGAACGTCGCCGAAAGCGGCGGCTCGCTCAATGTGAGCCACGACATCGACAGCGCCTACGCCGGTGCTGACGTCGTCTACGCCAAGAGCTGGGGCGCGCTGCCGTTCTTCGGCAACTGGGCGCCGGAGAAGCCGATCCGCGACCAGTACCAGCACTTCATCGTCGACGAGCGGAAGATGGCGTTGACCAACAACGGCGTGTTCTCGCACTGCCTGCCGTTGCGCCGCAACGTCAAGGCCACCGATGCGGTCATGGATTCGCCGCAGTGCATCGCCATCGACGAAGCCGAGAACCGCCTGCACGTGCAGAAGGCGGTCATGGCGACCCTGATGCGCTGACGCGCACACCGCACTTCTTCCGAATTCTTTTCCGCATCCCCACGGACATCTCCATGACCAGCGCCCACACCTCCCGCGACATCGTCCTCGCCTTCTCCGGCGGCCTCGACACCAGCTTCTGCGTGCCCTACCTGAAAGAGCAGGGCTGGACCGTGCACACCGTGTTCGCCGACACCGGCGGCGTCGATGCCGAAGAGCGTGCCTTCATCGAGCAGCGTGCGGCCGAACTCGGCGTCGCCAGTCACGTCACCGTCGATGGTGGTCCCGCGATCTGGGACGGTTTCGTCAAGCCCTTCGTCTGGGCCGGCGAGGCCTACCAGGGCCAGTACCCGCTGCTGGTGTCGGACCGCTATCTGATCGTCGACGCCGCGCTCGCGCGCGCCGCCGAACTGGGCACCAACGCGATCGCGCACGGCTGCACCGGCATGGGCAACGACCAGGTGCGCTTCGACCTGGCGGTCAAGGCGCAGGGCGAGTACCGCATCGTGGCGCCGATCCGCGAGATCCAGAAGGAACACACGCAGACGCGCGCCTACGAACAGGCGTATCTGGAGGAGCGCGGCTTCGGCGTACGCGCCAAGCAGCAGGCCTACACGATCAACGAGAACCTGCTGGGTCTGACGATGTCCGGCGGCGAGATCGACCGCTGGGAAGCGCCGGGCGAGGGTGCCCGTGGCTGGTGCGCGCCGCGTGCCGAATGGCCGGAAGCGCCGTTGCAGGTCAAGGTCCGCTTCGAGCAGGGCACGGCCGTCGCGCTCGATGGTGAAACGCTGCCGGGCGCGCAGATCCTGGCGAAGCTCAACGCCCTGTTCGCGCCCTACGGCGTGGGCCGCGGCGTCTACACCGGCGACACCGTGATCGGCCTCAAGGGCCGCATCGTGTACGAGGCGCCGGGCCTGGTCTCGCTGCTCGCCGCGCATCGCGCGCTCGAGGAAGCGGTGCTGACCAAGCAGCAGAACCGCTTCAAGCCCGAAGTCGCGCGCAAGTGGACCGAGCTGGTCTATGAAGGATTCTTCCACGATCCGCTCAAGGCCGACATCGAAGCCTTCCTCGAATCCTCGCAGGCCAAGGTCACCGGTGAGGTGGTGCTGGAAACTCGCGGCGGCCGTGTCGACGCGGTGGCGGTAACCTCGCCGCACATCCTCAACGCCAAGGGCGCGACCTATGCGCAGTCGGCGGACTGGGGCGTCGAAGAAGCCGAGGGCTTCATCAAGCTGTTCGGCATGAGCAGCACGCTCTACGCGCAGGTCAATCGCTGAGCATGTCTGCCGCGGCGGAACGCGCGTTCCGCACAGCGGCGGCAGTGAACCTCCAGGGCGCACCGTCGATGTCCGATCCCACCATCCCCGTCGCGCGGCAGTTCGAGGCGTACAACCGCCACGACCTGCCGGCATTCGTCGCGTGTTTCGCCGCGGATTTCCAGGCGTTCCGCATGCCCGCGCTGCAGCCGTCGCTGCAGGGCATCCGGGCGCTGGAGGCGTTCTATGCCGAGCATCGCTTGAATAATCCGGCACTGCGCGCCGAGCTGATCTCGCGCACGGTGCTCGGCAGGCTGGTGTTCGATCACGAACGCATTCACGGCCTGCAGGCGCAGCCGATGGACAGCATGGCGGTGTTCGAGGTCGAAGACGCGCTGATCAAGACCGCCTGGTTCTATGTGTCCGACGCGCCATACTCGACGTGAAGCCATGACCGACCTGCTCAGCCAGACCCTCGACCATCTCGAGCAGCTGGTGTCCTTCGACACCCGCAATCCACCGCGTGCGATCCAGGCCGAGGGCGGGATCTTCGATTACATCCGTGGCCAGCTGCCGGGTTTCGAGGTCGAAGTGATCGACCACGGCGACGGCGCGGTGAGCCTGTTCGCGATGCGCGGTACGCCGACGGTGTTGTTCAACGTGCATCTGGATACGGTGCCCGACTCGCCGGACTGGAGCGCCGATCCGCATGTGATGCGACGTCTCGACGATCGTGTCGTCGGGCTCGGCGTCTGCGACATCAAGGGTGCGGCAGCGGCGCTGATCGCGGCGGCCAATGCCGGCGGCGGCGACGCGGCGTTCCTGTTTTCGTCGGACGAGGAGGCCAACGATCCGCGCTGTATCGCCGCCTTTCTTGCGCGCGGACTGCAGTTCGAGGCGGTGCTGGTCGCCGAGCCGACGAATTGCGAAGCGGTGCTCGCGCATCGCGGTATCAGTTCGGTGCTGATGCGCTTCGCAGGCACTGCGGGGCATGCATCCGGCAAGCAGGATCCGGCGGCCAGCGCCTTGCACCAGGCGATGCGCTGGGGCGGACGCGCGCTCGACCATGTCGAGTCGCTGGCGCATGCGCGCTTCGGCGGCCTGACCGGCCTTCGCTTCAACATCGGCCGGGTCGAAGGTGGCATCAAGGCCAACATGATCGCGCCGGCCGCCGAACTGCGTTTCGGTTTCCGGCCGTTGCCGTCAATGGATGTCGATGCGTTGCTCGAGACCTTCGCCGGATTCGCGCAGCCGGGCGCCGTGCATTTCGAGGAAACCTTCCGTGGTCCGAGCCTGCCGTCGGGTGACATCGATCGCGCTGAAGACCGCCGGCTTGCCGCACGCGATATCGCCGACGCCTTCGATCTGCCAATCGGCAATGCCGTCGATTTCTGGACCGAGGCGTCGCTGTTCTCCGCAGGCGGGTACACCGCGCTGGTCTACGGCCCGGGCGACATCGCCCAGGCACATACCGGCGACGAGTTCGTGATGCTCGAACAACTGCAGTGCTATGCCGATTCGGTGCACCGGATCATCAACGGCAATCATTGATCGCCAACGCCGATTCATTCCCATGCGTCATCCACGCCCAACCGATTGCAGCCCGTGAACATTCCCGCGACCCACGTCCAGACCCGTCAGACCATCGTGCGCCTGCTCTCGAGCATGGCCAGCGCGAAGGAAATCAGCCAGTACCTCAAGCGCTTCTCGCAGCTCGACGCCAAGCGCTTCGCCGTGGTCAAGGTCGGCGGCGCGGTGCTGCGCGACGAACTCGACGATCTGACGTCCTCGCTGTCGTTCCTGCAGGAAGTCGGCCTCACGCCGATCGTGCTGCACGGCGCCGGCCCGCAGCTGGACGCAGAACTCGCCGCAGCCGGCATCGAGAAGCAGACGGTTGGCGGCCTGCGTGTCACTACGCCCGAGGCGCTGGCGATCGTGCGTCGTGTGTTCCAGGCCGCGAACCTGCGTCTCGTCGAGGCCCTGCAACGCAACGGCGCGCGCGCGACCTCGATCACCGGCGGCGTGTTCGAAGCGACGTATCTCGACCAGGCGACCTACGGCCTGGTCGGTGAAGTGAGCGCCGTGAACCTCGCGCCGATCGAAGCCAGCCTGCAGGCCGGCTCGATCCCGGTGATCACCAGCCTGGGCGAAACCGCGTCGGGCCAGATCCTCAACATCAATGCCGATTTCGCCGCCAACGAACTCGTGCGCGAACTGCAGCCCTACAAGATCATCTTCCTCACCGGCACCGGCGGTCTGCTCGATGCCGACGGCAAGGTCATCGATTCGATCAACCTGTCGACCGAGTACGACCACCTGATCGAGCAGCCGTGGATCCACGGCGGCATGAAGGTCAAGATCGAACAGATCAAGGCGCTGCTCGAAGGCCTGCCGATGGCCTCGTCGGTGTCGATCACGCGGCCGGCGGATCTGGCCAAGGAACTGTTCACCCACAAGGGCTCGGGCACGCTGGTGCGTCGCGGCGAACGTGTGCTGCGGGCCGTCGACTGGTCGGAGCTGGATCTGGAACGGCTCAAGTCGCTGATCGAATCGAGCTTCGGCCGTCAACTCGCGCCGGACTACTTCGAGCGCACGCCGTTGCTGCGTGCCTACGTTAGCGAGAACTACCGCGCCGCGGTGATCCTGACCGACGCCGAGGACACGGTGTACCTGGACAAGTTCGCGGTACTCGACGATGCGCAGGGCGAAGGTCTCGGCCGCGCGGTCTGGAACGTGATGCGCGAGGAAACGCCGAAACTGTTCTGGCGCTCGCGCCACCACAACCAGGTCAACATCTTCTATTACGCCGAGTCCGACGGCTGCATCAAGCAGGAGAAATGGAAAGTGTTCTGGTACGGCCTCGACGGGTTCGAACAGATCCAGCGCTGCGTCGCGCATTGCGCGACCCGCCCGCCGACGCTGGTGGGCTGAGTGGGCGAACGCACCGCCGACGCTGTGTGGTCACGGACGCCGACACTGACCGGTCGTCATGTCTCGCTGGTGCCCCTGGCGCCGGCGCATGCCGACGCGCTCGCGACGGTGTCGCGCGACAGCGCGATGCACACGGTCTGGTACACCAGCGTGCCCGCGCCGGATGACGTGCCGCGCTACATCGACAAGGCGCTCGACGCGCAGGCGGCAGGCGACGCGCTGGTGTTCGCGGTGCTGGATGCCGGCGGCAGCGTCGTCGGCAGCACGCGCTTCTACGATCTCGATCCCACCGTGCCCAAGCTCAAGATCGGCTATACCTGGTACGCACCGCGCGTGCAGCGCACCGGTCTCAACACCGAAGCCAAGCGAACGATGCTTGCGCACGCATTCGATGTGCTCGGTTGCGTGTCGGTGTCGTTCGAGACCAGCTGGTTCAATCACGCCTCGCGCGCTGCCATCGCGCGTCTCGGCGCGAAACAGGATGGCGTGCTGCGCCATCACGCGCGGCATGCCGATGGTTCGTTGCGCGACACGGTGGTGTTTTCGGTGATCGACGCCGAGTGGCCCGCCGTCCGTCGCCATCTCGGTTTCAAACTCGACACGTTCAAGCTGGATAGCCATCCATGAGCACATCTCCCATCCGCCTCGGCATCGTCGGCGCGCGCGGCCATACCGGCCGGGAACTGATCCGTCTCGTCGCCGCGCATCCGGGCCTCGACCTGGCGTTCGTGTCCTCGCGCGAGCTCGACGGTCAGCGCGTCGCCGGTCACAACGACGGTTTTGCGGGTGAGTTGCGCTTCGAAAGTCTCGATGCCGACGCGGTCGCCGCCAAGGGCGTCGACGCGGTGATCCTCGCGCTGCCCAACGGCAAGGCCGCACCGTTCGTCGCCGCGATCGATGCCGTGAGACCCGACACCGTGATCGTCGACCTGTCGGCCGATTACCGCTTCGACGCCGGCTGGTACTACGGCCTGCCGGAACGCACCCGTACGCAGTACGCCGGCCAGCGCCGGATCAGCAATCCGGGCTGCTACGCCACCGCGATGCAGCTGGCGATCGCGCCGCTGGTCGAACATCTCGCCGGCCCGCCGCAGTGCTTCGGCGTGTCCGGCTACTCGGGCGCGGGCACCACGCCGTCGGACAAGAACGATACCGCGCTGCTGGCCGACAACCTGATGCCGTATGCGCTGACCAACCACGTGCACGAGCGCGAGGTGTCGAAGCAGCTGTCACTGCCGGTCGAGTTCATGCCGCACGTCGCGCCGCATTTCCGCGG
The DNA here is from genome assembly GCF_031456825.1 of Luteimonas sp. 3794. Classification (NCBI taxonomy): domain Bacteria; kingdom Pseudomonadati; phylum Pseudomonadota; class Gammaproteobacteria; order Lysobacterales; family Lysobacteraceae; genus Luteimonas; species Luteimonas sp. 3794. The sequence goes on along the minus strand of NZ_JAVDVJ010000009.1, from coordinate 15,896 downwards.
CATCACGATGACGGTGAACCTGTGGCTCTCGGCCCCGATGTCGCGCGATGCGGTCAAGGCGCTGTACGAGGCCCGCTATGCCGACGAGCCGCTGGTCGAGGTCATCGACGACGCGCCGTGGGTCAGCCGCATCGCCGGCCGCCACGGCGCGCAGATCGGTGCGTTCACGATGGCGCCGGGAAATGGTCGCGTCGTCGTCGTGGCGACGCTCGACAACCTGCTCAAGGGCGCGGCGACGCAGGCGATGCAGAACCTCAACCTCGCGCTGGGTTTCGACGAGCTGACGTCGATTCCGCATTGATTTTCAATGTAGGAGCGCGCTTGCGCGCGAACGCGCTTCACCGGCACAGCCTCATCGCGCGCGAGCGCGCTCCTACAGTTCCTGCAAGGACACCGACATGAGCACTCTCCTCTGGCAAAAGCCCGGCGTCGCCGTCGACACGCAGATCCAGGCGTTCCTCGCCGGTGACGACGTGATCCTCGACCGCGAATTCTTCCTGCACGACATCGCCGCGAGCGCCGCGCATGCCGAAGGCCTGCAGCGCGTCGGCATCCTCTCAAACGACGAGCTCGACGGGCTCAAGCGCGAACTCGCCACGCTGGCTGACGACTTCCGCAGCGGTGCCTTCGTGCTCGACGCGCGCTTCGAGGACGGCCATTCGGCGATCGAGGACCGGTTGACCGAACGCCTCGGCGATGCCGGTCGGCGCATCCACACCGGCCGCAGCCGCAACGACCAGGTGCTGGTCGCCACGCGCCTGTGGCTGAAGGAAAAGCTCGCGCGTTTGGCTGCGCTCTCGCGCGAGATCGCGACGGTCGCGCTCGACCGCGCCGAAGCGGAAGCAGAGCTGCCGATTCCCGGCTACACGCACATCCAGCGCGCCGTGCTGTCCTCGGGCGGCATGTGGTGGTCGGGCTGGGCTGAGGCCTTCATCGACGATGCTGTACGTGCGCGCGACACGCTCGCGCTGATCGACTGCAATCCGCTCGGCACCGCGGCCGGCTACGGCGTGAACCTCGCACTCGATCGCGACCACACCACAGCCGCACTCGGCTTCGCGCGGCTTCAGGTCTCGCCGGTCTATGCGCAGCTGTCGCGTGGCAAGTTCGAACTCGCCGCATTGGAGGCGCTGGGCAGCGCGACGCTGGACCTGCGTCGTCTGGCCTGGGACCTGTCGCAGTTCACCAGCGCCGAATACGGCTTTGTCGCGCTGCCGGCGCAGTACACCACCGGCAGTTCGATCATGCCGAACAAGCGCAATCCTGATGTCGTCGAGCTGATGCGCGCCACGCACGCCAGCGTCGCCGCGGCGCGCACCGAGATCGAACAGCTGCTGTCGCTGCCGTCGGGCTACCACCGCGACCTGCAGAGTTCCAAGGGCGCGATCTTCCACGGCTTCGGTCGTGGACTCGCGGCGCTGGAACTGCTGCCGGCGCTGCTGGCGAACCTGGAGTGGCGCGAGGACCGCCTGCGCGCCGCGGTCGATTCGGGCATGTACGCGACCGACGTCGCCGTGGAAGCCGCGATTGCCGGCGTGCCGTTCCGCGAGGCCTATCAGGCCGCCGCGGCCAGCGCCGACACGGCCGGGCAGGGGCGCACGCCGGAAGGCAGCCTCGCCGCACGCACCTCGCCGGGCGGCGCGGCCGACCTGCGTCTGGACACGCTGCGTGCGCGCTGGGACGCACTGGCCTGACCTTCGGTCCAACCGTGAAGCCGCCGACATGAAACGCTTTCTCGTCATCGCGATGCGTCGCCCGGACTTCGATGCATCCGTCGTCGCGCCGCATCAGGCTTTCCTCGATGACCTGCGTGCGCGTGGTCTGCTGGACATGACCGGCGGCTTTGCGGACGGCACCGGCGGTGCGTATTTGTTGAGCGGAATCGAGACATTGGCCGAGGCGCAGGCGATCGTCGCGGCTGACCCGCTGGCACTGCAGAATGCGAGCGAGCTCGTCGTCCACGAGTGGAACACCCGCTGAGCGCAGCCGACCGATGCATGTGCCCGACACCGACGCGTTTCCCGAGCAACCGCTGCCGCCCTGGCGGCGTGCGGTGCTCAAGGTCGGCAGCAGCCTGCTGGCGGCCGACGGCGGTGGTCTGTCGGACCAGTACGCCGCGGCGCTGGCCGGCTTCGTCCGCGCGAGCCATGCCGCGGGGCGCGAGATCGTCGTGGTGTCGTCAGGCGCCGTCGCGGCGGGCCGCGCGATCCTGCATGCGAATCCCGCGCCCGGCGCGCCGATGGCCGAGCGCCAGGCACTGGCCGCACTGGGCCAGGCGCGGCTGACCGGCTTCTGGCAGGGATTCTTCGAACGCCCGGTCGCGCAGGTGCTGCTGACCCACGACGACCTGCGCAATCGCCGTCGTTATCTCAATGCACGTGCCACGCTGACCGCGCTGCTGCGCCACGGCGCGCTGCCGGTGGTCAACGAGAACGACACGGTCTCGGTCGACGAGCTCAAGCTCGGCGACAACGACAACCTCGCCGCGATCGTCGCCGCGCTGGTCGATGCGGACGTGCTGTTCATCGCCACCGATATCGATGGCCTGTTTGATGCGGATCCGCGCATCGAACCGCACGCGCGGCCGATGCCGGTCGTGGCGAAGATGAGTGCCTCACTGCTGGCAGTCGCTGGCGGCGCCGGCAGCAATGTCGGCACCGGCGGCATGCGCACCAAGCTCGAAGCCGCGCAGCGCGCCGCATCGGCGGGCGTCGCGACGGTGCTGTTCAACGGCCGCCGCGCGGACGTGCTCGAAGGTCTCGCCCATGACCGCCTGCGCGGGACACGGATCCATCCACTGCGCACGCGCATGGCCGCGCGCAAGCACTGGCTGCAGAACGCACCGGCGGAGGCCGGCGCGATTCTCGTCGACAGCGGCGCCGCGAATGCGATGGTCGAGAAGGGCGCCTCGCTGTTGCCCGGGGGCGTGCTCGCCGCCGAAGGCCAGTTCCGGCGCGGCGATCTGGTCTCGGTGGTGCTGCGCGATGGTGAAGCGCGCGAGCCGATCGCACGCGGCGTGACCCAGTACTCGGCCGATGACATCCGCCGGATCGCGCGGCGGCACTCGCGTGATATCGAGGCGACGCTGGGTTACAGCTATGGCGAGACGATCGTGCATCGGGATGATCTAGTGCTGGTTTGACGGATCGACGGAATGATCGAGGGCCGTCATCCCGGCGAACGCCGGGATCCAGCGACTCAGGTCTGATCTCGTAAATCGTCAAGTCGAAGTCTCTGGATTCCGGCATTCGCCAGAATGACGATTCCAGGTATTTCCTGCGCTGACAGATGAGTGGCTCCGTCAGTTGCCACCGCAAGCGTCGCGCACGTTGCCGCATCGCGCTAAGTTGTCGCACCCCACATCACAGCCACATCCATGAGCGAGATCCGAACCGCCGCCTTGGCCTGCCGCGATGCCGCCGCCCAGTTGGCGATGCTCGATACCGATGCGCGCAATGCGTTACTGCGCGGAATGGCCGATGCGCTCGACACGCGGGCCGACGCGATCCTCGCCGCGAATGCACGCGACATCGAGGCCGCGGAGACGCGCGGCATCACCGGCGCGTTGCTCGACCGTCTGCGTCTCGACGCATCCCGGCTCGCGGGCGTCTCCGCCGCGATCCGCGACGTCGCCGATCTGCCGGATCCGGTCGGCCAGATCACCCGCGACGATGTGCGTCCGAACGGCATCCGCGTGCGCAAGGTACGCGTGCCGTTGGGCGTGATCGCGATGATCTACGAGGCGCGGCCGAACGTGACCGCCGATGCCGCGGCGCTGTGCATCAAGGCCGGCAATGGCGTGATCCTGCGCGGTGGCAGCGAGGCGATCCATTCGAACACTGCGATCGCGGATGCGCTGCGCGGGGCGATCGCGGCGCAGGGCATCGGCGCCGATGTGCTGACCCTGGTTACTGACCTGCGCCGCGAGACGATGCTCGAACTGCTGCAGCTCAGTGACATCGTCGATCTCGCGATTCCGCGTGGCGGCGAAGGCCTGATCCGCTTCGTCGCCGAGCACGCGCGCGTGCCGGTGATCAAGCACTACAAGGGCGTCTGCCATCTGTTCGTCGATGCCAGCGCCGATCCCGACCTCGCGCTGCGCCTGCTGCTCGACGGCAAGACAGGCCGGCCCAGCGCCTGCAATGCGCTGGAAACGCTGCTGGTGCACGCGGACATCGCCGATGTCTTCGTGCCGCGGGCGATCGCAGCCTTGCAGCAGCGGGGCGTGGAGGTCCGCGGTGATGCGCAGATCGCCGCGCGCGCGGGCGGCATCGTGCCGATCGGCGAAGACGATGACGCCGCCGAATTTCTCGATCTGGTGATTGCTGCGCGCGTCGTCGATTCGATCGATGCCGCACTGGCGCACATCCGGCGATTCGGATCCGACCACACCGAAGTCATCGCCACACGCGACGACGTCAATGCGCAGCGCTTCATCGCATCGCTCTGTTCGGCCGTCGTCATGGTCAATGCCTCGTCGCGCTTCAGCGATGGCGGCGAACTCGGACTGGGCGCGGAGATCGGCATCTCCACCACGCGTCTGCACGCCTACGGACCGATGGGCCTGGAGGCGCTGACCGTCGAGCGCTTCGTCGTCGACGGGGCGGGGCAGGTGCGGCACGTCGAAAACGCGACCGCGCCCTGAGTCAGCTGCCGGTCGTCGCCGCGACAGGATTCGCGTCGTCGTCGAGCGCGAGCTGCACGATGCGTCCTTCGCGCAGCTTGGTCGCCAGGGCCGCGCTCGCGCCGAGGGCGACGCGGACCTCTTCGTCGTCGATCGGCACGCGGCGCTTGCGGCGATCCGCTTTCGAGAAGCGCACACGGTTGTACTCCGCCCAGCCGAGCAGCAGCAGGCTGCAGACCAGGGCGATCACCGGCAACGCGAGCAGCAGGAACGCGTCGATCTCGTTGTCGTTGAGATACAGCCGCAGATAGGCCGTGCGCACGCCGACGAACCAGGCGACGGCCGTGATCAGTGGCACCCAGAGCCAGGCATAGATCGTCCATGCCGCGGCCGTGAGCGCGCCGGAAGCGAAGCGCTTGCGTGGCCGACGCGCGGGCATGTGGTCGATGATGGGTGGGGTCATGCGGGAGCTCCTCGATCGGGACTGGTCCAGACGGCGCGGCGACGACGGCGCAGCAGCGTGCGCGGAAAGGCGACGACGGCGGTGAACATGCCGAGCATCCAGAAGGCGATCGGATACCAGATCACCCAGTAGAAGTGCCGGGCCATCCTGCTTTCGTAGCGGCGCTCGATCATCAGGCTGGTGGCGAACTGCAGCATGCAGACGAAGGCGAGCACCACGCCATGCCAGCGCGGCAGCATCGTCTCCACGTGCCAGGCCGGTGGCAGGGTCACGAACATGCCGACCAGCCACAACACGATGATCGTCAGCATCACGTAGGCCCAGGCCAGGCTCAGCATGTATTCGAGCAGGACGCCCCACATGCGGCGCTTGCGCCACGCCAGCACGCTGCGGCCATGGCTCAGCAGGACTTCCACGCCGCCGCAGGCCCAGCGCAGCCGCTGCGACCACAACCCGCGCAGGGTTTCCGGCATCAGGATCCAGCACAGCGCGTTGGGCTCGTAGCGGATGTCCCAACCGGCCATCTGCAGGCGCCAGGAAATGTCGATGTCCTCGGTGACCATCTGGTCTGACCAGTAGCCCACGTCGTGCAGCGCGGTGCGGCGGAACGCGCAGATCACGCCCGAGATCGTGAACAGCCGCCCGTAAGTCCGCTGGGCACGCTTGATCAGGCCGATGATCGCGGAGAACTCGCCGATCTGCATGCGGCCCAGAAGCGTGGTGCGATTGCGGATGCGCGGGTTGCCGGTGACTGCGCCCACGCGCGGGCCGTCGATCAGATGGCCGACCATCCAGCGCACCGCATGCGGATCGAGCATGGCATCGGAATCCACGCAGACCAGGTAATCCGACGCGGCCGCCAGCGTGCCCATGCGCAGCGCGTTGGCCTTGCCCTGGTTTTCCGCCAGATGCACCACGCGCAGCCGCGGATGGTCGGCGACCAGCGCGTCGAGCAGTTCCCGCGTGCGGTCGCTGCTGCCGTCATTGATGGCGATGATCTCGAAATCCGGATACATCTGCGCCGACAGCGCGGTGATCGTCGAGACGATGTGGTCCTCTTCGTTGAAACAGGGCACCAGCACCGAAACGAACGGCGTATGCGGCATCGGCGGCGGCGCGTCGGGCCTGGGCGCATTGCGCTCGCGCCGCAGGTAGTAATAGACGCCGCCGGTCATCCAGAAGAACGCCATGATGATCGGGTAGAAGAACGCGAAATTGAACATCCAGCGCGTCCACGCAATCGAAGACCAGTCCATCGGCTCAGCGCTCCAGGTAGGGGAAGGCGCGCGCGGACATCGCGTCGCGCGCGTCCTCGAGCGTCGGCTGATTGCCGATGAAATCGTCGGGGTAGTAGCCCAGGTGACGGATGCCGGCCGCCTGCAGCATTCGCGACTGCGCGCGCAGCGTGTCGCCCGGCAACGGCGCGGGCACGCGCCAGTCGACGGTCTGCAGTTCGAACAGCGTGCGTTCGACGCCGTCGGGTGTGGCACGCACCGCAGCGGCGAGCGTACGAAGCCACGCCTGCGGATCGTCGGCCTGCTCCATGTGCGGCATCGCCATCAGTGCAGTGGTGTCGTAGGCGGCGAGAAAGGGCTCGAGCCGCTGCGCGAACCAGGCTTCGGATGCCGGCTCCAGCACCGGCCGCGCGAACAGGTTGCGCGCGGTCATGAGCTTGGGCCGCCAGCGCTGGGCCGCCGTCTTGAGCGCCATCGTGAAGTCGATCAGGCCCTGCGTGCGCGCGGCCGGTACGCCACCGCCGTAGCCGGGAATCTCGTCGTCGCGCAGGTAGGCGTCGTCGTGGAACAGCAGGCCGTCGAAATGGCTGTTCGCGGCGAGTTCGGCATAGATGTCCGAGACGATGTCGAGCGTGCGCGGATCGCCAGGATCCAGTCGTGGAATCTCGTTCTCGCCGGTCGCGACGATCTGCAGGTCGCGTTGCAAGGCCGGGTCGGCCAGTTTGAAGCCGAGCACCGGCATCCACGCATAGACCCGCACCTGCGCGCGCGTGCGCAGCTGCCAGGCGACGCGGTTGAACAGGTCGGCGCGCACCGGCATGTGCCGGCTGGGGAAGTACACCGCTTCGGCGGCGCCGTCGCCGTCGGGATCGGCGAACGCCTGCAGCCACACGTGGCTCGGGCCGATGTCCTGGATGCGCTGCACCAGCACGTCGACATTGCGCGCCAGCTGCGTCGGATCCGCGTCGTAGACGTAGTCGAGATCCACCTGGATCGCGCGCATGCCATCGAGCGACAGATCACGGCGCAGTTCGCCGGCGAGATCACGCACGTCCGGATTACCGTGCATCAGCAGCCGCGCGAGGCTCGCCAGTGAGGCCTGGTCGGCGTGGTCCTCGCCCTGCAGGCCGAGGTCGGTTTCCTGCGCGCGGCCTTCGAGGTCGAACGACAGGTCCATGCCGAGCGCGGTGGCGATGCCGTTGGCGACATCGTTGTAGGCGGCGTAGGGCCACACGATCACGCGCGGCGCCTGGCCGACGTTGCGTTCGATCAACGTCCGGCTGGCCTGCAGGTCGGCTTCGATGCGCGCACGCCACGCGTTCTCGCTTTCATAGCCGCTGCCCTCGCTCCAGATGCGTGTGACCGCGGCCGGGGTCTGGTTGCCGAACGGGTTGCCCTGCAAGCCGCGATGCAGATCGTGGCTGTGTGAGCCGATCTCGATCAGGCCGCTGGCGTGCATCTCGCGCAGCTGCGCCCAGGTCAGGAAATCACCGGTGGTGAAATCCCGCGTGCCGTAGGGCACGGCCTGGTCGGCCGGCAGTTCGACCCAGCTGGTCACCGGCGCCACCAGTGCCGGCCAGTTGTAGGCACGCAGCAGCGGAAACACGTGGGTGTAGACGCTGCGCAGGCCGTCGTCGAAGGTCAGCAGCACTGCCTTGTTCGGCAAGGTGCCGCGGCCTGCGCGCGCCTCGATGACCTGCCGCACACTGACCGCCTGATAGCCGTGCGCGCGCAGCCAGTCGAGGTGCTGGGCGAAGTTGGTTGTCGACACCGCGTAGGGATCGGGGTCGCCCTTCGGTGCGACATCGTCGCGGATGTCGTGGTAGCTGAGCACCAGCAGCGAGGCCTGTGCCGGCGAGAAGACGGACAGCAGCGCTAGCAGCACCGCCGCGATCCAGATGCGCGTGGACGTGATCATCGTGCACCTCCCCAGCGCAGCTCGACATCGAAGGCGACGCGTTGCTCGTGCAGCCCGTCATAGACCGGCCGTGACCACGCCACGCCGTATTCCAGTTCGTGGCCGTCGCGCAGCCACAGATGGCGATAGCCCAGCGACGGCACCCAGTGCGTGCCGGCGCCCTGCTGCCGGTACGGACCGGCCATCACCTCGACGCGCTGCTGGAAGGCGGTCTCGTAACGCCGCCAGGTGATGTGGTCCAGGCGCAGACCGACGTTCGCCGACGCGTCGCGTTCTGGATTGAAGTAGCCCACCGTGTCGCCGCGCGAGCCGCGACTGGTGTAGGCCGACAGCAGGCCGTCGACCATCAGGTGCGGGCGCGTGAGCAGGCGCTGCGAGGCATCGACGCCGAGCTGGTCGCGCGTATTGCCGTCGTCGTAGCGCAACCGCGACAGCCGGCCCTGCAGCGCGAAGGTGTCGCTGGGGAAATAGGACGCGGTGAGCGTCGCGCTGTCGGCATCGATGCCGAGGCGGCGCGCCTGCAGCGACGTGTCCTGCGCGTTGCGCGCGAGTTCCACGCCGGTGCGCCAGGCATCGTTGAAGCGCCAGTCGGCGCCGAGCGTCCAGGTCGCACCGCTGGATGCACCGCTTGCCGCGCCGAGCGTCGCCCAGGCACCGAGACGGTCGTGGCGGTACCAGGTGCCGACACCCGCCGCGCGATGCCGCACGCGGCCGTCGATGAAATCGGCCCAGTCTTCGAGCGCGAACACGCCGACGCGCCAGCGGTCGTCGATCAGCGGCGACCGCACTTCGAGCGCCCAGCCACCGTCGCGACTGCCGAACGGCGAGATCGAGGTGCCCGCGCCGTCGCGTTGCCGGCTGCGCCCGCGGTTTGCCGACAGCGTGGCCTGGACGCCGCGGTGGCGGTCCAGATCGCGTTCCACACGATCCAGCCGGGGATCCTCGGGATGCGCCCGCTGCAAGGTGGTCAGCGCATCGCGCGCTGCGTCGATGCGGGCGAGGGCGGTCAGCGCCCCGACGCGGCCGGCGAGGGCGTCGCGGTCCTGCGGCGCCATGGTGAGTGCCATCTCGTAGCGTTCCAGTGCGGCGGACGGGCGTGACCTGCGCGACTGCACCGCGCCGTAGGCGGCCTGCAGGCCCGGATTGTTCGGGCCGATGCCGGCCAGTGACTGCAGCATCCGTTCCGCACGTGCGTTGTCGTTGGCGTAGGAGTGCGCAAGCGCGTGATTGAGGTCGGCGCTGTAGCGGTCCCAGTTCTCGTAGCCGCGCAACGCGCCGGGCTGGTGCGGCCAGGCGGCCTGCGATTCGGCCAGGCTCTCGAGTAGCGGCAGGGCGCGATCGAAGCGCTCGGTTTCGATAAAGGCGTAGCCCAGCAGGATGCGGGCGTTGATGTCGTGCGGCGCATGGGTGATCGCGGTTTCCAGTACCGGAATGGCGTCGGCCGGGCGGCGCAGGGCCAGCAGCGAATCGCCGACGGTGCCGAGGATGTAGGCCGGCACTTCGATGCCCTCGTCGAGCAGTGCCTGATAGCCGGCCACCACAGCCTCGTGCTGCTGCAGATGGTTCAACGCCGACAACGCGTCGACGCGCAGGCGCGTGGATTCCCAATTGGTTTGGCGCGGCGCACCGCGTTGCAGCGCTTCGAGTTCGGCGAGCGCGGCGCGCGATTCGGCGAGGCGGGCGTCGGGCGTTTCCGGCTCGACCCGGCCCCAGCCAATCGCGCGGGCGACCGCATCGCCCTCGATCCGCTCGCGCTCGTGATCCGCGAACAGGTGCGGACGCTGACGCATCGATTCGACCGCGAGTCGCGAGCTGCCCAGATCAGTAAGGATCAACACCCGCAGGCGGAAGGCATCGTCGTCATCGGGTGCGGCCGCAAGCCGGCGCTCCACGACCAGCAACGCTTCCGCCGGTCGGTCCTGTGTACGCAGCTGCTCCGCCTGGCTGCGCACTGCAGGATCAGAGGCCGCGAAGGCCGGGCCGGCGAGTGACCCGGCGAGGCAGGCAAGCGCCAGGGCATGGCGCAGTGCGCGTGTGCGCGGTGCAGGCGGGCGGGAGGAAACGGCACTGCAGGGGCGAACTCGCACGGCATCTCGCTTGGCGTCAGCCGCGCAGTGCGCAGCGGGAGGCGGGATGCTGGAGACAGGAAAGTCGCGGTCGCGTATGTTCAGGCAATGCCGGGACGTGTTTTTGAGGAAGATCCGTGCATCAGATGGGTCAAGATAGGAGCCGAATCGGCGAACTTCCGAACAGATTCAGCAGCTTGAGAAAATTCTCAACCGGACCTGTACGGGAAATTCCGTGACGTATGTATCACTTTTAAAGTGATCGCATTCAGCCAATCCGCGTCGAAATGCGCGTCAAGGCGGTCGTCCACATATCTGCTGCCGCATCACACCGGATGCCGCCGCACCGTCGACCAGGGTCACCAGGTGTCCTCGAGCCAACGCGGCCTGCAGGCCAGCCAGCCGCCGACCACCAGCACTGCAACCGCGACGGCCAGCATCGCGAACGGCCAGTGCCAGCCGCGGGTCGCGTCATGCAGGACGCCGAACAGTAGCGGGCCGGCGCAGCTGAGCGCGTAGCCCGTGCCCTGCATGAAGCCCGACAACGCCGCCGAGCCGACCGGCGTGCGCGTGCGCAGATTGATCAGGGTGAGCGCCAGCGGAAAGGTGCTGGGGCCGAGGCCCAACAGGATCACCCACAGCACCGGCGCGGCCATCGGCGCGAACAGCAGGCCGGCGAAGGCCGTCAGGTGACAGCACGCGCACAGCAGCACGATCACGAAGGGGTTGCGCATACGCACCGCGATCGACGGCATGCCGAGCGCGCCGAGCAGGCCGAGCGTGGAGAACAGCGCGACCATCGTGCCGCCGAAGGCGGGGGAGGCGCCGGCCTCGGTCAGCAGCAGCGGCAGCCAGGTGAACATCGCGTAGGTGATCAGCGAGGTCATGCCGAACATCAAGGCCATGCCCCAGGCGATCGGCGAACGCCAGGCGCGCCCGGCTGATGCGGCAACGGCGTGCGGGTCGACGATCGGCGCAGGCGGGGCGAGCGCCTCGCGATGGCGCAGCAGCAGCCACAACCAAGGCACCGCGGCCACGAACGCGGTGAGCGACCAGATGCCCAGGGCGAAGCGCCAGCTGGTTGCATCGGCGAGCGGGACCGCGAGCAATGCCGGCAGCATCGTGCCGAGCTGCAGCACGGTGATGTAGAGGGTGCTGATCGCGCCCACGCGCGTCGGAAACCAGCGTTTGACCAGTGGCGGCAGCACCACGTTGCCGATGCCCATGCCGGCCAGCGCGATCGCGGCGCCGAGGCCCAGCACACCGACGCTGTCGGCGAGTGAGCGCAGCACCAGGCCGCCGCCCGCCAGCGACATCGCCAGCAATGCGGTGCGCTCGAGTCCGATGCGGCGGATCAGCGCCGGGGTGACGACGCCGAAGACCGCGAACGCTGCGGTCGGCAGCATGCCGAGCAGGCCGGCGGTGGTGGAGCCGAATCCGAACACCGTGCCGAGCACGTCCAGCAGCGGTGTCAGCGATGTCACCGCGGTGCGCAGGTTGAACGCCGACAGGGCGATGCCGGCCAGCACCAGCGCGGGCAGCAGACGGGACGCGGGATGCGCGATGGGGCGCGAAGTCATGGCGGCGGGGGAACCATCCATCGCCGTGAACCGGGCACGGCCGTGAAAACGAAAAAAACCGGCGCGAGGGCCGGTTTTCGATATCACCTACCGCATGACTGCGGATGGTCGGGGAGACAGGATTCGAACCTGCGACCTCTACGTCCCGAACGTAGCGCTCTACCAGACTGAGCTACACCCCGAAGGTGAGCCGCGCATTCTACTGATGCACCCGCGGGGAGGGCAAGCACTTCGTGAAGGGAATTTTGCGTCCGCGTGTCGCCGGCGATGGCGACCGCGTTCCCGACGCGGCGGGCTGCGATACTAGCGCTCGCGATACCGATGTGCGGTGTCCGCGTTCCGGAACCTGCATGTCCGTCCCCCGCATGACCACATCCGCATGAGCGCGCCCTTGCCGGACACGACAGCGGAGGCGCGCCGCCAGCGCACCCGCTGGCTCGACACGCAGCTCGCACCGTGGCGCACGCGTCATCGCCGCGCCTGCGCCTGTCAGGTATTGGCCGGCTGGCTGTGGATTCCCCAGGCCGCCGCGATCGCCTGGGCGCTCGATGCCTTGTTGTTCGCGCGCGCCGGGCTCGACGCCCTGCATGCGCCATTGATGCTGCTGGCCGCGACGCTGCTCGTGCGCATGCTGCTGGTGTGGGCGGGGCAGCGGCTGCAGGCGGATGTCGTCGAGTCCGTACTCGCACGCGTGCGCGCCGGTCTTGCCGGCGCCGTCGCCGAGCGTGGTCCGGTGTGGTTGCGTGGCCGACGCAGCGGCGCACTGGTCGCGCTGTCGACCGGGCACGTCGATGCGACTGCCGGCTATTACGGCGGCTATCTGGTGGCGCGCGCCGAACTCGCACTGGTGCCGGTGGCGATTCTGATCGCCGTCTTCGCCGCCGACTGGATCGTCGGCCTGGTGTTGCTGTTGACCGCGCCGCTGGCGCCGATCTTCATGATGCTGATCGGCATGGGCGCCGAGACCGCCGGTCGCCGCCAGCTGGCCGCACTCGCGCGCGCCGGTGCGCATTTCACCGACCGCTTGCGCGGACTGGACCTGATCCGCGTCTATGGCCGCGGCGACGCGGAACTGGCGCAGGTTGGCGAGGCGACCGAGACCATCCGGGTGCGCAGCATGCGTGTGCTGCGGATCGCGTTCCTGTCATCCGCCGTTCTGGAGTTCTTCGCGTCGGTCAGCGTGGCCCTGGTCGCGGTGTATTTCGGTTTCACGTATCTGGGCATGCTCGACCTGCGTGGCGTGACCCTGCCGCTGTCGACCGGCCTGTTCTGTCTGCTGCTCGCCCCGGAGTTCTACGCACCGATGCGGCGGTTGGCGGCGAACTACCACGACCGCGCGAACGCGCTGGCAGCGGTGGCGGAGATCGAAGCGGCGTTCGATGGGCTGCCGATGATCGCTTCGGGTTCGCTCCTTCCCTCACAAGTGGGGGAAGGTTGGGATGGGGGCGAGGCTTGCGTGCGCGCAGAAATCCATCCCTCGCAATCGTCCCAGCCATCCGCCGTCCGCGTTTCAGACATCACCCTGCGCCATCCTCAAGCCCGCACCCCCGCACTGCAGCACGTATCGCTGGAAGTCGAACCCGGCGCGCGCCTCGCCCTCGTCGGCCCCAGCGGTTCCGGCAAGAGCACGCTGCTCGACGCGCTGGCCGGCTGGCTGACGCCCGAATCCGGACGTATCGACATCGCCCCTGGCACGCGCATCGCGCTCGCCGGCCAGCGGCCGTGGCTGTTCCACGGCAGCATCGCCGACAACCTGCGCATCGGCGCGCCCGACGCCAGCGATGCCGAGCTCGCCGAGGCGGCGCGCGTGGCGCAGGTGACCCGATTCGTGTCGCAGTTGCCCGACGGCATGGACACGGTGATCGGTGAGCGCGGGTTCGGCCTGTCGGGCGGCGAGGCGCGCCGCGTGGCACTGGCCCGCGCGTTGCTGCTGCGTCCGCAGGTGCTGCTGCTCGACGAGCCCACGGCGTTCCTCGATCCGGCGACCGAAACCGCGCTACTGGCCGCGCTGGATGCCCATCTGCCGGGTTGCACCGTCATCGTCGCCACCCACAGCGAGGCGGTGATGGCCTGGGCGGGCACGCAATGGCACGTGCCCGTACCAGTGGAGGTCGCACAGTGAGCGGTCAGGACCTGAGCCGCATCCAGTCCACACGGTTGCTGCTGCGCGGCCATCGCCGCGGCGTGCTGCTTGCCGTTGCGCTGATGCTGCTGACACTGCTGGCCGGCGTCGGGCTGCTCGGCGTGTCGGGTGCGTTTCTCACCGGCGCGGCGCTGACCTACGGCGTGCTCGGCAGCTTCAATTTCTTCACCCCGTCGGCCGGCATTCGTGGTCTGACGCTGGCGCGCATCGTCTCGCGCTATCTGGAAAAACTGCTGGGCCACGACACGATGCTGCGCATCGCGCGTGATCTGCGCAGTTGGTTTTTCGCCCGCGCGCTGCGTCTGAGTCCGGCGCAGCTGGGCCGCCTGCGCACCGGCGATCTGCTCGCCCGGCTGCTCGACGACATCGATGCCGTCGACGGCCTGCTGCTGCGCGCGACCGGGCCACTGCTGGCCTTGCTCGGTATCGGCGTGCTCGGACTTGGTGTCGTCGCCTGGCTGCATCCGCCCAGTGCGGCGTGGCTGGCGTTGATCGCGGTACTGCTCGCGATCGTCGTGCCGGCGTGCGTGGCCTGGCGCCGTGCGGCGGAGGAATCCCTGCGCGCGCAACGACGCGCCGCGCTGCGCGCACGCCTGCACGAACTCTACGAAGGCCGCGCCGATCTCGCCGCGCTCGACGCGACCGCCGGCTGGCTCGCGCGCGTGGAGGCAGACGCGAATGACATCGCCGATCTCGAGCGCACGCGCCGTCGTCGCCTGGCCGATGCGCAGGCCCTGCACGGCGGTATCGCCGCGGTCGGACTGCTCGGTCTGCTGTGGAGCGTCGCCACCGGCTTCACCGCCGGCGCGCTGCCGGCCGCGCATGCCGCAGCCATCTTCTTCATCGCGATCGGATTGTTCGAGGCCTGGGCCGGAGCAGGCCTCGCCTGGCAGGCGCTGCTTGCCGCGCGCGCCTCGATCACGCGTCTCGATGCGGTGGCCGGCGCATCGCCTGCAGTGCAAGACCCCGCGCAACCCGTCGCAGTGCCGGCCCATGGCGCGTTGCGCTTCGAGGACGTGCGCTTCGCCTGGGCAGCAGATGCACGTCCGGTGCTGGATGGGCTGGATCTGAGCATCGCCCCCGGCGAGCGCATCGCGATCAGCGGCGACAGCGGCGCCGGAAAATCCACACTGAGCGCGCTGCTGCTGCGCAGCGCCGAAGCGCAAGCCGG
The DNA here is from genome assembly GCF_031456825.1 of Luteimonas sp. 3794. NCBI lineage: Bacteria > Pseudomonadati > Pseudomonadota > Gammaproteobacteria > Lysobacterales > Lysobacteraceae > Luteimonas > Luteimonas sp. 3794. Next base: position 696 of record NZ_JAVDVJ010000009.1, on the reverse strand, counting down.
GCAGGTGACCTGGGCGGGCGTAGACCTGCGCGCGATGGCGCAGGCGGACTGGTACGCGCGCATTGCCTGGCTGCCACAGAACGCCCCGGTGTTCGCCGGTCGCGTGCGCGACAACCTGATGTTCGGCGCGCCGCAGGCCGATGACGCGACGCTGTGGGCGATGCTCGCGCAAGTGCGGCTCAAGGGCTGGGCCGAGCGGATCGGCGGTCTCGATGCCTGGGTCGGCGAGGCAGGCGTCACAATGTCGGCCGGTCAGGCCCGGCGCCTGGCCCTGGCGCGCGCACTGCTGCGCGATGCGCCGCTGGTGGTGCTCGACGAGCCGACCGAAGGCCTCGACCACGACACCGCCGACGCGCTGCTGCGCGAACTGCCTGAACTGCTGGCCGGCCGCAGCCTGCTGTTGATCACCCACGGCGCGCTGCCGCCCGGCCTCGTCGACCGGCATCTGTGGCTGCGTGATGGGCGCCTGCATGATGCGGATCCCGTGTAGGAGCGGGGGGGGGGGGGCGGGGGGGGGGGGGGGGGGGGCGGCCCCCCCCCCCCCCCCCCCCCCCCCCCCCCCCCCCCCGCGGGGGGGGGGGGGGGGGGGGGGGGGGCCCCCACGATCCGATTTCGGATTGTCGCCGTAGGCGATAGGCGAAACGTTCAACGTTCTTCGCCTGATAAGGCGATCTCCTGTCCCAACCGCTTTGCCCC
>NZ_JAVDVJ010000008.1:0-142261 GCF_031456825.1 Luteimonas sp. 3794 | reverse complement strand
CTCGCTGCGCTCAGACATGGGCTGCTCTTCGGCCACGCCAGGCTCCGGTGCTCGGCTCGCTCTACGGCTCGATTCAAATCAAAAGCTGGAAGCCAAAGCCAAAGCCAAAGCCAAAGCCAAAGCCAAAGCCAAAGCCAGAACTAAAGCCAGAACTAAAGGCGAAGGCGGCGCGCATCCAGACAAGGCAACGCCAAGCCGATGCCGGGCGTGGAGATCTCCAGCCTGGACCGGTCGGCCCGGCTATTTCTGCAGGTGCGGCAAGGCTCCGCTCAGAAAAGATGCGCCAGCCATTCGGTGGCCGCTGAGGCCAGCGCGCCACTGAGCACGCCGAAGAAGCCGATCGCGAGTGCACCACCCGCCCATGTCCACAGCATCAGGGCGCCATCGCGCTCCAGCAGTGCCAGCGCATAGGCCAGCAGCAACAGGCCGAACACGTAGTTGGTGAACGGAATCGGCAAGGCCAGCAATACGCCCAGCAGCACGAGCTGCAAGCCGGTGAACATGGCCGCTGCGCGGTGGTCGAGTACGCCCGGCAGGCGCGGCCGGCTGACACGTTCCACGCGGCGCAGCCAGGGTTCGACCACGGTCTCGAAGCGCTGCACCGAACTGCGGTGTGGGCCACGGTTGGCGAGCCAGCGCGGTAGCCACGGCTTGCGCAGGCCCATCAGCAGTTGCAGGCCGACCAGGACCACGAGAGGGCCGCCGACGGCGCCGCCCACGCCCGGGATCGGAATGAAGGCAGGCAGGGTGGCCACGAACAGCATCATGCCGAATGCGCGTTTGCCCAGACCGAGCAGCAGGTCGGCGAAGCGCAGCTGGTCGCCGGGATCGCCCAGCGCCATGGCGGCGAGTAGTTCCCGGGTGCTGGCTTCCTCGCGCGACGGGACCTCAGGCGTCATCGCCGCCCGCGTCCGCATCCGGAATGCGCTGCAGCAGCAGCTTGTCGACCCGCGGACCGTCCAGATCGACAATCTCGATGCGCCAACCGTGCCAGTCGAAGTACTCGGCCACATTGGGGATGCGGCTGAAGCGCGCGATGGTCATGCCGGCCGCGGTGTGGAAGATGTGTTCGTCCTCGCCCGGCAGGGGGCCGCCGCCCAGCAGTTCGCGCAAGGCGCCGGTCGGCAGCGTGCCGTCGACCAGCATCGAGCCGTCCTCGCGCATCACCACAAGCGGCGAAGCGTCCAGGCCGCTGCTCTGGGTGCGCCCGATCACCGCTTCCATGACGTCGTTGAGCGTGACCATTCCGGCGATGTCGCCGTACTCGTCCACCACCAGGGCCAGCGACTGCTGGTTCTCGCGCAGGATCTCGAGCAGCTTCATCGCCGGCGTGGATTCGGATACGAACAGCGGCTCGCGCAGATACTTGAACAGGTCGAATTCCTTCTTCTCGAGCCTGTCGATCAGCGACTTGATCTCGAGCACGCCGACTACGTCCGCATCGCTGCCGCGGTACACCGGATATCGCGAGTAGGGCGTCTCCCGCATTTCGGCCAGGTTCTCTTCGAATCCCGCGGCGATATCCAGCCAGGCGATGCGCGTGCGCGGCGTCATCAGGCTTTCGGCGTCGCGGTCGCCGAGCGTCAGCACGCGGTTGACCATGTTGCGTTCGTCGGCGTCGATCACGCCCTGCTCGTGGCCTTCGCTGACCAGCATGCGGATCTCCTCTTCGGAGACCTGTGCCGCTTCGGTCTTGTCGAGCCGCAAAAGTTTCAGCAGGCCGCGCACGCTGGCGCTGAGCAGCCAGACGGCCGGCGTCGCCGCCCGCGACAGCCAGTGCATCGGCAGCGCCACGAACGAGGCCAGACGTTCCGGAGCGAGCAGCGCGAGGCGCTTGGGCAGCAATTCGCCGAAGACGATCGTCAGGAAGGTGATCAGGCTGACCGCGAACACTACGCCGACGGTCGAGGCGTAGGTACCGAGAACGGGCAGGCTGCTCGCGAGCCAGGTGCCGATCGCCGTGCCCAAGGCATCGCCGCCGAGCATGCCGGTGAGCACGCCGATCGTCGTGATGCCGACCTGTACGGTCGACAGGAAACGTTCCGGATGTTCGGCAAGGTCGAGGGCGGCGCGCGCGCTGCGGTGTTCGGCGGCGAGCTGCCGCAGACGCGGCTTGCGCGAGGTGACGACCGACATCTCCGACAGCGCGAAGAACGCGTTGCAGGCGATCAGGGCCAGGACGATGAGGATCAGTTCGAGCATGGCCGGGGCCTCCTGCCAGAAGACAGGCGATGCGGAGCATCGGGGGAGGCGTTAGCGGTGGGCGTCGCGGCAGGCGGTCTAGAGTCGTCGTCCATGTGAAAGATGAACAGCGCAAGGGGGCGCGGCCGGACTATAGCAGGCCGTGGCGTGAGGATCGGGGCGTCTCAGGGCGCGCCGGGCTGGCCCGGACTGTCATGGAACCGTCATAATCCGCGCCTCGCGCAGAGCGTCCGGTCCCGGACGCGCGACTTCAAGGCGTCCCGCATGTTCTCCCTGCAAACGATCTTCGGCCAAGGCAACCAGTTCTATACGCTGCTCGAGGAGGCCGCGGTGGCCGCCCACGACAGCACCGTGGCGCTTCACGCGATGCTCAAGGCGGCGGACCGGCAGCCGGCGCTGGACGCGTTCAAGCTGGCGCGCATGCGCGAGCGCGAGGCGTCGGAGAAGATCAGCCAGGCGCTGGTCGACAGCTTCATCACCCCGATCGAACGCGAGGATATCGAGGCGCTGGGATCTGCGCTGTACAAGATTCCCAAGCAGGTGGAGAAGTTCGCCGACCGCTATTCGCTGGCGACGATGCATCTTGAGCACATCGACTTCGCGCCGCGCGCGGCGATGCTGGAACAGGCGTCCGCGGTCGTGGTGAAGATGGTCAAGACCCTGCGCAGCATGAAGCTCGAGCCGATGAAGGCGCTCAACGACGAGCTGCGCGCGCTGGAGAACGAGGCCGACCGGCTGATGCTCGAGCTCTACCGCGACATCTACTCGGGCAAGCTCGATCCGCTGCAGATGTTCCTGCTCAAGGAGTTCTTCGAGATTCTCGAAAAGGCGATCGACCGCTGCCGCGAGGCTGGCGTGGTCGCCTACGAGATCGTGCTCAAGAACTCCTGACCGGCCGCCTCCCATGCTGACCCTCGTGCTGATCGTGGTCGCGACCGCGCTGGTGTTCGAATACATCAACGGCTTCCACGACACCGCTAATTCGATCGCGACCGTGGTCGCCACCAAGGTGCTCTCGCCGATGCAGGCGGTGGGCCTGGCCGCGTCGATGAACCTGATCGGCGCGCTGATGGGCACCGCGGTGGCCAAGACCATTTCCTCCGGGCTGATCGATGCCGGCGTCGTCGATGTGGGCTCGCAGCTGATCCTGTGCGCGCTGCTGGGCGGCATCGTCTGGAACCTGATCACCTGGTGGTGGGGCCTGCCGTCGTCGTCGTCGCACGCGTTGATCGGTGGTCTGATCGGCGCCGCACTGGCGGCCGCGTCCAACAATCTCGACGTGGTGATCTGGTCGGAGCCGGCGCAGCCGATCTGGCACAGCGCGGGCGTGCTGTGGAAGGTCATCGTGCCGATGGTCAGTTCGCCGGTGCTGGGGTTCGCCGCGGGCTTTCTGATGATGGGCGTGCTGTTCTTCGCGATCTCGATGATGGCGCGCAGCGGCGGCGTGCTCGCACGCATCGCGCGGCCGCGCTGGGTCAACGCGTTCTTCGGCAAGAGCCAGATCGTCTCGGCTGCCGGCATGGGCTTCGCGCACGGCATGAACGATGCGCAGAAGACCATGGGCATCGTCGCGCTCACCCTGGTCAGTGCGCAGAGCGTCGGCACGCTCGACAACCTGCCGGCCTGGCTGGCGTTCCTGCATCCCTCGGACGCCGCGCTGGCCGAAGGCGACATCGACCTGTGGATCAAGATCACCTGCGCCGTGGTCATGGCCGCCGGTACCGCCGCGGGTGGCTGGCGCATCATCAAGACGCTGGGCCACAAGCTGGTCAAGCTGCACCCGATCCACGGCTTCGCGGCCGAAACCAGTGCCGCGTCGGTGATCCTGGCCGCCTCGTCGATGGGCATTCCGGTGTCGACCACGCACAACATCTCCGCCGCGATCATGGGCGTGGGTACGGCCAAGCGCCTCAACGCGATCAAGTGGACGGTCGTCAACAAGATGATCTGGGCGTGGATCCTGACGATCCCGATGTCCGGCGGCATCGCCTACGGCCTGTTCCGCATGTTCCACCACTTCGGCTGGGTCTGATGCGCCGCGGCCGGCGTCTGTCGGCCGTTTGTTAGAGTCATCGGACACCCGCATGAGGATGTGCCCGTGTCCCGACTCGGCCTCACCAACATCTATCTGAAATGCGGACTGGTCCTGATCGTGGTCGGACTGGTCTGCGGGGGCGCGCTGTTCGCAGTGAGGCCGCGGGCGGACAGCACCGCGTTCGAGCTGCTGATGTGGGGCGCGCAGGGCGGATTCCTGAGCGGCGTGGTGCTCTACGTCATCGGCCGGATCGTGCACGTCGTGCGCCAGGCGCGCCGGGTCTGAGCGCGGCCGACACATGAGGCCGAAGACGTCGGACGCCGAAGACGGATACGCGGCATCCCGCGCCCGCATTCTTGCCGCGATCCATGCGGTGCCCGCAGGCAGCGTCGCCGGCTACGGACACATCGCACGCCGCGCCGGTCTGCCGGGCCGCGCACGCTTGGTCGCGCGGGTGCTGCGCGATCACGGCGATCCGGACCTGCCGTGGCACCGCATCGTGCGCAGCGACGGCCGGATCGCATTTCCCGCCGGTTCACCGGGCTTTCGCGAACAGGCGCAGCGGCTGCGCGCCGAGGGTGTCACGGTGACGCGCGGCCGGGTGCGCATGCCGGCCGAGGGCACGCTCGATGCCGCGTTGTGGGGACCCGGCGCCCACGCCTGATCGGGCACGATGCTCTACACATCGGGGCCGGTATCATGGCGCCGAAAAACGAGGAGTCCGGATGTTCCCGAGGTTGCCACTGGCCGTCAAAGTGATCCTGGCCATCAATGTCGTCGTGTTCGTCCTGCAGCTGGCGATCGGCAACGCGCTTGCGTACTTCATGTTGTGGCCGCTGGGCGGCAGTGACGCGGGCGGGCTCGGTTTCCAGCCATGGCAACTGGTGACCTACGGTTTCATGCACGACCCGCGCAACATCGCCCACCTCGCGTTCAACATGCTGGCGCTGGCGATGTTCGGCTCGCAGCTGGAATACACCTGGGGCACGCGGCGCTTCGTCACCTATTACCTGGTCTGCGTGATCGGGGCGGGGCTGTGCCAGCTCGGCGTGGTGACGTGGTCGCTGGCGCAGGGCGCGTTTCCGTATCCCACGCTCGGCGCATCCGGCGGTGTGTTCGGCCTCCTGCTGGCCTACGGCGTGCTGTTCCCGAACCAGCGCCTGGTACTGCTGTTTCCGCCGATCCCGATGCGCGCGCGCACGCTGGTGATCGTCTACGGTCTGGTCGAGCTGGTGCTCGGCATCACCGGCACGCGCTCGGGCGTCGCCCACTTCGCGCATCTGGGCGGCATGCTGTTCGGCTGGCTGCTGCTGCAGCATTGGCGCGGACGTCCGCCGTTCAACCGCAGTGGTGGCAAGCGGCACGTGCGGCGGGTGTGATGGGACGGCGTGGCCGTCGGACGTGATTCGGGATTCGGATCGCGCCCGTCCACGACCTGATCCAGCGTCGGTCATCAGAAGAAAGGCCGCGCAATGCGCGGCCTTTCTTCTGTCGGCGATGGGGATCCGCTTCTTCGAATCCCCAGTCACGAATTCCCGATCACGCGATCGGGACGACCGATTGTCACCGCCAGATACGCACCTGGTCTTCGGCCTTGCGGGTCATTGCATCGTTGGCGCCGCACTTGAAGGTCTCGGTGTAGGCCGGCAGGTTCGCCACCGGACCGTTCGCGCGCCACTGGCCCGGCGCATGCACGCTGGTGGCGGCATTGCGGGTGGCGGTATCGATGGCCGACTGCTGGCGCCACAGCTGCGCCCAGCCACGGAAGAATGCTTCCCGCGCCGGCTGCGCGAGTTCCGGGTTCGCCTGCTGCAGCGCGTCCCAGGCGAGTTCCACGCCGGCCAGGTCGGCGGCGTTCTCGTCACGGGTCAGGGCACCGTTGACCTGCATGCCGGTCAGACCCGGATAGCCGTAGCCGTTGTACTGCGAGACCAGCTTGTCGGTGGCGGTCAGCCAGCCGGCGTCGTCGTCGGTGCTCCACCAGGTGCGCACGGTGCCCGTGCTGTCGACCAGCTTGCCCTTGATGTCGATCGCGCGGCTCAGCTCATGGCCGACCAGCGCGCCGTAGGTACCGTAATGCGTGGCCGCATCGGCGCTGACGTCGAGTACCGGGGGCTGCAGCACGGCGGCGGACACGATCAGGCGGTTCTGCGCGAGGTCGTAGGCCAGCGCCGGCGTCTGCGGCAGCACGTCCCAGCGGCGGCCGGCGTTGGCCTGGCCGATACGACGCATTTCCTGTGCATGGCGCCAGGTGGATGCGATCAGCATGTTGCTGCCGAAGCTGGCGCGGCCCATCGGCTGCACGGTGTAGTCGATGTCCTGCAGCGGCGCGCCGATCTCGATCTTCAGCGCGGCGAGCTTGGCCTTGGCTTCGGTCTTCGCGGTCGGGGTCATCCAGCTGTTGCGCTCGATGCCGCGGCCCAGCGCGTCACGGACCTGGCCGGCAATGGTCTCGGCGCGCGCGCGTGTGGTGTCGGGGAGATGCGCGGCGACGTACTCGCGCGACATCATCGGGCCGGCGGCGCGGTTGATCGCGCCAAGCACAAGCTGCTGGCGCGAGGGCTGTGCGCTCTCGCCGCGCAGGATGCGGCCGTGGAAGTCGAATTCGGCGTCGCGGAAGCTCTTCGACAGGTACGGCGCCATCGCATTGCCGATATGGAAGCGCAGGTACGCCTTCCACTGCTCGGCCTTGAGCGAATTGACCAGCGTGTCGAGCTGCGTGAACAGCGCCGGATTGGCCAGCGAGACCTGGGTCGCCTGCACACCCTGCGCGGCGAGGAACTCGCCGAGCTGCAGACGGCGGTACTGCTTGTCGAGACCGGCAGTGTCGACCAGCGCGTACTGCGTACGCGGATCCCGCAGGTCCGCCACCGGCCGCGATGCGGCCGCGATGCGACGTTCCAGATCGATCACCAGCGCGGTTTCGGCGTCGAGGCGGTCTTCGGCCGTGCCGGTGAGGGCGAGGATGTTGCGCACGTACTGCGTGTACTGCGCGACGATCTGCTGCGTCTCGGCGTCACCGCGGCTGTAGTAGGCCGGATCCGGCAGACCGAGGCCACCCTGGGTGAAGTAGCCGACATGGCGGTTGAGATCGGCGAGGTCCACTTCCGCGCCGAAATCGAACAGCACCGGAATGCCGACCTGATGCAGCGCGGCCAGTGCCGGCGCGATGTCGCGGGTGCGACGGATGCCGTCGATGCGTGCGATCAGCGGGGCGATCGGCTTGGCGCCGTCGGCCTCGACCGCGGCCTCGTCCAGGCCACTGGCCCAGAAGTCGCCGAGCAGGCGCTGCACGTCGTTCTGTGGCGACGTCATCGCGGCATTGAGCAGATCGTGCTGCTGGGTAAGCGCGAGCGCCTGCAGTTCACCGAGGGCCGAACGCGTGCCCTGACCGGCGACGACCATGTTCGCGGCCAACCAGTCCTTGTTGGCGAAGCTGTAGAGATCGGTGCACGCGGTGACCGGCGGCGGCCCCTTCGGCGCGGCGGCGCGGCGACGCTGGGCGTCGGCGTCGGAACTCAGGCCGATCAGCAATGCGATCGAGGCGGCGAGCAGGGCGGGGCGGGCGAGCGTGTGCTGGATCGGCATTGCGGAGTCCGTGCGGGCATGAATCGCGCAAGTCTAGCAAGCTGCGGGATGGCGCAACGGTGCGATTGACCGCGTGGGCGATGGCGTCCGCAGCTGGAACTTCATCGATCATTCGGCCCAACCTGTTCAGCTCGATTGGATCTGCTGTCGACGGTGTAGGAGCGCGCTTGCGCGCGACATGGGTTCACCGGAGATCCATCGCGCGCAAGCGCGCTCCTACAAGGGGCGTCGGCCCCAAACAGAAAAAGCCCGGCATCGCTGCCGGGCTTCGTCGTTACCGCGATGCCGCGCGGATTACCAGATCACGACCTGCTGGTCGCCGCTGCGCACCATCGGATCGCCGGCCTTGCACTCGAACGCAGCCGCGAACGCGGGCAGGTTCGACGGCGCGCCGATCGCGCGGAAGTTCGCCGGTGCATGCGAGTCGGTCTTCAGCCGCACGTCGAGTTCCTGCGGGGTGAAGTTGCGACGCCACACGGTGGCCCAGTTGAGGAAGAAACGCTGGTCGCGGCTCAGGCCGTCGGTCATCGGATCGGGCGTGTCGCCGGCCGCCTTCTTCATCGCGTCGTAGGCCGTCGCCAAGCCGCCGAGATCGGCGATGTTCTCGCCAAGCGTGAGCTTTCCGTCGACATGCTTGCCCGGCGCGGCCTCGTACGCGCTGAACTGCGAGGTGAGCAGGTCGGTGCGGCCGGTGAAGCCGGTCGAGTCGGCCTTGGTCCACCAGTTCTCGAACTTGCCGGTCGGCCCGAAGCGGCTGCCCTGGTCGTCGTAGCCGTGGGTCATCTCGTGACCGATCACCGCGCCGATGCCGCCGTAGTTCATTTCATCCGATGCGTTGGGATCGAAGAACGGCGGCTGCAGGATTGCGGCCGGGAACACGATCTCGTTCTGTAGCGGGTTGTAGTAGGCGTTGACCGTCTGCGGCGTCATGCCCCATTCGGTCCTGTCGACCGGCTGGCCGATCTTCGACAGCATCCACTTGTAGTTGAACTCGGTCGCGGCGAGCACGTTGCCGATGTAGCTGTCGCGCGAGGTCGACAGGCCGTCCCAGGCGCGCCACTTCTCGGGATAGCCGATCTTCGGCGTGAACGAGGCCCACTTCTCCATCGCCTTGGCCTTGGTCTCGTCGGTCATCCAGTCGAGATTCTCGATGCGGACCTTGAGTGCCTGGCTGAGATTCTCGACCAGCGTTTCCATGCGCGCCTTGGACTCGGCCGGAAACGCGACCTGCACGTAGAGCTGCCCCAGTGTTTCGCCGGCCTGGTCATTGAGCGTATCGAGCACGCGCTTCTCGCGCGCCTTCAGTTCCTTCTGGCCGCGCAGCTTGTTGCCGTAGAAGTCGAAGTTCTCCTGCACGAACGCATCGCCGAGATACGGCGCGGCGCCGTCGACGAGGTGGTAGCGCAGATAGCTCTGCCAGTCGGCGACCGGCGTGTCGCCGAGCATCGCGCTGACTTCCTTGTGGAAATCCGGAATCGCCAGCGAGAACTTCTCCGGCACCGCCACGCCCTGCGATTCGAAGAACGCCGTCCACGGGAAGTTCGGCGTCAGCGCGTCGGCTTCGGCCGGGGTAACCGGGTTGTAGAACAGCTTCACGTCACGCGACATCTCGACGCTGGACTTGGACTTCGACGCCAGGCGCGTTTCGAACGCCAGCACCGACTTGGCCTGTGTCGCCGCGTCGGCCGCCGGCACGCCCGACAGCTCGAGCATCTTCGCCACGTGCGCCACGTACTGCTCGCGCACCGGGGCCTTGTCGGCATCGGTGTAGTAGCTGGTGTCGGGCAGGCCCAGGCCACCCTGCATCACGTAGGCGATGTTCATCGTCGGCGCGTCGAAATCGGCCTCGGGGCCGAAGCCGAACAGGCCGCCTTCGCCGCGCGCATAGGTCTGGCGCAGGTACTCGGCGACCGCCGGGCCGTCGGCCAGGGATTCGATCGCGGCCAAGCGGTCCTTCAGCGGCTCGACGCCCTGGGCGTTGATCCTGGCTGCGTCCATGCCGGTGGCCCAGAAGTCACCGACGATCTTCTCGACACCGGTCGCAGCGGTGTCGGCGGCGGATTGCTCGGCGAGCTGACGCTGGATCGCGGTCGAGCGCTCGTCGAGCATCTCGAACGCGCCCCACGAGGTGCGGTCACCGGGGATGGCATTGGCGGCGAGCCACTTGCCGTTCGCGTACGCGTCGAAATCGGTACAGGCGTTCTTGCTGGTATCGAGATCGCCGATCTCGAAACGGTTCACGCCGGGCAGCGCGCTCTCGTCGAGCGTCAGTGTCTTTGGCGCGGCGGCATCCGTCGCCGGCGCAGCGGCCGTGGCCGGCGGGGTGTCCTGGCCGCCCGAACAGGCGGACAGCGCCAGCACGACCGAACAGGTCAGCAACAGGCGCTTGGGTGCGAAGGCAATCACGTGGAATCTCCGTAGAGGAAGGACCGCCGGGCGGCGCCCGGTGTGGGCGCACTCTACGCTTGCCCCGGAAGCGCCGGGGGTGTCGAAGGTCATGCGTGGACCGGCTGTGCCCGGCGCCGTTGATTCCGGCCAAGACCTGCTTTGCGGTTCCTGGCGCCCCGTGTGTCGGAGACGGGTGACGTTCGACCCATGCGCGCCCGCGCACGGTGGAGGAGGATCGACCCGTCGTGCCGATGGCACAGGGAGAGAACCGATGCTCGCGATCCGTGACCTGACCAAGATCTATGCCAACGGCGTGCGCGCCCTCGACGGCGTGACGCTCGACATCCCGCGCGGCATGTTCGGCTTGCTGGGGCCCAACGGCGCCGGGAAGTCATCGCTGATGCGCACCTTGGCGACACTGCAATCGGCCGACGGCGGCAGCGCCACGCTCGACGGCAGCGACGGTCCGATCGACGTGCTGCGCGACAAGGATGCCGTGCGCCGTCAGCTCGGCTACCTGCCGCAGGATTTCGGCGTGTATCCCAAGGTCAGCGCGCTGGATCTGCTCGAACACTTCGCTGTGCTCAAGGGCCTGACCGATCGCAAGCAGCGGCGCGAGGTCGTCGACGGCCTGCTTGCGCAGGTGAACCTGTGGGATGCGCGCAAGCGCAAGCTCGGCACGTTCTCCGGCGGCATGCGCCAGCGCTTCGGCATCGCCCAGGCGCTGCTCGGCAATCCGCGCCTGGTGATCGTCGACGAGCCCACCGCCGGTCTCGATCCCGAGGAGCGCAACCGCTTCCTCAACTTGCTGGCGGCGATCGGCGAGGACGTCGTGGTGATCCTGTCGACGCACATCGTCGAGGACGTCACCGACCTGTGCCCGACGATGGCGATCATGAATCGCGGCCAGGTGTTGCTGACCGGACGGCCCAGCGATGCGATCGAAGCGCTGTCGCAACAGGTCTGGCGCAAGCAGGTGACCAAGGAGACGCTGTCCGGGTACGAAGCCGCGCACACGGTGCTGTCGACGCGACTGGTCGCCGGTCAGCCGGTCATCCACGTGCACAGTGCGGAACGGCCGGAAGACGGGTTCGTCCAGATCGATCCGGATCTCGAAGACGTGTACTTCCAGCGCCTGCGCCTGCAGGCACGGCAGCAGGCCGCCGCAGCGCCGGTCGTCTGAGCCGGAGCCCGCCATGATCCTCGAATTCTTCCGTTTCGAGCTGCGTCAGCAGCTCCGCTCGCCGCTGCTGTGGTTCCTCGCGGCGCTGTTCGCACTGCTCGGGTTCGGCGCCGCCTCCAGCGATGCCGTGCAGATCGGCGGCGCGATCGGCAACGTGCATCGCAACGCGCCGGTCGTCGTCGCCCAGCTGTTCGGCGCCTTCACCCTGCTGACGATGCTGATCGTGCCGATCTTCGTCAGTACCGCGCTGCTGCGCGATTTCGAGCAGGGCACCGCGGACCTGCTGTTCTCGGGGCCGGTGCGCCGGCGCGATTACCTGCTCGGCCGGATCGGTGCCGCGCTGCTGGCAAGCCTGGCGGTGTTCGTGGTCATCGCCATCGGCCTGTTCGTCGCGCAGTTCATGCCGTGGATCGATCCGGCGCGCCTGGGGCCGGCGTCGTTGCAGCCGTATCTGTGGTCGCTCGGCGTAATCGTGCTGCCGAACCTGCTGTTCGTCACCGCGCTGCTGGCGCTGCTTGCCGTCACCACGCGTTCGATCCTGTGGGTCTACATCGGTGTGCTCGCGTTCTTCGTGCTCTATCTCGTCAGCGCGACGCTGATGCGAGACATCGACAACATCTGGCTGGCCACGCTGGCCGAGCCCCTAGGTGCCCGCGCGCTGTCGCGCACGGTGCGCTACTGGTCCGCCGAGGAGCGCAACTCCGGCCTGCCTGCATTGGCCGACTATCTGCTCGCCAACCGCGCGCTGTGGCTGGGCGTGTCGCTGACGCTGTTCGCGTCGACGTTCGCGTTGTTCCGCACCGAGCGCAGCGGTACCGGGCGCAGCCTGTTCAAGCGTCGCCGCGTGGTGCCGCCGGTGACCTTGGCTTCTGTCGTGCCCTCGCGCGCGCCGATCCGCGTGCAGCCCGTATTCGGTGCGGCCACCGGGTGGTCGCAGACCTGGCGGCAGGTGCACTTCGACACGGCGGGGGTTCTGCGCAGCGTGCCGTTCCTGGTGATGCTGCTGTTCGGCATCCTTAATTTCGTACCCTCGGCGCTGCTGCAGCAGTCGATGTACGGCACGTCGGTCTATCCGGTCACCTCGCAGATGCTCGATGCGATGCGCGGCAGCTACAGCTTCCTGCTGCTGATCGTGGTGATGTTCTACGCCGGCGAACTGGTGTGGAAGGAACGCAGCGCCAAGCTCAACGAAGTGGTCGATGCGATGCCCGTGGCCAACCGCATTCCGTTGCTGGCGAAGTTCCTGACCCTGCTGGTCGTGATCGCGCTGTTTCAGCTAATCGGCATGGCGATGGCGATGGCGGTGCAGCTGTTCAAGGGCAGCGTGCAGCTGGAGCCGCTGGTCTATGCGCAGGCGCTGGTGTTCGACTCGATACCCTACGTGATCATGGGTGGGCTCGCGCTGGCGCTGCAGGTCTTTGCCAACAACAAGTTCATCGGGTACGGGCTTCTGGTGCTGGTGCTCGTCGCGCAGGCCGTGCTCGGAATGCTCGACTTTACCCACAACCTCTACACCATCGGGTCGTGGCCGAACGCACCGTATTCCGACATGAACGGCTACGGGCATTTCCTCGTCGGGCAGCTGGCGTTCCAGGGCTACTGGGGCCTGTTCGTCGCCGCGCTGTTGCTGCTCGCGGCGGCGCTGTGGGTGCGCGGCGTCGATGGCGGCTGGCGCCAGCGTCTGTCCGGCATGCGTGCGCAGCTGCGTGGCGGGTTGGGCATCGCGTTCGCGATCACCGTGCTTGCGTTCGCGGCCGTAGGGGGCGTGCTGTTCTGGAACACCAACGTCCGCAACGATTTCGTTTCGCCCGACGGCCAGCTCGATCTGCAGGCCCGCTACGAGCGCGACTACAAGCAGTACGAATCGCTGCCGCAGCCGCGCATCGTCGCCAGCCGCTCGGACATCGATCTGCGACCCGAAACGCAGTCGATGACCGGCACGTTGATCTACACGGTGCGCAATCCGCACGCCGAGCCGATCGCAGACATCCACATCGGCATGACCGAGGACCGCGCGCTGGTGGATGTCGATCTCGGCGGTCAGACGCTCGCTCAGCACGACGAAGCGCTGGGATACCGCATCTATCGGCTCGCCACGCCGCTGGCGCCTGGCGAAGAGCGCGAGTTCCGATTCCGGGTCGATTTTCATTCGACCGGCATTACCAGCGGCCAGGCGCAGAGCCAGTTCGTCGAGAACGGCAGCTTCTTCAACAGCCGCATGTTCCCGCAGTTCGGCTACGAGGCACGTGCCGAGATCAGCGACCGCAACGAGCGGCGCAAGCGCGATCTGGGCGAGCCGCGGCGCATGCCCAGGCTCGAGGACGAAGCGGCCCGCGCCAATACCTATCTGACCGACGACGCCGACTGGATCGATTTCAGCACCACGATCTGCACCGCACCCGACCAGATCGCGCTGGCACCGGGCTACATCGAGCGTGAGTTCGAGCGCGAGGGGCGCCGCTGTTTCAGTTATGCGATGGACCGCCCGATGTTGAATTTCTATGCGTTTCTGTCGGCGCGCTGGGAAGTCCGTAAGGGCACGTACAAGGACATTCCGATCGAGGTGTATTTCGATCCCAAGCATCCGTTCAACGTCGACCGGATGATCGAGGCCACGCAGAAGTCACTGGCCTACTACGAGGCCAATTTCACCCCCTACCAGCATCGCCAGCTGCGCATCATCGAGTTCCCCGGCTATGCCAGCTTCGCCCAGGCGTTCGCCAACACGGTGCCGTACTCGGAGTCGATCGGCTTCATTGCCGATCTGCGTGACGCCGACAAATTCGACTACGTGTTCTATGTCACCGCGCACGAGGTCGCGCACCAGTGGTGGGCGCACCAGGTGATCGGCGCGAACGTGCAGGGCGCGACGATGCTGTCCGAGTCGCTGTCGCAGTACTCGGCGCTGATGGTCATGGAGCAGGAATACGGCCGGCCCCGCATGCGCCAGTTCCTCAAGTACGAACTGGACCGTTATCTCGGTGGCCGCGGGGGAGAACTGCTCGAAGAATTGCCGCTCTACCGCGTGGAAAACCAGCAGTACATCCATTACCAGAAAGGTTCGCTGGTGTTCTACCGCCTGCGCGATGAGATGGGCGAGGCCGCGCTCAATCGTGCCCTCAAGCGTTTCCTCGAGGACAAGGCCTACCAGCAGCCGCCGTATACAACGTCGCGCGAACTGCTGGAGTACATCCGTGCCGAAGCGCGACCCGACCAGCAGGCGTTGATCACAGACCTGTTCGAAAACATCAGCTTCTACGACAACCGGGTGATGACGGCGGCTGCGAAGCGTCGAGAGGACGGGCGCTACGACGTCACGCTGACCCTGCACGCGGCCAAACGGTATGCCGACGGCACCGGTCGCGAGACCGAAGGCGCACTCGATGACTGGATCGAGGTCGGTGTATTCGCGCGCGGCCCGTCGGGCAAGGAGCGCGACGAAAAGGTGCTGTACCTGGAGCGCCACCACATCACGACAGCCGATCCGGTGATCACCGTGACCGTCGACGAGGCGCCGTTCGAAGCCGGCTTCGATCCGTACAACAAGCTGATCGACCGCGTGTCGTCGGACAACCGGCGGCGGGTGACGCTGTAGCGGAACCAGTCTTCGGAGCGAAGCAGCCCTTCGTTCCGAAGACTTTGATCAGGGGGGCGGCACGTCGGTCGCAGGCGCCGCGTCGTTGAGCCGCTTGCTCTCGCGGCGCGGTCGCGTCAGCGGCGTGGGCTTCGGGCCCGGCGCGTGGGTGTTCTTGATGATCAACGGAATGCCGGCGCGGGTGTCGTTGCTGGCGGTTTCCAGCTCGAAGCGCTCGGCGTCGAGACGGCGGACCTGGGCCGCGATCGCGGCCGCGTCGTCGTCGGATACATCAAGCTCGCGCAGGACCGCGGCGCCGAACTGCACCGCCGATTCGAAGGTCTCGCGGATCTGGAAATCGACTCCGGCGTTGACCAGCGACAGTGAGTGCTCGCGATCGAAGGAGCGCACCAGCAGCTTGGCCTGGGCGAACTCATGACCGGCCAGTTCGACGATGCGGTCGGCGGCTTCGCGGTCGTCGATGCAGATTGCGATTGCGCGGGCGGTGCGGGCGCCGGACGCGTGCAGCACGTCGAGGCGGGTGCCGTCGCCGTAGTAGACCTTGAAGCCGAATTCGGCCGCGCTCTGGATCATCTCGATGTCGGTGTCGATGATCGTGACGTCGACATCGCGCGCCAGCAGCGACTGGCTCATGACCTGCCCGAAGCGGCCGAAACCGATGATCAGCACGCTGCCGCTCTGGCCTGCGACGTCTTCCACGTCGTCCGGTCGCGCGGCTTTGGCGCGGACGATGAATCGCTGGGTCGACAGCACGACCAGCGGCGTCAGCGCCATCGACAGCACGACGATCGCGGTGAGATTCGCGTTGACTTCCGCTGCGATCAGGCCGGTCGCGGCGGCGGTGGCGAAGAGCACGAACGCGAACTCGCCGCCCTGCGCCATCAGCACCGCGCGCTCCAGCGCCTCGGGATGCGAGCTGCGGGTGATGCGCGCGACGAGGTAGATGCACAGCGCCTTGGTCGCCATCGCCGCGAACACGCCGCCGACGATCAGCGGCCAGTTGGAAGCGACCACGGTCAGGTTCAGCGCCATGCCGACGCCGAGGAAAAACAGACCCAGCAGGATGCCGCGGAAGGGTTCGATGTCGGCTTCGATCTGGTGCCGGAACGAGGACTCCGACAGCAGCACGCCGGCCAGGAACGCGCCCATCGCCATCGACAGGCCGCCGAGTTGCATCAGCAGCGCCGCGCCCAGCACCACCAGCAGCGCGGCCGCGGTCATGACCTCGCGCGCCTTGGCCGCGGCGAGGATGCGGAACATCGGGTTGAGCAGGTAGATGCCGGCGACGATCAGCGCCACCAGCGAGCCGATGCCGATCGCGATCGAGGTCCAGCGCGAAGGCGCGTCAACCGCGGCCTCCGGCGTCGGTGCGAGGAACGCCAGCAGCGCCAGTAGCGGCACGATCAGCAGATCCTCGAACAGCAGCACCGAGACGATCTTCTGGCCGTGGGGCAGGGCGGTCTCGCCGCGCTCCGACAACAACTGCATCACCACCGCGGTCGAGGTCATCACGAAGCCGGCGGCGCCGACGAAGGCGATCGGCCACGGGAAGCCGAACGCCGCGCCGAGCAGGGTCAGCGCGGTGATGCTCAAGATGATCTGCAGCGCGCCGAGGCCGAAGATCTGCCGGCGCAGGCTCCACAGGTGCGAGGGCCGCATCTCCAGGCCGATGACGAACAGGAACATCACCACGCCGAGTTCGGCGACATGCAGGATTGATTCGGGGTCGGAAAACCAGCCGAAGCCGAACGGCCCGATCGCCAGACCTGCAGCCAGATAACCGAGCACCGAGCCGAGCCGGAGCTTGCGGAACAGCGGTACCGCAACCACGGCAGCGCCCAGCAGGGCGACGACCTGGATCAGCTGGCTGGTGGTTTCCTGGGACTCGGTGGCCATGCCTATTTCCGTGGGGCGGTGGCGGACAACAGCAGGAAACCACCGGCCAGTGCGATGTTCTTCATGAAGTGGAGCAGCTGGCCGTCCTGGGCGCCAGCGCGCGCCGCCCAGAACGGATGCGACAGCGCCGCGTCCGCCACCAGCAGCGCCGCGGCGGCGAGTGCAGTCCAGCGCAGGCGCCGGCCGCTGAGCAGCAGCAGGCCCAGTACCAGTTCGCCGATGCTGAGCGCGAGGGCCGCATTGGACAGCGCCATGCCGTTGATCGCGCCCCAGACCCGCCAGCCGCCGAGCACGATGAACAGGCTCGCCATGAGCACACGTGCCAGCACCATCGGTGCAGAGAGCGAGGGGAGCGGAAGGCCATGGGCGGGTCCTGTCGAGGGTGCGTGAAGCGTGCCACAGCGCCCCATCGGCGCCCAGCCTCCAGCGAGGCGGCACCTCGCGCAGTGGGATGCCTGAGCGCCCGCTGTCGTCGCTCGCTGCAGGCCTCTGGAGTACGGGGCTGAATTGGCGTAGACTCTGCCCCGTTCTGCAACACGGCTGCCCCTGTCCGACGCGATCCGCGCCGACAGATACGATCCTGGTACGCCTACCGCATTGATCGATTCCTGATCCGCGCGGACTTATCCCGCACGTCTTTCGTCGCGCAGACCACGGCCCGGAGCATCCGTAGCCGTTTCATATATTGCTCGCAGCGCGGTTCTGGATAGCTCCGAGCAAGACTTCCCAGCGGTTTCCGTTCCGGTCGTGCATCTGCACGTGTCGTCGGCGGTGGCGTGGGGAAGCGCAAGGAGTTCACTGCAATGACGTTTGAAGACCTCGGGCTGTCGCCCGCGCTGCTGCGCGCGCTCGCCGAAAACGACTACAACACGCCCACGCCGATCCAGGCCCAGGCGATTCCGCTGATCCTCGGCGGCAACGATGTCCTGGGCGGCGCCCAGACCGGCACCGGCAAGACCGCTGCGTTCGGCCTGCCGCTGCTGCAGCGTCTCGCCAAGGAAACGCCGCCCAAGGGCCCGCGCAAGCCGCGCGCACTGATCCTGGTGCCGACCCGCGAGCTCGCGGTGCAGGTCGCCGAGAACCTCAAGACCTACGGCCGCCACCTGCGCCTGAACGTCACGACGATCTTCGGCGGCGCCGGCATGCAGCCGCAGATCGACAACCTGCGCCGTGGCGTGGATGTGCTGATCGCGTGTCCGGGCCGACTGCTCGACCATATGGAAAGCGGTCACGCCAAGCTCGACGCCGTCGAGGTACTGGTGCTGGACGAGGCCGACCGCATGCTCGACATGGGCTTCCTGCCGCAGATGAAGCGCATCATGAACCGTGTGCCGAAGCAGCGTCAGACGCTGTTGTTCTCGGCCACGTTCGAGCCGCGCATCAAGGCGATGGCGCTGGAGTTCATGCGCGATCCGCAGCAGGTGCAGGTGGCGCAGAACAGCACGATCGCCGACACCATCGCGCATCGCGCGCATCCGGTGGACAACAGCCGCAAGCGCGACCTGCTGGTCGAACTGCTGTCCAAGCGCCACACCGACCAGGTGCTGGTGTTCGGCAAGACCAAGCACGGCTGCAACCGTCTGGCCGAGCAGCTGGCCGAGTCGGGTCTGCCGGCGGTCGCGATCCACGGCAACAAGAGCCAGGCGCAGCGCCAGAAGGCACTGGACATGTTCAAGTCCGGTCGCGCCCGCATTTTGGTCGCCACCGATGTGGCCGCGCGCGGTCTCGACATCCCGAACCTGCCGCTGGTGATCAACCATGATCTGCCGATGGTCGCCGAGGATTACGTGCACCGCATCGGCCGTACCGGTCGCAACGGTTCCACGGGTGAGGCGCTGTCGCTGGTCTCGCCGGAAGAGGGCGGTCTGCTGCGCCAGATCCAGCGCATGCTCAAGGCCGAGATCGACCTGACT
Organism: Luteimonas sp. 3794; assembly: GCF_031456825.1. NCBI lineage: Bacteria > Pseudomonadati > Pseudomonadota > Gammaproteobacteria > Lysobacterales > Lysobacteraceae > Luteimonas > Luteimonas sp. 3794. The sequence continues at coordinate 123,461 of NZ_JAVDVJ010000008.1, read as the reverse complement.
GCGGTGCCCGGCTTCGAGCCGAGCCAGCCGGTGCGTCTCGACACGCCGATCCCGAAGAACGGTGGCGGTCAGCGTCGTCAGCCGTCTGCCGGACGTCCGGGTGCACGCATGGGCGAGCAGAAGCCAGGTGGCGAGCGCGCACCGCGCAAGCCGGGCAACCGGGGCCACGGCAAGCCGATGGACCGCAGCGCGCACGCGCACGCGGGCCCGAAGCAGCACCGTCCGGGTGCCGGCCGTCCGCAGGAGCGTCGCAGCGACAGCCGCGCGTGATCCCCGGCGCGGCGCGGGCATGACTGCCCGGGTCTCGTTCGATCAGCGCTGATGAAAAAGGCCGCCTCCGGGCGGCCTTTTTCTTGTCCCTGCAATCGCGCAGTGCCGACGTCACGCTTCTTCGCCGCTGACTTTTCAGTTGCTGGGCGTATCAGGTGCTGCAAGACCAAAGCCCTCCACCCGTGAAGGCGCAATGCCCCACGTGCGGGGGAGGGTTGGGTGGGAACCCCTCAGAGGGTGGCGTCCGCTGATGCGGGCGCGCTGCCGGTGCCGGGCATCCGCTTTGAACGCCCAAGTTCTGGCGCCCATCGGAACCAGTAGGCGCGACGCCCGCGGGTGCAGATCGTTTGATCGATGTCCCCACAGCTCGCCCCCACCCAGCCCTCCCCCGCACGCGGGGGAGGGCTTCCAGAACCGCTGCCCGCGACAAGACGCTGTTCCCACAACGCAAAAGGCCGCCTTTCGGCGGCCTTCTCGTGTCCGGGCGGGCGCCCTCAGACGCCGGCGACGCGGCGTGCGGACTTGAAGCGCGTGGCCCAGTAGCCCGAATCCAGCTCCGACACCATCACGTCCTTGCCGGTGCGCGGGGCATGCACGAAGCGGCCGTCGCCCAGATAGATGCCGACATGGTCGATGCGGTTGCCACGACGACCAAAGAACACCAGGTCGCCAGCGGTGAGGGCCGTACGCTCGACGCGCTCGCCGTTCTGCGCCATGTCACGCGAGACGCGCGGCAGCTCGATGCCCAGCGCGGTGCGGAACACGTAGCCCACCAGGCCGCTGCAATCGAAGCCGCTGTCGGGGCTGGAGCCACCCCACCGGTACGGGGTGCCGATGAAGCTCAGGGCGCGCTTGAGCAGGCCCTCGACGCGGCCGTCGGCCTGGACCGGCTGGTCGACGTCCATCGCGATCAATTGATTGATGTCGCTGGCCAGCAGCATTTCCGGCTGGGCGAGCTGTGCGGTCGGCGCGGTAAGCGCGCGGGCGACCGAGGTGGTCGCTTCAAGCTGGTCGGCAGAGTCGGCGGCGAGGCCGGGGCCCGCGAACACGGGAGCTGCGGAGAACGCGAGAACGCTTGCGACAAAGGCAGTGCGAAGGCGGTGGTGGCGTGTGGCGCGGGCGCCTGGCGTTACGTCTGTCATCGTCACGTGGGTTTCACATTGTCGCGGACCAGCGGGGGAAGCTACCGGACGAGGATGTGAAAGTTGTTAAACAAAAATTAATGAATGCGTACAAGTGCTCGTTTTTGAACAGAATTCAGTGAAGGTCATGTGGAGGAAACGTCGTCGCGCTTCAGGCTGGCAGGAACGTGAAGACCGGCGCACAGGCGTCGAGACCAAGTGAATGCGGCCTTCCTGAACGGCCAGGGCCGAGATTCAATCCGTTGATGCGAGCGCCGGACAGGCCCGCCGCAATTCGTCCTTGAGAGCTGTGTCGGGACACATCCGGCGCCAATCGGGATCACCGGATCAGGGCACCCGCCCCGGCCTACTGCAGCACGCGCCGGGAGCCGGAATAGGTCCGCTGCCAGTAACTGCCGTCGAGATGATCCAGCCGCACGGTGCCGCCGGTGCTGGGCGCATGGACGAACCGGCCCTCGCCGACATAGATGCCGACATGGCTCACATTGCCGCCGCTGCCGAAGAACACCAGGTCGCCGGTGGCGAGTCTGTCGGGCGCGATCTTCGGCCCCTGATACGCGAACAGGTCCCGTGAGGTCCGCGGCAACCGCAGGTCCAGCATGTCGCGGAACACGTAGTTCACCAGCCCGCTGCAGTCGAAGCCGCCCTCCGGCGTGTTGCCGCCATAGCGGTAGGGCGTGCCGACGAGGCTGATCGCCCGCATCAGCACCGCGTTCGCCGCCGCCGGGTCGGCCGGCGCGACCGGCGTCCAGGTACGGGTCGCGGCCTGCGGCTTTGCCGCTGGCGGGGAGGGGCGCACGTCCTGGCGCCCGCAGGCGGCCAGCGCGAGGCTGCCCGCGAGCAGCGGCACCAGCCAGCGGTACGCGGCGGTTGGCGCCGGCGTGCTGGAGTCCGGATAATGCGGGGTTGATTGCATGGGGCGCCCGGTGGATTGCATCGCGGCATCCTGCCCCACCACACCTTCCTCCTCAAGCGGCGTTGCCGCGCTACCCGGATATTCCAGCAATGAAGATCGAAAAAGACCGCGTCGTCCGTTTCCATTACAGCGTCGCCGAAGCGGGCCAGGAGCCGGTCGAGACCTCGCGCGATCGCGAGCCGCTGGCCATCCTGTTCGGCCACGGCAACATCATTCCGGGCCTGGAGAAGGCGATGGACGGCCGCGAGGCGGGCGAGACCTTCAAGGCCGACGTGATCGCGGCCGACGCCTACGGCGAGCGCCGTGACGGCATGACCCAGCGCGTGCCCAAGAAGCATTTCGGCGACCAGCGGCTCTCGGTCGGCCAGCAGGTCGTGCTCAACACGAGCTTCGGCCCGCGTGCGGTGACGATCGAAAAGATCGGCATGAGTGTGGTCGACGTGGACCTCAATCACCCGATGGCCGGCAAGGATCTGCAGTTCGACATCGAGATCGTCGAAGTGCGCGAAGCCTCGGCCGAGGAAGTCGAGCACGGCCATGTGCACGGCGACGGCGGCCACCAGCACTGAGGCCTGCTGCAGCGTCCGTCGCAGACGCGGCCCACTGCAATGCGGCGGACGGCAACAAAGCGCCACTTATATAGATAGAGTCGATACGGGCGGGCTCCGGGCACCGCAGGCGCGGTGAGTGATACGCGCAGCGGGAGTTGGGGCAGGCTCCGGGGATGATCCGCGCCGCCGGCAATCGCCCGGCGGCGCCCATATCGCGAGGACCGCAGGATGCAGACACAAGCCACGCTTGGACCGGTGCCCACCGGCGAACGTCTCGAAGTCATGGACGTGCTGCGCGGGATCGCGCTGCTCGGCGTGTTCGCGATGAACATCGAATGGTTCAACCGGCCGATGCAGCAGATGGGTTCGGGCATTCCGGTCGATGCGACGGGGCTCGATTACGCGGTCGCGTGGGTCGTATACGTGTTCGTCGCCGGCAAGTTCTGGACGATGTTCTCGCTGTTGTTCGGCATGGGCTTCGTGCTGCTGAGCGGGCGCATCGCCGCTGCCGGGCTGTCGGTTGAACGCGTCTACCTGCGCCGGATGGCGGCACTGCTGCTGTTCGGCGTGCTGCACATCGTGGTGCTGTGGCCAGGCGACATCCTGCATACCTATGCGATCGCCGGCGCCATCCTGATGGCGATGCGCACGCTGGCGCCCAAGTGGCAATTGCTGACCGGCCTGCTGCTCTATGCCGGGATTGCGGCGTGCTATCTGTTGTTCGCCGCCGTCATGTTCTTGCTGCCCGAGGCCACACTGGTCGAGCTGACCGCACCGATCGCGGCCAGCGCCGAGCGCGCAGCGAGTGTCTATCCCGACGGCGGCTTCGGTGCGGTGCTCGTGCAGCGCGTCAGCGACTACGCGCAGATCGGCCTGATGGGCCAGACGATGTTGGTGCCGATGGTGCTGGGCGTGTTCCTGATCGGCAGCTGGCTGATGTCCGGCGGCTGGCTGCAGGCACCGGCCGGGCAGCGCCGGTTCTGGTGGCGCCTGCTGGCGCTCACCCTGCCGATGGGACTGCTGTTCACCGCGCTCGGTGTCAGCGTGGGCACGACGTTCGCCCTGGGCGCGATGGATCCGCGCGGGATTCTGGCGCAGGGCCTGATGCTGTGCGGCGCGCTGCCGATGTCGCTGGCCTATGTCGCGCTGGTCGTGCTCGCCTGGACCAGTGCCACGGGCGCGCGCGTGCTCGGCGTGTTCGCGCCGGCCGGACGCATGGCGTTGACGCATTACCTCGGCCAGTCGCTGATCTGCTCGCTGGTGTTCTACGGCTACGGATTCGGCTTGTGGGGTGAACTCGGCCGCGCAGCGCAGACCGGCATCGTGCTGGGCGTATTCGCGCTGCAGATCGCGGTCAGCCACCTCTGGCTGTCGCATCACCGCCATGGGCCGATGGAGTGGACCTGGCGCTGGCTGACCTACGGACGGCGTCCGGGTTGGCGGCGCATTCCCGCCCTGCCGTGAGCGACCCCGCTTGAACGCGCGTAACGATGTGCTGATCGTCGGCGGCGGGGTCATCGGCCTCGCCAGCGGCATCGCGCTACTGCAGGCCGGTCGCAGCGTCCGCGTGCTCGAGGCCGCCACTGCCGGTAGCGGCAGCTCACACGGCAACTGCGGCACGATCACGCCGAGCCACGCCGCGCCGCTCGCCGCGCCCGGCGCCGTCGCCAAGGCGCTGCGCTGGATGCTGATGCCCGACGCGCCGTTCCGGGTGAGCCCGCGCGTTGACCCGGTGTTGTGGCGCTGGATGATCGGCTTCGCACGCCACTGCAACCGGCCCGACTGGCTGCGCGCAATGCACGCGCGCTCGACGATCCTCGAAGCCTCGCGCGCCGCGTTTCCGGACTGGCTGGACGCACTGGGTATCGACTGCGAATTCGAAGCCTCCGGCGTTGATTACGTTTATCGCGACCGAGCCGATTTCGATGCCTTCGAGGACGAGGCCACGCAGCTGCGCGCACTGGGCGTCGCGGTCGAACGCATCGACGGCGCCGACTATCTGCGCCAGGAGCCGGCCTTGCGCGAGGGCGTGGTCGGCGCGATTCGCTTTCCTGGTGATGCGCGCCTGCGCCCCGATCGCTACGTCGCAGGCCTCGCCCAGGCGTTCCGCGCGCTGGGCGGCGAACTGGTCGAACATTGCGAAGTGCGCTCGATCGAGGACACCGGCGACGGCGTGCGCGTGGACACCAGCCAAGGGGTGCTGACCGGGCGCGATCTACTGCTGGCCACCGGCGCCTGGTCGCCGCTGCTCGCGAAGTCGCTGCGGCTGCGGGTGCCTGTGCAACCGGGCAAGGGGTACTCGATCACCTACTCGCGTCCGTCGATCGTGCCGCGCATGCCGATGGTGCTGCACGAACGCAGCGTCTGCGTGACCGTCTGGGACAGCGGGTTCCGGCTTGGCAGCACCATGGAATTCTCCGGCTACGACCGCTCGCTCAATCGCGTGCGTCTCGATGCGCTGGAGCGCGCCGCGCGCGAATATCTGCGTGAGCCGGTGGGGCCGGTGCGTGAGGAAGAGTGGTACGGCTGGCGTCCGGTCAGCGTCGACGACGTGCCGATTCTCGGCCTCGCACCCGGCCATCGTCACCTCTGGCTCGCGACCGGGCATGGCATGCTCGGGGTCAGCATGAGCGTGGCGACCGGACAACTGATGAGCGATCTGATCTGCGGCCACGCGCCGCGTTTCGACCCCGCGCCCTACGCGCCGGCGCGGTTCGCATGAGCGCATCGCAACACGACGATTCCACGCTGCTGCACTTCGACCTCATCGTCATCGGCGGGGGCTCCGGTGGTCTGGCCGCAGCATTCCGCGCCGCCGAATACGGCCAGCGCGTGGCGCTGCTCGAGCCGCAGCCGCTCGGCGGCACCTGTGTGAACGTCGGTTGCGTGCCGAAGAAGGCGATGTGGCTCGCGGCCGATCTGCGCCTGCGTTTGGAGCAGGCAGCGCGGCTGGGCTTCGACCTGCCGATGGATGCGCATGTCGCCTTCGACTGGCCGTCCTTCATCACCGACCGTCAGCGCTACATCCACGGTATCCATGACAGCTATCGCAAGCGTCTCGATCGCGACGGCATCCTCGTGCTGCCGACGCGTGGGCGGCTTGCCGGGCGCGACCGCGTCGAGTGCGACGACGGTACCTGTCTGACCGCGCCGCACATCGTGCTGGCCGCCGGTTCACATCCGCAGCGTCCCGATATCCCGGGCGCCGCGCTGGGCGCGATCTCCGACGATTTCTTCCGCTGGTGCGAGGCGCCGCCACGCGTCGCGCTCATTGGTGGCGGCTATATCGCCGTCGAACTCGCAGGCGTGCTGCAGGCGCTCGGCAGCCAGGTGGACGTGTTCGTGCGCGACCAGCGCCTGCTGCGGCAGGCCGATGCCGAACTCGTCGCGCAGCTGCAGGACAACTACTGCCAGCAGGGTATCGAACTGGTGTTCGGGTACGGGCTCAAGGCCCTGCATCGCGACGACGATGGCCTGCGTCTCGAAGCCGAAGACGGCACGATGCGCAACGGCTATGACGAAGTCCTGTTCGCGACCGGCCGCCGTCCCAATACTGGCGATCTCGGGCTCGACACCGTCGGCATCACGCCCGATGCGGCCGGCAACATCCCGGTCGACGCGTGGCAATCCACACCTGCGCCGGGCGTGTATGCGGTCGGCGACATCTGCGGCTGTGGACCGACGCTGACCCCGGTCGCGATCGCTGCGGCGCGTCGTCTGTGCGATCGCCTGTTCGGCGGCAAGCCGGATGCGAAGCTGGATGCCGACAACGTGCCGTCGGTAGTGTTCTCGCATCCACCGTTGGCGATGGTCGGGCTGACCGAGGCGCAGGCGCGCGAGACCTACGGCGAGGACGTGCACGTCTATTGCAGCAATTTCCGCCCGATGCGCGAGGCGCTGGCTGAATCGAGCCAGCGCAGCCTGTTCAAGCTGGTCTGCGTCGGCGACGAACGGCGCGTGGTCGGTATCCATCTGCTCGGCGATGCGGCTGACGAGATCCTGCAGGGCTTCGCGGTCGCGCTGAAGATGGGCGCAGCCCTCGACGACCTGCACGACACGATCGCGATCCACCCGACCAGCGCCGAGGAAGTGGTGCTGATGCGCTGAGCGTCGGGCGGCGAGGACACCGGCATCGCCGGGGCGCGCCTACAATGCGCCAATGCGCACCGATCTCTTCGAGCTCCATCGCGGCGCCGCGCCGCTGCTGATCAGCATTCCGCACAATGGCACGCGCGTGCCCGACGCGATCGCCTCGGGATTGACCGGTGAATCGCGTCGCGTGCCCGACACTGACTGGCACGTAGCCGACCTCTACGCGTTCGCGCGCGAACTCGGCGCCTCGATGCTGGTGCCCACGCATTCGCGCTATGTCGTCGACCTCAACCGGTCCGAAGACGATGTCTCGCTGTATCCGGGCCAGAACACGACCGGCCTGTGCCCGGTGGTGCGCTTTGACGGCGGTCCGGTCTACATGCCCGGTGCAGAGCCGTCACCAGCCGACATCAAGGCGCGCATCGACACCTACTGGCGCCCCTACCACGCCGCGCTCACCGAAGAGCTCGCGCGATTGCGGGCCGCGCACGGGCGGGTCGTGTTGTGGGAAGCGCATTCGATCCGCGGCACGCTGCCGTTCCTGTTCGAAGGCCCGCTGCCCGATCTCAATCTCGGCACCGCCAGCGGGGCGAGCTGCAGTGCCGAACTGGAAGCGCGGATGACCGCGCAACTGGCGGCGCAGTCGACGTTCCGCTTCGTCGCCAACGGGCGCTTCAAGGGTGGCCACATCACGCGCCATTACGGACGCCCGGAGACCGGCATCGAAGCCGTGCAGCTGGAAATCAGCCAGCGCTGCTACATGGACGAAGACAGCTTTGCCTGGGACGCCGCGCGCGCCGCACGGCTGCAGCCGCTGCTGCGCATGTTGATCGAAGACGCGATCGGGCATGCCATCGGAGACGCCCGCCGCGCATGAGCGACGCGCGCGCCCGCGATTCCGAGCTGCTGAGGCCGTTCCGGCCGATGCTGTGGCTGGTGGCCGCGGCGGTGTTCATGCAGATGCTCGACACCACGATCGTCAACACCGCGCTGCCGTCGATGGCGGTCGATCTGGGCCAGTCGCCGCTGCGCATGCAGTCGGTCGTCGTGGCCTACGCGCTGACGGTGGCGATGCTGATTCCCGCGTCGGGCTGGCTGGCCGACCGCTTTGGCACCCGGCGTCTGTTCGTCGCCGCGATCGTGTTGTTCTCAGCAGGCTCGCTGGCCTGTGCGCTCTCGCAGAACCTCGATGCGCTGGTCGCCGCGCGCGTGCTGCAGGGCATTGGCGGCGCGATGATGCTGCCGGTCGGGCGACTGGCGGTGCTGCGCGCGGTGCCGCGCACGGCGTTTCTTGCGGCGATGAGTTTCGTCACCGTGCCCGGCCTGATCGGTCCGCTGATCGGGCCGGCGCTCGGCGGCTGGCTGACGGAGGTCGCGTCCTGGCACTGGATCTTCCTGATCAACCTGCCGTTGGGTGTGCTCGGTGCGATTGCGGCCTTGAAGTGGATGCCCGATCTGCGCGCGCCGGTGTCGCGTTTCGACCTGCCGGGCTACGCGATGCTCGCCTTCGGCATGATCGCGATCTCGCTGTCGGTCGAGGCCTTGTCCGGCCATGCGGGGCGGCATGCGGCCCTGGTCGTGCTGCTGGTCACCGGCCTCGCCGCGCTGGTCGCGTACTGGCTGCACGCCGCGCGGGCGGTCGCGCCGTTGTTTCCGCTGAGCTTGTTCCGCACGCGCACCTTCAGCGTCGGCCTGCTGGGCAACCTGTTCGCGCGCCTGGGCAGCAGCGGTATGCCCTACATGATTCCGCTGCTGCTGCAGGTCGCACTCGGCTATCCGCCGACCCGTGCCGGGCTGATGATGATTCCGGTCGCGTTGGCCGGCATGTTCTCCAAGCGCATTGTCGTGCCGCTGGTCCAGCGCTTCGGCTACCGCAACGTGCTGGTGGTCAACACCGTGCTGACGGGCCTGACGATGGCCAGCTTCGCACTGGTCGACAGGGGCCAGCCGACCTGGCTGCACATCGTCCAGTTCGCGATCTTCGGCGCGGTCAATTCGCTGCAGTTCACCGCAATGAACACCCTGGCGCTGCGCGATCTCGGCGGCCCGGAAGCGAGCGCCGGCAACAGTCTGCTGTCGATGGTGATGATGCTGGCGATGAGTCTGGGGGTCGCGACTGCGGGCGGGCTGCTCGGCGCCTTCAGTGGCGAGCCGGTCGGCGATGCGCCGGTGCTCGCGGCCTTCCGCTGGACGTTCGTCTGCATCGGCGCGCTGACACTGGCATCGGCGGCGATTTTTGCCCAGCTCGGCCGCACCCATCGCATTCCGGGGCGCGTTGTCGAGACCAGCGATCAGGCCTGACGCGACGCTTGTTTGACCGCGCGCAGTTCCCACAGCAGATACGGCGCGCGCGGCGTGAACGCGCGGCCACGCATCCAGCGCAGCCAGCGCCGCAATGCGCGTGCGGCGAGCTTGCGCGGGCCGTGATTCTGCGGCGAGCCGGGCAGGCCGCTGTAGGCCGCGCCACGTTCGGTGCGGATCACCCGCACGATCTCGAAATGCCCGTGGAAGCCGTACATGCGCCCGTCGGGCGCGGGCCCGCAGAAATACGTGTGGCTGTCGTCGGTGATGATGTTGACGTGGGTCGGATCGACGAAGGCATCGGTGTGCGGGAACGCCGGCGTCAGCGCGTACAGACGGCCGTCGTGCGCGAGCACCCGCCAAACCTCGTTCATCAGCTCGATGAAGGGAAAGCGCGTGCCGCCTTGGCCATCGGGAAAGATCCGCGGCACGTGCTCGATGAAATCGTAGGCCGACACCGAGCCGAAGTTGTCATCGGGGTAGGGAATCGGCGCGACCACGAGGTTCGCGGTGCGGTGCTCGTGTGCGAGGTCGCCGTCGGGGGCGCGGATGTCGATGCCGCACAGCTGCGCACGCCCGTAGGGGTTGCGCGGGGCATCACCGCAGCCGAGATCGAGATGGCGGTCGGGAAGTGGCATCCCCGGATTGTGCCGCGAAACACGCATTCAGGCGTTACGCGGCCGTTAGCCATGCGCTGCCGGCTATCGTGCGCAGGTGCGGATCCGCTAGTGCGTCAGGACACCGATGCTGTCGCTCAGGGCAATCACCAAGGGCAGCAGATTCAAGCCCAACATGCTTAACGCGAACGGGCGGCGCTCGCCGCGTTTGAGCGCGGCAATCGCGCATAGCGCGCCGCCGACCCATCCCATCAGGCACGCGATCAGGATGCCGATGGCGCAAGACAGTCCGGCAAAGCCGCAGTGCATCGGGTCGACCAGCAGGCGGACCAGGGCCCAGGCCAGCACCGGCCACCCGGCCAGCAGCCCGAGCGCGAACAGGCTCGCGACAGGGCGTGGTCGCGTCACAGCGACGTCGACGTCCAGTGGATGACGCTCACGGCGCCGTGAGCGTCGACGGGCGCCGACTCAGTCGGTTCGGCATGCTCGCGAACGGACGCGGCGTCCCCCATGCTCAGACCTCCAGCGTCGCGAGGTCGCCCTTGGTCTCCAGCCACGCCTTGCGATCACCGGCGCGCTTCTTCGCCAGCAGCATGTCGACCAGTGAACGCGTCTGCAGGTTGTCGTCGATGGTCAGCTGCACCAGGCGGCGCGTATCGGGATGGATCGCCGATTCGCGCAACTGCGAGGGGTTCATCTCGCCCAGGCCCTTGAACCGGGTGACGTTGATCTGGCCCTTGAGCTTCTCGCGCGCGATCTTCTCCAGCAGCAGACGCTTCTCTTCTTCGTCCAGCGCGTAGAATACCTGCTTGCCCACGTCGACACGGAACAGCGGCGGCATCGCGACGAAGATGTTGCCGGCCGCGACCAGCGCCGGAAAGTGCTGCAGGAACAGCGCGCACAGCAGCGTTGCGATGTGCAGGCCGTCGGAGTCGGCATCGGCCAGGATCACCACCTTGCCGTAGCGCAGGCCGGAGATGTCATCCTTGCCCGGATCGCAGCCGATCGCGATCGCCAGGTTGTGCACTTCCTCCGACGCCAGGACCGACGTGCTCGCCACTTCCCAGGTGTTGAGGATCTTGCCTCGAAGGGGAAGGATCGCCTGGAAGTCCTTGTCGCGCGCCTGTTTGGCACTGCCGCCCGCCGAGTCGCCCTCGACCAGGAACAATTCGGTGCGCGAGAGATCCTGGCTGATGCAGTCGGCCAGCTTGCCTGGCAGCGCCGGCCCCTGGGTGACCTTCTTGCGGACGATCTGCTTTTCGGTCTTCAGGCGCGCGCTGGCGCGGTCGATCGCCAGCTGGGCGATCTTCTCGCCCAGATCCGTGTGCTGGTTGAGCCACAGGCTGAAGGCATCGTGCGCGGCGCCTTCGACAAAGCCCGCGGCCTGCCGCGAGGACAGCCGCTCCTTGGTCTGGCCGGAGAACTGCGGGTCGGTCATCTTCATCGACAGCACGAAGGCGACGCGGTCCCAGACGTCTTCCGGCGCCAGCTTGACGCCGCGCGGCAGCAGATTGCGGAAGTCGCAGAATTCGCGCAGCGCGTCGGTGAAGCCGGTGCGCAGACCGTTGACATGGGTGCCGTGCTGCGCGGTTGGGATCAGATTGACGTAGCTCTCCTGCACCAGTTCGCCGTCGACCACCCACGCGACCGCCCAGTCGACGGTTTCGGTGTCCTTCTTGAGCGCGCCGACGAACAGCTCCGGCGGCAGCAGTTCGCGTTCGGCAAGCTCGCCCTTGAGGTAATCGCGGAGGCCGTCTTCGAACAGCCACTGGTCGCGTTCGCCGGTCGCTTCGTCCAGCAGCGTCACGGTCAGACCCGGACACAGCACGGCCTTGGCGCGCAGCAGGTGGCGCAGGGCGCGCACGCTGAACTTCGGGCTGTCGAAATACTTCGGGTCGGCCCAGAAGCGCACGCGGGTGCCGGTGTTCTTCTTGCCGACCGTGCCGACGACTTCCAGCGGCGAGGCGCGGTCGCCGTTCTGGAAAGTGATGCGGTGCTCGCTGCCGTCGCGCTTGATGTGCACTTCCACCAGCGTCGAGAGCGCATTGACCACGCTGACGCCGACGCCATGCAGGCCGCCGCTGAAGGTGTAGTTCTTGTTGTTGAACTTTCCGCCCGCGTGCAGCCGGGTGAGGATCAGCTCCACGCCCGGAATCTTTTCTTCCGGATGGATGTCGACCGGCATGCCGCGGCCGTCGTCGGATACCTCGCAGCTGCCGTCCTTGAACAGCGTGACTGCGATCTCGCGGGCGTGCCCGGCCAGCGCTTCGTCGACGGCGTTGTCGATGACTTCCTGCGCCAGATGGTTCGGGCGCGTGGTGTCGGTGTACATGCCGGGGCGGCGCTTGACCGGATCCAGGCCAGAGAGGACTTCGATGTCGGCGGCGTTGTAACGGGTGTTCATTCGATGCTGCGCGGCGGGAATCGGCGCATGTTAAAGGAATTGACGGTTCGCCGATTTTCCCGCTCGTCACAGCGTGAAATCGCCGGATCCGCGTCACCGCTGCGTGTAAGCGGTTGCAGTGAAGTTAGGGCCTTGTGCACCCGTTGTAAGCAGGCCGTTGTTCAGTTCCGGGCCGGGTTGCAATGGCTAGGTTCGAACCGTCGAGCAGTCCAGCCGACACCCTTCATCCGCCGCTCCACTGCGGATGGTTTGCAAGACGAAACGCTGCTCCATCTTTCGAATTCAAATATCGGAGAGTCCTCATGAAGACCCGCAACGTGCTGTTCGCCGCCATTGTCGCCACCGCCTTCGCTGCCCCCGCGTTCGCCCAGGATGCCTCTATCGAGCAGCAGGCCCGCGACGCCCAGGTCGCCGCGCAGCAGGCCGAGCAGGCGGCCCAGACCGCTGAAGCATCGGCGCAGGCTGCCAAGACCGCTGCGACCGAGGCCGACTACGCGACCGACGCGGTGAACGAGGCCTACGACGCGCAGGCCGAGGCCGCCGCACAGACCGCTGAAGAGCCGGTGCCGCAGGTCGAGGAAGAAGAGGAAGATCCGGCCTGATCCAGGCGCCTGGCATCACCCACGGAACGCCCCGGTCATCCGGGGCGTTCTGCTGTCTGGAATGGCGGCGATGTGCCCTTTCGGTGCGCCCGACCGGGCGCCATTCGGTCACAGCCTGTAGAATGGGGCTTTCCAGCGACCTGCTGTGCCCATGACGCCTTCTTCCAGTTCCATCACTCCGCTCGTGTTCGTGACCGGCGGCGTGGTCTCTTCCCTCGGGAAGGGCATCGCGGCCGCCTCGCTGGCGGCCATTCTCGAAGCCCGCGGCCTGCGGGTGACGATGATGAAGCTCGATCCCTATATCAACGTCGATCCGGGCACGATGAGCCCGTTCCAGCACGGCGAGGTCTACGTGACCGACGACGGTGCGGAGACCGACCTCGATCTCGGCCACTACGAGCGCTTCATCAATGTGCGCCTGTCGGGCAAGAACTCGATCACGACCGGCAAGATCTACGAGAGCGTGATTCGCAAGGAACGCCGCGGTGACTACCTCGGCGCGACCGTGCAGGTCATCCCGCACATCACCGACGCGATCAAGCGCGCGATCGACGAAGCCACCCAGGGCTTCGACGTGGCGCTGGTCGAGATCGGCGGCACGGTGGGTGACATCGAGTCGCTGCCGTTCCTCGAAGCCATCCGCCAGATCCGCACCGACCGCGGCAGCGACAAGGCCGTCTTCATGCATCTCACCCTGGTGCCCTACATCGCGGCCGCCGGCGAGCTGAAGACCAAGCCCACGCAGCATTCGGTCAAGGAGCTGCGTTCGATCGGCATCCAGCCCGACATCCTGCTGTGCCGCAGCGAGCAGCCGCTGCCCGACAGCGAGCGCCGCAAGATCGCCTCCTTCACCAACGTGTCGGAGAAGGCGGTGATCTCCGCCGTCGATCTCGACAACATCCACAAGATTCCGATGTGGCTGCATGCCCAGGGTCTGGACGAGATCATCGTCGAACGCCTGCAGCTGGGCGGCAAGGCCGCGCCGCATGCGGATCTGTCGGAATGGGTCGATGTGGTCGAGGCAGTGGAGCATCCGATCGACGAGGTCGTGATCGGCGTCGTCGGCAAGTACGTCGATCACAAGGACGCCTACAAGTCGGTCGGCGAAGCGCTCAAGCACGGCGGCATCCGCCAGCGCACGCGCGTGAGCCTGAAGTGGATCGAATCCCAGGACATCGAGCGCGACGGCGCCGCCGCGTGGCTCGGTGATGTCGACGGGGTGCTGGTGCCCGGCGGTTTCGGCGATCGCGGCTTCGAAGGCAAGGTGCTGGCTTCGCAGTATTCGCGCGAGTCGGGCTTGCCGTACTTCGGCATCTGCTACGGCATGCAGGCGGCCGTCGTCGACATGGCGCGCAACGTCGCCGGCCTGGAAAGCGCCAACAGCACCGAGAACGACAAGCAGTCGCCGCACCCGGTGATCGGCCTGATCACCGAATGGCGCACGCAGACCGGTGAAGTGGAACGGCGCGACGAGAAGAGCGACCTTGGCGGCACGATGCGTTTGGGGCTGCAGGAGCAGCGTCTCAAGCCCGGCACAAAGTCGCGCGAACTCTACGGTCAGGATGTCGTCGGCGAGCGTCACCGCCACCGTTACGAATTCAACAACCGCTACCGCACCCAGCTGGAGGACGCCGGCCTGGTGATCGCCGCCAAGTCGATGGACGACCTGCTGGTGGAGATGGTGGAGCTGCCGCAGCATCCGTGGTTCATCGCCTGCCAGGCGCATCCCGAGTTCCTGTCGACGCCGCGCGGTGGCCATCCGCTGTTCGTCGGCTTCGTCCGCGCCTCACGCGAGCGCAAGGCCGGCGGCAAACTGCTCAATGAAGTGATCCGGTGAACCTGCCGGCCTCGCGTCGCTGCGCGGGCAACCGCTGGGCGTTGGGCCTGGTGGTTGCGGCGGCGGCCTGTTTTCCGCTGGCGTGGTTGGGATACCGCTACTGGATGGCGACGCAGCAGCTGCAGGACCCCTATGGCTACGGGCTGGTGTACACCCTCATCGGCGCCGGCCTGGTGGCCGCGCTGCTGGTGGTCGTCGCGCTGATTTGTGCGATCGTCTGCCTGCTGTCGCGGCGTAAGACACAACAACGCGCGGATGGTCTGCGCACTGGGATGACGCAATGAAACTCTGTGGATTCGAGGTCGGTCTCGACCAGCCGTTCTTCCTGATCGCCGGTCCGTGCGTCATCGAGTCCGAGCAGTTGCAGCTCGACGTCGCCGGCCAGTTGAAGGAGATCACATCCGATCTCGGCATCAACTTCATCTTCAAGTCGAGCTTCGACAAGGCCAATCGCACCTCCGGCACGAGCTTTCGCGGCCCGGGCATGGAAGAAGGCCTGCGGGTGCTGAGTGAAGTGAAGCGCCAGCTCGGCGTGCCGGTGCTCACCGACGTGCACGAATACACGCCGATGGACGAGGTCGCGTCGGTCGTCGACGTGCTGCAGACGCCAGCCTTCCTCGTGCGCCAGACCGACTTCATCAAGAAGGTCTGCGCGGCCGGCAAGCCGGTCAACATCAAGAAGGGGCAGTTCCTGTCGCCCTGGGACATGAAGCCGGTCGTCGAGAAGGCCAAGTCCACCGGCAACGACCAGATCATGGTCTGCGAGCGCGGCGCGAGCTTCGGCTACAACAACCTCGTCAGTGACATGCGCTCGCTGGCGGTGATGCGCGAAACCAATTGCCCGGTCGTGTTCGATGCCACCCACTCGGTGCAGCTGCCGGGCGGGCAGGGCAATTCCAGCGGCGGTCAGCGCGAGTTCGTGCCCGTGCTGGCACGCGCGGCGATCGCCGTCGGCGTGGCCGGCGTGTTCATGGAAACGCATCCCAAGCCGGAAGAGGCGCTCAGCGACGGCCCGAATGCATGGCCTCTGCACCGAATGCGCGCGCTGTTGGAAACGATGCTCGAACTCGACGCCGTGACCAAGCGCGCGGGCTTTGCCGAATCCGACCTCTGACTGCAGCGTCGCCCGCATCATCTTGCGGCTGCGCCATCGTCTGATCCTTCCCATTTCTGCCGAACGAGACTTCCGAACCGACCATGACGACCATCGCCAAGATCCACGCCCGCGAAATCCTCGACTCCCGTGGCAATCCGACCCTCGAAGCCGAAGTGACGTTGGAAGACGGCAGCTTCGGCCGTGCGATGGTGCCCTCCGGCGCCTCGACCGGCGCCCGTGAGGCGGTGGAACTGCGCGATGGCGACAAGACGCGGTATCTGGGCAAGGGTGTGCAGAAGGCCGTGGGCAACGTCAACGGCGCGATCGCCGAGGCGCTCAAGGGCTTCGACGCCGCCGACCAGGCCGGGCTCGACAAGCGCCTGATCGATCTCGACGGCACCGAGAACAAGGGCCGCCTGGGCGCGAATGCGCTGCTGGGCGTTTCGATGGCGAATGCGCACGCGCTGGCCGCGTCGAAGAAGATTCCGCTGTGGAAGCTGCTCGGCGGCGACCGCGCGCCGGTGCTGCCGGTGCCGATGATGAACATCATCAATGGTGGCGCGCATGCCGACAACAACGTCGATTTCCAGGAATTCATGGTCTTGCCGGTCGGCTTCACCAGCTTTTCCGAGTCGCTGCGCGCAGGCACCGAAATCTTCCATGCGCTCAAGTCGGTGCTCAAAGGCCACGGCCTGAGCACCGCGGTTGGAGACGAGGGCGGCTTCGCACCGGACTTCCGCAGCAATGTCGAAGCGCTCGATACCATCCTCGAAGCAATCGGCAAGGCCGGTTACGCCGCGGGCGACGACGTGCTGCTGGGTCTGGACGTCGCCTCGAGCGAATTCCATGACAACGGCAAGTACCACCTGGTCGGTGAGAACAAGCGCCTGACCGGCGAACAGTTCGTCGACTTCCTCGCCGACTGGGCCGCGCAGTATCCGATCGTCACGATCGAGGACGGCATGGCCGAGGACGATTGGGCCAGCTGGAAGCTGCTGACCGACCGCATCGGTGACAAGGTGCAGCTGGTTGGTGACGATCTGTTCGTCACCAACCCGAAGATCTTCAAGGAAGGCATCGATTCGAAGACCGCGAACGCGATCCTGATCAAGGTCAACCAGATCGGCACGCTGACCGAGACGCTCGAAGCCATCGCGATGGCGGATGCGGCCGGCTATGCCGCGGTCGTTTCGCACCGTTCGGGCGAGACCGAGGACACGACGATCGCCGACATCGCGGTCGCCACCACCGCCACGCAGATCAAGACCGGTTCGCTGTGCCGCAGCGATCGCGTCGCCAAGTACAACCAGCTGCTGCGCATCGAAGAGGCCCTGGGCAGCGCTGCCCGGTACGCCGGTCGCGATGCGTTCGTGTCGCTGAAGCGCTGATTCCACAGGTCACAGGTCGATGCGCGCGTTGCTCGTCGTGCTGCTGGTGCTCGCCACGCTGCTGGCCTGGTTGCAGTACCGGTTGTGGTTCGGCGTGGGCGGGACCGAACAGGTCGAGGAACTGCGCGGTCGCGTCGAGGCGCAGGCGCGTCAGAACGAAGGCCTTGAACAGCGCAATGCCGCACTCGCTGCGGAAGTCGCCGATCTGAAATCCGGTGAGGCGGCGATCGAGGAACGTGCGCGTGGCGAGCTCGGCATGATCAAGCCCGGCGAGACCTTCTACCGCGTCGTCGACGATGCGCGCATCGCGCCGCTGCCGGCCGAGCACGCGCTCGACCCCGACGCCCAGCGCCGCGCGCAGGACCAGACGCCTTGAGCACCCCGGATCGGGTCCGGGGCGGGCTCTGGGTGATCGTGCCGGCCGCCGGTCGCGGCAGCCGGTTCGGTGGCGAGGTGCCGAAACAATTTCTCGACGTCGGTGGGCGCAGCGTGTTGGCGCACACGCTTGACGCGCTCGCGTGTCATCCCGGCATCGCTGGCGTTGTGCTGGTGCTGGGTGCGGAAGACGCGCCTGTCGTGCCTGAGGCCGTGCTGCATGGCAAGCCGTGGGTTCGCGCTGCGGGCGGTGCCACGCGTGCGGCCTCGGTACTCGCGGGTCTTCGCGCATTGCCCGAATCGGTCCGTCCGGACGACTTCGTGCTGGTGCACGATGCCGCCCGCCCGAACCTGCATGCCGACGATCTTGATGCCCTGCTCGAACGCGGCCGCATGGATCCGGTCGGCGCGATTCTCGCCGCGCCCGTACGCGACACCCTCAAGCGCGCCGGCGACGATGGCGGCATCGACGGCACCGAACCGCGCGAACGCCTGTGGCGGGCGCTGACCCCGCAGCTGTTCCGCCGCCTGCAACTGGCGCGCGCACTGGAGGCTGCCGACGCCGACGGTATCGCCGTCACCGACGAAGCCATGGCCATGGAGCGCCAGGGCGCCCGCCCGCTGCTGGTCGAAGGCCGCGAGGACAACTTCAAGATCACCACGCCGGCCGATTTCGCGCGCTTCGAGTTCGAGTTGTCGCGCCGTCTGTGACGCTCTGCGCGTCGAGTGAGGGCAGGGCGCTGCCGAGAGCAGCTCCGAGCGCACTGAAGCGGTTCGCAAGAGGCATGGAGCATTACAGGAAGGCATCTTCCGCACGCCGGCAAGCGCGCCGCCCGATCCAATGTGGGGTTCGCTGACGCTCCACCCGGCCGACCAAAAGACCTCCAGGTGATGGTTCCGGCACCTTTGTCCTGGCGCACTCCCGACTTGCCCACGCCCCGATCCATGGCAAGCTGCCGTCCCGTTTTCTGCAGGGCCCAACCCATGACCGCCACGCCTGCTTTCCGCATCGGCCAGGGCTTCGACGTCCACGCCTTCGGCGACGGCGACCACGTCATGGTCGGCGGCGTCCGTATTCCGTTCGAGCGGGGCGTGCTCGCGCACAGCGATGGCGATGTCGCACTGCACGCGCTGTGCGACGCGATGCTGGGTGCGCTCGCGCTCGGCGATATCGGCGTGCACTTCCCGCCGTCGGATGATCGCTGGAAGGGCGCCGACAGCCGCGCGCTGCTGCGTCACTGCAACACGCTGCTGGCCCAGCGTGGCTGGCGCGTCGGCAATGCCGACGTCACCGTGATCTGCGAGCGGCCGAAGATCGGTCCGCACGCCTCAGCAATGCGCGCGGCGATCGCCGAGGACCTCGGCATCGCGCTCGACTGCATGTCGGTCAAGGCGACGACCAGCGAGCAGCTCGGCTTCACCGGCCGTGGCGAAGGCATCGCCGCACAGGCCGTGTGCCTGCTGGTGCGAGATGACGGCTGAGGCGGACGGCAGCGCCGACATCGCGACCGGCACGCCGACCGCGCATGGCGCGCCGGTACTGTCGGCGACGATCCGCCAGCATCCTTCCGACTTCCGCGTCGACGAGATCGACAGCTTCGAGGCCAGCGGCGCGGGCGAGCACCTGCTGCTGACGGTCGAGAAGACGGGCATGAACACCGCGTTTGTCGCGCGCCTGCTGGCGCAATGGGCGGACGTGGACGGTCGCGCGGTCGGCTATGCCGGCCTAAAGGATCGCCACGCGCTGACGACACAGCGTTTCACCGTGCAGCTTCCGGGCCGCGACGCACCCGACATCGCCGCGCTCGAAGCCCTGGCGACGGGTCATGGACAGTCGCTGCGCGTACTGGCGCAGGCGCGGCATTCGAGGAAACTGCCGCGTGGAGCCTTGGCGGGCAACCGCTTCGTGCTGACCCTGCGCGACGTCGTCGGCGATGCTGCCGCGATCGACGCTCGCCTCGAAGTGATTGCCGCACGCGGTGTGCCCAACTATTTCGGCGAACAACGCTTCGGCCACGACGGCGGCAACGTCGACAAGGCGCTGCGCATGTTCGCCGCGCCGCGTCGGCGCATGGATCGCGATCAGCGCGCGATGCTGTTGTCGGCCGCGCGCTCGGCCCTGTTCAACCGCGTGCTTGCTGCGCGTGTCGAGGGCGGCGACTGGGACACAGGTCTAGACGGCGAGGTGTGGATGCTCGACGGCAGCCGCAGCGTGTTCGGACCCGAGCCGGCCAGCGCCGCACTCGACGCGCGCGTCGCCGCGCACGATATCCATCCCACCGCGCCCCTGTGGGGCCGTGGCCCGCTGCGGAGCACGGGCACGGCGCTCGTGCGCGAAACCGCGGCGCTCGAAGATGCGCAGGCGCTCGCGCTGCGCGACGGTCTGGAAACCGCCGGACTGTCGCAGGAACGCCGCGCGACCCGGCTGCGACCGGGCGATTTGGAGTGGACCTGGCAGTCGCCAGACCGGCTGCAAATTGCGTTCGTATTGCCGGCCGGTTGCTACGCGACCTCGGTGCTCGCCGAACTCGGCACTATCGGCAACGCCGCCGTCCGTCGGCTGGCGGCGGCAGCGCCGACGGACGTTTGATCCCCGCGCGTGCCGCAGGGATATGGCGCAAGGGCAGAGGCCGTCACGTCGACGGACCTGCTCGCGGGCCAGTGCCGCGAAGTACCACCGTGGTGTGCTGCTTCCGGACCATCTAGTCCGCATGCACACCGGCGGCCTGCGCCCGTGCGTCGCGCGTCATCCAATACGGCGGAAAAGGGGCGTCGTCGGCGATCGGCAACCCGGGCATCGAGCGCGATGGTCTATCAATGGGTGACGAGGGACGGATCGAATCATCCGCGTTCTCGAATCACCAGTTCACCGTCCCGGCGCTCAGACGTCTGGGCAAGCACAAGCCAGTTCCGCGCCTTACGACAAAGTACGATGGCCCACAGCGGATGTGCTGCTACGCTGCCTGCGCGACTGGGACCTGCATGTTCCGTCCCCTACGCTTCGCCACGTGCGCCGCCTGTGCCGGCAATGCGACGCGAGGCGATCCTGCCTCGATGCGCGGAGACGACGCCACGATGTTCACTGCCCAGCGCACCAGTCTCCATCGCGGCAATGACGACCTGCTGACCGCCGGCCTCGGTCTGGTCGGCCTGCAGGCGATGACTCCGCCGGCATTTGCCGATCCCGAGCGTCCGCTCGCCGCCGAAGCGCGCCGCCGCGCGCTATGGGCGAACTGGCGCGGCATCGCCGACCTCGCGCCCGGCGGCGGCTACGGCACGCTCTACGGCAGCCTTGCCACGGTGCCGGGCCGCGAGTTCCACGCCTTGGCGACGGTGCCCGGTGCCTCGCAGCCACATCGCGTGCTGGTGCAGGTGCCCGACGGCTTCGACCGCAAGCGCCGCTGCATCGTGGTGACCGCGTCGTCCGGCTCCCGCGGCATCTATGGCGCGATCGCCGTCGCCGGCGCCTGGGGTCTGCCGAAGGGCTGCGCCGTCGCGTACACCGACAAGGGTGCAGGCACCGATTACTTCGATGCAGACGCGGGCATCGGCATCGCGGCCGATGGCACGCCGTCCGCCGGTCGCACGCAGGCCGTGTTCGCGCCTGAGGGCGCGGGGCAGGGCGTCGCGTTCAAGCATGCGCATTCTGGCGACAACCCCGAGGCCGACTGGGGCCGTCATGTGCGCCAGGCCGCCGAATTCGCCCTGCAGGCCCTTGGCGAGGCGTATCCCGACGACGCGCCGTTCGATTTCGACAACACCCGCGTCATCGCGGTCGGGATTTCCAACGGCGGCGGCGCGGTGCTGCGCGCGGCGGAGCTCGAAGGCGACTGGCTCGATGCCGTGGTCGCCGGCGAGCCCAGCATCCATGTCGATGCGCCCGGCGCGCGTTCGCTTTACGACTACACCACCGAGGCGGCGCTGCTGATGCCGTGCGCGCTGCTGGCGGTCGACAATCTGCCGCAGCCGCCGTTGACCGCGCAGGTTGCACCGCTGTGGACCGCGCGCTGCGCCTCGCTGCGCGCGGCCGGCCTGGTCGAAGGCAAGGATGCCGCGGCGCAGGCGCGCTCCGCGTTGGAGATCCTGCGCACGCAGGGCTGGACTGACGGCGCGCTGCGTGCCGGCGCGCTGTCGGCCGGCTTCGACCTGTGGCGCGCGGTCGCCGCGACCTATGCATCGGCCTATGGCCGTTTCGATGCCGACGCGCATCCCTGCGGGTACCGCTACGCCGCGCAGGCACCCGACGGCAGTCCGCGTCCGTCGACCGCGATCGAACGCGCGGCGTGGTGGAGCGACGGCAGCGGCATTCCACCGGGTGCGGGCGTCGGTCTCGTCGACACGCGTATGGCCGGCCCCGATCCGCTGCTGCCGGGCCTGCAGTGCCTGCGTGCGCTCAATGAAGGCGACGATGCGGCCGCGCGTCGCGTCCAGGCCGGCATCGCCGAAACCCGGGTCGGCCTGCCGCGCGCAGGCCTGCCGGTCGTGGTGGTCCACGGCACCGACGACGGCCTGATTCCGTTGGCCTTCACCAGCACCCCCTACGTCGGCTGGGCACAGGCCGCGGGGCGCGACGTGCGCCTGTGGCAGGTTGCCAACGCGCAGCATTTCGACGGGTTCCTCGGATTGCCGGACTACGCAGCGCGCTATGTGCCGCTGCTGCCGTATGTGTATGCCGCGCTCGACCACGTCGACGCGCACCTGGACGACAAGAGCGCACTGCCGACGGATGCTTCCATCTCCACGACCCCGCGCGGTGCCGGCAAGGCACTGGACGCCGCCCACCTCGCCATCCCGCGCTGACCTGCGACGCCTGGCCCCGCACGGACGCCAGCGCTTGCACCGCCCATGCGTTAGTAGTAATACTACTCACCATGGACATCACCCAGACCCAGCACGCCATTCTCGAGATGATCGGCGAGCGCATCGCGTCCGAAGGCATGCCGCCGTCGCAGACCGAGATCGCCCGTGCATTCGGCTTCAGCGGTGTGCGCGCCGCGCAGTACCACCTCGATGCACTCGAAGCTGCCGGCGCGATCGAGCGGGTGCCGGGGCGGGCGCGCGGCATCCGGGTACTGGTGCCGGTGCAGCAGGCGCAACATGCGCTGACACTTGGCGCGACGCCGGACGAAGCCCTGCGCCTGCCGGTGCTCGGACAGGTCGCTGCCGGCGCGCCGATCGGTGCGGACATCGGCTCCGACGACTACCTCGTGCTCGACCGGGTGCTGTTCTCGCCGTCGCCCGACTACCTGCTCAAGGTCAAGGGCGATTCGATGCGCGACGAAGGTATCTTCGAAGGCGATCTGATCGGCGTGCACCGCACCCGCGATGCGCGCTCGGGCCAGATCGTCGTCGCCCGGGTCGATGACGCGATCACGGTCAAGCTGCTGAAGATCGGCAAGGACCGCATCCGCTTGATGCCGCGCAATCCCGATTACGCACCCATCGAGGTGCTGCCCGACCAGGACTTCGCGATCGAAGGCCTGTATTGCGGGCTGGTCAGGCCGAACCGTTGAGCGACTTGCCGCTCCGGCGCATGGCGCGCGCGGCGTTCTCCGACGGGCATCCGCGTCGCGCGCCGCTGACCGGCGCGCATCCACCCACTTAATTTTGCATTCTCCCTGCAGCGTCGCAGCCTGTGCGACCTGTGATTGCGAGGATGCCTCCACCAGACCGGAACACGAATGACGAGGACCACCACGATGGACGAGAACAAGAAGCGCGCGCTCTCCGCAGCCCTGAGCCAGATCGAGAAGCAGTTCGGCAAGGGCTCGGTGATCCGCATGGGCGACCGCGTGTCGGAAGTGGTCCCGGTGATTCCGACCGGTTCGCTGCAGCTTGATCTCGCACTCGGTATCGGCGGCCTGCCGCGCGGCCGCGTCATCGAGGTCTACGGCCCTGAATCCTCGGGCAAGACCACGCTGACCCTGCAGACGATCGCGCAGTGCCAGAAGCTCGGTGGCGTCGCGGCGTTTATCGACGCCGAGCATGCGCTAGATCCGACGTACGCCGCGAAGCTCGGCGTCAACGTCGAGGATCTGCTGGTCTCGCAGCCCGACACGGGTGAGCAGGCGCTCGAGATCGCCGACATGCTGGTGCGCTCGAACTCGGTCGACATGGTCGTCATCGACTCGGTCGCCGCGCTGACCCCGCGTGCCGAAATCGAAGGCGAGATGGGCGACCAGTTGCCGGGCCTGCAGGCCCGCCTGATGAGCCAAGCGCTGCGCAAGCTGACCGGCAACATCAAGCGCAGCAACTGCATGGTGTTCTTCATCAACCAGCTGCGCATGAAGATCGGCATCATGATGCCGGGCCAGAGCCCCGAGACGACGACCGGCGGCAACGCGCTGAAGTTCTACGCCTCTGTCCGCCTCGACATCCGCCGCATCGGTGCGATCAAGAAGGGCGACGAGATCATCGGCAACCAGACCCGCATCAAGGTCGTCAAGAACAAGATGGCGCCCCCGTTCAAGCAGGTCATCACCGAAATCCTCTACGGCGAAGGCATCAGCCGCGAAGGCGAGCTGATCGACATGGGTGTCGAGGCCAAGCTGATCGAAAAGGCGGGCGCTTGGTACAGCGCGGGCGACGAGCGGATCGGGCAGGGCAAGGAGAACGCCCGCCAGTACCTGAAGGACAACCCGGAAGTCGCCGCGCGCATCGAGGCGGGCATCCGCGAGAAGCTGCTGCCTGCGGCAGTGCTGGCGGCCGCAGCGGCGGGCAATGAAGAAAACGACGACGACTGAGCCGGTCGCGCCGGGCCTGCCCGGCAGCGGCGAAGCGCATGACACGGACCTGCCGGCTGGCGGGTCCGTGGAAGGCTTCGACGCAGCCGGGTCTGGATCGAGCACCGAGAGTGACGCGCCTGCCACCGGCAGGCGCAAGAAACGCCGCGAACTGACGCCCGCCCAGCGGGCGTTGTCGTTGCTGGTGCGGCGTGAGCACTCGCAATCCGAACTCCTGCGCAAGCTTGCAGCGCGCGGGATCGAGCCCGACGCCGCCGCCGAAGCCGTCGAGCGCATGCGCGACGCCGGCTGGCAGGACGATGGACGTTTCGCCGCGAGCCTTGCGCGCGCCCGGGCGACCGGCGGACACGGCCCGCTGCGGATCGAGGCCGAACTGGCGACGCACCGGCTCGATGCGGGCACGATTGCCGCCGCCTTCGAATCACTGGCCGCCGATGGCGAGGCCGACTGGCCGGGACGTGCGCGCGATCTGCTCGAGCGTCGGTACGACGTGGCCGCGTTTACGGACGATCCGGCGTTGCGGCGCAAAGCAGTGGATTTCCTGTTGCGCCGTGGATTCGATGGCGAGACCGCCTACGGCGCGGTCCGTGCGTTGCGAGGCGATTAGGCACTGCGGAAGGCACGGGCGGATATCCACCGGAAGTGCGGGCGCGCGTGGCCCCCGGACGGCCTGCTACCCTTTGCGGCTGTGGGCATGGCTCCGGACCGGCACCCGTCGACGATGGGCGCGCGCGGCTGCCGGGGGTGCCCATTCCCCTCCAGCACGTCCGTCACGCCAGGCCCATGACCACGCAGACCCCCACCAGCACCGCCCAGATCCGCAGCGACTTCCTCGAGTTCTTCAAGGGCAAGGGCCACACCATCGTGCCGTCGGCGCCGCTGGTCCCCGGCAACGACCCCACGCTGCTGTTCACCAACTCCGGCATGGTGCAGTTCAAGGATGTGTTCCTGGGCGCCGAGAAGCGCAGCTACGTGCGCGCCGCCGACGTCCAGCGCTGCCTGCGCGCGGGCGGCAAGCACAACGATCTCGACGTCGTCGGCTACACCGCGCGTCACCACACTTTCTTCGAGATGCTCGGCAACTGGTCGTTCGGCGACTACTTCAAGAAAGACGCCATCGCCTGGGCCTGGGAACTGCTGACCCAGGTCTGGAAACTGCCGGCCGAGCGCCTGCTGGTGACTGTCTACCAGACCGACGACGAGGCCTACGCGCTGTGGCGTGACATGGTCGGCATTCCGGAAGACCGCATCGTCCGCATCGGCGACAACAAGGGCGCGCCGTTCGCCTCCGACAATTTCTGGCAGATGGCCGACACCGGCCCCTGCGGGCCCTGCACCGAGATCTTCTACGACCACGGTCCCGCGCATTTCGGCGGTCCCCCGGGTTCGCCCGACGAAGACGGCGACCGTTTCATCGAGATCTGGAATCTGGTCTTCATGCAGTTCGACAAGCAGTCCGACGGCACCCTGGTGCCGCTGCCTGCACCGTGCGTCGACACCGGCATGGGTCTGGAGCGCCTCGCCGCGATCCTGCAGGGCGTGCACAGCAACTACGAAATCGACCTGTTCCAGGCCCTGATCCGCAAGGCCGGCGAGCTCACCGGCACCCAGGATCTGGAAAACAAGTCGCTGCGCGTGATCGCCGACCACATCCGCGCCTGCAGCTTCCTGATTGTCGACGGCGTGCTGCCGTCCAATGAAGGCCGCGGTTACGTGCTGCGCCGGATCATC
The DNA here is from genome assembly GCF_031456825.1 of Luteimonas sp. 3794. Taxonomy (NCBI): domain Bacteria; kingdom Pseudomonadati; phylum Pseudomonadota; class Gammaproteobacteria; order Lysobacterales; family Lysobacteraceae; genus Luteimonas; species Luteimonas sp. 3794. The sequence continues at coordinate 97,396 of NZ_JAVDVJ010000008.1, read as the reverse complement.
CGCCGCGCACTGCGCCACGGCTGGATGCTCGGCGTCCGCCAGCCGTTCTTCAGCGCGATGGTGGGAACGCTCGACGACGTGATGGGCGATGCGTATCCGGAACTGCGCGAGAAGCGCGAACTGGTCGAACGTGCGCTCAAGGCTGAAGAAGAACGCTTTGCCGAAACGCTCGACGCCGGCATGCGCATCTTCGACGACGTCGCCTCGCGCAGCAGCGGCGCGATTCCGGGCGAGGATGCGTTCCGTCTCTACGACACCTACGGCTTCCCGCTCGATCTGACCCAGGACATCGCGCGCGAGCGCGGTCTCGAGGTCGACATGCCCGGCTTCGACGCGGCCATGCAGCGCCAGCGCGAGACTGCGCGCGCGGCCGGCAAGTTCACCTCCAGCGCCGGCTTGTCGGCCGATCTCGTCGCCCAGCTCTTGCCGACCGTGTTCGTCGGCGACGACCAGACCGAAGCCGACGGCCTTCAGATTCTCGCGCTGCTGGTCGGCGGGCGCCCGGTCGAGTCCGCATCGGCCGGCGACGAAGTCGTCGTGATCCTCGACCGCACGCCGTTCTACGGCGAGTCGGGTGGCCAGGTCGGTGACACCGGCGTGCTCGAAGCCGACGGTATGCGTTTCGAAGTCGACGACACCCAGAAATTCGCCGGCCAGTTCCACGGCCACGTCGGCCGCCTGGTGTCGGGCACGCTGCAGCGCGGTGACCGCGTGCGCGGCGCGATCGATGTCGCACGCCGCGGCAGCATCGTGCTCAACCACAGCGCGACGCATCTGCTGCACGGCGCGCTGCGCGATCTGCTGGGTACGCACGTCGCGCAGAAGGGCTCGCTGGTCGCACCCGAGCGCCTGCGTTTCGACTTCTCGCACTTCCAGCCGGTGACCGCCGACGAACTGGCTGAGATCGAACGCCGTGTCAACGTCGAAGTCCGCGCCAACCATCCGGTGAGCATCGAGCAGATGGACATGCAGTCCGCGCTCGATTCCGGCGCGATGGCGCTGTTCGGCGAGAAATACGGCGAACGCGTGCGGGTGGTGACGATGGGTGAGTCGGTCGAACTATGCGGCGGCACGCATGTCGATCGCACTGGCCGTATCGGTTTGTTCAAGCTCGTGTCGGAGGGTGGTGTGTCCTCCGGCGTGCGCCGCGTCGAAGCGTTGACCGGCCAAGCCGCGCTCGACCACGTGCGCAGCGACGAAGAGCGCATGCGCCAGGCGGCCGGTCTGCTCGGTGGCACCGCGGGCGAAGTGGGCGAGCGTCTGCGCGCACTGCTCGACCGCCAGAAGCAGCTCGAGCGCGAGCTCGAATCATTGAAGGCCAAGGCGGCCAGCGGCGCGACCGCGGACCTCGGCGCCTCCGCGGTCGACGTCGGCGGCATCAAGGTCGTGGCCGCGCGTATCGAAGGTCTCGACGCCAAGGCGCTGCGGGATGCGGTTGATCGCCTGAAGCAGCAGCTCGGCGATGTGGTCGTGTTGCTGGCAGGCGCGAGCGATGGCAAGGCCGCACTTGTGGCGGGTGTCGGCGGCGCCGCGACCGGTCGCGTCAAGGCGGGCGAACTGCTGTCGCACGTCGCGGCGAAGACCGGCGGCAAGGGCGGCGGTCGACCCGACATGGCGCAGGGCGGCGGCGAGGATGGCCCGGCGCTGGTGGCGGCCCTCGGCGAGGTGCGTCAGTGGGTCGCGGAACGCCTCGGCTAAGCGGGCGCTAAACGCCTGTCCCGGGTTGTTGACCGGGTGCCCGGCAGGGGACATGCTTCACGACCTCATTAGGTCTGTAATCGGTTTCCACGGTCGAGAACGGTCCGAATACAGTCCACGCCGGTGCGTTGAAACGCGCCGGTTCCAGGAGATTTCTATGTTGATTCTGACCCGCCGCGTCGGGGAGACGCTGATGATTGGTGACGAGGTCTCGGTGACCGTGCTGGGCGTCAAGGGCAACCAGGTGCGCATCGGTATCACCGCGCCCAAGGATGTCGCCGTGCACCGCGAAGAGATCTACCAGCGCATCCATCGCGAAGGCGAAGAGGCCGAAGCGCAAGAAGATTTGCCGCAGACGCCATAAAGCCGGTATCCTTCGCACCGCGTTCGGCGCTTGCGTCGGACGTGTTGCTTCGGAGAGTTGCCCGAGTGGCTGAAGGGGCTCCCCTGCTAAGGGAGTATGGGGCTTAAAACTCCATCGAGGGTTCGAATCCCTCACTCTCCGCCACTGCTCGAATTCGATCGGATTTCCCCGGAAATCGCAGAGAAAAATTTCGGATAGTGGTTGACGAAGCAAACGTTTTGCTAGAAAATTCCGCTTCTGTTCAAGGCGCCCGTAGCTCAGTTGGATAGAGCACCAGGCTACGAACTTGGGGGTCGGAGGTTCGAATCCTTCCGGGCGCACCAGAACAACGAAGAGGCCAGCGAGCGATCGCTGGCTTTTTTGTTGCGTGCGTGTTTTTGCCGCGACGTTGGTGACGCTTTCGATCGGTCGCGCGAACGCGTGCTGCGCGTGTATCGCCCAGTGATATGGCGCGTCTGCGATGACATGGATTGCGCGTGGTGAGCCACGGCTCCTGTCGGCGTGTATTTGCTGCAGCGAGATTCGCCCGCGCAATGCCGCGGTGTGCGATCCGATGCAGGCGTGTGGTCTCCACAACACCTGTCGTCGACACCAGTCGATGAAAGGGAGATAGCGCGTCAGCGCGGGGCACATGGAAGCCACTACTGCACAGGCGCAATCATCCAGAAACGCGGGGCGATCGCCCAGTTCTCGTCATCCCCGTACAGGCGGGTGTCCGGGGATTCTGCGCATATGACCGGCTGCCTCTGGATGCAGCCCGCCCGGAGAGCGTGTTGCAGCGACGCGCTAGAGCCGCGCGTCCACCGCGTCGGCGGGCAGCGCGGCCTTGACGTCGAACAGCACTGCGCCCGGCTTGCCGAAAGCGCGCATACCCACAGCGCCGAGTTCACGGAACTGGGTGTGTGCAACGGCAAGAATGATCGCGTCGTACGCGCCGGCATCCGGCGTGTCGATCGGCGTCAGGCCGTATTCGTGCTGCGCATATGCCGCGGCCACCCACGGATCGTGCACGTCGACTTCGATGCTGTAACTCTGCAGTTCGCGCACGACGTCGATCACGCGCGTGTTGCGCAGGTCCGGGCAGTTCTCCTTGAACGCCAGGCCCAGCACCAGGACACGCGCGCCGGCGGTCTGGATGCCGCGCTGCTGCATCAGCTTCACCACGCGCTGTGCGACGTGCAGGCCCATGCTGTCGTTGATGCGGCGGCCGGCGAGGATCACTTCCGGGTGATAGCCGATCTCCTGCGCCTTGTGCGTCAGGTAGTACGGATCGACGCCGATGCAATGGCCGCCGACCAGGCCCGGCCGGAATGGCAGGAAGTTCCACTTTGTGCCGGCGGCTTCCAGTACTTCGTGCGTGTCGATGCCGAGGCGATCAAAGATCAGCGCAAGCTCGTTGACCAGTGCGATGTTGACGTCGCGCTGGGTGTTCTCGATGACCTTGGCGGCTTCGGCTACGCGAATGCTCGATACACGATGCGTGCCGGCTTCGACGATGTCGCGATACAACGCGTCGACGAATGCCGCGGCCGCGTCGCTGGAACCCGCGGTGACCTTGAGCGTGTTCTCAAGCCGGTGCTGCTTGTCGCCCGGATTGATGCGTTCAGGGCTGTAGCCGACATGGAAGTCCTCGCGGTAGCGCAGGCCCGACGCGGCTTCGAGGATCGGGACGCAGATCTCTTCCGTCGCGCCCGGATATACCGTCGATTCGTAGATCACCACGCCACCACGCTGCAGGGCGGCGCCGACCGCGCGGCTCGCTGCTTCCAGCGCCGACAGGTCGGGCCGCTTGTAGGCGTCGACCGGCGTCGGCACGGTCACGATGTGCACGTTGCAGTCCGCGAGGTCGGCCGCGTCGGCGCTATAGCGCAGGTGCGCGGCCGCGCGCAGTTCGTCTTGCGAAAGTTCGCGGGTGTGGTCGTCGCCACGCTGCAGGCCCGCCACACGCGTCTGATCGATGTCGAAGCCCAGTGTCGCGTGGCGGCGCCCGAATGCGACCGCGAGCGGCAGGCCCACGTAGCCGAGGCCGATGACGGCGATGCGGATGGCGTCGCGTGCGGGCAGCGGTGCAGTCATGCAGGAAGTCGCTCGTTGGACAATCGGCGCAGTGTAGCGGACGCCCGCACACTGCCTCAGCTGTCGGCGAGCCAGGCGGCGATCGCGTCCGGCGTGCGCATCCACGCGAAATGGTCGGCTTTCGCACCCAGACGTTTCGCATCGAAACCGTCGATCTTCGTGTCGGCACTACCCAACTTGTCCAGCAAGAAACGCAGCGAGGACGGCGGTCCGAGCCAGTCTTCGTCGAGCCATGCGGCGCGCACACGAATGTCGATACGCGCCATCGCCGCATCGATGTCGACATCGAGTCCGGCCGCCGCATAACGCCCGCGCAATCCACTGCGCGTCCAGTCGGCGATCACGCCGCGCGACTCGTTGCCGGCAAAGCGCAGCCGGCGCCCCGGCAACACGCCGCGCGTGCGCGCGAGCCACGCCATGAAGCGGTACAGCGGCGGCAGCGTGTAGCGCATATGCGGCGGGAACGCACGCCAGTAGGGCGCGCCGCTGGCGACCAGCCACAGTGCGTCGGCCGCATCGGGCTGCAGTGCGAGATGGCAGCAGGCGAGCTGACCGCCGAGGCTGTGGCCGCCGATGACGCGTGTCGTGCCCGGCACGGCGGCATCCAGCGCCGCGTCGCTGCGCGCGATGTCGACCAGCAGTTCGCGATAGCCCCAGTCGTGCGCGCGGCCGGCGCGCAGGCTGCTCGAGCCGATACCGCGCCACTCGTGCAGGCCGACGGCAATCCCGCGCAAGGCCAGGGCATCGGCGAAGGGCAGGTAGTGCTTCGCGGGCACGCCCATCGCGGGCAGCCACAGCAGCCGACGGGTCGGCGCATCGGGCACGCGCATGATCAGTTCGAAGCGATGGCCGTCACCGCTGTCGAGCGGTTCGACGCGGGCAGCCAGCGTGCTCACGACGCGAGCGGGCCCAGATGTCCGAGCACGCCGACCGCACTGCGACCGGGACGATAGGCGTCGCGCATTGCGCGATGCACGTAGTCGATGCCCGCGCGGCATGCGGTCGCCGCGTCGTCGCCGAGTGCGAGACGCGCGGCGATCGCCGACGACAACGTGCAACCTGTGCCGTGACCGTCGATATCGAGCCGCGGGGCATGATGCGCGAACGCGGTCGCGGCATCGGTATAGCGATCGACGACCTGATCGCCCTCGTCGAGATGGCCGCCCTTGAGCAGGACGCCGCGTGCGCCCAGTGCGCGAAGCGCCGCGAGTGCATTTTCCGCATCTGCGCCTGCACCAATGCGGCGGCCGAGCAGCAGCTCGGCTTCCGGCAGGTTGGGTGTCAGCACATCCGCGCGCGGAATCAGACGGGTGCGTAATGCCCCCAGTGCATCGTCATGAAGCAGCTTCGCGCCGGAGGTCGCGATCATCACCGGATCCAGCACCACCGGCACGTCGGGATACAGCGCCAGCGCGTCGGCCACGGCCTCGACGATCTCCGCCGTCGCCAGCATGCCGATCTTCACCGCACGCACGTCGAAGTCATCGAAGCAGGCCTCGATCTGCGCACGCAGGAACGCAACGGGCGGCGCATGCACTGCGGTGACGCCGCGCGTGTGCTGCGCGGTTAGCGCGGCAATCGCGGACAGCCCATGCACACCGTGCGCGGCGAAGGTCTTGAGATCGGCCTGGATACCGGCGCCGCCGCCGGAATCGGAACCGGCGATGGTCAGTGCGGACGGGGGGCGGGCAGTAAATTGCGACATGCGTGCATTGTGCCTGCGAGGCTGGGCAGACGCAGAGGTTCAAGGTGCCCTGTCGAGTGGCACGCCACGCCAGTGTCGATAGGCGGTGTAGCCGATACCCGTCGCACCGGTCAGCGCGGCAGGCACCAGCAACGCTTGGTAGCCGATCGCGCCGTAGAGCCAGGCGCCGAGGATGCCGCCGCCGAGAAACCCGCTGATGATCAAGCCGCTGAGTGTCAATCGCTTGATCGGCAACGGCAGGCCACGGATCAGATGGCCGAGCCCGATGCCCAGGTCGGTGAACATGCCGCTCAGATGCGTCGTGCGCACGAGTGCGCCGCTGTAGGTCGTCACCATCGCGTTCTGCAGACCGCAGGCCATTGCCGCGAGCAGCGCGCCGTAGATCTGCGCGCGTTCGAACATCGGTACCGCAGTTGCCAACAGCGCGGCCTCCAATGCCAGCACCACGCCGTAACGGCGGCCCAGACGCAGTGTCTCGTCCTGCAGGATCACGCCGCTGACCGTTGCGCCCGCGCAGAACGCAATGACCACGCCCCACAGATGCATCACCGTGCGCCAGTCCCGCTCGACGAGTGCGGCGCCGAGCAGGCTGGTGGTGCCGGTCAGGTGGCTCACCGCCTGGTGCTCGAACCCCAGGTATCCGATGACATTGACCATGCCGGCCACGCAGGCGAGGGCGACCGCACCGATCCACACCCAAGGCGGCAGCCGCATGCCCAGGCTCAGCACTCCGGTGTCGTCTGGAGCGCCGGTGTGCCGGGTTGTCGACGCGGGTCCGTCATTCGCTGCCGCTGCCGCTGCCGGCACGCGCCGCGCCACGCACGCCGCAGACGGGGGCGCAGGCGGCCCCGATCTGCAGCGTGCGACGGCGAGGCGCACGCGGTCGCATCACAGGACTTCCGAAGCGAAATCCGCCAGGCGAGAGCGCTCGCCCCGACGCAAGGTCACGTGCGCGCTGTGCGCCCAGTTCTTGAACCGGTCGACCGCGTAGGTCAGGCCCGACGTGGTCTCGGTGAGATAGGGCGTATCGATCTGTTCGACGTTGCCCAGGCACACGATCTTCGTGCCGGGACCGGCGCGGGTGATCAGCGTCTTCATCTGCTTGGGCGTGAGGTTCTGCGCCTCGTCGAGGATCAGATAGCGCGACAGGAACGTGCGCCCGCGCATGAAGTTCATCGAGCGGATCTTGATGCGCGAGGCCAGCAGGTCGTTGGTCGCCGCGCGGCCCCAGCTGCCGCCTTCCTGGTTGTGCGTCAGCACTTCGAGGTTGTCGGTCAGCGCGCCCATCCACGGCGTCATTTTTTCCTCTTCGGTGCCGGGCAGAAAGCCGATGTCTTCGCCGACGCTGACCGTCGCGCGGGTCATGATGATTTCGCGGTAGCGCTGCTGGTCCATCGTCTGCGCCAGCCCTGCCGCGAGTGCGAGCAGCGTCTTGCCGGTGCCGGCGGTACCGAGCAGGGTGACGAAATCGATCTCCGGATCCATCAACGCGTTGAGTGCGAAGTTCTGCTCGCGGTTGCGCGCATTGATGCCCCACACCGCGTGCTGGCTATGGCGGAAGTCGTCGACGATCTGCAGCGTCGCCCGGCCGTTCTCGACGCCGACCACGCGGAATTCCGATTCCTCGTCGCCCGGCAGGAAGAGGAACTGGTTGGGATACCAGCCATCGTTCTCGTCGGCCGCCAGCTCGTAGAAGGTGCGGCCGCGGTCGGTCCACGACCGCAGGTCCTTGCCGTGGATCGTCCAGAAATCCGCCGGCAACGCCGTCGCGCCCGTGTAGAGCAGGCTGAAATCGTCGAGCGCGCGGTCGTTTTCGTAATCCTCGTTCGGAATACCGGCGATCGCCGCCTTGATCCGCAGATTGATGTCCTTGGAGACGAACACCACCGGGTAGTCCGGTTCGGTGCGCACCAGGTCGAGGATCGCGCCGAGGATGCGGTTGTCGGGCGCGGCCGCGCCGAACGAGGTCGGGTCTTCGCTGGGCGTCGTGGTCTGGAAGCGCAGCTTGCCGACGCTCTGCACGCCGCGCAGCTGCAGGCCCTGTGGGCGCAGCAATGGCAGGCCGGTCGCGATCTGGTCGCTGCCCGCCGCTTCGATCAGTTCGTTGAGGAATCGGCTGACCTGCCGCGCATTGCGGCTGGCCTCGGTGGTGCCCTTCTTGCCGTTGTCGAGTTCTTCGATCACCTGCATCGGCAGGTAGACATCGTGCTCCTCGAACTTGAACAGCGCCGTGGGATCGTGCATGAGCACGTTGGTGTCGAGCACGTAGACGCGCTTGCCTTTGGTCATCATCGGAGTGTCAGCGTTCCGTGTTGAGTGGGGATGACGGAGTGGAGCCTGTGTCGCACACGCACGGCCGCGCCGCCGTGACCCGCGATGCGGGACGGCGTTCGGAACGTTCGGAAGTGGCCGTCACTGCGACTGCGCAGCCTGTAGTGCGTCGAGTACGGCCTGCGCATGGCCCGGCACGCGGACCTTGCGCCACTGCGCCGCGATGCGGCCATCGGGATCGATCAGGAACGTGCTGCGCTCGATGCCCAGCACGGTGCGGCCATACATGTTCTTTTCGCGGATCACGTCGAACGCGCCGCACAGCGCTTCGTCCGTGTCGCTGATCAGCGGAAACGCGAAGCCCTGCTTGGCGCAGAAGTTGTCGTGCGATTTCACCGAGTCGCGGGAGACGCCCAGCACGTCGGCATCGAGTGACTGGAATTGCGGCAGCAGCGCGCTGAAATCCAGGCCCTCGGTCGTGCAACCGGGCGTGGAATCCTTCGGGTAGAAGTAGAGGACGAGCCAGCGTCCGGCGTAGTCGGCCAGTGTGGCCTTCGCGCCGCCCGACAGCGCCAGTGGCAGCTGCAGGGTGGCCTTTGCGAGCTTCTTGCGTGTTCCGCTCATCGTTCGAACGGGCGTTCCATTGCGACGGTCATGATCACAATGCGCGCGTGTTCCTGCTTTCGCAAGCGTCCGCGCGCCTCACCTCAGAACTTCATCGGATCCATGATCGCGTCGAGGTTCAGGTGATCGCAGAACTCGAGGAAATCGTCGCGCAGCGCGGCAATGTGCATGTTCGCCGGGATGCCGATGGTGATCTGCGCCGAGAACATGTCGGCGCCGGTCTGCATGGCGCGATAGCGCGAGGAATGCAGGCTTTCGATGGTGATGCCCTGGCGATCGAAGAAGTCCGCCAGCTGGAACAGGATGCCGGCCTTGTCGGCAGCGACCACTTCCACCACGTAGGGCAGCAGGTTCGACTGGATCGGCTTCGGACCGGTGCGGTACCACACCAGCTTCAGGTCTTCCTCGCGCTCCAGACGCGTGAGCATGGCTTCGAGCTTGGCGACCGCGTCCCATGGACCATTCGCCAGCGCGGTCACCGAGACATCCCGGCCCACCGTCGACAGGCGCGTGTCGACCATGTTGCAACCGCTGTCGGAAATGCGACGCGACACCGACAGCAGCGGCGAGGCCGGATGCGTGGTGTACGCGTTGATCAGCAGGTAGTTCTCGTTCGGCGAGGGCCGGGCAGCGGTGTCGGAATCGGTCAAGGGGGCGTCCGCGGCGGGAAATCTGTTCGACTGCGAAGGTCGATGGCGACTGGGGGGTGAACGGCAGTCCGGTCACGGCCGGATGCGGTGGTCAGCATACTTGCCCGCGCTTCGTGGCCGCAAGTAACATCGGCCAGCATTTTCCGGGCCAAACCAACGCGTTTCCCGGCCCTTTTTTGCTTCGCGACCGCGCTGCAGTCGCCCATCGGATATTCATCTTGCGACTTTCAGGCAGCATCACCGCACTCGCCACCCCCTTCGACGCCACCGGTGCACTCGACCGCGCGGCGTGGAAACGGCTGATCGAGTGGCAGTTGGCGGCCGGAACGCAGGGCCTCGTAGTCGCCGGCTCGACCGGCGAAGCGGCGACGCTGGAAGACGATGAATACGACTGGCTGGTGCGCAGCGCGGTTGAGCTGGCTGCCGGCCGGGTGCCGGTGCTTGCCGGTACCGGCCTGTCGGCGACGTCGAAGACCATCGCCGCGACCCGGCGGCTCGCGCAGCTTGGCGCCGATATCGCGCTGGTCGTCGTGCCGGCCTATGTGCGGCCGACCCAGGCGGGCCTGCTCGCGCATTACCGCGCAGTCGCCGATGACGGGGGCCTGCCGGTGCTGCTCTACAACGTGCCCGGCCGCACCGGCACCGACATGCTGCCCGAGACCGTCGCCGAACTCGCGCGCCACCCGCGCATCGTCGGCATCAAGGAAGCACACAGTGGCGTCGAGCGCATGCAGGCGCTGCTCGCGCTGCAGAGTGATGATTTCGCAGTGCTCAGCGGCGACGACCCGACGGCCGCGCGGGCGATGCTCGCCGGTGCCGATGGCGTCATTTCGGTGGTCTCCAACGTGGTGCCCGGTGCATTCCGCAAGCTCAGCGATCTCGCGCGCAGCGGTCAGGCTGATGCCGCGCACGACTGGGACGCGCGTCTGCAGCCGCTGCATCTGTTCTGCGGCATAGAACCCAACCCCATTCCCGTCAAGGCGGTGCTAGCCAGGCAGGGCCTCGGCCACGGCCTGCGTCTGCCTTTGACGACACTGGCCCAGGCGCATGATGCGCAGGCTGACGATGCGACGCGACTCGCGGCGGACCTCGAAACGTCCTGCCGTGCCCGCGCCGCCTGATTTCCCAGGAGATTCCACGATGCGTCCACCCCGTTCCTCCATGCGCTATCTCGCCATTGCCGTCGTCGCGGTCGCAGTCGTGGGCACCAGCGGCTGCCGCTGGTTCAAGAAGGACAACGCGCTGTACGCGCAGAGCCCGGAAACCCGTCCGCTGGAAGTGCCGCCGGATCTCGACCGTCCGCGTACCGACGGTGCGATGGCGCTGCCGGAAGCCCCCACGTCCGTGACGCGTTCGGGTACGGCGGCCGTGCCGGCCGATTCGAACGTGTCCTTCAGCGCGACCGGTGCGCGCGATGCGGTGTTCGCGCAGGTCGGCGAAGCGCTGGCCGCGACCGATGGCGTCACCGTCAACAGCCGCTCGCAGGTGCTGGGCACCTACGACGTCTCCTATGCCGGCAGCCAGTTCCTGGTGCGCATCGCGTCGCAGCAGGGCGGCGCGGTGGTGTCGGCAGTCGATCCACGCGGCGTGGCCGCGACCGGTGACGCACCGACGCGTCTGATCGCTTCGCTGCAGGCGGCGCTGGCGCAATAAGCGGCTGGAGGCGACGTCCGAGAGCCGGGCGTCGTCGATCACCGGATACGAAAACGGGCGCCTCGGCGCCCGTTTTCGTGAATTCGTGAATTCGCTCGCGGCGCGCGGATCAGCGCTCCAGCAGCGGCAGCTTGTCCGGCCTGCCTTCCCAATCCTTGGCGTCGGGCAGCGCATCCTTGCGTGTCGTGATCACCGGCCAGGCCTTGGCCAGATCGGCATTGAGCGCGACGAACGCTTCCTGGCCCGCCGGCACATCGTCTTCGGGATAGATCGCGTTGATCGGGCACTCGGGCTCGCACAGCGTGCAGTCGATGCATTCGTCTGGATCGATGACGAGGAAGTTCGGCCCTTCGTGGAAACAGTCCACCGGGCAGACCTCGACGCAGTCGGTGTACTTGCACTTGATGCAGTTTTCGGTGACGACGAAAGGCATGGATTCGGATCGGGCGGGGCGACGACGGGCTGCAGTTTAAGGCAGCAGTGCCGGCACCGGTGCGAAGTGTTCGCATTTTTGGCAATCGTCGCGTCCCGGCACGCGCAGGCAACCCGCCAGGACTGTCGCCACGCGAACGCTGCGTCATCCATTGAATGCCAGGTAGCGCCGTGCTGCCGCAACCGTACAAATGCAGACAGCCCACGCCTTGCGGCATGGGCTGTCTGCTTTGATGTGGTGCTCCCTACGGGATTCGAACCCGTGTTTTAGCCTTGAGAGGGCCACGTCCTGGGCCTCTAGACGAAGGGAGCTGGGGTGCCGCGAACGGCTCCGGTTGGACGACCGGCCTGCAAACGCGTCTAAGTCGTTTGCAGCTTGCTAGTATAGCAGGCTTGCTGGCGCCGCAACGGCCGCCTGAGAAAATTTTCAGACTTGATGCATACCGATCCCACTCCGATTCCAAGCGACGTGTCCGCCGAACTGCGGGTCATTCCGCGCGACCAGCACACCATCTCGCGGCGGCAGATCAGCCAGAACGCGCTGCGTGTGTTGTACCGCCTGCACGAGGCCGGCCATCAGGCCTATCTGGTCGGTGGGGCGGTGCGTGACGTGCTGGTCGGCCTGACCCCGAAGGACTTCGATATCGCGACCGACGCGACGCCGGAGCAGGTCAAGGGACTGTTCCGCAACTGCCGGTTGATCGGCCGCCGGTTCCGGCTGGCGCATGTGGTCTTCGGCCGCGAGATCATCGAGGTGGCGACGTTCCGCGCCAATGTCGACGACGGCAGTGGCGACCGCGAAGTCCACGACGGCGGGCGCCTGCTGCGCGACAACGTCTACGGCACGATCGAGGACGACGCGGTGCGCCGCGACTTCACCGCCAACGCCTTGTATTACGCGATCGCCGATTTTTCGGTGCGCGACTACACCGGCGGTTTCGAGGACGTGCAGAACCGGGTCATGCGCCTGATCGGCGATCCCGACACGCGCTACCGCGAAGATCCGGTGCGCATGCTGCGCGCGGTGCGTCTGGCGGCCAAGCTCGACTTCACCATCGAGCCGGGCACTGCCGAGCCCATTCCGCGTCTGGCGGCGTTGCTCGGCGAAGCCGCGCCGGCGCGGCTGTTCGAGGAATGCCTGAAGCTGTTCCTGTCGGGGCACGCGGTCGCCAGTTTCGAAGGTCTCGAGCGTCACGGTCTGCTGTCGGCGCTGTTTCCCGAGTCGGCTGCAGCACTCGCCAGCAACCGCAGCGGCGCGTTGCGGTCGATGGTGCTCGCGGGCCTCGCATCGACCGATGCGCGCATCGCCGCGGGCGATCCGGTCTCGCCCGCCTTCCTGTTCGCCACGCTGCTGTGGCCGGCGTTCTGCCGCGCCTGGATGAAGCTGCAGGCCGACGGTGTGCAGCCGGTCGAGGCGCAGCGCCGCGCGGCTGACCGCGTCACGCTGCATCAGGTGACGACGGTTGCGTTGCCGCGTCGCTTCTCACTGCCGATGCAGGAGATCTGGCTGCTGCAGGCGCGCTTCCCGCTGCGTCAGCGCAAGCGGGTCACGCGCACGCTGTCGCATCCGCGCTTCCGCGCCGCATTCGATTTCCTCGTACTCCGCCAGACCGCGTCCGATGCGCATGCAGCCGATGTGGCGTTCTGGGAAGAAGCCCAGCACGATCCCGATCATGCGATCGCGCTGTATCCGGGCGAGGAGGAGGTGGCCGGCGACGAAGACGCGCCGCGTCGTCGCCGTCGGCGTCGCCGCACGCCGGCCGCCACTGGATGACACCCCGCGCCGTCCGCGGCGTGCAGCCTGAGGCCCACGCATGAGCGTGCGCGCGTGGATCGGGCTCGGCGGCAATCTCGGTGATGTGCCGCAGGTGCTGCGCGATGCCGCCGCGGCGCTGTCGGCGTTGCCCGATGTCGAGGGCCTGCGACTCTCGTCGCTGTACCGCACGCCGGCCTGGGGGCGCACTGACCAGCCTGATTTTGTCAACGCGGTCGCAGTGCTCGACACCAGCCGCGCGCCGATGGATCTGCTCGACGCGCTGCTCGACATCGAACGCAGGTTCGGCCGTACCCGTAGCGACGAGGCCGACGACCAGTGGGGTCCACGCACGCTGGACCTCGACCTGCTGCTCTACGGCGACGCGGTGATCACACTGCCGGGACTGACCGTTCCGCACCCGCGCCTGCACGAACGCGCCTTCGCCCTCGTGCCGATGCTGGAACTCGACGCCGAGATCGTGATTCCGCGCATCGGCGCGGCCGCAGATGCGCTCATCCGCGTGGATCGCGCCGGCATCGAAGCGCTACGCTAGCGCCATGAACACTTCATCTTCCGCGCCCGTCACCGTCCCCGCGCTGTTCGAGGCACGCGCCGCCGGTCGCCGGCTCGCGATGCTGACCGCCTACGACGCCGGCTTCGCCCGCACGTTCGATGCCGCAGGTGTGGACCTGCTGCTGGTCGGCGATTCGCTGGGCATGGTGGTGCAGGGCCACGGCTCGACGTTGCCGGTCACCGTCGACGACATCGCCTATCACACCGCCTGCGTGGCCCGGGCAGTGCAGCGTGCACTGGTCGTCGCCGATCTGCCATTCCAGGCCGACGCCACGCCCGAGCGCGCGCTCGATGCCTCGACGCGGCTGCTGCAGGCGGGTGCCGGCATGGTCAAGCTCGAAGGTGCGACGCCGAACAAGTGCGAGGTGGTGCGCTTCCTCGTCGAGCGCGAGATTCCGGTCTGCGCGCACCTGGGCCTGACCCCGCAGTCGGTGCTGCGCTTCGGCGGCTTCAAGATCCAGGGACGCGGCGACGCCGCTGCCCAGGCGCTGCGCGACGATGCGCGCGCGATTGCCGAAGCAGGTGCGACGCTGATCGTGCTTGAAGGCGTGCCGGCTGCGCTCGCCGCCGACATCACCGCCGCCTCGCCGGTGCCGACGATCGGCATCGGCGCAGGACCGGATTGCGACGGTCAGGTGCTGGTGCTGCACGACATGCTGGGCCTCGACAGCGGCCATCGCCGCCCGAAGTTCGTCCGCGATTTCCTTGTCGGCGGCGGCTCGGTGGCGGGCGCTGCGCGCGCCTACGTCGCTGCAGTGCGCGACGGCAGCTTCCCCGGCCCCGAACACTCCTACCGGTAGCCGGCGATGCACAGCGGCAGTTGCCTGTGCGGCGATGTGCGATTCGAGGTCGCGGCCAAACTCGCGCCGCCCGATGCCTGTCATTGCGTCGCCTGCCGGAAATCGTCCGGTCATGTGTTCGCCTCGACCGACGTGCCGGTCGAGGCGCTGACGATCCATGACCCGCAGGCCGTGCTGCGCTGGTACGCCAGCTCGGCGCGCGTGCGCCGCGGATTCTGCGGGCGCTGCGGTTGCTCACTGTTCTGGGCGCCGGTGGGCGGCAGCAAGACCGCGGTAGCGATGGGGGCATTCGACACACCCACCGGTACCCGGTTGCACATGCACATCTTCGTCTCTGAGCAGGGCGACTACTACGCGCTCGACGACGACCTGCCCAAGCACACGCGCTGACGCCGGACGTCGCCGATCTGCGAAAATCGGCGCTCACCCATCGCTGGACCCGCCGTGATCGACACCGTGCATGACCTCGCCGCGCTGCGGACCCGGATCGCCGGCTGGAAGCGTGCGGGCCTGCGCGTCGGCCTGGTGCCGACGATGGGCAATCTGCATGCGGGCCATTTCTCGCTGGTGGAGGCGCTGCGCGCACGCGTCGACCGCGTGGTCGCCAGCGTGTTCGTGAATCCGACCCAGTTCGGCCCGAACGAGGATTTCGCCCGCTATCCGCGCACGCCCGAACAGGACGCGCAGGGCCTCGCGGCGGCCGGCTGCGACTTGCTGTGGCTGCCGTCGGTCGAGGCGATGTATCCGCTGGGCCTGCACAACACGGTGACCGTGCGCGTGCCCGGCATCACCGAAGTGCTGGATGGCGCGCACCGCCCGGGACATTTCGACGGCGTCGCCACCGTGGTCGCACGCCTGTTCAACCAGGTGCAGCCCGACGTTGCCGCGTTCGGCCGCAAGGACTACCAGCAGCTGGCGGTCATCGCGCACATGGTCGCCGACCTCGCGTTCCCGGTGGAACTGCTGCCGGTCGCGATCGCCCGCGAGGCCGACGGTCTGGCGATGAGTTCGCGCAACCAGTACCTGGATGCCGATGCGCGCGCGCGCGCGCCGGGGATTCATCGCGCCCTGCGCGCGTTGCGCGATGCCATGCAGGCGGGCCAATCCGCGGCCGAAGCGAGCGCGCGTGCGATCGCGACGCTGCGCGATACCGGCTTCGAGGTCGATTACGTCGAGGTGCGCGCGCCCGACCTGTCGCCGCATGGCGAGGCGCAACCTGCCGCCGTCGCGCTGGCAGCGGCGCGCCTGGGCACCACGCGCTTGATCGACAACCTCGAATTCAGTCTTCACAGGACGCCTGCGGCCCGCTGAATCAGCGTCGCTGCGGCGCGCCGCTGATGTTGCGATGCCGCAGATGGTCCCTATACTTCGCGGTTCCTGCGGGCTTCCCGCGTTGTCCGCTGCCGTGATCCGGCCGCCTACGCCATGCAACTCACCCTGCTGAAAGCCAAGATCCACCGCGCCTCCGTGACCCATGCCGAGCTGCATTACGAAGGCTCGTGTGCGATCGACGGTCGCCTGCTCGACCTGTCGGGCATCCGCGAGTACGAGCGCATCGAGATCTACAACATCAACAACGGCGAACGCTTCGCGACCTACGCGATCCGCGCCGATGTCGGCAGCGGCATCATCTCGGTCAACGGCGCCGCCGCGCACAAGGCCGGCGTGGGTGATCTGGTGATCATCTGCGCCTATGGCGCGCTGGACGAAGCCGAGGTGGCGAAGTTCAAGCCGAAGCTGGTGTACGTCGACCGCGACAACCGCATGACCCACACCAACGATTCGATTCCCGCGCAGGCCGCCTGATGACCATGGCGGTGCGACTGATCCGAGACACGCTGGCGCCGCACGCGCGGCGCCTCGATTCGGCGCGCATCGCCGACCTCGTCGAAGCCGGTTCGGCGCGTCCGCACGATTTCGCACTGCGCATCGGCGGGCTGTATGCCAGCTTCGCGCGCCAGCGGCTCGACCGCGAGGCACGCGATGCGCTGGTCGGGCTCGGCGAAGCCGCGGCCTTGCCGCAGGCGTTCCGCGCGCTGTTCGACGGCGTCACTGTCAACACGTCCGAGAATCGTCCGGCGCTGCACGTCGCGCTGCGCTCCGCGCTGTCGGAGACCGCGATCGCGCGGGATGCCCACGCACAGGCCGCAGAGGCGCGCGTGCGCATGGCGGAACTGGTCGCGCAACTTGAAGCGTCCGATGTCACCGACATCGTCAACGTCGGCATCGGCGGCTCGGATCTGGGTCCGCGCCTGGTCGTCGACGCGCTGAAGGATTTCGGCACCGGTCGTTTTCGTGTGCATTTCCTGACCAACGTTGACGGCAGCGATGCCCAGCATCGGCTTGCGAAACTCGACCCGGCCAGGACCGCTGCGATTCTGGTCTCCAAGACCTTCGGCACGCAGGAGACCCTGCTCAACGGCGCAGTCGTGCGCGACTGGCTCGGCGGCAGCGAACGCCTGTACGCGGTGAGCGCCAACGTGCCGCGCGCCGAAGCCTTCGGCGTCGCGCCCGAGCGCGTGCTGCCGATGTGGGACTGGGTCGGCGGTCGTTATTCGCTGTGGTCCGCGGTGGGGTTCTCGATCGCGCTGGCAGTCGGCATGGACGGCTTCGAGGCCCTGCTCGCCGGCGCTGCCGAGATGGATGCGCATGTGTTGCAGGCGCCGCTCGCCGGGAATCTGCCGATGCTGCATGCGCTGACGGGCGTGTGGAACCGCAACGCGCTCGGTCTCGCAACGCATGCGGTGCTGCCCTACGACGAGCGCCTCGCGCTGCTGCCGGCATATCTGCAGCAACTGGTCATGGAAAGTCTCGGCAAGTCGGTCACGCCTGATGGCGAAGCCGTCGGTCTCGATACCGTGCCGGTGCTGTGGGGCGGGCCGGGCACCAATTCGCAGCACAGTTTCTTCCAGGCGCTGCACCAGGGTACGCAGACCATCCCGGCCGATTTCATCGGCGTGGTGAACCCCGCGCATCCCCATGCCGACAACCATGCCGCACTGCTGTCGAACCTGCTCGCGCAGACAGAGGCGCTGGCCAACGGTTACTCGGCCGATGATCCGCAGAAGTCGTATCCGGGCAACCGCCCGTCGACGCTGTTGCTGCTCGACCGCCTTGACCCGCGCAGCCTCGGCGCGCTGATCGCGCTCTACGAGCACAGCGTCTACGCGCAGTCGGTGTTGTGGGGCATCAATGCGTTCGACCAGTGGGGCGTGGAACTCGGCAAGCGCATTGCAGGCGAACTGATGCCGGCGGTGCAGGGCGATGACGTGGCGGTGGCCGACCCGGTCACGCGCGCGTTGCTGGACGAGATCCGCGCGCGCACCCGTCACAGGTGAGCGCCGAAGTCCGAATCCGCCATGCCGAGCCGGCCGATGCAGTCGGCCTGCAGATACTGTTTTCGGAATTCTCGGCCTATGCCGGCACCTTGCAGCCGCCGTATCCGTCGCTGTCCGCATGGACGCGGCAGCTGACCGACATGCCGTCTCACGTTGTGCAACTGGTGGCCGAGGATCGGGGTGCTGTGGTTGGCGCTGCCGGTTTCGATGTGATCCAGCATCCTCGCCGTCGGCATGTTGCGAACCTCGGCATGGCGGTGTCGAATGATCGGCGTGGTGAGGGGATTGGCACGGCGCTGCTGATGGCGGCCATCGATACTGCCGAGCGCTGGCACGGCGTCCGCCGGATCGAACTCGAGGTCTACGTCGACAATGCAGCGGCGATCGCCTTGTACGCGCGCCACGGTTTTGCAGAAGAAGGACTGGCGCGCGCCTACGCGCTGCGCGACGGCGCGTATGTCGACGTGATGTTGATGGCACGGCTCGCCGCCGACGTCTGAATCCGAAGCATCTTTCAGCCCGTTGAGGCGCGCATCGGGTCAGCGATCGCCATGGCGCGCAAGCGCCCAGTCCACATGTTCCTCGATCAGAAGATCGCCTGAATTCTGCCGCGTGCGCAGCGCGGCGATGGTATCCGGGGTGGTCGGCGCATTGCCGAGCGCGACCGCGAGGTTGCGCAGCCAGCGGCGGTGTCCACTGCGGCGGATCGGCGAGCCTTCGGTGCGCTGCAGAAACTCGTTCTCATCCCAGGCGAACAGCTCGGCCAGGCTCGCGGTGTCGAGGCTGTTGCGCGCGCGGAAGTCCGGCTCGTCGGTACGCTTGGCGAACTTGTTCCAGGGGCAGACCAGCTGGCAGTCGTCGCAGCCGAAGATGCGGTTGCCGATCAGCGGGCGCAAGGAAGCGTCGATCGCGCCTTCGTGTTCGATCGTCAGATAGGCGATGCAGCGTCGCGCATCGAGCCGGTGCGGCGCGGTGATCGCGCGCGTCGGACACACATCGATGCAGCGCACGCAGATGCCGCAGTGCGCGCTCGCCGGCGGATCGACCGGCAGCGGCACATCGACATAGATCTCGCCGAGAAAGAACCAGGAGCCGCCGTTCTTGTCGATCAGGCAGGTGTGCTTGCCGATCCAGCCCAGGCCCGCGTTGCGCGCAAGCGCGCGTTCGAGCACCGGCGCCGAATCGACGAACACGCGGTGGCCGAACGGACCGATTTCCTCGGCAATGCGATGCGCGAATTTCTGCAGCCGGTTGCGCATGAGCTTGTGGTAGTCGCGGCCCAGCGCATACCGCGCCACGTAGGCGCGGCTGCCGTCGGCCAGCGTGTCCCAAGCGCTTTCGTCGTCGTTGCGGCCGTAGTCGAGCCCGACCGACAACACGCGCACCGTACCCGGCAGCAGCTCGTCCGGGCGCGCGCGCATGTCGCCGTGGCGCGCCATCCAGTCCATGGTGCCGTACAGACCCTGCGCCAACCAGTCGCGCAGGTGCGCTTCGTCCTCGCGCAGATCGATGCCGGCGATGCCGCAGCGCTGGAAGCCCATCTCGCCCGCGATCGCCTTGATGCGCGCGGCAAGCGCGTCGGGCGCTGCGTGGGACGGAACGGCGGTGGCGGCGGAAGGCATCACGATGCGCGAAGTATAGAATCCGCGCGATGAGTGCTTCCTGTGCCACGCCTGCGCCCGGCGCTTTGCTGCCGGGCTCCCCGCTGTACGACGCAGCCGCGCTGCGGGCGATCGAGGCCGCAGCGCTCGCGCACGCAGGCGAGGCCACCGCGCTGATGCAACGGGCCGGGCAGGCCGGCTGGCGCACGCTGTCGTCGCACTGGCCGCAGGCGCGTCGCATCGTCGTGGTCTGCGGGCCGGGCAACAACGGCGGCGACGGCTATGTGCTGGCGACGCAGGCGCTGGCGTCGGGATGTGAGGCAGTCGTCGTCCGGCTCGAATCGCATGCGCCGCGCACCGGGGCGTCGCGGGCAATGTGCGCGGCCTTCGAAGCGGCGGGCGGCAAGGTCGAGGCATTTGGTGGCGCGTTGCCGCCTGCAGACATTCTCGTCGACGCCCTGTTCGGCATCGGCCTGTCGCGCGCGCCCGACCACGCGACTGCCGCGCTGATCGACGCCATCAACGCCGCCGGCGTGCCGGTGCTCGCGCTCGACACTCCCAGTGGCCTGTCGGGCGATCGCGGCAGCGCGGATGGCGCCGCCGTACGCGCGACACGCACCTTGCAGTTCCTCGCCCCGCAGCTCGGTCTGCAGACCGGCGATGGTCCCGATCACGCCGGCGCCCTGTCGCTGGACGCGCTCGGCGTCGATGCGCACTGCTTCGAAGCAGCGCAGGCACTGGCGCGACGGATCGACGCGCAAGCTCTCGCGCACTGGCTGCGGCCGCGTCCGCGCAATGCACACAAGGGCAGCCACGGTCGCGTGCTGTGCATCGGTGGTGATCACGGCACCGGCGGCGCGGTGATGCTCGCGGCCGGGGCCGCGCTGCGCGCCGGCGCCGGACTGGTGGAAGTCGCGACCCAGGGCGTGCATGTCGCGCCGTTGCTCGCGCGCTGGCCCGAGGTGATGGTCCGCCGCACTGACAACGTGTCCGCACTCGCCGGCGCCCTCGACGCGGCCGATGTCATCGCGCTCGGTCCCGGCCTGGGGCAGGGCAGCTGGGGGCACGCGCTGTTTGACGAGACGTTCGATGCGGCCATCGCAGCCGACACGCCGCTGGTGCTCGATGCCGATGCGCTCAACCTGCTCGCCGCACGGCCGCGCGGACTGCCGGCAGGCGCTGTGCTGACCCCGCACCCGGGCGAAGCCGCGCGTCTGCTCGATACCGACACCGCCGCGGTCCAACATGACCGCCCATCCGCGGTGCGCGCACTCGCCGCGCGCTGGAATGCGGTCGTGGTGCTCAAGGGTGCCGGCACGCTGGTCTGCGCGCCCGGCGGACTGCCCTGGCTCATCGCTGCAGGCAATCCCGGCATGGCGACCGGCGGCATGGGTGACGTGCTGACCGGCGTCATCGCGGCGCTGCGCGCCCAGGGGCTCGACGCCGAACACGCGGCTGCCTGCGGCGCCTTGCTGCATGCAGTGGCCGGCGACCGGGCCGCGCGCACGGCGGGCGAGCGTGGACTGCTGCCGGGCGATCTGATCGATGTGCTGCGCGCCTGCGCGAATCCGGAGCCTCACCCATGATCCGCCGTCATCTGCCCGACGAGGCCGCGACGCAAGGGCTTGCCGAAGTGCTCGCCACGCATCAGCCCAGAGGCGCTGTCGTGCATCTGCAGGGCGATCTGGGCGCGGGCAAGTCCACGCTGGCCCGCGCCTGGCTGCGCGCGCTCGGTGTGACCGGCACCGTACGCAGCCCGACCTACACCCTTGTCGAGCGCTATCCGGTGGACGGCGGCGAGGCCCTGCACCTGGATCTCTACCGGATCGGCGATGCGGGCGAGCTCGACTTCCTCGGGCTCGACGACATCGACGCCGCACTGTGGCTGGTCGAATGGCCCGAGCGCGGCGCCGCAGCGCTGCCGCCGGCGGATCTCGAGATACGACTGGCGATCGACGGCGCGGGGCGCGCAGTCGAGCTGTGGCCGTACGGAGCGGCTGGAACGAGGTGGCTGGCACAGCTGATCGATGATCCCCGTTTGTCGACGCTTCCTGAACCGAAAC
The DNA here is from genome assembly GCF_031456825.1 of Luteimonas sp. 3794. Taxonomy (NCBI): domain Bacteria; kingdom Pseudomonadati; phylum Pseudomonadota; class Gammaproteobacteria; order Lysobacterales; family Lysobacteraceae; genus Luteimonas; species Luteimonas sp. 3794. The sequence goes on along the minus strand of NZ_JAVDVJ010000008.1, from coordinate 75,792 downwards.
CATAGGAAGGATCTGCAGGTTACGGATTTGAAAGGGAAAACGACTTGCATTGTTCCGGGTGCGGTGATTGACTAGCCCGCATGCGCATCCGGGGGATCAATCTGTCTCAGCTCGCGTTGGCGGTCGCCCTGATCGCCGCGTTGTGCTGGAACATCGCCTACGGCGCCGAGCTGCGCGGGATCGACGTGCGCTCCGGCGCCACCGGCACTCGCGCCGAGCTCAAGCTCGATGCGCGCGCCGAGTATTCGGTGATTTCCCTCGCCAATCCCGATCGCCTGGTCGTCGACCTGCCCGGTACCCGGTTGCGGGCGACCGCGATGCCGGCCGGTGCCGGCACGATCCGCTCCGTGCGCAGCGGACAGCCGGTTGCCGGCACCACGCGCATCGTGTTCGACCTGGCGTCGTCGGTGAAGGCCATGCCGCCGCGGATCGAAGACAGTCCGGACGGGCCGACGCTCGTCATCGAATGGCCGGGTGACGGCGCTGCCGATCCGATCGCACGCATTGCTGCTGCGACCGCGTCGACGCCCGCCGCCGCAGCGCCGACTGCAACGCCTGTGGTCGATCCGGCGCTGGCGTCGAAAGATGCGACCTCGCGTCTGATTTCGAGCATGGGTCCGCAGCAGGGCCCTGCGCCTTCCGCGCCTGCGCCGGAGACGGTCACCGCGCAAGCACCTGCCACGCAGCTGCCCCCGGCGCCCATTCCGACGCCGCCGCCTGCCGTGCAGCGCGACATCGCGCCGGCGGCGCAGGTGCCGATGCCCGCCGCGGTCGGGCCGGGCATGCGTCCGCTGGTGATCGCGATCGATCCCGGCCACGGTGGCCGCGATCCCGGCGCCATCGGGCCGGCCGGCACGCACGAGAAGAATGTGGTGTTGGCGATCTCGCGCGAACTCGCGCGTCAGATCAACGCCACGCCCGGCATGCGTGCGCATCTGGTGCGCGAGAACGACAGCTACATCGAGTTGCCGCAGCGTGCCCTGCGTGCACGCAGGGCCAAGGCCGACATGTTCGTGTCGATCCACGCCGATGCCGCGCACAATCGTGCGGCTTACGGTTCGTCGGTCTACACCCTGTCCACGCGCGGCGCCTCGTCCCAGCAGGCGCGCTGGCTGGCGGATCGCGAGAACAGCGCCGATCTGGTCGGCGGCGTATCGCTGTCGCAGGACACGCTGTCGAACGTGCTGCTGGAGATGGCGCAGAGCGGCCACATGCGAGCGTCCCAGGATGCCGCGACCCATGTGCTGTCGGGTCTGCGCAATGTCGGCAAGACGCACAAGGCGAACGTCGAGTACGCGAACTTCTCGGTGCTGCGCAACGCGGACATGCCGGCGATGCTGGTCGAGACCGGCTTCATCTCCAATCCCGAGGAAGAACGTCGCCTGCTTGATCCGGCGCACCAGCGCCGTCTTGCCAGCGCCGTGCTCAACGGCATCAACGCCTACTTCATCGCCCAGCCGCCGCCGGGCACGCTGTACGCCGCGCGCGCCGCTGCGGCCGATGCGAACGGCGCCGCCGGCGGCAGCCCCTGAGCCCCGGGCGCGACGCCCAAGCCGGTATCATCCACGTTGATTCCTGCCGCGACGCGCCAGCGTCGCCGATGCCCACGTGCCGATCCGCCAGCTCCCCGACATCCTCGTCAACCAGATCGCCGCCGGCGAAGTGGTCGAACGCCCTGCGTCCGTGGTCAAGGAACTGGTCGAGAACGCGCTCGATGCCGGCGCGCTGCGCGTCGATATCGATCTGGAAGAAGGCGGCGTCCGCCTGATCCGTATCCGCGATGACGGTGGCGGCATTCCGCCCGAAGAACTGACGTTGGCCGTACAGCGACACGCGACCAGCAAGATCGGGTCACTGGATGATCTGGAGGCCGTCGCCACGCTCGGCTTCCGCGGCGAGGCGCTGCCGTCGATCGCCTCGGTGAGCCGCTTCTCCCTGATCTCGCGCCGTGAAGACGAAACCCACGGCTCCGCTTTGGAAGTCGAAGGCGGCCGCGTCGGCGAAGTCACGCCGCGATCGCATCCGCGCGGGACGACGGTCGAAGTGCGCGATCTGTTCTACAACGTGCCCGCGCGCCGCAAATTCCTGCGCGCCGAACGCACCGAGCTCGGCCACATCGAGGAATGGCTGCGCGCGCTGGCGCTGGTGCGGCCCGACGTCGAACTGCGCATCAGCCACAACGGCAAGCCTTCGCGCCGCTACAAGGGTGACGAGGATCTGTTCTCGGGCGCGCGCCTGGTCGAAACGGTGGGCCGCGAATTCGCCGACAACGCGCTGCGTATCGATCACAGCGCCGCGGGTTTGCGCCTGCACGGCTGGATTGCCAAGCCCGCGTACTCGCGCGCGAGCGCCGACCAGCAGTATCTCTATGTCAACGGCCGCGCGGTGCGCGACCGGAGCGTGGCGCATGCGGTGAAGCAGGCGTTCGCCGATGTGATGTACCACGGCCGCCAGCCGGCCTACGTGCTGTTTCTCGAGCTCGATCCGACGCGCGTCGACGTCAACGTGCATCCGGCCAAGCACGAAGTGCGCTTCCGCGATGCGCGCCTGATCCACGATTTCGTCTACCGCACGCTGCACGAGGCTCTGGCCGATACGCGCGCAGGGCAGACGAACCACGCGCCGGCAGATGCGGCGATGCAGGCATTCGCCGCCGTGCCCGCGTCCGGCACTGCGGCGATGCCCGACTGGTCGCGGCCGATGCCGCAGCCGAATCTCGCGCTGCGCGTGGACGAAACCCGCGCAGCGTATGCCGGGCTCTATGGGCCGACACCGGCGCAGATCGCATCGGGTGCCGAGACCTGGACGCCGTCGCCGATGGCACCCGACGCCGCCGTCGACGATGCCGGCACGCTGGTGCCGCCGCTTGGTTATGCGGTCGCGCAACTGCACGGCATCTACATTCTCAGCCAGGCGGCCGACGGCATGATCGTCGTCGACATGCACGCCGCGCACGAACGCATCGGCTACGAGAAGCTCAAGACCGCGCACGACGGAGAGGGTGTGCGCACGCAACCGCTGCTCGTGCCGCAGACCGTCGCGGTGTCGGAGCGCGAAGCCGATGTCGCCGAAGCCGAAGCCGCGACGCTCGCCGAGCTCGGCTTCGAAGTCTCGCGCGCCGGTATCCAGTCGTTGTTGCTGCGCGGCGTGCCGGCCCTGCTCGCGCAGAGCGACACCGAAGCCCTGCTGCGCGACGTGCTGGCCGATCTGCGCGAGCATGGCGAGAGCCTGCGGGTGCGCTCGGCACGCGACGAACTGCTGTCGACGATGGCCTGTCATGGCGCGGTTCGCGCGAATCGGCGCCTGACGGTGCCCGAGATGAACGCACTGCTGCGGCAGATGGAAGCGACCGAACGCTCCGGGCAATGCAATCATGGCCGTCCGACGTGGGCGCATTTTCCGCTCGCCGAGATCGACCGCTGGTTCCTGCGAGGACGCTGACATGCTGCGATGGCGCCACTGCTGCACGATCGGCCTGTTGGTGCTTCTCGCTGGCTGCGGGGAGACCGTCGAGAGTGAGGATCCGTCCGCGCGCGCCGACGCTGCGCGACTCGATGTGATGTTCTCCGCGCAGACCCGCGTCTGGCAGGACACGCGCCGCGCCGAACTGGTCGCGCCCGATGGCTGGCTGAGCCTGATCGGCCTGTATCGCATCGAACTGAAGTCGCATTTCATCGGCAGCGGACAGACGGCCGGCATCCGCCTGTCGATGGGGCCGGAGAAGCTCGGCCTGCTGCAATCCGACAATGGCGCGTATGCGTTCACGCCCGAGCGCGGCGTCGCGGTGACGCTCGATGGCGCGCCGGCGCGCGGCCGTGTACTTCTGCAGACCGACACCGATGCTTCGCCCAGCGTGCTGGGCTTCGACGACGGCAAAGGCGCGCTGACGATCATCGAACGCGGCGGCTCGGCGTTCGTGCGGGCGCGTCATGAAGACGCGCCTACGCGCAGGCGCTTCACCGGCCTGGAGTACTGGTCGACCGCACGCGACTGGCAGGTCGATGCGGAATTCGTGCCCGCGGCATCCGGTACGACGCTGCCGATCGCCAACATCCTGGGCATGGTCGAAGACACACCGACGCCGGGCTCGGTCGCATTCGAACGCGACGGCAAGCGCTACACCTTGCAGGCGCTCGAAGGCGGTGATGGCAGCTTGTTCCTGATCTTCGCCGACCGCACCAGTGGCCACGGCAGCTACAGCGCCGGCCGCTACCTCGATGCGCCGGCGCCGGGCGCCGACGGGCGGCTGCAGATCGATTTCAACCGCGCCTACAACCCGCCGTGCGCGTTCACCGCGTTCGCGACCTGTCCGCTGCCGCCTGACGGCAACCGCCTCGACCTCGCGATTCCCGCGGGCGAGAAGACCTATATCCCGGCCACCACGGTATGACCCCAGATTCCGAACAGGACCGCCTCCGCATGCGTCGACCCGCGCCGTTCCGTTTGCTCCGTTCGTGTGCACTGCTGATCTGCCTGTTCGCCGGTGGCGCGAGCCAGGCCGAACTGCCGTTGCTGGAAGCGCCTGCGACGCTGCTCTCGCCGGTGGTCGTGCCTGCCGATGGACTGCAGGAAATCCCCGCGATCGGCTACGGCGCGTTGGCCCCTGCGCCGGTGCCGCTGCTGTGGCGGGTGAGCGGCGAGCACGGGGCGTTGTATCTGCTCGGTTCGTTCCATTTCCTCACGCCGGCCGACTACCCGCTGTCCGAAGACGTTGCACGGGTGATCTCCGGCGCCGGCGAAGTGGTGTTCGAGCTTGCACCGGAGGAGCTGCATTCGCCCACGCTGGGCCTGCAGATGATGCAGGCCGGCCTGCGCAGCGACGGCAGCAAGCTCGACGACGAGATTCCCGCGCAGACGGCGACGCAACTGCGCGCATGGGCGGATGCGAATGCGGCGTCGTTGCAGGGCGCAGGCGGCGGCTCGAGCCTGCAGCTGTTCGAACCCTGGTTCGTCTCGTTGCTGGTGACGACGACCGAACTTGGTCGTTTTGGCCTGGAAGCGAAGCTGGGCATGGATGCCCAACTCGCGCGTCAGGCGCAAGCCGCGGGTACGCCCACCGCAGGCCTGGAATCCGCGCAGCAACAGATCGAGTTGCTCGACGGCATGGGCCGTGTCGAACAGACGCAGATGCTGCAGGAGGCGCTGGAGCAGGCGGGTGCGGGGCCCGAATCGATCCAGGCACTGCATGAAACCTGGCGCGCGGGCAACGCAGATGCACTGTGGCAGGAGATGGGTCTCGACATGCGGGCGCGATTCCCCGCTCTCTACGCGCGCATCAACACCGAGCGCAACGACGCCTGGCTGCCCAAGCTGGAGCAGATGCTGCAACAGCCTGGCGACATCCTCGTCGTCGTCGGCGCGCTGCATCTCCTCGGCCCCGACGGCGTGGTCGAGAAGCTTGCGGCGAAAGGTTACTCGGTGGAGCGCGTGTGTTCGGCCTGCGCACCGCCCGACACGACCCTACCTGCAACGCCTGCTCAGGTGCAGCCCGAAACGGGTACCTGACGCAGACGGCCGCCTAGGCGGCGGCAATCATCTCGATGCAGTCCACCGGACACGCCGGTACGCACAGCGCGCAGCCGGTGCACGCGTCGACGAGCACCGTGTGCATCAGCTTCGAGCCGCCGACGATGGCGTCGACCGGGCAGGCCTGGATGCACTTGGTGCAGCCGATGCAATCGGCCTCGATGACCAGCGCGACCGGCGGCAGCGCGTTGTGCACGCCGCGTTCGCGGTCGAACGGCAACGCGGCGGTATCGAGTGCGCGGGCGAGCGCGCGTGCCCCCGCATCGCCGCCGGGCGGACACCGGTCGACGTCGGCCTCGCTACGGGCCATTGCCTCAGCGTAGGGGCGGCAGCCGTCGAAACCGCACTGGCCGCATTGGGTCTGCGGCAACAGGCGGTCGAGACGTTCGACGAGGGACGGCGGCATGCGTGGCGTTCGGCTGGGCGTGCGGTCTGTGTCGTCGCGGCGATGCCGCGCCGGCTCAGCGGACCGGCATGCCCGGCTGCGCTGCGGCGTCCGCATCCAGCAGTGCGAGCGCGCCGCCATCGAAACCGGCGGACAGGATCATGCCTTCGCTGATGCCGAAGCGCATCTTGCGCGGCGCCAGATTGGCGATGAACACCACGTTGCGACCCACCAGCGTGTCCGGCGCGCCGTAGCTCGCGCGGATGCCCGAGAAGATCTGGCGCGTGCCGAGATCGCCGGCGTCGAGTTCGAAGCGCAGCAGCTTGTCCGAACCCTCGACGAACTCGCAGGCGACCACCTTGCCGATGCGCAGGTCGAGCTTGGCGAAATCATCGATCGAGATGTGCGCCGGCGCATCCGCGTCAGCGTCTTTCGTGGGCGCCGCAGCAGGTGCTTCGACCGGCTTCTTCGCGGCGGCGGGTGCAGCCGGTGCGGCGGCGAGGGTGTCCTTGGAGGCGTCGGTCATAGCGTCGATCTGCTTGGGGTCGATTCGGGTGAAGAGCGGGGCATACGGTTGGATCACGTGGCCGAGCAGCGGCGCGTCGAGCGCGGACCAGGTGTCGGCCGGCGCAGCGAAGAACGCGTCGACCTCGCGCGACACGCGTGGCAACACGGGCCGCAGCGCGGTCGCCAGCACGCGGAACAGGTTCAGGCCCTGTGTGCAGACCGCCTGCAGCTCGGCATCGCTGCCGTCCTGCTTGGCGATCACCCACGGCTTGCGGTCGTCGATGTAGCGGTTGGCCTCGTCGGCCAACGCCATCACCTGGCGCAGCACGCTTGCAGGTTCGTTGCGCGCGTAGCTCTCGCGGATCGGCGCGAGCGCTTCAATGAAGCGCGCATACGTTTCCGGCTCCGGCAACGCCTCGGCCAGACGTCCGTCGAAGCGCTTGCCGATGAAGCCGGCACAGCGGCTGGCGAGATTGACCAGCTTGCCGACGACATCGCTGTTCACGCGTGCGATGAAGTCGCCGAGGTTGAGGTCGAGATCGTCGACACCGCCCGAGGACTTCGCGGCGAAATAGTAGCGCAGCGCTTCCGGATCGAGTCCCTGGTCGAGGTAGGTACGCGCCATGACGAAGGTGCCGCGCGATTTCGACATCTTCGCCCCGTCGACGGTCAGATAGCCGTTGACGTGCAGACGCGTCGGCGCGCGCAGGCCGGCGCCGTGCAGCATCGCCGGCCAGAACAGGCCGTGGAAGTTGACGATGTCCTTGCCGATGAAGTGGTGCAGCTCGGCGCCGCCCTCGGGCGCGAGCCAGGCATCGAAGTCCAGGCCTTCGCGCGCGCTTAGCGCCTTGAAGCTGCTGAGATACCCGATCGGCGCGTCCAGCCAGACGTAGAAGAACTTGCCGGGATGGCCCGGAATCTCGAAGCCGAAATAGGGCGCATCGCGCGAGATATCCCAGGCGCGCAGGCCGCCTTCGCCATCGAGCCATTCCGCGAGCTTCGCCTTGACGCCCGACACGGCGACATCGCCGGCCAGCCACTCGCGCAGGAAGGCTTCGAAGTGGCCGAGTTCGAAGAAGAAGTGTTCCGACTCGCGTACTTCCGGCGTCGCCCCGCTGACGACCGAGACCGGATCGATCAGGTCGCTCGGCGAATACGTGGCACCACAATTTTCACAGTTGTCGCCGTACTGGTCCGGCGTGCCGCACTTGGGGCAGATGCCCTTGACGTAGCGGTCCGGCAGGAACATGCCGCGCACCGGATCGAACAGCTGCGCGACATCGCGACGGGCGATATGACCGCCGGCATCGAGCCGCCCGTAGATCGTCTCCACCATGCTGCGATTGCCCGCCGAATGGGTCGAATCGTAGTGATCGAAATCCACGCCGAACGCTGCGAAATCGCGCTCATGCCCGGCCTGGATGTCGGCGATGAAGGCTTCGGGTGTTGTGCCCGCCTTCTCGGCCGCGAGCATGATCGGCGTGCCGTGCGTGTCGTCGGCGCAGACGAAGCGCGCCGTGTCCCCATCCATGCGCCGCGCGCGCACCCAGATGTCGGCCTGGATGTAACCGACCAGATGGCCGAGGTGCAGCGGCCCGTTGGCATAGGGCAGAGCAGTGGTGACGAGCAGCGTGCGCGGCATGGACTGACGCTTGCGGGAGCGGGCGGAGCGGGATTATCGCATGCGGCCCTTGCCATAAAAAAAGAGCCCGGCCGAAGCCGGGCTCTTTCATGCAGCAATTACAGGAACATCAGAACCTGTAAGTGGCACCCATGTACACGAAGCGACCCACGCTGTCGTAGAACGCTGTACCGACGTCCGCGCCGAAGTAGTTCGCCGGCGGATCCTTGTCGAACAGGTTGTCTGCACCGATGTACACCTTAATGCCCGAGTCGGGGAACGTGAAGCCGACCTGTGCATTGTGGTAGACGTACGAACCGTTGCGGATCGGCGTGGTCTGACCCGGGTTGCTCTGATAGGACGCCGGCTCGACGCGCAGGTTGTGGTGCATGTAGCGCATCGTCCAGGAGGCATCCCAGTCATTGCGGTTGTACGACGCTTCCAGGTTCGCACGGTAGCGCGGGTCGGTCACCGAGGTGGACCACTCACGGAACTCGTTCGGGAAGTCCTGGAACGCCCACTCGCGCGACTGGATCAGGCGGGTGCCGACCAGACGCGTGACCGCGTTGCCGCCTGCCAGATCGAAGCGATAGTCCACTTCGAAATCGACGCCGACGCGGCGCGACTTGGCAAGGTTCTCATTGAGCGCGCGCCAGTCGTAGATGCTGTGCTCGGGGAAGAAACGCCCCTGTGTATCGGTGAGGCCGCCAGGACCCGCGCGCCTGATCTGGTCGCAGAACTGGTTGTTGCTCACGCCACCGGGCGAGTCCACGCAGCGGGTCGCATTGACCTGTGCAGTGACGGCGCCGATCGCATCGTCCAGCGTGACGCGCCAGTAGTCGACCGATACGCCCAGACCCCTGACGAATTCCGGCTGCCACACCACACCGAAGGACACGGTGTCAGCAGACTCGGGGCTCAGATTAGGGTTGCCGCCACTCACGCCGGGACGGTTCGCCGAATAGCTGTCCTGCCAGCCGACCGGGATCCCCAGTGCGGTGCAGTTGGCCTGGCGCAGTGCCTGGTCGGCCGCAGTTCCAGGCCGGTTGCTGTTCGTCGGCGTGTAGCTGCAAGGGTCGTTGACAGGGGCGAAGTTCTGCGACTGCGGATTGAACAGTTCGCCAATACCAGGTGCCCGGACGGCTTTGGCAAGCGTGCCGCGCAGACGCAGCGACGAGAACATCTGCCAGTCGAGACCAATGTTCCAGGTCTTGGTGCTGCCGATGGTGTCGTAGTCCGAGTAGCGGCCGGCGAGATCGACGGCGAGGCGCTCGATGCCGGGCAGGTCGGCGAGCAGCGGGATCGAAGTCTCCAGGAACACTTCACTGACGTCGTACTGGCCGCCACGGCTGGAGATCGCGTTCAGGAAGGTCAGGCCGAGCGCAGCCAGTGGGTCGGTGTTCTCCTGGCTCTGCTCTCTGCGGTGCTCGACGCCGGCAGCAAAGCCGACATCGCCTGCGGGCAGCGAAAACAGCGCGCTATTGGCGACAGATGCTGCGTACACCGTTTGCTTGAGCTTGGAGGTGTTGAGGGAGTTGACGTTGAACCACTGCGCAGCAGCCGGATTGGCTGCCACTGCACCATCGCCGAACACCGAGAACGGCACGCAACCCGCGACAAGCGCGGCGTTGTAGCGTTGTCCGGTGGCGATGTTGAAGGCGTTCGGGTCGAGAGTGCTGCGGCAGACGATGTTGCCGCCAGCGTCACGGACAGTATCCAGGCCTGCCCACCAACGCTCATTGATGCGGTTGTTCAGGTTCAGGCGCGAGATCGAGGATTCGCCATAGTTAAACGAGGTTTCATACGACCAGTTCTCGCCGAAGAAGCCTTCCACCCCGACCACAAGGCGCTTGGTGTCGCGGTCCACCTGCTCGCCGCGGCGACCGGCGTCGACGTTCATGCGGCCGAGCTCGAAGAACTGAGTAGGCGTTCCTCCCAGATTCGCCGTGCGCACGAGGCCCGGGTTGGCGGCGATAAGCGCGCTCAGCTCGGGGCTGATATAGGCGTTGTCGGTGCGGATGCGCAGCGCAGAGTCGAACGCGGATTGGCCGTAGAAGTTCGATTCTGTCTTGCTGTACTTGGCTTCGGCAAACACCCGATGATTGTCGTTGAGGTCGAAACCGAAGATCGCGTTCACGCTGGAACGGTTGAACGTAGGCTCGAGGTCGGCGAGCGCGTTGAGATCCGTGAAGTCACAATCGATACAAGACGTGCCGGTCGCGTTGTACCAGCCGTCGTAACGGTTGCGCTGGAAGCTGCCATCCGGGTTGAAGCGGTAACGCAGGTTCGGATTAAACGGATTGCTGTTCGCGTTGATGACGCCGCCCGTGTAGAACGAACCACCAGTGGAGATCGAGTGATTGCCGCCCGGGCCGCCCAGAATGTTCTGCGGGTTTGACTCGCTGGAAGGCTGCGTGCGGTCGAAGTTGGGATTGGGTGTGGTCACCAGGTAACGGCGGCCGATTTCGCGGCTGGTGCGGCTGAAGCGATCCTGCTCGCTGCGCTCGATAGAGATCGCAGCGGTACCGCGGCCTTCGGCAAAATCGCTGCCGGCCGAGATGCTGAAGAACTGCCGACCGAAGCCTCCTTCGCTGGCCGAACCCTTCTGGCCGCGCATTTCAATGCCGTCGAACGACTTCCTGGTGATGAAGTTGACAACGCCGGCAACGGCGTCGGCGCCGTAGACCGCGGACGCGCCGCCCGTGATCACCTCGACGCGCTCGATCCACTCGACCGGAATGGTGTTGACGTCAACCGCGGTTGAGCCGGGAGTGGCGCCGACGTGGCGACGGCCGTTGACCAGTACCAGAGTGCGCGCCGTGCCCAGGCCGCGCAGATCGAGCAGGCCCAGACCGGCGGTACCGATGAAACGTGTGGAGTTGCCGAGCGTGTAGGTCGGGCTCAACGCCGGCATCTTGGTCATCAGGTCGGCGATCGTGACCGCGCCGGTGGCACGGATCTCTTCGGCGGAGATGGAGGTGACAGGCGACGGCGTGACGAAACCTTCACGCGCGATGCGCGAACCGGTGACGTTGACACGATCAAGCGTCTGGGCTTCGCCACTGGCGGCGGGTGCGGTCTGTGCGTGCGCGGTACTCGCAGCGGTGGCCAGCAGGGTTGTGGCAATAGCCGCATACAGCGGAGAAATCTTGTTCACGAGCATTTGGGTCCCCTTGAAAGAAAACCGCACGCCACCTGGAACACGTGGCTTGCGAGCAGCTGCTTAACGCAGCGTTAACCTATTTGCCACAAGGCGGTAACCAATGCAAGGGGTTTTTTTTAATTTTTTGCATGAATAGATGTTTAGTTGTGCCTGATCCGCTCGCAATTTGCGCATAGACCTTGCTGAAGGCTGCAACGTGCAGTGCGTTCATCCAGCGTCGTTGGCGCCGGGTCAAAGCGTCAGCCTCCCCCGGCGCGACGAGCCAGTCGCTACCCGAGTGCGGTCAGAGCGTCTTGATGCGGGCAGGTACGTCCACCTCCATCACTCGCGCTGCCAAACCTGCTCACGGCAGATGAAGGCGACGCAGCCCGACACCCCGATGCGGTTCGCGTCGAGCATCTTCGCCTTGGACTTGTAGGTCTTGCCATTGGCGGGATCGAGGATCGTGCCGCCCGACCACTCGCTGCCATTCGGCTTCAAATCCCAGAGGATCGTCATGCCGGTGATCGGCTGGTTCTGGCGGCTGCCGGTGCACTTGTCGCAGACCGGATTCGGGCCTCGATCGGAATGCAGCACCTGGGCCACGCGTCCGCTGAGCGTGCCGTTCGCCGCCTGAGTGATCTCGACGATCGACTTCACTCGGCCGGTTTCATCATCGATGGTCTTCCAGCGGCCGACCGGCGACTGCGCGGCAGCAACCATGGACGCCAGCGCCAACGTCAGGCCCACCAAGGCCGTCAGTCCTCCCTTCTTCTTGTTCAGCATTGCTATCCCTCCCTCAAGCTGCGTCCAGCACAGCGCTTGCGCAGATAGCGGAGTTATAGCTGATAAGCGAACGACGGGGAGAAGTTGACTACGATTGTCGAGACGCTGCAGCAAATCCTGATGAGGTGGTCGCTGCTACCTGATGCATCGTGCAGGCTATTACCAGGATGTCCTCAGTCTAGGAAGGCGCGCGATCAAGCGTGCTGGCAAGCAAGATGATGGGAGAATGCACGTCCTGCATCAGTCATTCGCCCCCATGAAGTACGTACCAGTTCCCGCACGCGCAGTACAAAACGCGCTGTCGCCACTTCCCCGCATCCGCAACATCCTCGCCATCGGCTCCGGCAAGGGTGGCGTGGGCAAGTCCACGACTGCGGTGAACCTCGCGCTTGCGCTCGCGGCGGATGGGGCGCGGGTGGGCGTGCTGGATGCCGACGTGTACGGCCCGAGCATTCCGATGATGCTTGGGCTGTCCGGCAAGCCGGACAGTCCGGATGGCAAGTCGATCCTGCCGATGCGCGCGCATTGCATTGAGGCGATGTCGATCGGGCTGCTGGTCGATCAGGACACGCCGATGATCTGGCGTGGGCCGATGGCGACGTCGGCATTGACGCAATTGCTCAACGACACGCTGTGGGGCGGCGACGAGGCGCTGGACTATCTGCTGGTGGATCTGCCGCCGGGTACGGGTGACATCCAGCTCACGCTGGCGCAGAAGATTCCGGTGGCCGGTGCGGTGATCGTGACGACGCCGCAGGACGTGGCGACGCTCGATGCGCGCAAGGCGCTGAAGATGTTCGAGAAGGTCGAGGTCGCGGTGCTCGGGCTGGTGGAGAACATGGCCCAGCATGTGTGCTCGAACTGCGGGCATGTCGAGCACCTGTTCGGCGACGGCGGCGGCCAGCGCATGGCAACGCAGTACGGCGTACCGCTGCTGGGCTCGCTGCCGCTGGAGATCGGCATCCGCGCGCAGGGCGATGCGGGTGTGCCGATCGTCGTTGCGGCGCCCGATTCGCCTGCCGCACAGGCGTACCTCGCCACGGCGCGGCGGCTGGTGGAAGCACTCGAGAAGCGACCCCGGGCGCCGATGTCGATTTCCGCGTCGCTGGTCTGAAGCCGCTGCCGCAGCGGGGTGACGCAGGCGGCCCGCGCGGCGACAATGGGCGCCCAGGCCGCCGCGCCGCAGGAATCCCACGATGAGCATCAAAAGCGACCGCTGGATCCGCCGCATGTCCGAGCAGGGCATGATCGAGCCCTTCGAGCCGGGCCAGGTCAAGCAGGACCCGGCCGGCCAGCGCATCGTCAGCTACGGCACGTCGAGCTACGGCTACGACGTGCGCTGCTCGCGCGAGTTCAAGATCTTCACCAACATCAACTCGACGATCGTCGATCCGAAGCATTTCGACCCCGGCAGCTTCGTCGACATCGAGGCGGACGAGTGCATCATTCCGCCGAACTCGTTCGCGCTGGCGCGCACGGTCGAGTACTTCCGCATCCCGCGCGACACGCTTGTGGTGTGCCTGGGCAAGAGCACGTACGCGCGCTGCGGCATCATCGTCAACGTCACGCCGCTCGAGCCGGAATGGGAAGGCCACGTCACGCTGGAGTTCAGCAATACGACGCCGCTGCCGGCGCGCATCTACGCCAACGAAGGCGTCGCGCAGATGCTGTTCTTCCAGTCCGATGCCGACGACGTGTGCGAGACCTCGTACAAGGATCGCGGCGGCAAGTACCAGGGCCAGCGCGGCGTCACCCTGCCGCGCACCTGATCGTTCGAACCACTACGCAAGGACGCTGCGATGCAGGACCCGAATCCCTACCAAGCGCCGACCGCGCAGCTGCAGACCGATGCGGTCGAGCAGCTTGCGGAGCGTGGCACGCGCCTGGGCGCCGTACTGATCGATGGCCTGATCGGGTTGGCCGTGCTCACGCCGCTGATGTGGCTTGGCGGCTACTGGAGCGCGGTAATCGACGCAGCGCAACGTGGTGAGCAGGTCGGCTTCGGTCTGCAGGCGATATGGATGCTGATCGGCATGCTCGCATTCGCCGCGATCCACGCCTGGCCACTGCACGTCGGTGGCCAGACCTGGGGCAAGCGTCTGCTCGGCATCCGCATCGTTACGCTCGATGGCCGGCCGGTGACGGCGCTGCGCGCGATCTTCGCGCGTTATTTCCCGCTGCAGATCGTGGGCGGAATTCCGTGCCTGGGTGCGTTGGTCGTGCTCGGCAGCCTGGGCATGATCTTCCGTCAGGACCGCCGTTGCGGGCACGATTTCGTCGCCGGCACGCGCGTGGTCCGCGCGCGCTGAATCAGCGGGGGAGCCCGGCCTGCAACTGGCTGACCCGCGCGACGAGTTGCTCCGGCGTATAAGGCCGCGCAGCGACCCGGCCCCACACCGGCGCCGGCCAGGCCGGATCGTCCTGTTCGCGGCCGATCACGTGCACATGCAACTGCTCGACCATGTTGCCGAGCGCGGCGATGTTGAGCTTGTAGGGCTGGCATACGGCGCGTAACAGGCGCGCAGCGATGTCGATCTCGTCGGTCAACTGGCGACGCTGGTCGGCATCGAGATCGATCAGTTCGCGCGCGTTCGCAATGCGCGGCACCAGCACCAGCCAGGGATAGTTGGCGTCGTCCATCAGCCGCAGCTCGCACAGGGTGAGCGTCGTGAGAGGGTGGGTGTCGTCGGCGAGCTGCGAATGCAGCGTGTAGGCAGGGGTCATGGCGTCGCATCCTGCCGCAGCGCGGCGTCGAGGAAGGCGAGGGTGGCGCGTCGCGCGGCAGCGGCGCTGGCCGGATGGTAGTGATCCGGATCGACATCGCGGTTGAAGCCGTGTCCGCCTGGATGCACCAGGACTTCCGCGTCGGGCTTGGCCGCGCGATGACGCGCGATGTCCCCGGGCGAAATGGCGGAATCGTCCGCGCCGAACTGGAACAGCATCGGCGCCTGCAGCGGTTCGTCGAGAAACGGAACGGTCCGTGCGCCGTAATAGCTCACCGCGGGCAGCCCCAAGCGCGTATTGGCGAGAAAGGCCAGCGTGCCGCCCCAGCAGAAGCCCACCACGCAGAGGCGGCGGTGTCCTTCGGCCTGCAGCGCGTCGCGGCAGGCGCGGAGGATGCCGAGTGCGCGCTCCAGTCCCAGCGCGTCGACCAGTTCGCGGCCGCGCGCAAAGCCGTCGGCGTCATAGGCAAGTTCGACATGGCGGGCGACGGGGTCGAACAGTGCCGGCGCCAGCGACAGATAGCCCGCGGCGGCATATCCGTCGGCGACGCTGCGGATATGCGCATTGACGCCGAAGATCTCCTGGATCACGACGACCGCGCCGAGGGCCGCGGCGCCGTGCGGCGGTTCGGCACGCCAAGCGTTCACCGGTCCGGAGGGCGTGGCGAGGACGACATCCCGGCCCATGGCGGATTCCCTGTTCAGGTGGCGACCCGAGTCTAACCGAGGCAGCAATGACGTTTCCGTGCGCCCGGTCCATGCCTGGCCCGGCGCTATACTGCGCAGCCATCGCGCGCGGGCCCTGCGCCGTGCGACCGCGATCCCAGCCGCCCTCGGCGGCCATCTCCAAGCCATGGTTCCCATGTCCGCAGCCAATCCCAAGGTCGGGTTCGTCAGCCTCGGCTGTCCGAAAGCCCTCGTCGATTCCGAACGCATCCTCACCCAGCTCCGCGTCGAGGGCTACGACATCGTCCAGACCTACGACGATGCCGACGTCGTCGTCGTCAACACCTGTGGCTTCATCGATTCGGCGGTCACCGAATCGCTGGACGCGATCGGCGAGGCCATCGCCGAGAACGGCAAGGTCATCGTCACCGGGTGCCTGGGCAAGCGCGAAGAAGTGATCCGCGAGGCGCATCCCGGCGTGCTGTCGATCAGCGGCCCGCAGGATTACGGCTCGGTGATGCGCGCGGTGCACTCGGCGGCGCCGCAGACGCACAATCCCTTCCTCGATCTGGTGCCGCGCCGCGCGGCGGCCGACGACATCGGCATCAAGCTCACGCCCAAGCACTACGCGTATCTGAAGATTTCCGAAGGCTGCAACCACCGCTGCAGCTTCTGCATCATTCCGTCCATGCGTGGCGATCTGGTCTCGCGCCCGGTCGACGACGTGCTGCGCGAGGCCGAGAAGCTCGTGCGCGGCGGCGTGCGCGAACTGCTGGTGATCTCGCAGGACACCTCGGCCTATGGCGTCGACGTGCGCTACGCGGAGCGCACATGGCGCGAGCGCCAATACGCCACGCGCATGAAAGCGCTGTGCGAAGGGCTGTCGGAACTCGGCGTGTGGACGCGCCTGCATTACGTGTATCCATATCCGCACGTCGACGACATCATTCCGCTGATGACCGAGCGCCACGCCGACGGCATGCCGAAGCTGCTGCCGTATCTCGACGTGCCGCTGCAGCACGCCAGCCCGCGCATCCTCAAGTTGATGAAGCGGCCAGGCGCGATCGACAAGACCCGCGAGCGCATCGCGCGCTGGCGCGAAATCTGCCCCGAGCTGACGATCCGCAGCACCTTCATCGTCGGGTTCCCCGGCGAGACCGAAGACGATTTCCAGCAGCTGCTGGACTTCCTCGACGAGGCGCAGCTCGATCGCGTCGGTGCGTTTGCGTATTCGCCCGTCACCGGCGCAACGGCCAATGCGCTGCCCGACGCCGTGCCCGAAGAGGTGAAGCAGGAGCGCCTCGCGCGCTTCATGGAGAAGCAGGCGGAGATCTCGACCGCGCGCCTCGAAGCCAAGGTCGGCACGGTGCAGATGTGCATCGTCGACATGGTCGACGGCGATCTCGCGATCGCCCGCTCGATGGGCGATGCGCCCGAGATCGACGGCGTGGTGCAGATCCAGGATGGCCGCGAGGCCGACCTGCAGCCCGGCGATTTCGTCGATGTCGCGATCATGGGCAGCGACGAGCACGATCTCTACGGCGAGGTCGCCGAGGTGCTGGCGTGATCCGCCGCGCGGTGCTGCTCGCGGCTGGGTTATGCGCAGCCGGTGTCGCGCAGGGCGCCGACGGATTGAGCGGCACGTATCAGCCGGCCGGCGAAGGCGGCGCGGCGTTTCCCGCCGATGCCCAGCTGATAGTGCGCGCCGAAGGCCGGGGCTGGCTGGCGATGTTCCGCGGCGAGGGCCTCGCGCTGTTGCCGCTGAGCGCGATGGAGCAGCACGGGCTGTTCCCGGACATCGGGCCGGAAGCGCGTCTGCAGTGCGCGTATTCGCGCGCGTTCCTGTTCTGCCGCGTGTCGCCGGGCACCGAGTTTCCGGACAAGAACTTCACGTCGACGACCGGGTATTTCACTGCGTTGTCGGATGACGGGATCTTCGAGATGCGTCGCGTCGATTGACAGCGTGCATCTGCGCCGACCTCTGCTTGGTCGAGCGCGCCATGCGTTCTTTGCACGTCCTCCCTGCTGCGGATGACGCGCGATTCGTTACCAGGCGTGGATCGTCGGCACGTTAGCGTGTGTCAGCGCGCCGCCTCGACTGCATCCACATAGTCCCAGGTCGCGACCTCGATCGCGTCGATCGACGCGATCGCCCAGGGCAGCAGGCGGCGGCCTTCGTCACCACCGTCGTCGCGCATCGTGCCTGCGGCGTTGTAGTCGACCAGGGCCTGCCACGCTGGCAAGCGAGCTTCCACGGTGTCGCGCAGCTGGCGTAGCGCGGCGTCGGCGGCCGGCGCCGAGCCGGATGCCGCGAGTGCTATCTCCGCGCGCGACCGAAAATCGGCGCCGAAATGATGGGTGTCCGTGCGGGCACGCCAGAACGCGCCGAGCCGGAAACGTTCGTCGGCGGCCGCCATCGGTCCGCGCGCGATGCCGGGTGCGGTGCGCTCTATCAGGAACCGCCGCAGGCGATGCGCCAGGTCCGCGTGCGCGAGCGCCTTCGCGTCCGGTGCCGGCGCGGCACGGTCCTGCGAGGTCGTCGGCGATGCGTCACGCGTGCATGCGGGCAGGGCGAACAAGCCGACTGGCAGCAGCAGCGCTGACAGAACGCGCGCAGCGAGGCGAATGTTCAAGCGCCGCCGCCACGCCGGGACAACAGACGCGCTCACGCCGCGCGATAGTCCACGGCGAGCACCGCGAAGCGCACCAGGCCGCCCGGCAGCTGCGCTTCGAATTCGTCGTCGACGCGCTTCTTGAGCATCGCGCGCGCCAGCGGCGAATCGATGCTGATCCAGCCGGCTTTCGCGTCGGTTTCGTCGGGTCCGACGATGCGGTAGTGCGCCAGCTCACCGCTGTCGGTGTCTTCCAGCTCGACATGCGCGCCGAAGAACACGGCGTCGGGATCGCTGGGGGCGGCATCGATCACGCGCAGCGATTCCAGCCGCTTCGACAGATAGCGCACGCGCCGGTCGATCTCGCCGAGCTGCTTCTTGCGATAGGTGTATTCCGCGTTCTCGGAGCGGTCGCCTTCGGCCGCCGCGGCCGACAGGGCGCGCACGACCTCGGGCCGGCGCACGCGCCACAGATCGTCGAGCTCGGCCTTCAGGCGCGCATGGCCTTCCGGCGTGATCAGCGCGGTGCTCTTCTCGGCGGGCGGGCGCCAGCGGCTCATCGACTGCTCACTTGAGCCGGATCCCGCCGAGCAGATTGCGGACGATGCGATTGGTGATCGTGCGCACCGCCTGCTTGCCGGCTGCCTGCACCGCGCCTTGGCGGCGCCCGGTGCCGAACAGGAATTCGTTAATCGAGCGGCCGACGCCGCCTTCGCCCTCGTCGGCCTCGGCTTCGCGTGCGGTCTTGGCCAGCGGTGTCTTCGCCTGCGCGGTCGCGTTCTCGGCGCGTTTCGCGAGCAGTTCGGCTGCGGATTCGCGATTGATCGCCGTGTCGTACTTGCCGCCGACTGGGCTGTTCGCGCGCACCTGTGCGCGCTCTTCGGGCGTGATCGCACCCATGCGGCAGCGCGGCGGTGCGATCAGCGTGCGCTCGACCGGCATCGGCACGCCCTTGTCCTGCAGCGTGGACACCAGCGCCTCGCCGGTACCGAGTTGCGAGATCGCGCGGGCGACATCAAGCGCAGGATTCGGCACGAAGGTTTCGGCCGCGATGCGCACGGCCTTCTGGTCGCGCGGGGTGAACGCGCGCAGCGCGTGTTGCACGCGGTTGCCGAGCTGGCCGAGCACATTGTCGGGCACGTCGTCGGGAAACTGCGAGCAGAAGTACACACCCACGCCCTTGGAGCGGATCAGGCGCACCACCTGTTCGATACGCTGCTGCAGCGCGGCTGGCGCATCGTTGAACAGCAGATGCGCCTCGTCAAACACGAAGACGAGTTTGGGTTTGTCCAGATCGCCGACTTCCGGCAGCGTCTCGAACAGTTCCGACAGCAGCCAAAGCAGAAAGCTCGAATACAGCCGCGGGCGCAGGATCAGCTGGTCGGCGGCAAGGATGCCGATGACGCCGCGGCCGTCAGTGGACGTGCGCATCAGATCGTTGAGTTCCAGCGCCGGCTCGCCGAAGAAGTGATCGCCGCCGTCCTGTTCCAGCCGCAGCAGCGAGCGCTGGATCGCGGCCACCGACTGCGGGCTGACCAGACCGTACTGCGTGGAGATCTCCTTGCGCTCGTCGGTCACCACGCCCAGCAGCGCGCGCAGATCCGCGAGATCGAGCAGCAGCAGACCGCGGTCGTCGGCGAGCTTGAACACGATGTCGAGCACGCCGGACTGGGTGTCGTTGAGTTCGAGGATGCGCGCCAGCAGCAGTGGGCCGACTTCACTGACCGTCGTGCGCACCGGATGGCCAAGCTTGCCGTAGAGGTCCCAGAGCACCACCGGACTCGCGGCTGGAGCCCAGTCGGCAACGCCGATCTCGGCCGCGCGAGCGAGCAGCGTGTCGCTCGCCGTTCCCGCGACCGCCAGCCCGGCGACATCGCCCTTGACGTCGGCCATGAACACCGGCACGCCGATGCGCGAGAAGCCCTCGGCCAGCGTCATCAGGGTGACGGTCTTACCGGTGCCGGTCGCGCCGGCCACGAGACCATGCCGGTTACCGAACTTCGGCAGCAGGTGCACGGGCCCGGCGTCAGGGGTGGTGACAGCCTTGCCGAGCAGGATCGGATCCATCGCGCGGACGCTCCATGAAGTGGATGCCGCGATTCTAGCGACTGCGTCGCGGTTCGCGACGCGCGCCTTGCCCCTCTGCAACAGGCAGGGCTACCCTGCGGGCCCTGTCTGCTGGACCCCCGTCACGATGCGAGATTCCGTTTCCACGACGTTGCGCCTCGGCGCCCTCGCGCTGGCGCTCGCGCTGGCCGGCACGGCCACCGATGCAAACGCGCAGTCGCGCCGCGACCGCGAAGCCGGCGAAGCGCTCAACCAGCGCATGCTCGATGCCGAGGCCCGCTACCGCCAGGCGCTGGTGCAGATCGCCAACGACGACCCGGCCGGCATCAATGCCAGCAACGCCGCGCTGGAGGACATGGAAGACGTGATGCTGGCTTGCGAGAAGCAGCGTGGCTGCAGCGTTCCGCAGCTGCTGACGACCTACAAGCGCCTGCTCAAGGCCGATGCCGATGCCCAGGCCGGGCAGGGCCCGGATGGCCCGGATCTCGATGGCCTCGAAGGCACGCTGCCCACCGCCGATGTGCCGGCGGCTGCCAGTGCGTCGGCGCTGCTGGCCGAGGACGAGCGCTTCAAGCGCATGGTCCAGCTCAACCCGGCTGTGCAGGCCTCGATCCGCCGTTGGCTCACCGACATGCGCGTGTCGCTGATGACCAGCCATGAGAACTATCAGTACATGCAGCACCTGATGTCGCCGGCGTTCAAGCGCAGCGGGCTGCCGGAAGCGCTGCTGTTCGGCATCCTCGCCAAGGAATCCAACGGCCGCGTGCATGCGCGTTCGCGCGCCGGCGCTGCAGGTCCGCTGCAGTTCATGCCGGCCACCGGGCGTCGCTTCGGCCTGGGGCCGGACGGCACCGGCTTCGACACGCGCTACGACCCGCGCCTGTCGGCCGATGCCGCGGCGGTGTATCTCAACGAGCGCTTCGCCCAGCACGGCAACGAGATCGAATACTGGTTGGCCGGCTACAACGGCGGCGAAGGCCGGGCGTTGCGGATCTACCGCGAGGCCAACGGCCGCAGCTTCTGGGACCCCGGCGTCTACAACCAGTTCCCGGCCGAAACCAAGGACTACGTGCCGATGGTCATCGCCGCGGCCTGGCTGTACCTGCATCCGGAGGAATACGGCCTGACGTTCCCCAAGATCGACACGCGCCCGGCCACCTTCACCCTCGAACGCCCGGCGTCGATCTACGAGCTGACGATCTGCATGGGCAACGGCACCACCCGCGACGGTTACATGCGCGCGCTGCGCAACCTCAACCCGAGCTACGAGGCCGACAGCCTGCTGCCGGTCGGCACCACGCTCGCCGGCACCAC
This sequence comes from Luteimonas sp. 3794, assembly GCF_031456825.1. NCBI lineage: Bacteria > Pseudomonadati > Pseudomonadota > Gammaproteobacteria > Lysobacterales > Lysobacteraceae > Luteimonas > Luteimonas sp. 3794. The sequence continues at coordinate 54,443 of NZ_JAVDVJ010000008.1, read as the reverse complement.
GCGCATGGCCAGCCTGTACAAGCGCTGGTGCGTGCGCGGCGACCGCGCCGATCTCGCAGCCGAGCTGGTCAACAGCGATCCGCGCGCGGCGATCGTACGCACAGGTGCGATCGAAGTGCTGTCGACCGATGGCGATCCGCCGCCGGCCGCGGTACCGCCGTCCGCTGCCGCGCCGCGTCCGCCGGAGGCTGCGCCAGTACCGGCACGTACGCATCGCGTTGCACGTGGCGAAACGCTGGGCAGCATCGCCCAGCGCTATGGCTGCGACGTGACCGCGCTGGCCCAGGCCAACAACCTGCGCGCGCCGGCCTACGCACTCCGCCAGGGACAGGCGTTGACGCTGGCCGGCTGCACGCGATAGCGCGGACAGCGGCTCGGCGGCTCGGCGGCGTATCAGGGGATGGCGGGAAGCGTCTCTTCGTCCATGGCGGCATCGGTATCGGCGCCGCCGCGCCACCGATGCCAGCGTTCCGCCAGTGATGCACGCATGTCGGCGGGAGCGCTGGTCAAGCGTCGCCAGCCGTTGTGCTCAACGAAGCCGATGAGTCTGCGCAGGTTGTCCGGGCCATATTGACGCAGTGCCATCCAGGTCATGCGCAGCATCAGCTTTCCCGCCGATTCGTCGAGATTGCCGGCACGTAGTTCGACAGTGGCGATGAACGCGGCGAGCTCCGTTCTCACCTCCTCGGGGACGTGCGGGTTCTCGCTGACCCGCTTGATCCGGCGCAGGCCTTCGCGGGTGCGTCCTTCATGGATGTCCAGGCACGCGTGGCCAAGATCACCCAGCCACGGCGTGCCGATCAACGCGCCCAGTCCCTCCACATGCAGCACCACGCGATCCCATTTCTTGTCCATCACGCCGGTATAGATCAGCACCAGGTGCAGCGCGGCCAGTTGGGTGATGGCATTCGTCTTCTCCGCGTCGAGCGTGGCGGGGTCGAGTTGGCTGTCGACCTGTGCCAGCTCGTGCCAGCCGCGGCGCTGGTAGGTCACGATGCGTAGCGACTGGGCGGCATGACGCGAGAAGGCGTCACAGTCGTGGCGGTCGATCAGATCGGCCTCGGCAATGGTCAGTATCTGCTTGTCGGCGGCCAGCGCGGCATAGGCCATCAGGACGCGCGCGGTACACAGATCCGCGGGGGTGAAGGGCGGAGTGGGTTTTCCGGCGACTTCCGAGGTTCTGCGGTAGGCCTCGACAGCGGTCGGCAGGCCGGGGCCGGACAGCTGTTGATAGCGCTGGTAGGTGAAGCCGGCGCGCAGTTTGGCCAGTTGTTCGGCTTCGCTCTTGCTGGCGCAGCCGCTCAGTGCGACCAGGGCGCCGACCAGGCAGGACAGCGCAGTGGGTCGCCAGCGGCGCGGATGGGCGGCTCCCCGGTCGGGGAGCGGGAGGATGACGTCAGTCCGTGACACGGTGCGGTCCCTGCTGTCCGGGCGATCAGCTCGCGATATCGGCGGTGTTCCGGGTCGCCAGCCGCTGGCCCAGTCTCACCGGAGACTCGGCGTGCAGGGTCGGTTCCAGATCGGCCACGCCCTTGGGCAGCAGCACGATCACCGTGGAACCGTAATTGAAGCGCGCCATTTCCTCGAAGCGCTGCAGGGTGATGCCCTTGCCGCGCCAGTCCTTGCGCTGGATGCGGTCGCCGTAGGCGGGAATCTCCTCGCCACTCCAGACCGTTTCCACGCCCGAGACCAGCAGCGCGCCGACCATGACCTGGACCATCGGGCCGAAGTCGGTGTCGAAGTGGCAGACCAGGCGCTCGTTGCGGGCGAACAGGCGCGGCACCTTCGACACCGCGGCGGTGCCGACGCTGAAGAGCCGGCCGGGCACGTGCACGGTTTCGCGCAGGGTGCCGGTCCAGGGCATGTGCACGCGGTGGTAGTCGCGCGGCGACAGGTACACCGTTGCGAAACTGCCGTCGAGAAACGGCGCGGCATCGGCTGTGTCGCCCAGCAGTTCGGCGACGGTGAACGACTGGCCCTTGGCCTGGAAGATGCGTCCGGCCTCGATCGGGCCGCACTGGCTGATGTGGCCGTCGGCCGGCATGACCAGCGCGCGCGGGTCGGGATCGGGCACACGCACGCCCTCACGCAGTGCGCGGGTAAAGAACGCATTGAAGCTGGCGTAGGACGCCGGATCGGGATTCGCCGCTTCCGACAGGTCCACGCCGAACTTGCGCACGACGGTGTCGATCAGCCAGCGGCGCGTGCCGGGGTTCTGCGAGTACGCCAGACGCCGCGCCAGCGATGAGAGGTAGCGGTGCGGCAGGGCATAGGTCAGCGACGTGACAAGGCTCATGGGCGGTACTCGGCGGTCAGGCGCAGCAGATCGGCGGCCACGGCGTCGGGGCGGGGCGTTTCGGCGTTGAGCACGCGGCCCGACACCACACCGGCCATGCGGCCGTGGGGATCCAGCACGGCCAGCGAAGCGCTGTGGTCGAGGGTGTAGGCGCCGTCGGGCGCGTCCGTGTCCAGCGGCACGCGGGCGAAGACCATCGACAGTGAGCGGGTGAAGGCCTCCAGCGCAGGCACGTCGGCAGTCGCGGCCAGCGTGTCGCGGTGGAAGGCATGCGCGTAATCGCCCAGACGCTCGGGCGTATCGCGCTCGGGATCGACGGAGACGAACAGCACCCGCGGGCGCGTCGCTTCGGGCAGCGCCTCCCACTGGCGCTGGGCCTGGGCCAGATGGGTCAACGTCATCGGGCAGATGTCCGGGCAATGAGTGAAGCCGATGAACACCAGCGTCCAGTGGCCGGCGAGTTCGCCGGGCAGCAGCTGCGTGCCGTCCGACTGCTGCAGCGCGAAATCGGGCAGCGCGCGGGGCTCCGGATACAGCTGCACCACCTCGAGTTCGGGCACGGCCGCGCTACCGGAGGAAGTGAAATATTTCTGCGCGGCCAGCAGGCCCAGCCCGCCGGCGAGCGCCACACAGAGAATGACGAGGGTGGTCCTGTTGAACATCGAAGAATCCGGTTCGGGCGCCGGCCATGATAACCGGCACGTCCCCGGGGGCCGCGGCGGCCGGTGGCCTATAATCCGCGGCCTCCAGCCGTCCCGAGCGCCACGCGCCATGACCGAAGAACTGCAGACGATTGTCGACCTGATCCGCTACGGCGCCAGCCGCTTCAATGCCGCGGGCCTGACCTTCGGCCACAGCTACGACAACGCGATCGACGAGGCCACCCAGCTCACCCTGCATGCGCTGCATCTGCCGCACGACCTGAGCCCGGTCTACGGCCAGTCGCGGGTCACGCTGTCGGAAAAGGAAGACGTGCTGGGCCTGTTCCTGCGCCGCATCGAAGAGCGCGTGCCGGCCGCCTACCTGACCGGTGAAGCCTGGTTCGCTGGCCTGAGCTTCAAGTCCGATGCGCGCGCGCTGGTGCCGCGCTCGCCGATCGCCGAACTGATCCTCAGCGGCTTCGAGCCCTGGCTCGGTGGCCGCGAAGTGCGGCGCGCGCTGGACCTGTGCACCGGCTCGGGTTGCATCGCGATCGCGATGGCCCATCACAACCCGGACTGGCACGTCGACGGCATCGACCTCAGCGACGAGGCCCTGACGCTGGCCGCCGAAAACGAAAAGCGGCTCGAGGTGCGCAATACGCGCTTCCTCAAGTCCGACCTGTTCGACGGCCTGCAGGGCGAGCATTACGACCTGATCGTCACCAATCCGCCCTACGTCACCAACGACGAGACCGATGCGCTGCCGCGCGAATACGCATACGAGCCCGAGATGGGCCTGCGCGCCGGCGACGACGGCCTCGACCTGGTGCTGAAGATCCTGCGCGACGCGCCGCTGCACCTGACCGAGGACGGCCTGCTGATCTGCGAAGTCGGCGAATCCGAGCAGCACCTGGTCAAGCTGCTGCCGGAACTGCCGCTGATGTGGATCGAGTTCCAGGTTGGTCAGATGGGCATCTTCGTCGTCGAACGCCACGACCTGGTCACGCACAGCGCGCGCATCACCCAGCTGGCGGCCGAGCGCGAGGGCAAGACCTCGGCCGCGGTCGCGGCGACGGGAAGTGCGGGCGCGGGCCTGTTCTGAGGCCGCGTCCAGGTCCTCTCCTGTAGGAGCGCGCTTGCGCGCGAACGGCTGTGCTCGGGAAAGCCTCTTCGCGCGCAAGCGCGCTCCTACAGTTGCTGCGTCGAGACGACGCCGTGATTCCGACGGTTCGCCCGGAAACCATGCGTCCACGCGCGGCCCGGTCGCGTTAAGCTTGCCGGCCCGCGTTTTCGTGCCGCGTCGCTTCGACGCCCGCCCATGTCCAGCAACAGCTTCGGCCAACTGTTTACCGTCACGACTTTCGGCGAGAGCCACGGGCCGGCGATCGGCTGCGTGGTCGATGGCTGTCCGCCGGGCATCGCGCTCACGGTCGAGGATTTCGCCGAGGATCTCGCGCGGCGCGCGACCGGCAAGACCCGGCACACCTCGGCGCGGCGCGAGGCCGACGCGGTCGAAATCCTCAGCGGCGTCTATGAAGGCGTGACCACCGGCACGCCGATCGCGCTGCTGATCCGCAACACCGATGCGCGCAGCAAGGATTACGGCAACATCGCCCAGCAGTTCCGGCCCGGGCATGCGGATTACGCGTACTGGCAGAAGTACGGCATCCGCGATCCGCGCGGTGGTGGTCGCTCTTCGGCGCGCGAGACCACGATGCGCGTGGCCGCGGCGGTGATCGCCAAGAAGTGGTTGAACGATCGCTACGGCGTGCGCGTGCACGGCTATCTGTCGCAGCTCGGCGACATCGTGCCGGCGCAATTCGACAGTGCCGAGATCGACTGGGATGTTGTCGAATCGAATCCGTTCTTCTGGCCGGATGCCGCGCAGGTGCCGGCGCTGGAAACCTATATGGACGCGCTGCGCAAGTCCGGCGATTCGGTCGGCGCGCGCGTGACCGCCGTCGCCGATGGCGTGCTGCCGGGCTGGGGCGAGCCGGTCTACGGCAAGCTCGACGGCGATCTGGCCGCAGCGATGATGTCGATCAATGCGGTCAAGGGCGTCGAGATCGGCGCCGGCTTCGCGTCGATTCCGCAGAAAGGCAGCGAGCATCGCGACCTGATGACCCCGCAGGGCTTCGCGTCCAACCACGCGGGCGGCGTGCTCGGCGGCATCAGCACCGGCCAGCAGATCGTCGTGTCGACGGCGTTCAAGCCGACCTCCAGCCTGCGCCTGCCGGCCGATGGCCTGGATACCGACGGCAACACGGTCGAAGTGATCACCACCGGTCGCCACGACCCCTGCGTCGGCATCCGCGCGACGCCGATCTGCGAGGCGATGCTGGCGCTGGTGCTGATGGACCAGGCGCTGCGCCATCGCGCCCAGTGCGGCGATGTCGGCACGGTGACGCCGCGGATCCCGGGGCGCATCGATGGCTGAATCGCGCCCGAAGGTCTGGGTGTCGCAGCCGCTGTTCGACGACATCGTCGAGCGTCTGCACGCGCACTTCGACGTTGTGCAGGTGCCGGACGTGAGCGAACACGACGCGGGCGCGATCGCCGCGGCATTGCGCGAGGTCGACGGCGCGCTGGTGACGCTCAACGAGCGCATCGGCCGAGACGAGATCGCGGATGCGGCAAAGCTGCGCGCGATCGCCAACGTCGGCGTCGGCTACAACAATCTCGATATCGATGCGCTGCAGGCGCGCGGCATCGTCGCGACCAACACCCCCGACGTGCTGACTGAAACCACCGCCGATTTCGGCTTCGCGCTGATGATGGCCGCCGCGCGCCGCGTCACCGAGGCCGAGCGTCATCTGCGCGCCGGCCAGTGGCAGGGCTGGAACTTCAAGGGCCTGCTCGGCGCCGATCTGCACGGCAGCACGCTGGGCATCCTCGGGATGGGCCGGATCGGGCAGGGCATCGCGAAACGCGCGTCCGGCTTCGACATGCGCGTGCTCTATCACAACCGCAGCCGTTTGCCGGCCGATGTCGAGCGCGCGTTCAACGCGACGTATGTCGATTTCGACACGCTGTTCGCGCAGGCCGATCATCTGGTGCTGGTACTGCCGTATTCGGCTGCCAGCCACCACATCGTCGACGCTGCCGCGCTGGCGAAGATGCAGCCGACCGCGACGCTGACCAACATCGCGCGCGGCGGCATCGTCGACGAAGCCGCGCTGGCCGACGCGCTCGCCAGGGGCCGCTTGGCCTCGGCCGCGCTCGATGTGTTCGAGTGCGAGCCCGCGGTCGATCCGCGCCTGCTCGCGCTCGACAACATCGTGCTGACGCCGCACATCGCCAGCGGCAGCCTCGCCACGCGCCGGGCGATGGTCGCGCTCGCCGTCGACAACCTGATCGCCGCGCTCGGCGCGGGCCCGGACGCCGGTCGTCCGCCGAGCGTGATCGCGCCGGCTAAAAAGGACGATACCGACGCGAAACGTCCGGGAACCGCCTGAGCATCAGGGCGGGCGGTTCCCCGAAGCCCCAGCTGTGCAGCGCCCGCGCGCCATGCGCGACCCACATCCAGAATTCTTTTCGAGACGTATTGAATGTCCAGTCCCCAGAACCGCCGTTTCCGCGTCGCCGTCGTCGGTGCCACCGGCGCCGTTGGCGAGACCATGCTGTCGATCCTCGCCGAGCGTGATTTCCCCGTGTCCGAACTCGTGCCGCTCGCCAGCGCGCGTTCGGCCGGCAGCACCGTGAAGTTCGGCGACGACGACATCGTCGTCCAGGATCTCGCCACCTTCGATCCCACCGGCATCGACATCGCGCTGTTCTCCGCCGGTGGCGACACCAGCAAGGAATTTGCGCCGAAGTTCGCCGCGGCCGGCGCGGTCGTGATCGACAACAGCTCGGCGTTCCGCTACGACGACGACGTGCCGCTGGTGATCAGCGAGGTCAATCCGGAGGCCGCCCGCAAGCGCCCGCGCGGCATCATCGCCAATCCCAACTGCTCGACGATGCAGATGCTGGTCGCGCTCGCGCCGCTGCACCGCCGTGCCGGCATCGTGCGCATCAACGTCTCGACCTACCAGTCGGTCTCGGGTGCAGGCCGCTCGGCGATGGAGGAACTCGGCCGTCAGACCGGCGATCTTCTGAATTTCCGCGGGATCGATCCGCAGAAGTTCCCGGTGCAGATCGCGTTCAACCTGATTCCGCAGATCGATGCGTTCCTGGAGAACGGCTTCACCAAGGAAGAGATGAAGCTGGTCTGGGAGACCCACAAGATCCTCGGCGACGACAGCATCCTGGTGAACCCGACCGCGGTGCGCGTGCCGGTGTTCTACGGCCATTCCGAATCCGTCGCCGTCGAACTGCGCGAGAAGATCAGCGTCGACGAGGCGCGTGCGCTGCTGGCAGCCGCGCCGGGCGTCGAGGTCGTCGATGAGCGCGTGGCCGGCGGGTATCCGACCCCGGTCACCCACGCGTCGGGCCGCGATCCGGTGTTCGTCGGCCGCATCCGCGAGGATCTCTCGCACCCGAACGGCCTGAACCTGTGGATCGTCGCCGACAACATCCGCAAGGGCGCCGCGCTCAACGCCGTGCAGGTCGCCGAGCTGGTCGCAGCCGAAGGCTGATCGATCCTGCGCCATCTGGCGTCGCAGTCACGGCTGCGGCGCCTTGCGTGGAGTCTCGCGCAATGCGGTGGACGCATCGCGCGTTGCGGAGCGGGAGCCCGCGCCGCTACAGTCGCTGGATGAATCCGGTGCATTGGCAGCAGGGCCGCTCGGCCCAGTCCGGGCCCGGCAAGCAGAAACAGGGGATGTTCGTGTTGCGCACCTTCAAGCGTCTGTTGCTGGCCGCTGGCCTGCTGGCCCTGGCCGGGCCCGTGCTCGCGCTGGGACTGGGCCGCATTGAGGTCCGCTCGCAGCAGGGGCAACCGCTGCTGGCCGAAATTCCGATCGTCTCCAGTGATCCGGCCGAGTTGCGCCAGCTGCAGGCGCGGCTCGCATCGCCGGAGACCTTTGCGCGCATCGGCCTCGAGCCGCCGCGCGGCGTGGTCTCCGATCTGCAGTTCAACGTCGCGCTCGACAGCAGCGGCCGTCCGGTGATCCGGGTCACCAGCGCCGCGCCGGTGACCCAGGACGCACTGACCTTCCTGATCGAGGTCGACTGGGGTCAAGGCCGTCTGGTCCGCGAGTACTCCGCACTGGTCGCGGTGCCCGACACGGTGGCCGCGCCCGCGCAGCCCACGATCCAGGCACCGGTGGCCGCGCCGGCGCCGAGCATCGTGCGCCCACCGGCCGCGCCCGTGCAGGCACCGCCCCCGCCGCCGCAACAGGCCGCAGCGCCCACCGAGCCGCCGCCTGCCAGCGATGCGATTGCAACGGCACCGCCGACGCCTGCACCTGCACCGACGCCCGCGCCCGCGGCGCCTACCGCCGGTGCTGCAGTCACGCCGGGCGACGCGCTGCCTGCCGTGCGCGCAGGACAGACGCTGTCGGCGATCGCCGCGCCGCTCGCCGACGAGGCCGGGATCAGCGTCAACCAGGCGATGCTGCTGCTGCTGCGCACGAATCCCGAAGCCTTCATCGGCGGCAATCTCAACCTGATCCGTCAGGGCGCGGTGCTGCGGGTGCCGGCGCGCGATGCCTGGACCCAGTTCAGCGCCGCCGAAGCCAATGCCGTGGTGCGCGAGCAGGTGGGCCAGTGGCGGGAGATGCGCCGCCCCGCGCCGCAGCCTGCAGATCCGGCTGCGGATGCGACGCCGCCGACCGCAGAGACGCCTCCGACCGCGGCCCCACGCACGGCCGATGCCCGACTCGAAATCACACCGCCCGCCAGCGACAGCCAGCCGGCAGGCACCCAATCCGGCCTTGCTGCCGGCGCTGGAGGCGACATGCTGCGTCAGGAACTGCAACAGGCCAACGAGACCGTCGCGGCGCGCACCGCGGAAATCGACGAACTCAAGGCCCGCCTCGACGATCTCGAACAGCTGCAGCAGCAACAGCAGCAGCTGATCCAGCTCAAGGACGCCGAACTCGCCGCCGCGCAGCAACGCATGGAGGCGAGCAACCAGCAGCAGTCCAGCGTCGCCGCGCCGATGCCGTGGCTGTGGCTGGGCGTGGCGATCCTGATCGTCGCCGCGCTCGCGTTCCTGCTCGGCCGTCGCGGCCGCACGGCGACCACAAAGCGTCCGTTCGACAGCGCCGCGCTCGCGGCCGGCATGCCCACATCGACACTCGACGCCACGCCGACCGCGGCGACGGTGCCGGAACCGACGACGCCGCCTGCATTCGTGCGTGAGACGCCTGCGCCGGAGCCTGTCGTCGAACCCGCACCGGTCGTCGTGCCGCCCGTGTCCGACGGCCCCACCTGGCATGCGCCATCGGAATCACCGGTCGAACCGGTCGAGTCGGAAGCCGCGATGATCGACGCGACGCCTGCGGGTGACGCACCGGTCGAACTCGACAGCGGCGACGCCGTCGAGATACCGATTGGCGTGGAGCGCATCGAACTGGCGCGCGCCTATATCGACCTGGGCGACACCGAGACCGCGCGCAGCCTGTTGCTGGAAGTGGTGGAGGGTGACGATCTGTCCGCCGCCGCGCAGGCTGCGCAGCTGCTGCGCACGCTGGACTGAGTCACGCGATGCGGTACGCGATTGGCGTCGAGTACGACGGCCATGGTTTCCACGGTTGGCAGCGGCTGGGCAAGGCGGCCGAGACCGGTCCAGGTTCGGTACAGGCTGCGCTTGAAAAAGCCTTGTCGCGTGTCGCCGCGCATCCGGTCGTGACGACATGTGCAGGGCGGACCGATTCCGGCGTGCATGCGCGCTGCCAGGTGGTGCATTTCGATACCGACGCCGTGCGCACGCCGCGCGCGTGGATGCTCGGCACCACCGCGCACCTGCCGCCCGCGGTCTGCGTGCGCTGGGCCCAGCCGGTGCCCGACGACTTCAGCGCCCGCTTCTCCGCGCGCGCACGGCATTACCGCTACCGACTCATCAACCGTCCCGTGCGCCCCGCGTTGCACCGGCAGTACCTCTCCTGGGAACTGCGCCCGCTCGATGCCGAGGCCATGCACCGCGCTGCGCAGGCCTTGCTCGGCGAACAGGATTTTTCCGCATTCCGCACCGTGCACTGCCAGGCGCCGCATGCACGCCGCGACCTGCAACGCATCTGCGTGAAACGCGACGGCGACGAAGTCATCGTCGAAGTGCAGGCCAATGCGTTCCTGCACCACATGGTGCGCAACATCGTCGGTTCGCTGCTCGACGTCGGCGCCGGCGAACAGCCCGAAACCTGGATTGCCGAATTGCTGGCCGGTCGCGACCGCAGTGTCGCCGGTCCCACCGCACCCGCTGCCGGCCTCGTATTCCTGGGGCCGCTGTATCCGCCGGAGTGGCAGCTGCCGGCAGAGGTGACGCTTCCGGCATGAACGCCCCTGCGAACACGCGTATCAAGTTCTGCGGCCTGACCCGCGTCGGAGACGTCGCCGAAGCGGTCGCGCTCGGTGTCGACTGCATCGGTCTGGTGTTCGCGTCGCGCAGTCCGCGCCGACTGACGCCCGATGCGGCGCGCGTGCTGCGCGACGCGGTGCCGCCTTCGATCCAGGTCGTCGCGTTGACGATGGACAATCCGTCCGACGACGTCGCGGCGATCGTGTCGGCGGTGCGCCCGGACATCCTGCAGTTCCACGGCGCGGAGGACGACGCGTTCTGCACGCGCTTCGGCCTGCCGTACTGGAAGGCGATCGCGATGGGCGGCGATCCGGCGGCGGGGCTGCGCACGCTGGATACGTGGCCGAACGCGTCGGCCTTCCTGTTCGACGGTCACGCTGCGGGCGAGCCCGGCGGCAGTGGGGAGCGCTTCGACTGGTCCGCACTGCCGGCATCGCTCGACAAGCCGTTCTGGCTCGCCGGCGGACTCGATGCGCGCAATGTCGCGCATGCGATCGATGTGGCGCACCCGGCGGGCGTCGACGTGTCCAGCGGTATCGAATCCGCGCCGGGCATCAAGGATGCAGCGCGGATGCGCGCGTTCGTCGAGGCGGTGCGCGCCGCGCGTTGCCGGCCACCTGCGGGATATGGACTGTAGGAGCGCGCTCGCGCGCGATGCCGGGTTCCCGGCACAGCCTCAATCGCGCGTAAGCGCGCTCCTACACGGTTTCACGCGAGTTCCTGCCGGAGCCACTCCGCCAGCGCATCGAGCCGCGCATCGTCGTCGTCCCGGCGCGTCGCCAGAATCCACTGCGCATCGGTTTCGACGAAGCCCCAGGGCGCGAGCAGGCGACCGGCCGCGAGATCGTCGGCGACGAGTTCCTGCGGCGCGATTGCGACGCCGAGGCCGGCCGCCGCCGCTTCCAGCAGGAAGTACAGGTGTTCGAAGCCGGCGCCCAGATCGGCGGGCGCGGCTGCAGCCTGGATCGATGCCCACGCGGGCCACGCCTGCGGGCGCGATGTGGTGTGCAACAGCGGCTCGCGCAGCAGCGCGTCGGGCGAGAGTGCGGCCAGTCGCGCAGCATCGACATGCCGCGCACTCAGCACCGGGCCGATCCGCTCCGGCGCCAGGCGACGCACCGTCCACGCGGTCGGCCAGGGCGGCGTGCCGATCAGCAACGCGGCATCGAATCCGTCGAGCGAGGGCGGGAAGGCGCCTTCGTGCGGTGACAGATGCAGTTTCAGATCGGGCAGGGCATCGCCGAGGCGCGGCAGTCGCGGAATCATCCAGCGGGCGAGCAGACTGCCCGGGCAGCCGAGCACGCGCGCCTGTCCGGCGCCCGACCGGCGGATCGCCGCGGCCGCACCCTGCAGGCGCGCGAACGCATCGCCGGCGGCGTCACGCATGCGCATGCCGGCGGGGGTGAGCCGCAGGCCGCGTCCCGCGCGCACGAACAGCGGCGTGCCGAGGGCGTCTTCCAGCAGGCGCACCTGACGGCTGATCGCGCCATGGGTTACATGCAGCGCCTCGGCCGCGCGGCTCAGGCTGCCCAGGCGCGCGGCGGCTTCAAACGCGCGCAGCGCGTTGAGCGGCGGCAGATCGGTGTCCGGCATGTGAGATTTCCTGACGAATGCGTCAGATCTTATCGATTCTGATCGTACGATGTGTGCGTTAGAGTGCAGGCCAGCCCGCACCGTGCCTGACCCGATGTCGCAGTCTCCGATCACCGATTTCCATGCCTATCCCGATGCCAGCGGCCATTTCGGTCGCTATGGCGGGCGCTTCGTCGCCGAGACCCTGATGGGGCCGATCGCCGAACTGGCCGCGGCCTACGACGCCGCGAAAGCCGACCCCGCCTTCCAGCAGGCCTTCGACAAGGACCTGGCGCATTACGTTGGTCGACCGAGCCCGATCTATCACGCCGAGCGACTCAGCGACGCCGTCGGCGGCGCGCGCATCCTGCTCAAGCGCGAGGACCTGAACCACACCGGCGCGCACAAGATCAACAACACCGTCGGCCAGGCGCTGCTCGCCAGCCGCATGGGCAAAACCCGGATCATCGCCGAGACCGGCGCCGGCCAGCACGGCGTGGCCAGCGCCACCGTCGCCGCGCGGCTGGGTCTGGAATGCGTGGTCTACATGGGCGCCACCGACATCGAGCGGCAGAAGATCAACGTCTACCGCATGCGCCTGCTCGGCGCGGAGGTGGTGCCGGTGACATCGGGCTCGGCGACGCTCAAGGACGCGCTCAACGAGGCGATGCGCGATTGGGTCTCGAACGTGCAGGACACGTTCTACATCATCGGCACCGTGGCCGGTCCCGATCCGTATCCGCGCATGGTCCGTGACTTCAACGCGATCGTCGGTCGTGAAGCGCGTGAGCAGATGCTGGCCGAATACGGTCGCCTGCCGGATGCGATCACCGCCTGCGTCGGCGGCGGAAGCAATGCGATCGGCCTGTTCCACGCCTTCCTCAACGATCCGGACGTGCGCATCGTGGGCGCCGAAGCCGCGGGCGACGGCATCGACACCGGCCGCCATGCGGCCTCGATCGCCGCCGGCCGCCCCGGCGTGCTGCACGGCAACCGCACCTACGTGATCTGCGACGACGACGGCCAGATCACCGAGACGCATTCGGTCTCCGCCGGTCTCGATTACCCGGGCGTCGGACCGGAGCATTCCTTCCTCGCAGATGCGGGCCGGGCGCAGTACGTCGGCATCACCGACGACGAAGCGCTGGCCGCCTTCCACCAGCTGGCGAAGACCGAAGGCATCCTCGCCGCGCTCGAATCGAGCCACGCCATCGCGCAGGCGATCAAGCTCGCGCGCGAACTGCCGAAGGACGCGATCGTCCTCGCCAACCTGTCCGGTCGCGGCGACAAGGACGTGCACACGATCGCGCAGCGGGAAGGCTTCGTGCTGTGAGCACGCCTGCCGATATCGCACACGGGCTGACGCACGCGACAGCCGAGTGCACCGCACTGCCACGGACCTCCATGAATCGCATCGACACTCGTTTCGCCGCACTCCGCGCAGCCGACCGCAAGGCGTTGATCCCATTCTTTACCGCCGGCGATCCCTCGCTCGAGGCGACGGTGCCGGTGATGCATGCGCTGGTCGCAGCCGGGGCCGATGTCATCGAGCTCGGTGTGCCGTTCTCCGACCCGATGGCCGACGGCCCGACCATCCAGCGCAGTTCCGAACGCGCGCTGGGCCGCGGTGCGGGCATGACCTATGTGCTCGATGCAGTGCGCGAATTCCGCGTGCAGGACGACGCCACGCCGGTCGTGCTGATGGGCTATCTGAATCCGATCGATATCCGCGGCGCCGAAACCTTTGCGAAGCAGGCGGCCGCCGCCGGTGTCGATGGGGTGCTGCTGGTCGATCTGCCGCCAGAAGAGGCCGACGAGTTCCGCGTGGCCTTCGACGCCGCCGGCATCGCGCTGGTGCTGCTGGCGTCGCCAACGACCACAGATGCGCGTATCGAGGCGTTGTGCGCGGGCGCGCAGGGCTATCTGTATTACGTCAGCTTCGCCGGCGTGACCGGCGCGGCCGAGCGGCTCGACACCGTGCAGGCCTCGACCCGCCTGCGGACGATCCGCGCGGCCAGTCGTGCGCCCGTGGTCGCCGGTTTCGGCATCCGCGACGCCGCAAGCGCTGCGGCGATGGCGGTCGATGCCGATGGCGTCGTGGTCGGCAGTGCGCTGGTCGCGGCGCTCGACGGCGCAGCAGATGCGGACGAGGCCGCTGCGCGGGCAAAGGCGTTTCTCGCGCCGTTGCGTACGGCCCTCGACGCCGGCTGATCGAGCGCGGCATTCAAAGCCCTCCCCCCCCGTGAAGGGCGCAATGCCCCATGAAACGGGGGAGGGCTTCAAGGCTGCGCGGCCTCCGGGTTCGACCCTGCGCCAGGTGCATAAACGCCGTACGGCCCCCGCCGGAGGCCAAACGACCTGTCGGTTACACTTCCGCGCTTTGCGGCCCCGTTGCGGCCGTCGGGAGAAATAGGCCCATGTCCTGGTTGCAGAAAATCATGCCGCCGCGCATCCGTACCGATGCGCCCGCGGCCAAGAAGCGCAGCGTTCCCGAGGGGCTGTGGGAGAAGTGCGAGCGCTGCAGCACCGTGCTGTATGGCCCGGAGCTCGAAGAGAATCTGGAGGTCTGCCCCAAGTGCAACTTCCACCGTGCGATCCGTGCCCGCGCGCGCCTGAAGGCGTTCCTGGACCTGGGCAGCCTGCAGGAGATCGCGGCCGATCTGGGCCCGACCGACATCCTGAAGTTCAAGGACCAGAAGAAGTATTCGGACCGCATCAAGGCCGCGCAGCGCGCCACCGGTGAGCGCGACACGCTGATCGCGATGCAGGGCACGCTGATGCAGCGCCCGATCGTCGCCTGCGCAATGGACTTTGCCTACATGGGCGGTTCGATGGGCTCGGTCGGCGGCGAGAAGTTCGCCCGCGCCGCCGAGCAGGCGCTCGCACTGCGTACGCCCTTCGTCAGTTTCGCCGCGAGCGGCGGGATGCGCATGCAGGAAAGCATGTTCTCGCTGCTGCAAATGGCCAAGACCTCGGCCTCGCTGGCGCGCCTGCGCGAGGCCGGCCTGCCGTACATCTCGGTGCTGACCAACCCGACCTACGGCGGTACCTCGGCTTCGTTCGCGATGCTCGGCGACATCAATATCGCCGAGCCCGAAGCGCTGATCGGTTTCGCCGGTCCGCGCGTGATCGAACAGACCGTGCGCGAGACTTTGCCCGAAGGCTTCCAGCGATCGGAATTCCTGCTCGAGCACGGCGCGATCGACCAGATCTGCGACCGCCGCGAAATGCGTGACCGCATCGCGCGCCTGGTCGCACTGCTCGGCAAACAGAGCATGCCGAGCGAGGCCGCTGCATGAGTCGCAGATACTTCGGAACCGACGGCATCCGTGGGCGTGTTGGCGAAGGATCGATCTCCGCCGACTTCGTGCTGCGACTGGGCAATGCCTATGGTCATTCCCTGCGCGGCCGCGGCGGTGACTGGCGCCGTCCGCAGGTGTTGATCGGCAAGGACACGCGCATCTCGAACTATATGTTCGAGGCCGCACTGGAGGCCGGCCTGGTCGCCGCCGGTGTCGACGTGCAACTGATGGGCCCGATGCCTACGCCGGCCGTCGCCCATCTGACGCGTTCGCTCGGCGCCGATGGCGGCATCGTCATTTCCGCCTCGCACAATCCGCACCACGACAACGGCATCAAGTTCTTCAGTGCCCAGGGCGAAAAGCTCGACGACGCGACCGAACTCGCGATCGAAACCGCGCTCGACCAGCCGTTCCGCACCGTTGCCTCCGAAAAACTCGGAAAGGCCGTGCGCACACGCGATGCGGTCGGTCGTTACGTGGAAGCCTGCAAGGCCTCGGTGCCGCGCGGCTTCGGTCTCGACGGCATGCGCATCGTCGTCGACTGCGCGAATGGTGCGACCTATCAGGTTGGCCCGATCGTGCTGCGCGAACTCGGCGCACAGGTCGAAGTCATCGGCGCCGAGCCCAATGGCGTCAACATCAACGATGGCGTCGGCTCGACGCATCCCGAATTCCTGAGCGAGCGCGTCAGCCGCAGCGGCGCGAATCTCGGCATCGCCTTCGACGGCGACGGCGACCGCGTGCTGTTCGTCGATGCCAACGGCACCGCGCGCGACGGCGACGACCTGCTGTACGTGCTTGCGCGCGATTGGCAGCAGTCGGGCCGTCTGCAGGGACCGGTGGTCGGTACGCTGATGAGCAACTTCGGGCTGGAGCGTGCATTCGGCGAGGCGGGTATCGGCTTTGCGCGCGCCAAGGTCGGCGACCGTTACGTGCACCAGATGCTTCTCGAACACGGCGGCGTGCTCGGTGGCGAGACGTCCGGGCATCTGCTGTGCCTGGACCGCGCGACCACAGGTGACGGCATCATCAGCGCGCTGCAGGTGCTCGAAGTGCTGCGTCGCCGTGGCGAGTCTCTGCAGGAAGCATTGCACGGCTTGTCCAAGGTGCCGCAGAAGACCATCAATGTGCGCTATGCGGGGGCATCAAAGCCCGCTGAAGCGCCAGCCGTGCAGGCTGCGCTCGCCGCCGCACAGGCCGCCGTGCAGGGCCGCGGTCGCGCGTTCCTGCGGCCGTCGGGCACCGAGCCGGTGGTGCGCGTGACCGTCGAAGCCGACGACGATGCCCTGATGCAATCGACACTCGACCAACTGGCCGACGCCGTGCGCGCGGCCGCCGCCTGATGCCAAGGACTTCCCCATGACTGCCCGTATTCCCACCCTCGACATCCGCCGGTTCGACACCGACCGCGAGGCCTTCGTCGCCGAACTCGGCGCCGCCTACCGCGAGTGGGGCTTTGCCGGCATCAATGGTCACGGCATTCCGCAGTCGCAGATCGACGGCGCCTACGACGTGTTCAAGGCCTTCTTCGCGCTGCCCGAAAACGTCAAGAAGCAATACCACGTGACCGGCGGTGGCGGGGCGCGCGGCTATACCGCGTTCGGCGTGGAAACCGCGAAGGGCGCCCAGCATTTCGACCTCAAGGAGTTCTGGCACATCGGTCGCGAGATTCCGGATGACTCGACGTATCGCGAGGTGATGCCGCCGAACCTGTGGCCAACCGAGGTGCCGGGTTTCCGCGAGCACGGCTACGGCCTGTACCAGACGCTCGATGCGCTGGGTTCGAAGGTGCTGTCGGCGCTGGCGCTGCATATCGGTCTGCCGGAGGACTACTTCGTCGACAAAACCGACTACGGCAATTCGATCCTGCGCCCGATCCACTACCCGCCGATCACCGCGGACGACATTCCGAACGAGCGCGCCGGCGCGCACGAGGACATCAACCTGATCACGCTGCTGGTCGGCGCGAGCGCGGCGGGTCTGGAAGTCAAATCCAAGCAGGGGGAGTGGGTGCCCTTTACCTCGGATGCCGACACCATCGTCGTCAACATTGGCGACATGCTGCAGCGCCTGACCAACCACGTGTATCCGTCGACGACGCACCGCGTGACCAATCCGCCGGGCGAACAGGCCCGCAAGCCGCGCTACTCGGTGCCGTTCTTCCTGCACCCGAATCCGGATTTCGTCATCGACGTGCTGCCTTCGACGGTGAGTGCCGACAATCCGAGTCGCTATCCCGAAGCGATCACTGCGCAGGGCTATCTCGAAGAGCGACTGCGCGAGATCAAGCTGAAGTAAGCAGGAATCGAGCGGGGGGGCGGAAAACGCAACGGCGCCTTCTCGGCGCCACTGCATTTCCGCCCTTGAAGGCGCGCTGCCGATCCACAGGCATCACGAACGCTTCCACGATGCATGCTCGCGCGGGGGCGCGCTTCGGCGAACGCTTCGGCGAGCGCATTGCGCAATGTCCATCAGCTTCTTGCGCACAGTACGCGCCTACTCGGCCTGCGCATCACGCCAGGTCGCGACAGTTCGCGCCATCTTCCTGTAGCGCGGCGACCCCGGTTCTGGTGCAATGCACGGGCCGTCCGTATGCGGCGGCACAGGGGAATCCGTAAGAATGATCGCGACGAAGGGGCTGCGCCCGCGGATCGGGCGGTGGTGCCTGTGTGCGCTCGCGTTCTGCGCAATGGATGGTGCGGTGGCGGCGTCACTGACAGTGGCCGTGGATGGCGATGGTGTGCGCCTGGAAGGCGCAGTAGTGAGTCTGCATTCGCCGGCCGCACGCGCGGCCGTGCGCCCGATGTCGGCGGAGATGGACCAGCGGCAGGCGGAGTTTGTGCCGAACGTCCTGCCGGTCACGACCGGCAGCCGAGTCGTGTTTCCAAACGGCGACAACCTCCACCATCACATCTATTCGTTTTCCCCGGCGCAGCGCTTCGAACTGCCGCTGTTCGGCGACCGCCAGGCGCCGCCGGTGCTGTTCGACACCCCGGGCGTGGTCGAGCTGGGCTGCAACATCCACGACGGAATGCTCGGCTACGTGGTCGTGCTCGACACGCCGTATTTCGCCACCACCGGGATGTCTGGTGATGCGCGGCTCGAGGCGCCCCCAGGTGACTACACTCTGCAGGTCTGGCATGAGCGGCTCGACGACGGTCCAGGCGCGCGGGTGACGCGACACGTGCATGTCGAGTCGCACCAGGTGGAACGCGTCACGCTGGAGTTGGAGGCGGCTCGCCCGCCGCCGCTTCCCGTCGAGGCACGCCTGCGCCATCTGCAGGAGCGGTTCCGGAGTCTCGAACGTGGCGGATGACACGCTGCTGCCGCGGCGTGGACTCGGTTTCCGCGGACGCATCGTCCTCGGCTTCCTGCTGTTGCTGGTCGGGACCCAGATCGCGACGCTGGCAATCGTCGGTGTGGCCGCCGAACGCGCCGTGCGCGAGCAACTGGGGGACCAGCTCAAGGTCAGTGAACGTGTCTGGGCGCAACTGTCGGCGACCAGCGCCGAGCGGCTGCAGGAATCGGTGACGGGCCTCGCCAGCGATTTCGCGTTCCGTGCCGCCGCCGCCACCCAGGACCAGCCCACGGTCGAGATCGCCCTGCTCAACCACGGCATGCGGATCGATGCCGATGTCGCGCTGCTCTTGGCGCCGGGCGGTGCGGTGCGCGTCTCGATCGGACCTGAAGACGATCCGGATACCGAGCGCGCGATGGCGCCGCTGCTTGCGGAGGCCGAGGCTCACGGCGCTGCGACCGGCGTCGCCCTGCTCGACGCGCGGCCATTCCTGTTGGCGGTGGTGCCAGTCATGGCGCCCCGGCGTGTGGCCTGGGTGGCGATGGGCCTGCATTACGGCGAAGCGCTGGCGCGGCGCTATCGCGGCATCATCGGCATGGACGTGGCGTTCGTCGAAGACGACGGCGACCACGTGCGCGTGCTGGCGTCGACCTTGCCCGAAGCCCAGACCGCAGCCTTGCGCCTGAGCCGCGAGGCTGCCCACGCCATTGCTGGCGCCGATATCGATCTCGCGCTCGACGGTCGCCATTACGCCGCGCACGCCTTCGGCGCTGCATTGGTGTCCGGACGCCAGGTGCAGGTGATGCTGCTGGCCGATCTCGATGAAGCCCTGGCGCCGTATCACCGCTTGCGTGACCAGATCCTGTGGCTGGCCGGTCTTGCGGTGCTGATTGCGACCGCGCTGGCAGTGCTGGTGGGGCAGGGGATCGCGCGGCCGGTGCAGCGTCTGGCCGATGCCGCGCGCCGGATCGGCGCCGGCGAATACGCCAGGCCGCTGCCGGTTCGCGGGCGCGACGAGCTGGCCGATCTGGCGCGCGCCTTCAACGCCATGCAGCGCGAAATCGGGGAGCGCGAAGCGCGCATCCGCTTCCAGGCCACGCACGACGAACTCACCGGCCTGCCCAGTCGCGGCCATGCGCTCGGCGTTCTGAAGCGCAAGATCGAGCGTGCCCGCCAGCACGACCGCAACTGCGCGGTGCTGATCCTGGATCTGGACCGCTTCAAGGAGATCAACGATTCGCTGGGCCACGCCTACGGAGACGCGGTGCTGGTCGGGGTCGCCGAGCGCCTGCGCGCGGCGGTGCGCGGCGAGGATCTGCTCGCGCGGCTCGGCGGCGACGAGTTCCTCGTCCTGCTCGACGACGCCGATGCCGAGGCCGCGTGCGAGCGCGCGCGACAGCTGGCGCAGGTACTGGAGACGCCGTTCCGGCTGCAGAACACCCAGGTCGGGCTGGATGCGAGCATCGGCGTGGCGGTCTATCCGGCGCATGCCGGCGATGCGGCCACCTTGCTGCGGCGCGCCGACATCGCGATGTACGAGGCCAAACAGCAGCACGTGCGTGTGCTGGTCTACCGCGCTGGCGACGACGAGCACCACCTGCGCCAGGTCGGTCTGATGGGCGTGCTTCGCCATGCCTTGGAACTGCAACAGTTCCGGCTGCTGTTCCAGCCGAAGATCGATCTTCCAAGCCGTCGCGTCGTGCATGTCGAAGCGCTGCTGCGCTGGAATTCGCCCCAGTACGGCGACGTCTCGCCCGACGAATTCATTCCGCTGGCCGAACGCTCCGGGATGATCCGCGCGATCACCCGCCACGTGATCGACGAGGCCTTGCGGCAGGCCGCGCCCTGGATCGCCGACGGCCTGATCGAAGGCGTCGCGGTGAACCTGTCGCCGATGGATCTGGTCGACGGCGATCTGACCGACTACGTGGCCCAGCGCCTGCGGGCCCATGACGTACCGTCGCGCAGCCTGGTGCTGGAAGTGACCGAGCACACCGTGATGCGCGATCTCGAAGTCGCGCGCGCCAACATGCAGCGCCTGCGAGGGCAGGGCGTACGGCTGTCGATCGACGATTTCGGCACCGGACATTCCTCGCTCGCACAGCTGCGCAGCCTGCCGGTGGACGAGATCAAGATCGACAAGAGCTTCGTCGCCGATCTGGGCAACGGCAACGACGATGCGGTGATCGTCCGGTCGGCGATCGAGATCGGCCACAACATGGGCCTGAAGGTCGTCGCCGAGGGCGTCGAAGGGCCGGTGAGCCTGGCGATCCTCGAATCGCTCGGTTGCGATATGGCGCAGGGTTATCTGATCTCGCGGCCGCTGCCGGCGGATACGTTCGTCGCGTGGTGCATGCGCTATCAGCCGGGGACGGTCGAGGCATGAGATCGCGCTGACGTGCCGCCGGCGTCAGCCGTGAGTCAATGGAGAGAAGCGATAAAGTCCGGCGCCAGGTGCCAGGCGTTGCGACGACGGTGATCTGTCTGCGCCCAGCGTGACGCCCGCCCTTGGACGAATGCGGGCGTCTGAAGCGAAGCGCGCCACGCAGTCGGGCGGCGGATGCGTCGCGCTCTTGTCGAGGCGCCCTGAACCGGCCCGTCGGGGCGCATCGGCTATCCTCTTGCGCCTCTTGTCACCATGGAGTCGCCAATGCGCCGCAGGATCGTCGCCGGCAACTGGAAGCTGCAGGGCAGCCGCACATTCGCCACCGAACTCGTCGAAGCCATTGCCGCCGGCCTGCCGGGTGGGGTGGAGGCGATCGTGCTGCCGCCGTTTCCGTATCTCCCGCTGTTGGCCCAATCGCATGGTGGACGCGGCGTGGCCTTCGGCGCGCAGGACGTCAGTGCGCACGCCAAGGGCGCCTACACCGGCGAAGTCGCCGCTTCGATGCTCGCCGACGTCGGCGCCGTCTATACGCTGGTCGGCCATTCCGAGCGCCGCCAGTACCATGGCGAAGACGACGCGCTGGTCGCGCAGAAGTTCGTCGCCGCCCGCGCTGCGGGTCTTGTGCCGATCCTGTGTGTCGGCGAGTCCCGCGAGCAGCGCGAGGGCGGGCGCACCGAAGCGGTGATCGCGGCTCAGGTCGAGGCGGTGCTGGCCGAGGCCGGCGTCGCCGCGTTCGAGGGCGCGATCGTCGCCTATGAGCCGGTCTGGGCGATCGGTACCGGCCTGACCGCCAGCCCCGAGCAGGCGCAGGCCGTCCACGCCTTCCTGCGTGGCGTGGTCGCCAAGCAGGATGCTAGAATCGCCGATTCGTTGCCGCTGCTCTATGGCGGCAGCTGCAAGCCCGACAATGCCGCTGCGCTGTTCTCGCAGCCCGACGTCGACGGCGGATTGATCGGCGGTGCCTCGCTGGCGGCCGACGACTTCCTGGCCATCGTCGCCGCGGCCGCGCGCTGAGCGCGGCAGGCGCTTCCGACACAAGGCCCGTTCGCGGGCACCCCAGAGCACCCACGCAATGCTGCTGACCGTCTTCAACATCCTGTTCGTCATCATCGCCATCGCGATGATCGCGTTGATCCTCATGCAGCGCGGCGCAGGCGCCGCAGCCGGTTCCGGCTTCGGTGGCGGCGCGTCTGCGACCGTCTTCGGCGCGCGCGGCTCGTCCAACTTCCTGTCCAAGGCCACCAAGTGGCTGGCGATCAGCTTTTTCGCGGTCACCCTGTTCATGGCCTGGTATGCGATGCACCGGGCCAATCCGAATGCTTTGGACATGGATCTCGGCGTGATGGGTGGCCAGGTCCCGGTCGCCCCAGTCGACGGTGCAGCCACCACGCCGGTGGCGCCGCAGGCGCCCGCCGATGCAACCGTGCCCGCAGCGCCCGCCGCCGACGGCGCAGTGCCGGCCGCACCGGAAAATTCTTCGCAGGAATCGCCGCAGCCCACTCCCCAGAACGACTGATTGGGATTACAATGCGCGGCTCGCCGGGGTGGTAGGCCCGGATGAGGTTTCAGGTTGACCTGCCCAGGTGGCGGAATTGGTAGACGCACTACCTTGAGGTGGTAGCGGCTTAGGTCGTAGGGGTTCGAGTCCCCTCTTGGGCACCAACCGGAAAAAGCGATGTGCCTCGTGTGCATCGAACACGAAGAGCCTCGCGCGAGCGGGGCTTTTTCGTGCCCGGACATGTACACCGTCGCGCGGACAGGAATCATTCGCGCGCAGGTTTCACGGATTGCGCGCGGCCACTGCGGACTGCTGCACCTACAGCCTGCGCTCACGGCGGAAATCGTTTACGCACCAGTTCTGTAAACAGTACAATTGCCTGGATCGGGCGATCGCACATCATGTGCATCGCCCGGCCTTCGTGAAGCGCTTCGACGCTTCGAGAATGCGGCGTCACAGCGCCGAGCCAAGGCCGCGAATTGCGGCCGTAGCCGAGAGAACATCCGAGTGCTGGCCGAATATCTGCCGACCCTGCTGTTCCTGATCGTTGCCACGGGGATCGGCATTGCATTGCTGATCATTGGCAACCTGCTCGGGCCCAAGCGCCCGACGCTGGAAAAGCTGTCGCCCTACGAATGCGGATTCGAAGCCTTCGAAGACGCGCGCATGCAGTTCGACGTGCGCTACTACCTCATCGCGATCCAGTTCATCGTCTTTGATCTGGAAATCATCTTCATCGTGCCCTGGGCCACCGTGTTCCGCGAACTCGGCGTGCTCGGCCTGATCGAGATGGGCATCTTCGCCGGCATGCTGTTGCTCGGCTTCGTCTACGTGTGGAAGAAGGGAGCGCTGGAATGGGAGTGAACCAGACCGTCGCGCGCCTGATGAACAACCCGCTGCCGGAAGGCCGGGTGGACGACATCCTGCGCCCGGAAGGCGAGAACCCGCTGCTCGAGCGTGGTTTCGTCACGACCAGTTCCGATGTGCTGCTCAACTGGGCGCGCACCGGCTCGATGTGGCCGATGACCTTCGGTCTCGCCTGCTGCGCGGTGGAGATGATGCACGCCGGTGCGGCGCGTCTCGATCTCGACCGCTACGGCGTGGTGTTCCGCCCCAGCCCCCGCCAGTCGGACGTGATGATCGTCGCCGGCACCCTGGTCAACAAGATGGCCCCGGCGCTGCGCAAGGTCTACGACCAGATGCCGGATCCGAAGTGGGTCATTTCGATGGGCAGCTGCGCCAACGGCGGCGGCTATTACCACTACTCGTACTCGGTGGTGCGCGGTTGTGATCGCATCGTGCCGGTCGACGTCTACGTGCCGGGCTGCCCGCCGACGGCTGAAGCGCTGATCTACGGCATCCTGCAGCTGCAGAAGAAGATCCGCCGCGCCACCAACTTCGGCGACACCAAGACGGGGCAGCGCGATGCGTGAGTCCGGTACCGCGTTCGCGGCGCGCCTGCGCGCACGCTTTTCCGATGCCGACGTGGCGATCGCACTGCCGCGCGGCGAGGTGACGATCACCACCGCCGGCGACTGGATCGATGTCGCGCGCGCACTGCGCGACGAGTTCGGCTTCGAAATGCTGATCGACGTTTGTGGTGTCGACTATCTCAGTCACGGCAGCGACGAGTGGGATACCGATGTGTCCTCGGAAGGCTTCAGTCGTGGCGTCGAAGGTCGCGGTCCAGGCCGCTTCAAGTTCGGCGAAACCGGTAGCCGCCAGGTCGCGCAGCCGCAGGGCGATGCCGCGATCCCGGTGCCGCAGCGCCGCTTCGCCGCGGTCGCGCAGCTGCTGTCGATCCAGCACAACCAGCGCGTGATGCTGAAGTGCTTCGCGCCGAGTGACGACCTGCCGGTCGTGTCCTCGCTGACCGGTCTGTGGCCGGTCGCGAACTGGTTCGAGCGCGAAGCCTTCGACCTGTTCGGCGTGATCTTCGAAGGTCATCCGGACCTGCGCCGCATCCTGACCGACTACGGTTTCGTCGGTCATCCGTTCCGCAAGGATTTCCCGTTGATCGGCAATGTCGAAGTGCGTTACGACGCCGAGCGCAAGCGCGTGGTGTACGAGCCGGTGACCTCGGTCGAACCGCGTGTCGGCGTGCCGCGCGTGATCCGTGACGACGCCCGTTTCGCGACCGCGCATGACGAACAGGCCGCGCGCCGCGTGGAGGCTGCCAAGTGAGCGCCGTGCCGACCACCTCGCTGCACACCAACGCGACGCCGAGTGCGGAAGCGCTGAAGCAGGAAATCCGCAACTACACGTTCAATTTCGGCCCCCAGCATCCGTCCGCGCACGGCGTGCTGCGCCTGATCCTGGAAATGGACGGCGAGACCGTGATGCGCGCCGATCCGCACATCGGCCTGCTACACCGTGGCACCGAGAAGCTGGCCGAGTCGAAGCCGTTCAACCAGTCGATCGGCTACATGGACCGCCTCGACTACGTGTCGATGATGTGCAACGAGCACGCCTATGTGCGCGCGATCGAGACCCTGATGGGGATCGAGGCGCCCGAGCGTGCGCAGTGGATCCGCACGCTGTTCGACGAGATCACCCGCATCCTCAACCACCTGATGTGGGTGGGCTCGAACGCGCTCGATCTCGGCGCGATGGCGGTGATGCTGTACGCGTTCCGTGAGCGCGAAGAACTGATGGACGTCTACGAGGCGGTGTCGGGCGCGCGCATGCACGCGACGTATTACCGTCCCGGCGGCGTGTACCGCGACCTGCCGGCGCAGATGCCGCAGTACGCCGAGTCGCGCTGGCGCAAGGGCGAAAAGCTCAAGCGCTTCAACAAGTGGCGCGGCGGCTCGATGCTTGATTACCTCGAGGCGTTCGCGAAGGATTTCCCGGGCCGCGTCGACGAGTACGAAACCCTGCTCACCGACAACCGCATCTGGAAGCAGCGCACCGTCGGCATCGGCGTGATTCCGCCTGACCTGGCGAAGGCCTGGGGCATGACCGGCCCGATGCTGCGCGGTTCGGGCGTCGAGTGGGATCTGCGCAAGACCCAGCCCTACGCCAAGTACGCCGAGGTCGATTTCGACATCGCGGTGGGTGTCAACGGCGACTGCTATGACCGCTATCTTGTGCGCGTGTTCGAGATGCGCGAGTCGGCGAAGATCATCCAGCAGTGCGTCAACTGGCTGCGGGCGAATCCCGGCCCGGTCATGCTGGACAACTACAAGGTGTCGCCGCCGTCGCGTGAGTCGATGAAGGACGACATGGAAGCGTTGATCCATCACTTCAAGCTGTTCACCGAGGGCTACAGCGTGCCCGCCGGCGAAACCTACAGCGCCGTGGAAGCCCCGAAGGGCGAGTTCGGCTGCTATCTGGTTTCCGACGGCGCGAACAAGCCGTTCCGCGTGCATCTGCGCGCGCCTGGCTTCGCGCACCTCTCGTCGATGGACGCCATCACCAGCGGGCACATGCTGTCCGACGTGGTGGCGATGATCGGTACCTATGACATCGTGTTCGGAGAAGTCGACCGATGAAGGCGACTGGCAATTTCGAGAACGCCCGCAGCGTCGATCCGATGGTCGTGCTCAGCGGTGACACGCGCGCGCATATCGACCACTGGCTGACCAAGTTCCCCGAGGACCGTAAGCGGTCCGCGGTGCTGCAGGGCCTGTTCGCGGCGCAGGAACAGAACAACGGCTGGCTGACCGACGAACTGATCGCGGGCGTGGCCAAGTATCTGGACCTGCCGCCGGTGTGGGCCTACGAGGTCGCGACGTTCTATTCGATGTTCGAAACCGAGAAAGTCGGCCGCAACAACGTGGCGTTCTGCACCAACATCAGCTGCTGGCTCAACGGCGCCGAGGATCTGGTCGCGCACGCCGAGAAGAAGCTGGGCTGCAAGCTGGGTGAATCCACTGCCGACGGTCGCGTCTTCCTCAAGCGTGAGGAAGAGTGCGTCGCTGCGTGCTGCGGCGCGCCGGTCGTGGTCATCAACGGTCATTACCACGAGAAGCTCACACCCGAGACGGTGGACGAGCTGATCGACGGTCTGAAGTAGGGCATCGCGCGGACATGGCACATCACCATCCCAAGTCTTCCGAAGGTTACGGGCCCGTCGGGCCTGCACCGAAGGAACACCAGGCGGTCTACACCACGCTGCATTTCGACAAGCCGTGGTCGTACGAGAACTACCTCAAGACGGGTGGTTACAGCGCGCTGCGCAAGATTCTCGAAGAGAAGATTCCGCCGACCGACGTGATCGAGATGGTCAAGCAGTCGGGCCTGCGCGGCCGCGGAGGCGCAGGCTTCCCGACCGGCCTGAAGTGGAGCTTCATGCCCAAGGGCGAGATGCAGAAATACATCCTCTGCAATTCGGACGAATCCGAGCCGGGCACTGCGAAAGACCGCGACATCCTCCGCTACAACCCGCATGCGGTCATCGAAGGCATGGCGATCGCGTGCTACGCGACCGGCTCGACCGTGGCCTACAACTACCTGCGCGGCGAGTTCCACCACGAGCCCTTCGAGCATCTGGAAGAAGCCACCGCCGAGGCCTACGCCAACGGCTGGCTGGGCAAGAACCTGCTCGGTTCGGGCATCGACGTCGACATCTACAACGCGCTCGGCGCGGGCGCCTACATCTGCGGCGAAGAAACCGCATTGATGGAGTCGCTGGAAGGCAAGAAGGGACAGCCGCGCTTCAAGCCACCGTTCCCGGCCAATTTCGGTCTGTACGGCAAGCCGACGACGATCAACAACACCGAGACCTACGCCTCGGTGCCGGCGATCGTGCGCAACGGCGCGCAGTGGTTCATGGATCTGGGCAAGCCCAACAATGGCGGCTGCAAGATCTTCTCGGTCTCCGGTCATGTGGCCAAGCCGGGCAATCACGAGATCCGCCTCGGCACGCCGTTCTCCGAGCTGCTCGAGATGTGCGGTGGCATGCGCGAAGGCCGCACGATCAAGGGCGTGATTCCGGGTGGTTCCTCGATGCCGGTGCTGCCGGGCGAGACGATGATGGGCCTGACGATGGATTACGACGCGCTGCAGAAGGCCGGTTCCGGCCTCGGCTCGGGCGCGGTGATCGTGATGGACGACACGACCTGCATGGTGCGCGCATGCCGACGCATCGCGCGCTTCTATTACAAGGAGAGCTGCGGTCAGTGCACGCCGTGCCGCGAAGGCACCGGCTGGATGTACCGCATGCTGTGCCGCATTGCCGACCACACGGCGACGGTCGAAGACCTGCAGATGCTGCGGGCCGCGGCCGGCCAGATCGAGGGACACACCATCTGCGCGTTCGGTGAAGCGGCTGCTTGGCCGGTGCAGGGTTTCCTGCGCCATTTCTGGGACGAATTCGAGTACGCGATTCTGAACAAGCGCTTCCTCGTCGACGACCAGCGCAACGGCACCGTCGTGCCCAAGGCGGTCGCCGCATGAGCGCGCAGCCCGTGAATCCGAACCTGCCGCCCGACCACGTCACCGTCTTCATCGACGGCGTCGAACTGGCCGCGCCCAAGGGCTCGATGATCATCCATGCCGCCGACAAGGCCGGCATTCCGATCCCGCGTTTCTGCTATCACGACAAGCTCGAGATCGCGGCCAACTGCCGCATGTGTCTGGTCGACACCGAAGTCGGCGGCCGCGGTGCGCCCAAGCCGTCGCCGGCCTGCGCCACGCCGGTGATGGACGGCCTGAAGGTCTTCACGCGCAATGAAAAGGCGCTCAAGGCCCAGCGCAACGTGATGGAGTTCCTGCTGATCAACCATCCGCTCGACTGCCCGATCTGCGATCAGGGCGGCGAGTGCGAACTGCAGGATCTCTCGCTCGGTTACGGCCGTTCGGTCAGCCGCTTCGCCGAGCGCAAGCGCGTCGTCGCCGATGAGGACCTCGGTCCGCTGGTCGCCACCGAGATGACCCGCTGCATCCAGTGCACGCGCTGTGTGCGCTTCACCGCGGAAATCGCCGGCACCTACGAGCTGGGCGGCATGCAGCGCGGCGAGAACCTGCAGATCGGCACCTACGACGGCAAGCCGCTGACGACCGAACTGTCCGGCAACGTCATCGACGTCTGCCCGGTCGGCGCGCTGACCAACAAGGTGTTCCGCTTCCGTGCGCGTCCGTGGGAACTGATCGCGCGCGAATCGCTCGGCGGCCATGACGCGCTGGGCAGCAACCTGTTCCATCACCTGCGCCGCGGCGACGTGATGCGCACCGTGCCGCGCGACAACGAAGCGGTCAACGAGTGCTGGATCTCCGACCGCGACCGGTATTCCCATCAGGGTCTGACGGCCGATGACCGCGCGGTGCATCCGCTGGTCAAGGACGGCGGCCAGTGGCGCGAGGCTTCGTGGGACGAGGCGCTCGAGCGCGCGATGACGATCCTGCGCGACAACGCGGCCGACGAACTCGGCGTGCTGGTGCATCCGTCGACCTCGAACGAGGAGGGTGCGCTGCTGGCGCGTCTGGCCGATGCCCTGGGCACCGGCAACCTCGATCACCGCATCGCCCAGCGTGATCTGTCCGATGGCGCCATCGCGGAAGCCTTCGCGATGCCGGTCGCCGAACTCGAGCAGGCCGATGTCGTGCTGCTGGTGGGCAGCCACCTGCGTCACGAAGTCCCGCTGCTGCATCACCGCGTGCGTCAGGCGTGGAAGCGCGGCGCCAAGGTGTACGTGGTCAACCCGGTCGATTTCGAATTCACCTTCGACATCGAAGACAAGGCCATCGTCGCGCCGTCGAAGATTGCCGAGACGCTGCAGGTCGCCGAGCTTGGCGACGCGCTGCGCGGCGCCAAGCACGCGGCGATCATCGTCGGTGCGCAGGCGGAAGCCAGCGCGCACGCGGCCGACATCCGCAAGGCTGCGGCTGCGCTCGCCGCCGACACCGGCGCCTCGCTGTGCCGCATTCCGCACGGCGCCAACGCGCTCGGTCTGTCGCGCCACGGCGTGCTGCCGACCGCGCGCGATGCCAATGCGATGTTGTCCGAGGGCCGTGGCGCGTACGTGATCTACGGCATCGAGCCGGGTCTGGACTTCGCCGACCAGGCAAAGGCGTTGCAGGCACTGGGCGCGGCGCAGGTCGTGGCCTTCAGTCACTTCGCCTGCCAGTCCACGCGCGCGGTCGCCGACGTGATCCTGCCGATCGGTGCACTCGCCGAAATCGACGCGACGCTGACCAATCTCGAAGGCCGCGACCAGCAGGCCACCGCTGCCGGCAAGCTGCCGGGCGATGCGCGTGCCGGCTGGCGCGTGCTGCGTGCCCTCGGTGGCGCGCTCGAAGCCCCGGGCTTCGAGTTCACCGATCTGGCCGGCCTGCGTGCGGGTTTGCAGGGCAAGACCGTCTCGGTCGCCGCATCCGCGGCGCCGGTCGTCGACGGTGACGGCTTCGAGCTGGCCGTCAGCCAGGCGATCTATCGCGTTGACGGCCTGACCCGTCGCGCCGCCGCGCTGCAGTCGCATCCGCTCACCATTGGTCCGCGCATCGTGCTGCATCCCGACGACGCTGCAGCCAGCAACGTCGCCGACGGCGGCATGGCCAAGGTGTCGAATTCGGTGGGTACCGCGACGCTGCAGGTGGCGATCGACGATCGGGTCGCACCGGGCGCGGCGTGGGTGGAATCGGGCTACGGCGCCACGGCGGCGCTGTCGGCCGGCAAGGTCAAGGTGGTGGCGGCATGAGCGCGATCCAAACCGGTGCCGTCCAAACCGGCGTGACCAATACCGCATCGCTGCTGGGCGATCTGTCGGCGCCGCTGTACGACTGGCTGATGTCGCTGGGGGGGATCGGGCTGATCCTGTGGATCGTGCTCAAGATTCTGCTGATCGCGATGCCGGTGATCATCACCGTTGCGTTCTACGTGGTCTGGGAGCGCAAGCTGCTGGGCTGGATGCATCAGCGCCACGGTCCGATGTACGTGGGCATGGGCATCTTCCAGGCCTTCGCCGACGTCTTCAAACTGCTGTTCAAGGAAGTCATCCAGCCGACCAATGCGCAGCGCGTGCTGTTCGTGCTGGCGCCGCTGATCACGCTGGCGCCTGCATTCGCGGCCTGGGCCGTGGTGCCGTTCGACGCGCAGCTGGTGCTGTCGAATGCCAATGCTGGTCTGCTGTACCTGCTGGCAATGACCTCGCTGGGCATCTACGGCATCATCCTCGCCGGCTGGGCGTCGAACTCGAAGTACGCATTCCTCGGCGCGATGCGCGCTTCGGCGCAGATGATCAGCTACGAGATCG
This sequence comes from Luteimonas sp. 3794, assembly GCF_031456825.1. Taxonomy (NCBI): domain Bacteria; kingdom Pseudomonadati; phylum Pseudomonadota; class Gammaproteobacteria; order Lysobacterales; family Lysobacteraceae; genus Luteimonas; species Luteimonas sp. 3794. Next base: position 23,853 of record NZ_JAVDVJ010000008.1, on the reverse strand, counting down.
CAATGGGCTTCGCGCTCGTCGGCGTGATGGTCGGTGCCGGCAGCCTGAATCTCTCCGAGATCGTCATGGCGCAGGCCGGCGGCAAGGGCCTGTTCGACTGGTTCTGGCTGCCGATGCTGCCGCTGTTCGTCATCTACTTCATCTCCGGCGTGGCCGAAACCAACCGCGCGCCGTTCGACGTCGTCGAAGGCGAGTCGGAAATCGTCGCCGGCCACATGGTCGAGTATTCGGGGTCGGCGTTCGCGCTGTTCTTCCTCGCCGAATACGCGAACATGATCCTGATCAGCTTCCTGGTTGCGATCTTCTTCCTCGGCGGCTGGCTGTCGCCGTTCCAGGGCTGGGGCATTCCGCTGCTGTCGGTCGACGGCTGGTGGTGGCTGTTCGCGAAGGTGTTCTTCTTCGCCAGCTGCTTCATCTGGTTCCGCGCCTCGTTCCCGCGCTACCGCTATGACCAGATCATGCGGCTGGGCTGGAAGGTCTTCATTCCGATCAGCATCGGCTGGATCGTGGTCACCGCGCTGATGGCGTACTACGGAATCTTCGAGGCAGGGCAGTAATGGCCAAGTTCGTTGCATGGTTCAGGGGCCTGTTGCTGCTCGAGTTGTTCGGCGGCATGGCGCTGACCTTCCGGTATCTGTTCCGGGACAAGTACACGCTGATGTACCCGATGGAGAAGACGCCGCAGTCGCCGCGTTTCCGCGGTCTGCATGCGCTGCGCCGGTATCCCAACGGCGAAGAGCGCTGCATCGCCTGCAAGCTGTGCGAGGCCGTGTGCCCCGCACTGGCGATCACGATCGATTCCGAGCAGCGCGAGGACGGCACCCGTCGCACCACGCGTTACGACATCGATCTGTTCAAGTGCATCTACTGCGGCTTCTGCGAGGAGTCGTGCCCGGTGGACTCGATCGTCGAGACCCACCTGCACGAGTACCACTTCGAGAACCGCGGCGAGAACATCGTGACCAAGCCGCAGCTGCTGGCGATCGGCGACCGCCTCGAGAGCGAGATCGCAGAACGTCGCGCCGCCGACTCCGCGTACAGGTAAGTCATGAATTTCGACCTGATTGCATTCCTCGTCTTCGCCGCGATCACCGTGATGTCCGCGGTGGCGGTGATCAGTGCCCGCAACCCGGTGCACGCGGCGCTGTTCCTGGTGCTGACGTTCTTCTCCACCGCCTGCACGTGGCTGCTGGTCGGCGCCGAGTTCCTCGGCCTCGCCCTGGTACTGGTCTACGTCGGCGCGGTGATGGTGCTGTTCCTGTTCGTGGTGATGATGCTCGACGTCGATGTCGCGCCGATGCGCGAGGGCTACGTGCGCTATCTGCCCGTCGGCCTGATCGTCGCGGTGGTGATGCTGGTCGAGATCGTCACCCTGATCGGCGTGCGCGCGAAGATGGCGCCGTTCGCCGTCGATGCGGTCGACGAGGCGGGCGTGTCGAACACCGTGTGGATCGCACGCCGCCTGTTCACCGACTTCCTGCTGCCGTTCGAAGTGGCGGCGGTCATCCTGACCGTTGCGGTCATCGCCGCGGTGATGCTGACCCTGCGCCGCCGTCCGGGCACCAAGCACCAGAACCCGGGCGAGCAGGCCCGCGTGCAGGCGAAGGACCGCATGCGCGTGGTCAAGATGGACGCGGTGCGTCCGGTCGTCGAGCCGACGCCGGGCGACGGTGAGGGAGAAGCGAAATGACCGAGCTGTTCGGAACCGGCCTCGCGCTGGGCCACTACCTCTCGCTGGGCGCGGTGCTGTTCTGCATCAGCGTCGCCGGCATCTTCCTCAACCGGAAGAACGTGATCATCCTGCTGATGTCGATCGAGCTGATGCTGCTCGCCGTCAACATCAACTTCATCGCGTTCTCGCGCGAGTTCGGCGACGCCGCCGGGCAGATCTTCGTGTTCTTCATCCTCACCGTGGCCGCGGCCGAGGCCGCGATCGGTCTCGCGATCCTGGTCACGCTGTTCCGCAACCGGCGCACGATCAATGTCGCCGAACTCGACACGCTGAAGGGCTGATCCGGGCATGGAGTACACAATTTCCCAGACCACCCTGATCGCGATCGTTCTGGCGCCGTTGCTGGGCTCGATCATCGCGGGCCTGTTCGGCCGCCAGGTCGGACGCGCTGGTGCGCATTCGGTCACCATCGCAGGCGTCGCGATCAGCTGCGCGCTGTCGATCTACACGCTGTGGCAGCTGATGCATGGCGCGCCGATGTTCAACGAGAATGTCTACACGTTCTTCGAGGTCGGCAACTACTCGGCGCACGTCGGCTTCCTGATCGACAACCTCACCGCGATGATGATGGTCGTGGTGACGTTCGTGTCGCTGCTGGTGCACGTCTACACCATCGGCTACATGTCCGAGGATCCGGGTTACCAGCGCTTCTTCAGCTACATCTCGCTGTTTACCTTCTCGATGCTGATGCTGGTGATGGGCAACAACTTCCTGCAGCTGTTCTTCGGCTGGGAAGCGGTGGGCCTGGTGTCGTACCTGCTGATCGGTTTCTGGTTCAAGAAGCCGACCGCGGTGTTCGCCAACATGAAGGCGTTCCTGGTCAACCGTGTCGGCGACTTCGGCTTCCTGCTCGGTATCGCCGGTGTGCTGTACTGGTTCGGCAGCCTCGACTACGCGACGGTCTTCGCTGCGGCTGACACCACCATCGGTGGCGGCCAGACGATCGAAGTGATCACCGGTTTCGAGTGGTCGGTCGCGACCCTGGTCTGCATCTGTCTCTTCATCGGCGCGATGGGCAAGTCGGCGCAGGTGCCGCTGCACGTGTGGCTGCCCGACTCGATGGAAGGCCCGACCCCGATCTCGGCACTGATCCACGCCGCGACGATGGTCACCGCCGGCATCTTCATGGTGGCGCGCATGTCGCCGCTGTTCGAACTGTCGGAAACCGCGCTGCAGTTCATCCTCTTCATCGGTGCGACCACGGCCTTCTTCACCGGCCTGATCGGCATCGTGCAGAACGACATCAAGCGCGTCGTCGCGTATTCGACGCTGTCGCAGCTGGGCTACATGACCGTCGCGCTGGGCGTGTCGGCGTACTCGGCCGCGGTGTTCCACTTGATGACGCATGCCTTCTTCAAGGCGCTGCTGTTCCTGGCGGCGGGCTCGGTGATCATCGGAATGCACCACGAGCAGGACATGCGCAAGATGGGCGGCCTGCGCAAGTACATGCCGATCACGTTCTGGACCAGCGTCATCGGCACGCTGGCCCTGGTGGGCACGCCGTTCTTCAGCGGCTTCTACTCCAAGGACACGATCATCGAGGCGGCCAAGCACGCCAGTGACGGTGGTGGCTGGGTGTTCCAGTACGCGTACTGGTCGGTGCTGCTGGGCGCCTTCGTGACCTCGTTCTACAGCTTCCGCCTGCTGTACATGACGTACTTCGGCAAGGAACGTTTCCGCGACGCGCATGCGTCCGACGCCCACGCCGCGCATGATGCGCACGGTCAGGAGACGCACCACGAGCCGCTGCACGACGATGGTCACGGCCATGCGGTCGCCGCGACGGCACATCACGACGCGCACGACGACCACGGCCATCACGGCGTGCACGAGCCGCACGAGTCCCCGTGGGTGGTGACGCTGCCGCTGATCCTGCTGGCGATTCCGTCGATCCTGATCGGTTACTTCACCGCCGGCCCGATGCTGTTCGGCACCGACTGGACCGGCCATCACGAGGTGCGCGGGTTCTTCGACGGCGTGATCCATGTGCTGGCGTCCAACGACGTGCTGGCCGCGCTGAAGGAAGAGTTGTGGCACGGCCCGGCCGCGTTCGCGCTGCACGGCTTCATGGCGCCGGCGTTCTGGCTGGTGGTGGCGGGCTTCGTGCTGGCGACCGTCATGTACTGGTGGAAGCCGGAGCTGGCGGGGAAGGCGGCGCACGTGTTCCGCCTACCGATCCGTGTGCTCGAGAACAAGTACGGCATGGACGACCTGTGGATCGGCGGTTTTGCCGGCGGCGGTGTCGGCCTGGGCAAACTCTCGCGCATCTTCGACACCAAGGTCATCGACGGCTTCTTCGTGAACGGTCCGGCGCGCGTCGTCGGCCTGGTCTCGGGCGTCGTCCGCCGGCTGCAGTCCGGTGCTCTCTACCACTACGCTTTCGCGATGATCGTCGGCCTGATCGTGCTTCTGGCCATCCTCATCAAGTACTGGCGCTGACGGAATACGATACGTGTCGAACTGGCCTCTTCTCAGTCTTCTGATCTGGCTGCCGATTCTCGGCGGTGCGTGCGTGCTCGCCCTGGGCGAACGCCGCCCCGACGCGGCGCGCTGGGTATCGCTGGCGTTCGCGCTGCTCGTCTTCGTCCTCAGCATTCCGCTGTTCACCGGCTTCGACTACGCCAATGCGGGGCTGCAGTTCCTCGAACGGCGCGAGTGGATTCCGTCGCTCGACATCGAGTACCACCTCGGCGCGGACGGCATCTCGGTCGCATTGATCATCCTGACCACGTTGACCACCGCCCTGGTGCTGATCGGCGCCTGGGGCTCGGTGACCAAACGCGTGTCGCAGTATTTTGCGTCGATGCTGATCCTCGAAGGCATGATGGTCGGTGTGTTCTGCGCCGTTGACGCGATGCTGTTCTACGTGTTCTTCGAAGCCATGCTGATCCCGATGTTCATCATCATCGGTGTCTGGGGCGGCGCGAACCGCGTATACGCCTCGGTGAAGTTCTTCCTGTACACGTTCCTCGGCTCGGTCTTTATGCTGGTCGCGCTGATCTACCTGTACCTGCAGGCCGGCAGCTGGCAGCTGCCCGACCTGTACGCACTGCGCCTGTCGTCGACCGAGCAGATGTGGATCTTCTTCGCGTTCCTCGCCGCATTCGCGGTGAAGGTGCCGATGTTCCCGGTGCACACGTGGTTGCCGGATGCACACGTCGAGGCGCCGACCGGCGGCTCGGTGATCCTGGCGGCGATCATGCTGAAGATCGGTGGCTACGGCTTCCTGCGCTTCAACCTGCCGATCACGCCGGACGCCGGCCACGAGTGGGCCTGGCTGGTCATCGGCCTGTCGCTGATCGCGATCGTCTACGTGGGTCTGGTGGCGCTGGTCCAGCAGGACATGAAGAAGCTGGTCGCGTACTCGTCCGTGTCGCACATGGGCTTCGTGACCCTGGGTGTGTTCATCGCGTTCGCGCTGATGCGCGACGTGCCGGACGGTTCCGATGCCGCGCGTCTCGGCCTGCAGGGCGCGATGGTGCAGATGGTCTCGCACGGCTTCATCTCCGGCGCGATGTTCTCCTGCATCGGCATCCTCTACGACCGCATGCACACTCGGAACATCAAGGATTACGGCGGCGTCGCCAATGTGATGCCATGGTTCGCCGCGTTCTACGTGCTGTTCGCGATGGCGAACTCCGGCCTGCCGGGCACCTCGGGTTTCGTGGGCGAGTTCATGGTCATCCTGGCCGCGTTCCAGAGCCATCCGCTGATCGCGTTCTTCGCGGCGATGACGCTGATCATCGGTGCGGCCTACACCCTGTGGCTGGTCAAGCGCGTGCTCTACGGCGAAGTGTCGAATGCGCACGTCGCCGCGCTCAAGGACATCAATGGCCGCGAAGCGCTGGTGCTCGGCGTGTTCGCCGCCGGCACGCTGTTGATCGGCGTGTATCCCAAGCCGCTGACCGATCTGATGGAGCCGTCCATCGCGCAACTGGCGAACCTGATCGCCATAAGCAAGCTTTAAGGGTGAGCAGACGCGCGCTTGGCGGGCGCCCACAAGGCGACTGCCGCGTCTGGGAACGCCCGGCCATGGATGGCCGGGCTGGACGATCCGGAGACGCCCATGGCACGCCATGGACGGCATCGGTCGATGATAGAAACAGTGCGATCCGCAGGATTGCCGAGGAACGTGTGCAGTGATCAACAATCCGATGACGCCTCCCATCCGCACGCTGGCCGAGCTGGGCCCGATCGTGCCCGAGCTCGTGATCGTGCTGGGTGCGTTCGCCCTGCTGATGCTCGACCTGTTCATCGACCCGCGCCGCCGGATCATCACCCACGTGCTGGCCGTCGCGACGATGCTCGCCGCCGCCGGGCTGATCGTGTTCGACGTCGGCGGCCACGGCAGCATCCTCGCGGACATGTTCGTGCGCGATGGTGGCGCCGACGTGCTCAAGGTCGCCGGTCTCGTGGTCGGCGCCGCGGCGCTGGGTTACGCGTGGACGTTCCTGCGCGATCGCGGCCTGTACCAGGGTGAGATTCCGGTGCTGTTCCTGTTCACCACCGCCGGCATGATGCTGCTGGTGTCGGCGAACAACCTGACGATGGTCTACGTCGGTCTGGAACTGCTGGCGCTGTGTTCCTACGCGCTGGTCGCCTGCGACCGCGACAGCAAGCTCGCGTCGGAAGCGGCGATGAAGTACTTCGTACTCGGCGCGCTGGCGTCGGGCATGTTGCTGTTCGGCATGTCGCTGATTTATGGCGCGACCGGCACGCTGTCGCTGCCAGCGATCAATGACGCGATTGACGGCCTGTCGGGCGACGGCCGCGTGCTGATGCTGACCGGCATGGTGTTCCTGATTGTCGGCATCGCGTTCAAGTTCGGCGCCGCGCCGTTCCACATGTGGCTGCCCGACACCTATCACGGCGCACCGACGCCGATTGTCGCCTTCATCAGCTCGGTGCCGAAGATCGCCGCGTTCGGCATGGCCTGGCGCCTGCTCGAAACCGCGCTCGGCCCGCTGCACGACCAGGCGCAGATCCTGCTGTCGATCCTCGCCGCGCTGTCGCTGGTGGTCGGCAACCTGTTCGCGCTGGCGCAGACCAATCTCAAGCGCATGCTCGCCTACTCGACGATCTCGCACGTGGGCTTCCTGTTCCTCGGCCTCGCCGGTGGCGGGCAGGTGGGTTACGCCTCGGCCATGTTCTACGTCGTCAGCTACGCAGTTATGTCGGCGGCCGCGTTCGGCGCGATCGTCATGCTGTCGCGCAACGGTTTCGAAGCCGAGCAGATCAACGACTACAAGGGTCTGAACCAGCGCAGCCCGTGGATGGCCGGCATGGTGTTGTGCATCATGGCGTCGCTCGCCGGCGTGCCACCGTTCCTCGGCTTCTGGGCCAAGCTCGCGGTGCTGCAGGGCGCGCTGCAGGGCGATCTGCTGTGGCTGGCCATCGTCGGCATCGTGTTCGCGGTCATTGGCGCGTTCTACTACCTGCGCGTGATCAAGGTCATGTACTTCGATGCCCCCGAGGCCGCGCCGATGGCGCAGCGTCCCGGCACCCCGATGCGCGTGGTGTTCGCACTGAACGTGCTGGCGCTGCTGGTGGTCGTGCCGTTCTTCAGTCCGTTGATGGCGTGGTGCCAGCAGGCATTCGCCGCCTGACCGGATCCGCGCTGGTAATACGCGCGTCATCTGGTTAAGATGCGCGCCCGGTCGCTGCAACATGGCAATCGGGAGAAGTTCGAGGGACGCGGAATCGCTCGAAACTTCTTGCAATATCGAAGAGAAATCTTCATAATTCCGCTTCTGATGCGGGGTGGAGCAGTCTGGCAGCTCGTCGGGCTCATAACCCGAAGGTCGCAGGTTCAAATCCTGCCCCCGCTACCACATTCAACGCAGTAAAGAAGGCGCGCCTCCGGGGGCATCCGACGCGAAGAATCTGGGCTTTGCCGAAGCAACTGCTTCGCTTCGGCGCCGACATCCAGTGGTATCGGACAAGGGGCCCATCGGGCCCTTTGTCGTTTTCCGCGATCGGAAAACCACAGGCGCCCGGGGCAACGCGGTGCGTTTGCAGGCCGCGACGATCGTGCGATACCGGATACGCAACGGACGAGGGATCAGTGGCGGACAAGGCGACACAACTGACGGAACTGCTGGCACCGACGGTTAAGGCCCTCGGGCTCGAACTGCTGGGCATCGAATACCTGACGGCGCCGGGTGGCGCGCTCGTGCGCATCTACATCGATGTGCCGGCAAGCGCGGAAGCCGGCCAGGCCGATCCGGAAGGCGAAGGCGGGCAGGGCGTGACGATCGAACACTGCGAGGCGGTCAGCCGCGAAGTGTCGGCGCAGCTCGACGTCGAGGATCCGATCACCGGCAACTACACCCTCGAGGTGTCGTCGCCCGGGATCGATCGTCCGTTGTTCAACGTTGCCCAGTTCGCGCAGTTCCAGGGCGAGACCGCGAAGGTCGGCCTGAAGCTGCCGCAGGACGGGCGCCGCCGCCTGACCGGTCGCATCACCGCCGTCGAAGGTGACACCGTGACGTTCGATGTCGACGGCAATGCGCTCACCGTGCAGGCCGACAACATCGAGAAAGCCCGCGTGGTGCCCGACTGGGCTGCGCTGGGCCTCGCCGCGTCGAAGGACAAGAAGGACAACGGCCGCGCCACCGGCGCGACCCGCAAGGCCAACCACACACCACGTGACAACAAGCGGTCGGCGGATCCGTCGACCGGTGCGGAGTGAATGAAAAGATGAGCAAGGAACTGTTGCTGGTCGTCGACGCGGTCGCGAGCGAGAAGGGCGTCCCGGAGTCGGTGATTCTCGAGGCCATCGAAGCCGCGCTGGCGACTGCCGCCAAGAAGCGGTACCTGGATCAGGACGTGCTGACGCGCGTCGCGATCGATTCGAAGGACGGCAGCTACGAGACGTTCCGCCGCTGGGAAGTCGTGGCCGATGACGTCGTCATGGAGTCGCCCGACCGCCAGCTGCGTCTGATGGACGCGATCGACGAGGCCGAAGGCGTCGAGGTCGGCGACTACATCGAAGAGCAGATCGAGAACGTCGATTTCGGTCGCATCGCCGCCCAGGCCGCCAAGCAGGTCATCGTGCAGCGTGTGCGCGAGGCAGAGCGCCAGCAGGTCGTCGATGCGTGGAAGGATCGCGTCGGCGAGCTGGTGACCGGCGTGGTCAAGCGCGTCGAGCGCGGTAACGTCTACGTTGACCTGGGTGGCAACGCAGAAGCGCTGATCCAGAAGGACAAGGCGATTCCGCGCGACGTCGTGCGTGCCGGCGACCGCATTCGCGGCTACCTCTACGACGTGCGCAGCGAGCCCCGTGGCCCGCAGCTGTTCATCAGCCGCGCCGCGCCGGAATTCATGATGGAGCTGTTCAAGCTCGAAGTGCCGGAAGTCGGTCAGGGCCTGGTCGAGATCAAGGCCTGCGCGCGCGATCCCGGCGACCGCGCCAAGATCGCCGTGCTGGCCTACGACACCCGCACCGATCCCATCGGCGCCTGCATCGGCATGCGCGGTTCGCGCGTGCAGGCGGTGTCGAACGAGTTGAACGGTGAGCGCGTCGACATCGTGCTGTGGTCGGACAATCCGGCCCAGTTCGTCATCAATGCGATGGCGCCGGCTGAAGTGCAGTCCATCGTCGTCGACGAAGACAAGCACTCGATGGACCTCGCGGTCGCCGAGGACAAGCTCGCCCAGGCGATCGGCAAGGGCGGCCAGAACGTGCGCCTCGCCAGCCGCCTGTCGGGCTGGCAGCTCAATGTGATGACCCAGGACCAGGTCACCGCGAAAACCGATGCCGAGCAGGCGTCGGCGCGTGCCCTGTTCCAGGAGAAGCTGGAAGTCGACGAGGAAATCGCCGGCATCCTGGTCGCCGAGGGCTTCAGCACGGTCGAGGAAATCGCCTACGTGCCGGTCGGCGAGCTACTGGCGGTCGAGGGCTTCGACGAGGACATCGTCGAGGAACTGCGCGGCCGTGCGCGCGACTCGCTGCTCAACGACGCGCTCGCGGTCGAAGAGGAAGCCGACGAGAATGCGCCGGCGGACGACCTGCTCGCGCTCGACGGCATGGACGAGGCGACGGCGTACGCGCTGGCCGCCCACGGCATCCGCACCAGTGAAGACCTCTCGGACCTGGGCGCGGACGAAGTGGTCGAGTTCGGCATCGAGGACCTCGACGAGGCCCGCGCCGCCGCGCTGATCCTCGCCGCGCGCGCCGAAGAGATCGCGCGGCTGGAAAGGGAAGGCTGACGGGTCGCGCCGGGCCGGTGCCCTGCACCGGCCTAGAACGCGGCCGCCAGCCACGGATGACGATCCCGTTCGGAACGAATCCCATGCAGCGGTAGAATGACAAATCCACTGCGCCCCGCAATTCGCGGCGGCGCGCAAGGAACCGGAATCACGAATGTCGCAACAAACCACCATCCGCAAGCTGGCCGCACTGGTGAATACGCCGGTCGAGAAACTGCTTGAACAGCTGTCCGAAGCGGGCATGCCGTTCAGCGATCCCGACCAGAGCGTGACCAGTGCCGAGAAGCTCAAGCTGCTCGGTTTCCTCAAGCGCGCACACGGCAAGGGCGATGCCCCGGCCGAGGAAGTCGCTGCGCCGAAGAAGATCACGCTCAGCCGCAGCCGCAAGCAGGAACTGACGGTCGGTGGCGGCAAGAACCGCCAGACGGTCGATGTCGTCGTGCGCAAGAAGGTCACGCTGAACCCCAACGCGGCGGCGATCGATCCGGATGCCGAGCGCGCCGAGATCCTGCGCAAGCTTGAAGAATCGCGTGCGAAGAACCTCTCCGAGCAGCAGCGCCTGGCGGAAGACGACAAGCGCCGCGCCGAGGAAGTCCAGGCGCGCAAGCGCGAAGCGGAAGCCGAGGCCGAGCGTCTGCGCCAGGTCGCCGCGGCCGCTGCCGCCGCGCCGCCGGAAGAAGCCGAAGCGACGCGCCGCCCGCCGGCTGCGCACGGTCATGGTCACAAGCCGGCCACGCCGCCGCGCGCGGACGATCGCAATGCGCCCGCCGGCGCCAAGCAGAAGGGCAACCGCGGCTCGCACGCGATGGTCAGTGGCGTCGAGGACGACGACAAGACCGCGCGTTTCGCCGGTCAGTTGCACCTGAGCGCCTCCGATCGCGCCCGTCGCAGCACCAGCAACACGCGCGGCAAGCCGCAGCGCGGTGGTCCGCAGCGTCGCGGCAATGCGCCGTCGCGCAGTGGTGGTGGCCCGCACGGCTTCGAACGTCCGACCGCGCCGATGCAGCGCGAAGTCGCGATCGGCGAAGCGATCACCGTGGCCGACCTCGCGCAGAAGCTCGCGATGAAGGGCGGCGACGTGGTCAAGGCGCTGTTCAAGATGGGCGTCATGGCGACCATCACCCAGTCGATCGACCACGACACCGCGGCGCTGGCCGTTGAAGAGCTCGGCCACATTCCGGTGCGCGCCGACGCGGACGACGCCGAGAGCGAGCTGATCGCGCACGTGGGCGAAGCGCAGGGCGACCAGGTCGCGCGGCCGCCGGTGGTCACGATCATGGGTCACGTCGATCACGGCAAGACCTCGCTGCTGGACTACATCCGTCGCACCAAGATCGCCTCGGGCGAAGCGGGTGGCATCACCCAGCACATCGGCGCGTATCACGTCGAAACCGACAAGGGCGTCATCAGCTTCCTCGACACCCCGGGCCACGCGGCATTTACCTCGATGCGCGCACGCGGCGCCAAGCTCACCGACATCGTGATCCTGGTGGTCGCGGCCGACGACGGCGTCATGCCGCAGACGGTCGAGGCGATCAAGCACGCGAAGGCGGCGAAGGTGCCGCTGATCGTGGCGATCAACAAGATCGACAAGTCGGGCGCCGATCCGTCGCGCGTCAAGAACGAACTGCTCGAGCACGACATCGTGGCCGAGGACTTCGGCGGCGACACGCAGATGGTGGAGTTGTCGGCCAAGACCGGCGACGGCGTCGACGATCTGCTCGATGCGATCTCGCTGCAGTCTGAAATCCTCGAACTGCGCGCCGTGGGCGAAGGCCGCGCGAGCGGTACGGTCATCGAATCCTCGCTCGACAAGGGCCGCGGCCCGGTCGCGACGGTGCTGGTGCAGAACGGTCTGCTGGCGCGCGGCGACTACCTCGTCTGTGGCGTCCAGTACGGCCGCGTGCGTGCGCTGTTCGACGAGACCGGCGGCCAGGTGCAGACGGCAGGCCCGTCGATCCCGGTGCAGGTGCTCGGCCTGTCGGGCGTGCCGGATGCGGGCGACGATTTCGTCGTCGTCGCCGACGAGCGCCTGGCCAAGGAAGTCGCCCAGCAGCGTGACACCAAGCGCCGCGAGACGCGTCTGGTGCAGGCCGCGGGCAACCGCATGGAAGACATCATGGCGCAGATGGGCCAGGCCGAGCAGCAGCTGTCGCTCAACCTGGTCATCAAGGCGGACGTGCAGGGCTCGGTCGAAGCGCTCAAGCAGTCGTTGGTCGCACTGTCGAACGAGCAGATCCGCATCAACGTCATCGTCTCCGGCGTCGGCGGCATCACCGAATCGGACGCCAATTCGGCGGCCGCGGCGAAGGCCACCATCATCGGCTTCAACGTCCGCGCCGATGCATCCGCGCGCAAGGTGATCGAGAACAGCGCGCTGGATCTGCGCTACTTCTCGGTGATCTACGACGTGATCGACCAGGTCAAGCAGGTCGCTTCGGGCATCCTCGGCATGGAGATCCGCGAGGAGATCATCGGTACCGCCGAAGTGCGCGACGTGTTCCGCAGTTCCAAGTTTGGTGCGGTCGCGGGTTCGATGGTCATCGAGGGTGTGGTCAAGCGCAACAAGCCGATCCGCGTGCTGCGCGACAACACGGTCATCTTCGAGGGCGAACTGGAATCGCTGCGCCGCTTCAAGGAAAACGTCGACGAAGTGCGTAACGGCACCGAGTGCGGCATCGGCGTCAAGGCCTATAACGACGTCAAGCCGGGCGATCAGATCGAGTGCTTCGAGCGTATCGAGGTCCAGCGCACCCTGTAAGGGCGCCGGATGCAATGCCGGCGGCCGGGCTCCGTGGATACGGACCCGGCCGTCGTCGTCTCGGGTGGTGTCGCCCGGACCGCTTCAGACTTTTTCCGTCCCATTGCAACAGGTGCTCCATCCGTGCCCACGAAATCCTTCCACCGTACCGATCGCGTCTCCGCCCAGCTCCGTCGTGAGCTCGGAACGCTCGTGCGCGAGGCAGTCGCCGAACACGGGTTGCCGTCGGTCAGCGTGTCCGATGTCGAGGTCACGCGTGACATGGCGCACGCCAAGGTCTTCGTGACCGCGCTGCAGTCCGAGCGCGCCGACGAGGCGATGAAGGGGCTGAAGGCGGTCGCGTACGAGATCCGCTTCCGCCTTGCGCGCGCAGTCAAGCTGCGCCACGTACCGGAGCTGCATTTCCATTACGACGATTCCGTCGACCGCGGCGAGCGCATCGACAACCTGCTGCGCGATGTCGGCGAATCTTCCACCGACTGACGCCGGCGCTTCGCCTGCGGCGCCCGCGCGCCCGCGCGGCAAGCGTCGGCAGCAGGACCGCCCGCGCACGAAGTTCCGCAAGCTCGACGGCATCCTGCTGCTCGACAAACCGCGTGGCATGAGTTCCAACCAGGCGCTGCAACGCGTCCGCCACCTGTTCCGTGCCGAGAAGGGTGGTCATACGGGCAGCCTCGATCCGCTGGCGACCGGTCTGCTGCCGGTCTGTTTCGGTGAGGCGACCAAGATCGCCGGCGGCCTGCTCGGCGCACGCAAGGCCTATACCACGGTCGCCCGGCTTGGTCAGGTCACCGACACCGACGACGCCGATGGCGAGATTCTGCGCGAGCGCCCGGTGCCCGCGTTGACCATCGAAACTCTCGATGCCGCGCTCGGCCAGTTGGTCGGGCGCATCCAGCAGCGTCCACCGATCTACTCGGCACTCAAGCGCGGCGGCGAGCCGCTGTACGCCAAGGCGCGGCGCGGCGAGACGGTCGAAGTCGACGTGCGGCCGGTGGATGTCCACGCCTTCGAACTGCAGTCGGCGGCCGATCTGCTCGACGGCGTGCTCGACCCTGGCGGCATGCCGCAACTGCGCCTGCATGTCGAATGCGGATCGGGCACCTACGTCCGCAGCCTGGTCCGCGATCTCGGCGAACTGCTGGGCTGCGGCGCGCATGTCGCCGAACTGCGCCGGCTGTGGGTCGATCCCTTCCGCGATCCGCGCATGTGGACACTCGAAGACCTGCAGGCGCTGGCCGCGCGCGGCGAACCGCAGCTCGAAGCCTGCCTGCTGGAGATCGAGGCGGGCATGCTGGCCTGGCCGCGGGTCCACGTCGACGCGCGCCAGGCGGCGCGCCTACAGAACGGGCAGGATGCGTCGGGCCCCTTCGCCCCGGCGGGCGAGGTGGCCATCATCGGGCCGGACGGTCGCGCCGAAGGCCTGGGGCAGGTGGCCGAGGACGGGCGCCTGAAACCGCAACGCATGTTCCGTCGGGCCGACGCGAACGCCACCGGGCCCTGAATGGCCGCCTTGTCCGGCCGTCCGCCCAGCGGTACAATTCCGCGGCCTTTTTCAGGGCACACTGCAGCACCTAATCCACAGGCGGTCCGGGCGGTACGCGACGGTCACACGACACGTCGCCGTCTTCTGCGGGACCCGCGTCCAGAGAGCATGAAATGACCAGCACCATCGACAACGGCAAGATCATCGAAGAACACAAGCGCGGCGACAACGACACCGGTTCCCCGGAAGTCCAGGTCGCCCTGCTGACCGCACGCATCGTGCACCTGACCGAGCACTTCAAGACGCACAAGAAGGACCACCACAGCCGCCGCGGCCTGCTGATGATGGTCAACCGTCGGCGCAGCTTGCTGGACTATCTGCACCGCAAGGACGCCGATCGCTACAAGGCCCTGATCGAAAAGCTCGGCCTGCGTCGCTAAACCCGATACCCACCGCGGCGCAGAAATGCGCCGCGGTTCTTTTTAGGGCGTGGCAGCGCCCGCCCGGACGGGGCATGGGTCCCGGTCGGTTCATCGCAAGAGACATCAAGGAATTCAACGTGGCGAAAGTGACAAAGAGCTTCCAGTACGGCAACCACACGGTGACGCTTGAGACCGGCGAGATCGCGCGCCAGGCCGGCGGCGCCGTCATGGTGTCGTGCGAAGGTACCCAGGTGCTGGTCACCGCAGTGGCCAACAAGACGGCACGCGAAGGGCAGGACTTTTTCCCGCTGACCGTCGACTACCAGGAGAAGTTCTACGCCGGCGGCCGTATCCCGGGCGGCTTCTTCAAGCGTGAAGGTCGCGCCACCGAGAAGGAAACGCTGACGTCGCGCCTGATCGACCGTCCGATCCGCCCGTTGTTCCCCGATGGCTTCCGCAATGAAGTCCAGATCATCGCCACCGTGATGTCGATGAACCCGGAGATCGACGGCGACATCCTTGCCCTGATCGGCGCATCGGCCGCGCTGTCGCTCTCGGGCGCACCGTTCGACGGCCCGATCGGTGCCGCCAAGGTCGGTTACAAGGACGGCCAGTACCTGCTGAACCCGACCGTGTCCGAGCTCAAGGATTCGGACCTCGAGCTCGTCGTCGCCGGTACCGCGAATGCCGTGCTGATGGTCGAGTCGGAAGCGAAGGAACTGTCGGAAGACGTGATGCTCGGCGCCGTGATGTTCGGCCACCAGCAGATGCAGGTGGCCATTGCCACGATCAACGAGCTCGTTGCCGAAGCCGGCAAGCCGAAGTGGGAGTGGTCGGCGCCTGCCGCCAACGAAGGCCTGATCTCGGCCATCCGCAGCGCGGTCGGCGAGCAGCTTGCCAGCGCGTTCCAGGTGCGCGACAAGCTCGAGCGCAAGGACGCGATCTCCAAGGTCAAGAAGGCGATCCTCGAAGCCGTGCAGCCGCATGCCGAAGCCAACGCCTGGTCGAGCAGCGAACTGTCGAAGGAATTCGGCGAGCAGGAATACCAGACGATGCGCGACTCGGTCCTCAAGACCAAGGTCCGTATCGATGGTCGCGCGCTCGACACCGTGCGTCCGATCAGCTCGAAGGTCAGCATCCTCCCGCGCGTGCACGGCTCCTCGCTGTTCACCCGTGGCGAAACGCAGGCGATCGTCGCCGTGACCCTCGGCACCGCGCGCGATGGCCAGATCATCGACGCCGTCGCCGGCGAGTACAAAGAGCACTTCCTGTTCCATTACAACTTCCCCCCGTACTCGGTGGGCGAAGCCGGCCGCATGATGGGTCCCAAGCGCCGCGAGATCGGCCACGGCCGTCTGGCCAAGCGCGGCGTGCTCGCCGTGATGCCGACGATGGAAGAGTTCCCGTACACCATCCGCGTCGTGTCGGAGATCACCGAGTCGAACGGTTCTTCGTCGATGGCGTCGGTCTGCGGTTCCTCGCTGGCGCTGATGGACGCGGGCGTGCCGATCAAGGCACCGGTCGCCGGCATCGCGATGGGCCTGATCAAGGAAGGCGACGACTTCGTCGTGCTGTCGGACATCCTGGGTGATGAAGATCACCTCGGCGACATGGACTTCAAGGTCGCCGGCACCACGAACGGCATCTCGGCGCTGCAGATGGACATCAAGATCCAGGGCATCACCGAAGAGATCATGAAGGTCGCGCTGGCGCAGGCGAAGCAGGGCCGTCTGCACATCCTGCAGGAGATGAGCAGCGCGCTGACCACGGCCCGTACCGAACTCAGCGAGTTCGCGCCGCGCCTGATCACGATCAAGATCCACCCCGACAAGATCCGCGAAGTCATCGGCAAGGGTGGTTCGGTCATCCAGGCGATCACCAAGGAAACCGGCACCCAGATCGACATCCAGGACGACGGCACGATCACGATCGCCTCGGTCGACGCCGCCGCCGGTCGCGCCGCGAAGGAACGCATCGAGCAGATCACCTCCGACGTCGAGCCGGGCCGCATCTACGAGGGCAAGGTCGTCAAGCTGATGGACTTCGGTGCATTCGTGACGATCTCCCCCGGCAAGGATGGTCTGGTCCACGTGTCGCAGATCTCCAACGAGCGTGTCGAGAAGGTCGGCGACGTGCTCAAGGAAGGCGACGTGGTCAAGGTCAAGGTGCTGGAAGTCGACAAGCAGGGCCGCATCCGCCTGTCGATGAAGGCCGTCGCCGAAGGCGAAGGCACGCCGGCCGAGTAATCGCCAGCGTTGCATGCAATACGAAACGGGCCGCGCAAGCGGCCCGTTTTCGTTGGGGGCTGCACGTGGCACAGCGCTCCCGATAGGATGGTTCGCGCGCAGCGGAACCCGTCGCGCTGCATCAGGATTTCCGCATCAGGAGATGCCATGCGCACGTGCTTGCTGATCGCCGCGCTTTGCCTTGCTGCCCCGGTCCATGCACACGACACCGCCAACCCGGACTGCAGTGTCGACCGCGAAGCCATGCTCGCGCTCGACGAGCCTGCGTTCGATCAGTCGATGCCTGATGGCGGCTGGCGCCGCCTCGGCAACATCCCCGGCTGCCAGCTCGCCGCAGCCGAGCTGATCGCAGCCTGGCGCGAACGGCATCCGCAAGCCTCGCCCACGGTCGCCTGGCATCAGGGCCAGATGCTGGCGCAGGCAGGTCGCAACGCCGAGGCGATTGCGCTGCTGGCGACGACGCGCAAGCCGGCCGATCAGGATCCGGCTGGCTGGAACCATTATCTCGATGCCACCGTGGCATTCCTCGGGGGTGACCGCGCGGCGCTCGCGCAGGCGCGCGCGTCGCTCGCTGCGCAGCCGTATCCGGACACGCCCGGCATGCCGCCGTTGGTTGACGGCTACCTGGAGATGCCCACTCAGCCCGGGCTGCCGCCGATGCGGATGCGTTGGCCACCCAATCTCGACGTCGTCGATGGACTGCTGCGGTGCTTCGGCAGATCATACGCCGAAGCCTACGGCCCGACGTGCCGGACGGCGCCTGATCAGAAGCGTTGACGGGGCGCATGCGCGATCTGCAAAAAGGCCACCGCGCGCAAGCGCGCCTGCATTCAACGGGACTCTTCGCAGGCCGCGGTCGAATCCTGTGCAGTGTTGACCGCGACAAACCTGACTGCGCCACCTAGTTACATGGTGTGAGTTTGCAACGGCCGTTCATCTGGCAGGCTTGCGGCATGCAGACCGATACCTCGACTCCGAACGCTGTCAAAGCCCCGACACCCGGGCCCGCGCCGAAGCGCAAGAAGCTGTGGCACCACCTGTATTTCTGGGTGCTGGTGGGCATCGCCGCGGGCATCACCATCGGTCTGGCCGCGCCTGAAGTCGGCGCACAGATGAAATGGCTGGCCGACCTCTTCATCAAACTGGTCAAGGTGGTCATCGCGCCGACCATCTTCGCGACCGTCGCAGTAGGTATTGCCGGGCTCGGCAACCTCGCCAAGGCCGGCGGCCTGGCGCTCAAGACCGTCATCTACTTCAACATCACCACCGTGTTCGCACTGGGCATCGGCCTGGTCGTCATCAACCTGCTGGGCCCTGGCCGCATGCTCGGCCTGGATCTCGCGACCTTCGACGCCTCCGCGGCCGAAGGCACGCTCAGCAGCGCCGGCGCCGCGGCGGGCGAGGGGCTGACAGGATTCCTGTTGCATCTGGTTCCCGGCTCGTTTTTCGGCGCCTTCGTCGAAGGGCAGCTGATCCAGGTGCTGGTGATGGCGATCCTCGTCGCCTGCGCGATCACGATGCTTGGCGAGCGCGGCAAGCCGGCGGTCGCGGCGCTCGACACCATCGCCCAGGTGATGTTCGGCGTCATCAAGATCGTCATGTGGTTCGCGCCGCTGGGCGCGATGGGCGGCATGGCGTTCACCATCGGCGAATACGGCAGCGCCATCCTCGGCTCGCTCGGCTACTTCATGGTCAGCTTCTGGATGACCTGCCTGCTGTTCCTGTTCCTAGTGCTGGGACCGATCTGCTGGTGGTCGGGCTTCAGCATCTTCAAGTACATCCGCATGATCCGCGACGAGTTGCTGATCGTGCTGGGTACCTCGTCCTCGGAGACGGTGCTGCCGCGCATGCTGGCGAAACTCGAAGCCGCCGGCGTGCCGAAGTCGGTCGTCGGCCTGACGATTCCCACCGGCTATTCGTTCAACCTGGACGGCACCGCGATCTACATGACGATGGGCGCGATCTTCATCGCCCAGGCGTTCGGCATCGAGGTGCCGATCGGCACGCAGATCGCTTTGCTGGTCTTCATGCTGATTTCCTCGAACGGTGCGGCCGGGGTGTCCGGCGCGGGCCTGGTGACGCTGGCGGCTTCGCTGGCGGCGTTCGAGAGCGTGATCCCGCTGGCAGGCATCGCGCTGATCGTCGGCATCGACCGCTTCATGTCGGAGGGTCGTGCACTGACCAATCTCACCGGCAATGGCATCGGCACCTTGGTGGTGGCGCGCTGGACGGGACAGCTGGATCGCGAGCGTCTGGCCGAAGTGCTCGACAATCCGCGTCTGGTCGACCCGGACCGGCTAGCCGCCGAGGCCAAGGCGGCTGCCGAGCTCCCCGTCGACGCACTGCCAGCCCGCTGACCCCAGGCGGGTGTCCTTCGGCGCAGCCGTTGCGCACGCAACGGTTGCGCGCCCACCGCAGAGCCTTTAGGTTGCAGTCCATGCCCCGCATCGCCGCCAACAATCGCAACCGCAACGCACTGCGCACGAATAATCGTGCGCGGCCGAGGCGGGTGTGGGAGCTGACGCAGCAGTAAGGCAAGACGCGCAGGCACCGGAACACGAACCCGCATCGGCCGCGCTGCGGGTTTTTTTGTGCCCCGCATCCGGCGCCACCGACATCGCGATCCACGACATCCCAGGAGCTCCACCATGTGTTCGATCTTCGGCATCTTCGGCCTGCAATCCGGCGACGACATCGCCACCCTGCGCCGGGAGGCCCTGCAGTGCTCGCAGCGCCAGCGCCACCGCGGCCCTGACTGGAGCGGCGTGCACGTCGACGACCGCGCGATCCTCGTGCACGAACGGTTGGCGATCGTCGACCCGGCGGGTGGTTCGCAGCCATTGTTGTCCGAGGACGGCGCGCTGGTGCTCGCGGTCAACGGCGAGATCTACAACCACCAGGCGCTGAAGTCCGAACTACGCGTGCCCTACGCATTCCAGACAGCGTCGGACTGCGAAGTGGTCAGCGCGTTGTATCGCGAGCACGCGGCCGACGGCAGCGGCCCGTCGGCATTTCTGGAACGCCTCAACGGCATTTTCGCGTTCGCGTTATGGGACCGCGACAGCGGCCGCGCGATCATTGCCCGCGATCCGATCGGCGTCGTGCCCCTGTACTGGGGCCACGACCGCGAAGGCCGCCTGCGCGTCGCGTCGGAGATGAAGGCACTGGCCGATACCTGCGCCGATGTCGCGCAGTTCCCGCCCGGCCATTGGTACGACAGCGCGAGCGGGGTGCTCACGCAGTACTACCGGCGGCCGTGGCGCGACTTCGATGCGGTCGAAGGCGTGGATGTCTCGCTCGACGACGTGCGTGAAGCGTTCGAGGCCGCCGTGCATCGTCAGCTGATGACCGACGTGCCCTACGGCGTGCTGCTGTCGGGTGGTCTGGACTCCTCGCTGGTCGCGGCCGTCGCTGCGCGCTACGCGCGCCATCGCGTCGAGGACGGCGATCAGAGTGAAGCCTGGTGGCCGCGCCTGCATTCGTTCGCGATCGGTCTCAAGGGGTCGCCTGATCTCGCCGCCGCGGCGATCGCCGCCGAGTCGCTGGGCACCGTGCATCACGGCTTCGAGTACACCTTCGAGGAAGGCCTCGATGCGATTCCCGATGTGATCCGCCACGTCGAAACCTTCGACGTGACCACGATCCGCGCGTCGACGCCGATGTTCCTGCTCGCGCGCCGAATCAAGGCGATGGGCGTGAAGATGGTGCTGTCGGGCGAGGGCTCCGATGAGATCTTCGGCGGCTATCTGTACTTCCACAAGGCACCGGACGCGCGGCAGTTCCACGAGGAACTGGTGCGCAAGCTCGACGCGCTGCACACCTACGACTGCCTGCGCGCGAACAAGTCGATGATGGCCTGGGGCGTGGAACCGCGCGTGCCGTTCCTCGACCGCGAGTTCCTCGACGTGGCGATGCGCTTCGACGCCGCGCACAAGATGATCCACCGCGGCAGCGACGGCTTCCAGCGCATGGAGAAGGGCGTGCTGCGCGCGGCGTTCGACGGGCATCTGCCTGACGAGATCCTGTGGCGGCAGAAGGAGCAGTTCAGCGACGGCGTCGGCTACGGCTGGATCGACGGGCTCAAGGCGCATGCCGAGGCGCAGGTCAGCGACCGTGAGCTCGCCTCGGCTGCGAATCGCTTTCCGTACAACCCGCCGCAGACCAAAGAAGCCTACTTCTACCGCAGCGTATTCGAACGCGAGTTCCCGTCGCCGGCTGCGGCGGCAACGGTGCCCGGTGGCAAGTCGATCGCGTGTTCGTCGCCCGCGGCGATCGCGTGGGACGCGGCGTTCGCGAACGCCGCCGATCCGTCGGGGCGTGCGGTGGCCGGCGTGCATCACGCTGCGGCTTAGCGACGTATAGCGCGACGTCGGTCGCCGTCAGCCGATGTGCGCGCGGATGGGGTCGTGGGAAGTCCCATTTTCCATGTAGGAGCGCGCTCGCGCGCGAAGAGGTTTCCAGGCAAAGCCCATCGCGCGCGAGCGCGCTCCTACAGAGACCCCGGAGTAGTCAGGACTTGCTCGCCGTCTGCGCAAGCGTCGTGTCGCCCAGGCGGAGTGCAGAATGACCATCGCCACGTGCCCGACGGTCACCGCAAGTCTCCGCCCGAACCCATTGCGACAGTTGGGTCGGCGCCACCACTGGACACGATCTGCTCGCCATATCCCGTCCCCCATGTAGGAGCGCGCTCGCGCGCGAAGAGAGGCTCCCAGGTGAAGCCCGTCGCGCGCGAGCGCGCTCCTACAGGGAATTTGGACGTCAGAGTCTGCCGGCCATCCGCGCGAGCGTGGTGTCGCGCCAGAAAACGTGGTGTAGGGCGACCATCAGCACGTGTCCGACGATCAGTGCCAGCAACGTCCACGCCAGCGCGCCGTGAGACAGGTTGGCCGGCGCCATCAGCCAGCCGATGTGCTCGCCGGTCGCCGGAAACAGCGGCACGCCCCACGGCGCGAAGCCGCGGCCGCTTCCGTATTCGCGCAGCAGCGCGACGGTGGGCACGTAGAACATCAACGCATACAACACCGCATGCCCGGCGAGCGCCAGACGGCCGATCAGCGTCGCCGGATGCGGCGGACGATTGCGCCACTGCGACAGACCCCAGGCGCCGCGCAGCAGGAGCGCCAGCATCAACAGCGTGCCGATCGGCTTGTGCGTGCCGACCAGAAACGCGGTCAGGGGATGGCGACCGAGCAGCAGCTTCACGCCCATGCCGGTGAACTGCCAGGCGAACAGGGCGGCCATGCCCCAATGCAGCAGTCGCGTGACCAGGCCGTAGCGCAGCGGTGAATCGGTCCAGCGAGACGGCATGCGTGCATCCAGGGGAAGAATCCAGCGCACAGTTCAGCCGGGCGCCCACGCGCTGTCAATCGCGCCCGCCCGCATGAAGGAGAGAGTGGGATTCGAACAGCACCTGATTCCACCCCTGTGCGGCCATACCATCGGCCCCCGTACGGGACCGCAACGGCACCAGCCCGTAAACTGGCCACCACGTTTCCAGACACACGGGCGACACCAGTGATCATCCATCCCAAAGTCCGCGGTTTCATCTGTACCACCACGCATCCGACCGGCTGCGATCACAACGTGCGCGACCAGATCGCGGCAACGCAGGCGCGCGGTGTGCGCGAAGACGGTCCGAAGAAGGTGCTGGTGATCGGCGCGTCCAGCGGTTACGGCCTGGCGGCGCGCATCAGTGCTGCGTTCGGCTTCGGCGCCGACACGCTCGGCGTGTTCTTCGAAAAACCCGGCACCGAGAAGAAGCCCGGCACCGCCGGCTGGTACAACTCGACCGCGTTCGATCGCTATGCGAAAGAAGCCGGCCTCTACAGCCGCTCGATCAACGGCGATGCCTTCTCCGACGCCGCGCGTGCGCAGGCGATCGACCTGATCAAAAACGAGATGGGCGGCCAGGTCGATCTGGTGGTTTATTCGCTGGCCTCGCCGGTGCGCAAGCTGCCGGGCACGGGCGAAGTGAAGCGATCCGCGCTCAAGCCGATCGGCGAGGCCTATACCTCGACCGCGATCGACACCAACAAGGACCAGATCATCGAAGCGTCGATCGAGCCTGCCACCGAGCAGGAGATCGCCGACACCGTGACCGTGATGGGCGGCGAGGACTGGCAGCTGTGGATCGACGCGCTGCGCGAGGCCGGCGTGCTGGCCGATGGCGCGAAGACCGTGGCCTTCAGCTACATCGGCACCGAGATCACCTGGCCGATCTACTGGCACGGCGCGCTGGGCAAGGCCAAGGCCGACCTCGACGCGACCGCCCGGCGTATCGATGCGCAGCTCGCCGAGACCGGCGGCAGCGCGAACGTGGCCGTACTTAAGTCGGTGGTCACCCAGGCCAGCGCCGCGATTCCGGTGCTGCCGCTCTACATCGCGATCGCCTTCAAGGTGATGAAGGAGAAGGGCTTGCACGAGGGGACGCTCGATCAGCTCGACCGCCTGTTCCGTGAGCGCATGTATCGCACCGATGGGGCGGCGCCCGAGGTCGACGCCGAAGCCCGCCTGCGTCTCGACGACTGGGAACTGCGCGACGACGTGCAGGCGCAGTGCAAGGCGCTGTGGCCGCAGATCACCAGCGAGAACCTGTTCGCGCTGACCGATTACGCCGGCTACAAGCACGAATTCCTCAAGTTGTTCGGGTTCGAGCGCAGCGATGTGGATTACGACGCGGAGGTGGATCCGGTGGCGGAGTTCGATGTGATCGAATTGCGGGACTGACGGTTTACAGGATTTCGAGAAAAGCCCCGCTTCTGCGGGGCTTTTTTTGTGGGTTTGCGTTGCTTGAGGAGGCGGCGTGGTGTGCTGGCTTCGGCGGGTCCCGCTTTTGGTTTTTTGCCCTTGCCCTTGCCCTTGTCCTTGCTCTTGCAGTTGCTCTTGCCTTTGGCCTTGGCTTTTGACTTGAATCGAGCCGTAGAGCGAGCCGAGCACCGGAGCCTGGCGTGGCCGAAGAGCAGCCCATGTCTGAGCGCAGCGAGTTTGGGCTGCGT